>NZ_KB235922.1:1760210-2360210 GCF_000332195.1 Pleurocapsa sp. PCC 7319
AGTTGACGATAATCAAATTACCGCCACGATTGATGGCGCCGATTCTACAGGTAATGACTTCCTGGAAGAAACTCCCCTCTACCAACTATCGGGAACCGTGTATGAAGACACCAATCTGCCAGATGATAATGCCATCGAGACCGAAGATACACCCATTAGTGGAGTAACAGTCAAACTATTCAATGCGGATGTTGATGGTAATCCCACTGGAGAGGCGCTCTCCAGCACTACCACTGACGACAATGGCTTCTATGAGTTCAGCGATTTGGGCAACGGGAACTATGTGGTGGTCCAAACTCAACCAGGTGATTATGACAGTGTGACCGATATTGATGGAGTTGACGATAATCAGATTGCGGCGACTATCGATGGTGCTGATAGCACTGGCAATAACTTTGTAGAAACTCAATTGGGTGCTATCAACGGTAATGTCTCTGAAGATACTACTGGCAATGGACAAGGAGATACTCCTATTGCTGGTGTTACCATCAGTCTGCTCGATAGTAATGGAGAACCAGTGACTGATGGTGAGGGGAATCCCATTACGACCACTACCAATGAGGATGGTAATTATCTGTTTGAGAATCTGACTCCTGGAGACTACAGTGTGGTTCAAACTCAGCCAGAGAACTACAACAATCTGACTGAAGATGAAGGTGGTAGTGATGATGACCAACCCGATGACAACGTCGTCAATAGCATTGGGGTGACCGTCAGTCCTAACGAAACTGATACTGACAACGATTTTGTAGAAACTCAACTGGGTGCTATCAACGGTAATGTCTCTGAAGATACTACTGGTGATGGACAAGGAGATACTCCTATTGCTGGTGTCACCATCAGTCTGCTCGATAGTAATGGCGACCCAGTGACTGATAGTGAGGGGAATCCCATTACGACCACTACCAATGAGGATGGTAATTATCTGTTTGAGAATCTAACTCCTGGTGACTACAGTGTGGTTCAAACTCAGCCAGCGGACTACAACAATCTGGCGGAAGATGAAGGTGGTAGTGATGATGACCAACCCGATGACAACGTCGTCAATAGCACTGGGGTAACCGTCAGTCCTAACGAAACTGATACTGGCAATGACTTTGTGGAAACTCAACTGGGTGCTATCAACGGTAATGTCTCTGAAGATACTACTGGCAATGGACAAGGAGATACTCCTATTGCTGGTGTCACTCTCAGTCTTCTCGATAGTAATGGAGAACCAGTCACTGATAGCGAGGGTAATCCCATTACGACCACTACCAATGAGGATGGTAATTATCTGTTTGAGAATCTGACTCCTGATGACTACAGTGTGGTTCAAACTCAGCCAGCGGACTACAACAATCTGGCGGAAAATGAAGGTGGTAGTGACGATGACCAACCCGATGACAACGTCGTCAACAGCATTGGGGTAACCGTCAGTCCTAACGAAACTGATACAGGTAATGACTTTGTGGAAGTTGCAATCCCTGGAAACATTAAAGGACGGGTCTGGAATGATATTGACTTAGACGGAATTCAAGACGAGGATGAATTTGGAGTAGATGGTGTAGAAGTCAAGCTCTACTTACAAGACGATCCAACCACACCGATCGCTACCACAACTACATCTGATGGTGGGAATTATGAATTTCTAGTTAATTCTGATGCCTATTTTGTTGAGTTTACTCGTCCCGAAAATACAGTTTTCAGTCCCGGTGATAAAGGCAATGATGACAGTCTTGATTCCGATGTCATCAATAAGGTTTCAGGGGTAACTGAAAATATTACACTGTTGCCAGGCGAAACTATCGAATTAGATGCAGGAATATCTCCTGATTCTGATGGTGACACTATACCTGATGTTACCGAAGGACTGACAGGCGATCGCGATAATGATGGTATACCTGATTATCTAGATGTCGACCCTGCGGGCTATTTTTACGATCAGAATACTGGAGAAATTATTTCCGGTGCTTCGATTGAGGTGATAGGACCAGGGTTAATCGATCTCACTTCAGATGGAAGTGCCACAGGATTTTATCAATGGTTTATTGATGGAACTCCCGGAATTTACACGATGGATATTACCCTTCCTGATGGTTATGTCTTCAGTCCAGATCGTCCTCCTCTTACTCCTGCTATCGATGCAACTGGACTGACACCAGACCCCTTTGAAATGGGATCTTCGAAAAATGAGGCAACAGGAAAACTATTTTCGTTTGATTTTGCCGATAATCCCTACTATCTTGAATTTGAACTAGCCACGGGAGATCCGTTTATTATCAATAACAACATCCCTCTAATTCCCAATGTGGCAACTATTGGTGGAAGAGTATGGGATGACACTGATCGCAACGGAATCGAAGGAGGATTTGAGTCAGGAATAGAAAACATCACTGTCACCTTAATCGGTGGTGGTACTGATGGTAATATCGCAACAACCGATGATAATACTGTTGAAACCCTAGTTACTGATAGTAATGGTGAATATCAGTTTATCGACCTTACTCCAGGTATTGAATATCAAGTTGTATTTGATCCCAATAATTTACCACCTGAATATAGTGCTGGATTAACTAGCCAGGATACTGGTAACAACGATCAATTCGATTCTGATGCCGAGCAAAATACTGGTCTTACTCCTATTGTCACCTTAAATCCTGGAGATGCCATAACTGATATTGATGCTGGTCTGTTGACCCCTGAAGTTGATGATCCTACTAATCTAATTGAAGGGACACCAAGTCCTGAGGTGATACTTGGTACACCTGGAGATGAAACTATTGCTGGTTATAAAGGTCAAGACACTTTAACTGGTGGTGATGGTAATGACAACTTCTTCTTTAACGAAACCAGTGATGGGGTTGACATTATTACCGACTTTACTTCAGGAGAAGACCAAATCGACTTAACTTCAATTTTGAATAATGAACTAGGGTACACAGGTAACAATCCTATTGCCGATGGTCATGTTGTCGTAGCTGACTTTGGTGCAGTAGGTACTATGATTCAAATTGATTTTGATGGGGCGAATAGTTTGCTACCTAAAGATGTTGTTTTCTTGGAAGGAGTATCTAACCTCGATGCTAATCCAAATAATGATTTCGATCCTGAAAATGATTTAGCCTTCTAATTTTTCTAGTTAGTTATTTCCAGGAGAATTTGGGCATTTTAAATTATAGATTGAATTTAACTCCTGGAAAACTCACTTTTATTTTGAGAAGTATGATTTTTGTTTAACTCCAAGTCTATATGTTTCAGTCGTATATTTTACTTATCTATGAATATGTCTATGTTTCGTCAAAACTTAGCCTCCACAGTTAGTCTGGTTAGTATTTTGGGTTTAGCCAACCTGGTAGCTAGTAATCCTGCCAATGCTTTTACGGTCGATTTCCAAAATACTGATTTTGAAAATAACTATACTGGTTGGAATACTACAGGAGATGCCAGTATTCAAGGAATTTTTCAAGGTATAGATCCTATTGGAGGTAACAATCAAGCTTTGATTACTACCTCTTGTCCTAATACTGCTTTTGCTGCTGGTGAGTGTTTTGATGCCCAAAATCCTGCTAATCCGCGCTTCGACGATCCTGACGTTAGTAACAATAGAACTTTTAATTTTTCAGGTTTAGACCAAACTGATGCGAATGGCAATAATGCTCCCAATAATTTGCAAACCTTCTTGGGTTTGGATGCAAATGTTTTAAATATTGACCGTACTGGCGGAACGATTTCTGGTACTCGTACTCCCAAAGAAGGTTCAGCAATTACTCAAACAATTACTGCCGATGAGTCCTTTACACTTAGTTTTGATTGGAATTATTTAAGTAATGACGGCACTCATCCGATTTTCGGTAATCAGGATTTCTCTTTTCTAACTCTTTATCCTGAAGGCTCAGCTCCAAATACTCGCACCATAGAAATATTGGGAGATAGTACAGGAGCAATTACTCCAATTGATGCCGATCAAACCGATTTTCAGAACGCTGGAGGCTATTTTCGTTATAATTCAGATGTTTTAGAACCTGGAACTTATGTTGTTGGTCTCGGGGTAGTTGATGTGGATGGTACTGGTATTAGCTCTGGCTTATTGATAGATAATTTTGCTATTCAAAGTCCTGATGCTGGAGATCCTGTATTCATTCCTTTTGATTTTTCAGCGACTACTGGTTTAGGCATTGTGGCTGGTATTTTTGGCTTGACCCGTCTACGTCGTAGATTTAAGTCTGAGACTAACAAAAATATAAGTTAATTCCCTTCTTCAGGAAATCACTTAGTTGCTAGTAGTTTGACGAATGATTTTTAACAAGTCAAATCTCTATATATGCTGTACTTAGAAAGCATGATAAAAATATCACTACTGTCACAGCTTTTTTGTCAACTGCTAGTATCTATCTACAATAATCAAATATTTTATCGACTTCTATAAATTTTAAGTCTATTAATAAAACAAATTTACATATTTTACAAAGTAATATAATCAGTATTTACACTCACAACAAAATAGAATATTTTAGCAATAATAAAACCAGTATTTTTATCAATATATTTATTTGATTTTTAGGTGTAATTATAGTGTCTATCAAATCGAAGTTGTGGTCAAAAACTACAAGAAAGACTTTCGTAAAAGCTTTTCAAAAAAAAAGACCTACAAAAGATTTAATAGCTAAAAATTTTAATTTATTAATAATTACTCAATTCTTTCCACCAGATTATGCTGCTACTGGTCAATTAATTCAAGAACTAGCAAATCAGTTAGGACAAAAAAACATCCAAGTTAATATCTTTACAGGACAACCAGGATATGCTTATAAACAAAAAAAAGCACCAGCTAAAGAAATCAGAAATAATGTAGCTATACAACGTTCTAGAGCATCACGATTTTGGTCTCAGAGAATTCGAGGGAAAACATTAAATGGGATTGTATTTGCTCTTAGATCAGCTTGTTATTTATTTAAAAATGCTCATAAAAATGATCTTGTTATATTAACTACTGCACCTCCTTTCCTCGCAATCATTGGTTTTTTGGCAAAGTGTTTTTTGGGAATTAATTATATATGTTTGGTTTATGATTTGTATCCTGAGGTTGCTGTAGAATTGGGTGTTATTTCTCAAAATAATTTAGTGACTAAATTATGGAACAAAATTAATACTATTGTTTGGAATAAAAGCAAAAAAGTAGTGGTATTAAGCGAAACAATGAAACAAAGAATTATTGCTAAAAATTTGTTTGTTCCATCAAAAATTTCGGTGATTCATAATTGGGCAGATGCAGAATGGATAAAACCATTAAAAAAACAAAAAAATTGGTTTGCTCGTCAGTATGGAATAAACCATAAATTCACAGTTTTATATTCTGGTAATTTCGGTTTATGTCATGATTTAGATACAGTTTTAGGAGCCATGAAAATACTCAAAAACCAGCCTGTTCAATTTGTATTTATTGGTGCTGGAGCTAAACACGATATTTGTCGCCAAAGAGTCTTAGAATTTAACCTAAAGAATAGTATTTTTCTGCCGTATCAAGATAGAGATAAATTACCTTATTCTTTGACTGCTTGTGACTTAGCTTTAGTGAGTATAGCACCTGGTTTAGAGGGCATAATTGTCCCTAGTAAAGTATACGGAATTATGGCAGCAGGTAAAGCGATCGCCGCTATTTGTGAATCTCATTCTTATCTACGTAAATTAATTACAGATGCTGAATGTGGGGCGTATTTTAATAACAATTGCAGCGAGGATTTAGCAAAATTTATTTTAACTTTAGCTTCCAATCCAGAGTTAACCGCGCGGATGGGTATTTCTGGTCGTAACTATATGCAAAAAAACTTTACTCCTCAAATTATTGCTCAAAAATATTGTGAAATTCTAGATATTGATTCTAGCTTTAATGTTATCGATAATAAATTAGAACGAAAAAAAGTTAGTCAAGATAAATTTTTACCTACCCGCTATATAAAACAAAGATATACCAATATTTAAAGCCCCATAAAAATATTTTTAGTTCTTCAATTTTTGTCTACAAGTATGACAGAAAAAGATATTTTACTTAAGCAAAAACATTATGAAATAGATGTAGATGAAGATTCTTTAGTGGATTTAAGCTCTTACAATCTATCTAACTTTAATCTGGGCAAACCTAAGTGGTTTGTAATGGTATGGTGGCTAATTCAAGCATTATTATTTCCGCTCAGCTTACATAATCATAATAATTTTCGCTGTTTTATCTTACGTTTATTTGGCGCAAAAATTGGCAAAGATGTCGTTATCCGACCAACTGCTCGCATTACTTATCCTTGGAAAGTGGATATTGGCAACTATACCTGGATCGGAGATGATGTAGTTTTCTATAGTCTTGACCAAATAAAAATCGGTTCTCATTGTGTGATTTCTCAGAAATCTTATCTTTGTACAGGTAGCCATAATATTGAAGATAAATCATTTAGTCTCATCACTGCACCAATCTCAATTGGTAATGGCACTTGGATTGCTACAGATTGCTTTGTTGCGCCAGGAATTAGTGTTGGTTCAAACAGTGTTATTGGTGCCAGGAGTAGCGTGATGAAGAGTATTCCTGCTCGACAAGTTGCTTGGGGTAGTCCATGTACCGTGCGTTATCCTAGGGTGATTAAATCTTAATTCGGATATTATCGAAAAAAGCTAAGCGATCGCTCTTAAGATAAATAAAATTAAATATCCATTAAGCGATTGCTTTAAGTAGGCAATATCTTAAATTAAGTAAGTCCTACTAGCTTTTCAGTCAATTCCCACAGGCGTTTACCTTTGTTAGCATCCATAGCCTCATCAGAAATTTCCTGCTTAAAAGCTGCACGGTCTTCTTGTTGCCGATTACCCCAACTATAGTAGACTCCAGACTCATTAAATCCTGAGTCAGCGACAACTTTCGCTACTCTTTCTCCTGCTAATTCTTCTGTTACATAGCCTCCAGTAATATTTTTCTGAAACCAAGGAAAAATAGTCCTAAATAAAGAAAAATGATTGCGGAATAACTGTGTCTCGGCAACACATCCAGGGTAAAGAGCATTAAAAATAATTCCCGTAGGCTGATGATAGCGATCGTGTAGCTCGCGCATGGTAAGCATATTGCAGAGTTTACTGTCCTTATAAGCTTTTCCTGATTTAAACGTCTTACCGTCAATCATCGTAATCGGGGCTTTAAAACCTTCTTCCAGACCTTTTAAGTCGCCTAAGTCTGGTGGTGCGGGAATAGGGATTTTACCTCCTAATTCTTTCGGGTTAGCGGTAACTGTCCCTAAAATAACCAGTCTTTTTTCTGGTGCTTGAGACTTCCTTAAATCTTCCAACATGAGATTGCATAAAAGAAAGTGACCTAGGTGGTTAGTAGCAACACTCAACTCATAGCCATCTTGGCTCCGTTGTGGCTCTTTTTCTAGCGGCAAATAGACGGCAGCGTTACATACCAGCGCATCGAGAGATTTCCCTGTGGCGCGGAAATCTTGGACAAACTGACGTACGCTATCTAAAGAGGCTAAATCGAGATGAATAATACTATATTGATCTTTTGGTATACTAACTCGCTCTGCCGCTTTTTCAGTTTTGGGCAGGTTGCGACAAGCCATTACTACATGCCATCCTCGATTAGCTAAAGCTTTGGCTGCATATAAACCGACTCCAGAAGATGCGCCTGTAACGATAACGGTTGATTCTTGTACCATTTTTTTAAGATTCTTATTAGTATTTATACCTGTTCCTAAAATCTCACACTATATAACCTATAGTTATCAGTAATTTATAAAGTGTCATATTTTCGTTAAAATTTTTAAAACTTACAGTTATTAATGCTAGCGCGAAGCGTATCCGACGGGTAATCGCCAACCCAACACTAGAATAACTATGACTTAGAATTGAATTAAACTAACCAAAGACATCACATTATTTCTTCATGGACAGAATTGCCGTTAATCCTCAAATTCATTTTGGTAAACCTTGTATAGCAGGTACGCGCGTAACGGTGCAAAGTGTTTTAGAACTTCTTAATGAGGGGTTATCTTTCAATAATATTATTCAAGAGTATTATCCCGAGCTAGAAATCTCAGATATTAAAGCCTGTTTAGAATATGCCATTGCCTTGATAGCGGCTGAAGATATCAATCTCGTATTTGCATAACCGTGAAATTTTTATTCGATCAAGATGTATATGCTATCACGGCTAAATTTTTGATTAGTTCTGGATATGATTTGATTCATGTTACGGAAATTAGTCTTTCACAAGCTAGTGACGAAGAAATACTCAAAATAGCTCAAGAACAAAACCTAATTATAATTACGCGAGATAGAGATTATGGAAATTTAGTTTTTGTCAGACTAATGGGTGCTGGAGTAATTTATCTTCGGATGTTGCCTAATACTTTAAATGAAGTCCACCAAGAACTGATACGGGTATTAGAAACTTATTCTGAACAAGATTTATCAAAAGCTTTTGTGGTTGTGGAGTCTAACGGACATAAATTTAGAAAACTATCTTTTTAAATTACTCTTAAGCGATTGCGCGGAGCGCACTGGCAGAGCCAATCGCTATTAATACAAATATAGGATCAAGTTGCATTTGGATGAAAACTTAAGTAATTTCATCTCGAAATATAAGATAGTAAGATTTTATAATCTTAGCTGGGAATAATTGAGATCGCCGATTAACATCAGCATTTAAGGTCAAATCGAAAACAATTGACCTTAAATTATCAAATTTGTGAGAAACTCAGACTGAGAACATGAAAAGATTTTGAAATAAATTTACAGCTATTCTGGCGAACTAAATTGTTTCTAAGAATAGATACAAAGCCTCATGTTGTTTGCTTCCTTGAAAAAAATAAGGCAAAAATGGAAAGTGCGATTGATCTCTGCACATTGGCTTCGCCAATCGCTTTTTAGAACTGTTCAGCGATCGCTTATTATTGGGCTATGGGCTTTGACTATTAGTCTTGGTATTCACAGTCATTCTAAGATACAAGCACAAACTTCAGAATCGGCTCTAGTTCTAATTGAAGAAAGTAAAGAATATTATGATCGTGGGCAGTTTGTTGCAGCTACCGAAGCCTTACAACAAGCATTGCAAATCTACCAAAGATCGGGAGAACGGATACAACAAGCACGAACTTTTAGTCTGCTATCCCTAGCTTACGAGCAGTTAGGAGAGTGGCAACAAGCTGAGAAAGCAATTACCAAAAGCTTATCTATCCTCGATACATTACCTAAAAGTATAGAAACTAAAGCCCAAAACCAATCTTTTCTAGATCGCGTCCGCGCTCAAGTATTAAATCGTCAGGGACGTTGGCAATTAGCTAGGGGACAAGCGAAAGCTGCTATAGAGACAGCAGAAAAAGCCGAGTTGTTCTATACTCGCTCTGGAGATACTCAAGGAATATTTATCAGTAAAATTAATCAGGCTCAAGCATGGCAAACCTTAGGCTTTTTTCGTCGTACTACTAAAATCTTAGATGGATTAGTCCAACAGCTTGAAGATCAGCCACCGTCTCTAATTCAAGTCAATAGTTTAAACAGTTTGGGTAGTCTATTCCGTCAGCAAGGAAATTTAGAGCGTTCATCAGAAATTCTCAGCAAAAGTTTGGCATTAGCTCAAAAACTAAACCTTGATTCTGAAATCAGCCCCGTTTTACTCAACTTAGGTAACACTAAACAAGCATTAGCCAGTCAAGCGAGGAGTTTAAACGATCTTGAGCAAGCAAATAATTACCAGCAGCAGGCTGAAAAACACTATCAACAAGTAATTGTAACTGCTAGTTTTCCCCTCAATCGAATTCAAGCTCAGTTAAATCAATTTAGATTGTTAATTGACAGTGAGCTATTAGTTCAACAAAAGCCTAATCCCAATTTTACAGCTCAAAATTTTATATTTCCCATTAGTCAAGCTCTGGAGAAATTACCCGCTAGTAGACAAACCATTTATGCAAATATCAATTTTGCTCGCAGTTTAATGAAAATCCCCTCTACTAGTAATTATGAATCACTCATTACCACAACCTTGAATAAAGCGATCGCCCAAGCGCAAAGTTTAGAAGATCCCCGCTCAGAATCTTTTGCTATCGGTACCCTAGGACAATTTTACGAACAAACTGACAAGTTACAACTTGCTCAAAAACTAACTAACTCGGCTCTGGCGATCGCCCAAAAGATGAATGCTCCCGATCTTAGCTACAAGTGGGAGTGGCAGTTAGGTCGATTATTGGCAAATGAACAAAAAAGACAACAGGCAATTAGTGCTTATACGGAAGCTGTAAATGACCTACAACTATTAAGACGTGACTTGGCAGCAATCAATACCGACATTCAGTTTTCTTTTCGGGAACAAGTCGAACCAGTTTATCGGCAGTTAGTAGGATTACTGCTTCAGCACGATAGTCAACAAGAACTTAGTCAGCAAAATCTGCGCCAAGCTCGTCAGGCGATCGAATCTCTACAACTAGCTCAACTAGAAAATTTCTTTCGTTCGGCTTGTTTAAATGCAGAGCCAGAACAACTCGATCGCATCGTCGAATCAGATCCTACCACAGCAGTTTTTTACCCGATTATTCTGCCTGAACGGTTTGAAGTTATTTTCAAATTACCAGGACAAAAAAGACTACAACACTATCACAGCGATCGCCCTCAAGCTGAAGTCAAAGAAGTATTAGCTCAACTACAGCAGTATCTTAATGAACCCGACCGTACCAGCGATGTTAAAAAACTATCTCAGGAGCTATATAGTTGGTTAATTGAGCCGGTGGCTACTGAGTTGGAAACAAGTCAAGTGAAAACTTTGGTCTTTGTTCTTGATGGTGCTTTACGTAATATTCCGATGGGGGTGCTTTACGATTCCCAAAATCAACAGTATTTGCTCGAAAAATATGCGATCGCCGTTGCTCCTGGGTTACAGCTATTAGACCCTAAGCCTTTGGCTGGCAATCCCTTGAACGCTCTAATTGGTGGCTTGGAAGAAGAACGGCAAGTAGGAGGAAAAGAGTTTTCTCGTCTTAATAACGTTAGTTTAGAGTTAAAACAAATACAATCTCAGGTGGCTAAAGGAGAACAACTATTAGATCGCTCTTTTACCAGCGATAATTTACGCGATCGCATTGATCGAGAAGACTTTTCCGTAATTCATTTGGCAACTCACGGTCAGTTTAGCTCTCAGTTAGAAGAAACGTTTATCTTGACCTGGAACCAATTACTTAAAATTAGCGATCTTGACGATCTACTTCAGCTCAATAATCCTCAACGTAACAGTATTGAGTTACTAGTGTTGAGTGCCTGCGAAACCGCTGTCGGAGACGAAAGAGCTGCTCTAGGATTAGCGGGAATTGCGGTACGGGCGGGAGCGAGAAGTACTTTGGCAACCCTTTGGGCAGTGGATGACCTTTCCACCGCTAGACTGATGGGCGAATTTTATCGCCAGTTAGCAAATAATCAAATTAGTAAGGCTGAAGCCCTGCGCCGCGCTCAATTAGAACTTTGGAAAGAACAAAGCCAGGATTGGCAACGTCCTTATTTTTGGGCTTCTTACATTTTGGTTGGTAATTGGCTCTAACATCACACTAATGATTCATTTAATAATTTGCTGTAAACATTTTGTTGATTTTTAAATTTGTTTGAATGTAATACGATCGCTTTTTTATAAATTTAATAAGAAGTTATTGTCTTCCTGCCTCGAATAATCGTTCGTTCAGGCATTATATTTCCATTGGGAATAACGGCACCACTTAAATCTGCTCCAGCTAGACTGGCACCCCTTAAATCTGCACCCAGCAAGTTAGCATTAGTTAGTTCAGCACCTCGTAAATCTGCACCTCTTAAGTCTGCAAAACACAAATTAGCTTGGTAAAAATTGGCTGCGCTTAAATCAGTACGAGATAGATCAGTTTCTATCAGGATCGCAGCTGTTAGGTCAACACCTTCTAGAACCGAAATACTAAGATCTGCATGACTCAGATCGATTCCTCGCAAATCTTCCCAGCTCAGATCGCGATCGCGACAATTTATATTGATGAAGTCACGTCTACCAGCAGCATATTGTTGCAATAATTCTGTACTTTTCATATGGTTGTTCCTGAGACACTTAAATACGTTAATCTACTTACAATAGATCTGGAAAAGTCTAATTTTTTGGTGGCAGCTTTGGTCAAGAAAAAACAGTATTCTTTCATCTGGTGTTTTAGTAATTCAATGTGATGAATTTCATAAAGATCGCCATAATAGTTTTTTACATCTTCAGGAGTGATATTAAATCGTCTCAATTCACTAGAGCAGGAGTTTGACTCTTTGATAGTTAGTAAATACTTAGAACCAAGAGGCATCAACTCATCGATCTTTTTACAATAGTTCTGACGTAATTCTTCTGATAAAGTTTCAAGGTAAGTTCGATCATAAACAAGATCGATATGACCAATTTCAATAGTATTCAAATCTATGAAAAAGAGCTTTTTTAAAAAAAATTTAATTATTTTTGATGCTTTCATAATTGCATAAGCTTTGAAAGCATACAATATATACTACGTTCATAGAGCAAGTATTTCTTTCCCGTTTTTTTAACTTTTACAAGTCTTTTTATGGCTACTAATAAGACATTGTCATCGTAGTTTCTCGACTTAACTTTTTTCTCTTACGATCCATTAGATAGCCGTACCAAGTAACATTAGGATAAGTTTATTTGATTGCTCGTGAGTAATTATAGCCTTTCTCAAATAGGTGAGACTAAAGCAAGATTAGACTAAATTGAGCAAGATTAGACAAGACAGTTTCTAGAAAATTTTATTAGCCTGATTACTATTCGATATTCAAAGTAGGCTAGGTTTTCTCTATGTCTCCAACAAAGACTCAATCTTCTGACCGTAGTGAATCTGACCGTAGTGAAATAGAGCAACTAAAAAAAAGAATTAGTAGTCTTGAAGAAAAACTGTTGAGGGTTAGTAATATCTATCGATATGAAACCCTGCAAAATCTTTTAAAAGAAGGTAAATGGTTAGAAGCGGACAAAGAAACTGTACGACTAATCTTGGCGATCGCCGGTCAGGCAGAAATAGAGAATCTGCGTCCTAGTGAAATTGAACACATTGATTGCAGCGAATTGCAGGTAATTGACCGTCTGTGGCTTACTTATAGTGACAATCGTTTTGGCTTTAGCCTTCAGGTAAAAATGTATCAAGATGTGGGTGGCAATGAGCAAACCACTATTGAACAAAATACTCAACTGATTGAAAAATGGGGCGATCGCTTAGGATGGCGCCAAAGTGGACAATGGCTTAAATGTAGCGATTTAAACTACTCTGAAGACGCAGCCAAAGGAAGTCTACCTGGTCTTTGGTGGAATTCTCCCTATGGTTCTAAAATGACTAATTATTTTTTAGCGCGATTGATGAATTGTAATCTTTGACTATATTTGAGACATGAGAATACCATCAAAAATTGCGGTAAAAGTTGAATACCAATGCCAGAGGTGTCTTTCTTTCCATGAAGTACGAACTACCAGTCATGGTAAATTCTGGAGGAGGGGCAATTATTAATAACGCTTCTGTTTCGGCTCATGTTGGTTTTGCTACTATCTCTCCTTACAACGCCAGCAAACACGCTACTCTATCTTTGACTAAGGTTGCTGCTTTAGAATATGCAGACAAAAATATTCGGGTCAATTCAATCTCTCCTGGTGCTGTAGATACGCCGATGCTGAGAAGGGCTTTAAAAGCTTGGAATACAGACTTTGAAACTGTAGCTCAAGATTTTCCGATTAAAAGAATTGTTGCTCCAGAAGAAATTGCCAGAGGAGTAATGTGGCTAGCATCTGCCGAACCGATTGCTGTTGTTGGTACAGACATAGATGCTACAGGAGGATATCTGACTAAATAATGATGAAATCAAAAGTTTTATCCCGTCGTCATCTTGCCTTGGGAGGAATTGGAAGTTTGGCTAGTTTAGCTCTTTTAGGAAAATCCTCTAAAACTGAAGCTTCTACACCAGAACATCCTAATGTAGCAGTTGTCCAACGCTATTATGAAGCTTACGGTGCTTCAGATATTGAATCAATCCGGAATGAAATCTTTGCTCCTAATATTACCTGGACAATTCCTGGTCATCATCCACTAGCGGGAACCAAACAAGGTGCTGATGAAGTATTTGCTTTTTTTGAACAGCTTAATCAAGCCAAATTCCAAGCCGAAGTATTATTTCTGGGTGGTAACGATAACTATGTGGTGGATGTTCATCGCGGTTGGAGTAATTTAACCGATGGAGAAAATATAGATCAAACCTGGGCTTTGTTGTACGAGATTGAAAGCGACCGCATAAAGAGTGCAGTGAACTTTCCAGGCGATCAACACGCAGCCGATGCTTTTTTTTGGAGGGTTTATAACCTCAAGCCTTTGCCAGATCGCTTGGTACAGTGATTTTTCTTCAAAATGCCTATCTATGTTCACAATGAAAGGAGTAAATTCAAGCTTTTCTCTTTCAAAATACTCTTTCTTGTCAAAAAAAGTACGATATTTCTCCAAACCGTGAAGTTTATTACAGATTGAAGATGAAAAATACCGACATAGAACTAAATACGGTACAGCTAACGCCAAAAGACTTTGATCGCGCAGCCGATCTTTTAGTCGAGGCTTTTTATGATAATCCCGCTCATGTCTATATTCTTGCCGATCAAAGCACTAGGTTAAAATAGCTCAAATGGGGGTTGAAAGCTAACCTCAAACTCAATCTGACACCACCGCGAAACATTGGTAAGAGTTTTGCCCTGGTTGAAGCCGATCGCCCGCGAGGAGTTAGACAGATTAAAGCAATGGCTTTTTGGCATCCTCCAAAATGCAACCATATTAATCTGATCGATAAAATTAGATCTGGATGGTTAGTAGCCCCCTTCAAACTTGGCAGGGAGACTTATCGACGCTTATCAAAAGTGACGAACGCGTTCGACAAAACTAAAGAAGAAGTATTGGGCGATCGCCAAGCTTGGTATCTCAATAATATGGTGGTAGCCAAAGAACTTAGAGGAACTGGAATTGGTACTAAGATTCTAAAGAATCAGCTTGAATCGGTAGTCGATCATTCTGGCTTCCCTGCCATTTTAATGACTCAAAGAGCAGCTAACGTCAGATTTTATCAGTGACTTGGTTTTAAAGTAGCGGATGAGTCAACAGTGGGTAGTGGAGAGCATCGGTTTACTAACTGGTGTATGGTTCGTCCTTGTTCCTAGGGGAGATTATTTTTTAACCAATGGCAAATCTGTTCGAGATCGATCTCGGCGAAATTAGTAGCACTTACTCTCAAGGTGCGATCGCAAACGTCTAAAATTTCGTAACCTTCCTGTTTAAATTAGCTTCCAACTCTGCCGATATTAGATGGTCTATAAGATCGGGATATCTTTCTCCAGAGAGCGATCGCATTAGCTAATTTCCCCTCGTATTTCTCTAGCTACAATACCTGTTTTCACCAATCTTTCAATACTTATGGGTAAAGCATAGTAGTATAATTAGGCGTTGTAGAACAATCAGTAATAATCGAGAATAGCCATCTAACTTGTAATTATTATTTTTCCGCTATTACCAACATCTCATAATCTTCAGTTGTTAATCGATCCTGACGACTAAACGCACCAAGTTTTGCTGCAAATATATCAATAACTTTGAAATTGAGTGTTGTTAAAAGCCAAGTTATTTCCGATGGAACATAATATCTTTCGTTGCATTCCAGTTCTTTTGTGTTACCAAGATCGTCCTCAATCCGGATAGTATGACGATCGCGAAATGTCATTAAATCAAATGAATTATTACTATAAGTGGCATTTCCTTCTTTCGTTGCTGAAGCGAAAAATTCTTTCACCGAATGGAATAAGGGAAATAAGCCATTTAAGGTGGTAAATATTAATTTTCCTTTTGATTTTAAAGCGTTGCTTGCATTGCGAAGAATTTGAAAATTCATCTCATCGGTTTCCATTAAGGAAAAACCTCCCTCACAAAGCATAATTACTAAATCGAATTCATTCGACAAAGTTAGTTTTCTCGCGTCTTGTAGTTCAAAATTAATTGATAAATTCTGTGCGGATGCCTTTTCTTTGGCTCTGTTTAATTGAGATTCTGATAGATCGATTCCTATAACGGTATATCCTCTTTTTGCTAACTCAATAGAATGTCTTCCAGTTCCACATCCAATATCTAAAATTCGCGTAGTTTTGTCATAGTTGATTTCTTGTTCGATAAAATCACATTCTCCGATTGTTCCTTGGACAAAACTCTCGCGATCATATTTCATGCCATAGTTTTCAAATAATTCTTCATACCACTGTTTCATCTTGTTTTATCCCTATTTACAGTCGAATGCTTAAATATTAGCCAAACTCTAAAACACTTCAGCAGGATCGGCAGATTGGAGTTTGCGAATCGCGATCGCACCAGAAGCAAGACACATAGTAACTGTTAAGAAAAATACTCTCAAAGCGACATCAGATTGCATTGCCAAGGGCATCTTGGTTAAGGTTTCCAGTAAGCCATACATCCCAATCGAAACTCCAAAACCAGGAATAAAACCCAGTACGGCTAAAATAATTGCTTCTTGAAAAACTACCGCCAGTAGACTTTTATCAGGATAACCCATCGCTTTGAGAGTGGCGTATTCGGCTAAATGATCGTTTACGTCGGCAAATAAAACCTGATAGACAATTACTACCCCAACCACAAAACCCATTGCTACGCCAAAGTTAAAGATTGTGCCTGCGGGGTGATTTTCAGCCCAAAAGTCTTTTTCTGCTGTAATAAACTCTTGATGAGTCATTACAGCAACGTCACTAGGCAAGGTGGCTCTGACTTTTTGCTTGACTGTCTCTACCTCTGCACCAGTATCAACTTTGAGTACGCCAACTGTTACATTGTCGATACTATCTTTACCATACAAACGCAGATAATTCCAATCACTGGTGATCAAATATCCTTCAACCCAGAGGGTACTACCCAAAGTAAACATTCCCCCAACGCTAATTCTGCGTTCTGATATCTCCGTCTTAATTGGTTTTCCTTGCTCAAAAGTTGCTGCAATTGGTCCCAAATCTGGTCGGGCTAGGCGATCAACCAGAACTTTATCCGGCAGTTTAATTTTTTCTAGCTGTTGGTTGACTTCGGGTAAGTCTAAGACAGGATGTGCGGGATCGAAAGCCAAAATCGCTACGCTGGTTACTTTTTTTTCCCAAGGATTAATCCAGCCAGCATTAGAATAATAAAAAGGATTAGCCGCAGCAATTCCATCTACAGCAGCAGCTTGATACAGATGACGATGGGAAAAATTTTGACCATCAATGAGGGTTTTAGCCCTAGCACTCACTAATAATAAATCTCCATTTAAATGTTCGTGAATGCGAGTAATACCGCCAAATAGACTGGTATGAAACCCAAGCTGCATAAAAATTAAAATATCGGCAAAGGCAATTCCTGACAAGGCAACAATCATGCGAACTTTTTGATGGCTGAGTTGCGCCCAACCCAAAGGGGGTTCTTTGGTGAATCTTTTTAGTAGAGTTTTAATAGTCATTGGTTAGCGGATAGTAGTTAATGGTTAGTACGGACTAAAAAACTTAGTGATTAAAAACCAATTAAAATACATCGGCTGGATCGGCAGATTGGAGTTTCTGCATAGCGATCGCTGCTGAAATCAAGCACATTAAAACAGTAATAACAAATACTTGTGAAACAACACCAAATCGCATGGGCAAAGGGATTCTAGTTAAATATCCCAGTAGAGCATATATACCAGCCGAACCGATAAATCCAGGAATAAAGCCTAATACGCCGAGGATAATTCCTTCCTGAAAAACAACCATTAGCAGGTTTTTATCTGAGTAGCCCATCGCTTTGAGAGTGGCATATTCTGCCAGATGATCGTTAACATCGGCATGTAATACTTCATATACAATCACCACCCCAGTAAAAAATCCCATCGCAACGCCAAAGTTGAAAAGTATGCCACCAGGTACTTCAGCCCAATAGTCTTCCTCAGATTTGATAAATTCTTGATGGGTCATTACTTCCACATCCTGGGGTAAATATGCCTGGACTTTACTCTTTACCGTTGCTAAATCTACACTAGGTTGAAGAGTAAGGATGCCAACGCTCAGATTATCGATGCTATCCGCACCAAATAAACGCAGGTAATTCCAATCGCTGGTGACAATGTGTCCGTCGATAAAAATCGTGCTGCCCATAGTAAAAATGCCGCCAACACTAACTCTATGTTCCGATATTTCAGTAGTAACGGTTTTTCCCTGATTAACTGATTCGGGTACAGAACCCAATTTGGGAAGAGATAGACTATCAAATAAGATTGTATTGGGCAGTTTGATTTGTTCTAGCTGTTCGTCTATTTCTGGCAAATCGATTACTGGACGAACGGGGTCGAAAGCAATTACGCCGATACTGCTTATTTTCTGGTTCCAAGGATTAATCCAGTTGCCAAAAGAAAAGTATAATGGGTCAGCAGATGTCACTCCATCTATCGCTTCGGCTTGATATAAATGACGGCGATCAAAGGTTTGACCATCACCAAGATATTCGGTGCGGTTACTGACTAGAAATAAGTCTCCACGAAGTTGCTTGTGAAGATTGGTCGCGCCACCAAACATACTCATCCTAAACCCCTGCATGGTGAAAATCATAATATCGGCAGAAGCAATAGCTATGAGAGCTACCAACAGGCGAACTTTTTGATGGCGTAGTTGTACCCAACCTAAAGGAGGTTCTTTATTGAATTTTTTTAGTAGAGTTTTAATAGTCATTGGTTATTGACCACTATCCAAATCAATCTTTACTCTGATTTGTAAATTAGTTAATCCTGCAACTTTATCGCTATCTTCAGGGTCTAGACGCACTTTAACTTCAACCACACGAGCATCTTTATCCGCAGCAGGATCGGATTCCAGTACGTCTTGTTTTTTGATTTGTAAGCCGATATGGTCTATTATTCCTTGTAATTTTCCTTCAAAGCCACCGTGTTCGCTGATTACAGTTGCCCTCTGTCCTACTCTTACTTTGCCAACATCGGTTTCATAAACTTCCGCGATCGCATACATTTGGTTTGTTCTGCCCAGTTCGACAATACCTTGACTGGTATCAACCTGTTCCCCAACTAGGGTGTTGATCTTGAGAATTTGACCGTCTATCGGTACGCGCACATAGTAGTCTTCTAGTTCGGATTCGATCCGTTGTACTTGAGCGATCGCGTAATCGACTTCGGCTTGAGCTTCCGCTAAATCTACAGGGCGAACTTCTCTTAGTTTATTCAGCATTGCCTTTTCTTGGGCGATCTGTTCCTGTAAAGTTGAGCTAGTGTTATCTAGCCTTGCTCTTGCCTGATTCAATCTGGCTTGCGACCTGTCAAATAATTCTTGGTGATCATCTAAAGCCGATCTACTAACTGCTCCATCTTGATAAAGTGTTTGGTAACGACTATGGTTAATCTCGGCGTTTTTCAACTCTGCTTGAGCGTCAGCTATTTCCGCTGCTCTTTCTAGACTTTCATTACGTAATTGAGCTTTTAAACGGGCAATATTAGCTTTTTGGGCGGCAATTTCCGCGCTTTTTGCTTCACCCGCCTTAATTTGCTCTAGTTTTGCGCGATAAACTTCTACATTCAGTTTTGCTTCAGCAAGTTCTGCTTGTTTTTGATCCAAACCTTGCAGGGTCGCAATTAACTGTTTAGCCATAACGTGATCGCCTTCATCAACCAACAATTCATTGACACGACTATCTTGAGCATTAGCTACCGAAAGTTTAATCACTTCTCCCTCTGGTTCTAATCTACCCAAAGCAGTCACCGCTATAGGAGCAATCTTGGTAATTGGTTCTGGCTCAATAGTTTGTGTTGGCGTTTGAGAAATATACCAATAAACTATTCCTCCTCCTAAAGAAGCGATCGCCAAAATAGCAATTAACCAGGAAGTAAGCTTTTTCTTCGTTGGCTGTTGCTGTTTCTCTGTAGAAGGTGGATTTGTTGACTTTTTATATTGTAAAAGTTCCATAGTTTGCTCACAGAGAATATTTTGAAAGTAGATAGTTACCTTTCAGACGGATCTAATCTCTGCCCACGACTATCGATCTATATTCTTAGTTCTAGAAAAATAATTTGAGGAAGTTGTGAAAGCTTAATAGCCACTAACAACTAACTAATAACCACTAACCACTTGTATGAGGGAATAACCATTCGCCGTAAACTAGGTGTTGATGCAAAAATAACTGGCCGCCGCTTAGGTCCACTTTAAGCTTCTTGAAATGATGATAAGACTCTGGATTTAAGTTACGATCACTATGTAAAAGATAAATAGGATTTAACTGATGAGTCTTGTTTTAGAGCGTGAGGCACCTCCTCTTCACGAGGATGAAACTGGAGCAGTTCGAGTTGGCAATTCAAGAGTCTTGCTGGAAATTGTAATCAGGGCATTCCAAGATGGAGCCTCCCCTGAATCCATTGTGAATCGCTACGATACGCTATCTTTATCCGATGTTTACAACACGATTGGCTATTACCTTCGGCATATGAATGCTGTCGATGCTTATCTGAGTCGAAGAGCACAGCTGGGTGAGACCTTACAGCAACGTTTATCTGCGACTCAAACCGATTTGAGTCTCATTCGTTCACGCTTGCTATCTCAACTTATATGGTAGGCACACATATCATTCGCCCTGCGTATTTTCATGATGCTGATACGCTACTTGAAATTCGAAGAGAGGCAATTTTGGCTCTGATAGGAGTGTTCTCAGAAGTGAGCAAAGTTGAGCGATGGGCTAATTCTGCTGGGCCTGATCGAACAGAAACTGCAATCGCTAATCACATTGTTTGGGTCGCGGAATCTCAATCAAATCTTGTAGGTTGGGTGGAGGTCAACGCTGAGACAATTGAAGCTTTATATGTTCGCCCAACAGCATGGAAAGCGGGAATTGGTTCTTCTCTTCTGTCACATGCTGAGAAATTTATCCAAGATAGTGGATTCTCTTCTGTACTTCTAAATGCTAGCCCTAATGCAGAAGTATTTTATCGTCACCGTGGTTATATGGGCTCAGAGCCTTTAGCAGATAGCTCAATACCCATGGAAAAACAATTTGAAAAATAAATTCCCGGTGAGCACTTATGACACTCTATTGGCGTTACTGCTATTTTTTGTCTGGCTTGGGGCGATCGCCTCTAGCATTCAATTTCTGCCAGTTCGGGTCAGTTTTCTAACTATCCCATGCAAGGAACGCTCGAAGCACGCTCACGAGAGATGCTTCAAACATATCTCTCGCGTCCATGATGGATTACGTTAGCTATCAAAAAGTAGTGAAATGAATGTCAGGTATACAACTTCAATTGAAAATATAAAATGGAAGGAAGTGTCCGATATATTCAAAGCTGTCGGATGGGGAGAAAGGCTTTCGGAACAAGTTAAACTCTCATTCGAAAGAAGCTCCTTTAAACGCTTTGCTTATATCAGTGATGAATTGGTTGGTGTAGGTAGAACAGTTGACGATGGATATTACTATGGATGGATAGTTGATTTGGCCGTGTTGCCCAAATATCAAGGGAATGGGATTGGCTCTAAAATCCTTGGTGAACTTGAAAACGACCTCAAGCCTTTTCTCACTACGATGTTGACAGCCGCACCAGGGAAAGGCAGCTTTTATGAAAAACTAGGTTGGCATAAACAGTGCTCAGCCTATATATGGCCTCGCTCAGAAGAACAAATACGCTCATTCTCCGAAAATGGCTAACAAGCGCTTGCAACGGAACGGAAATATACACTATTGATATAAGACAAACATTATCGTCGTCCGCTGAAGCCCAAACCGTTATGCAAGGAGATTTTTAGATGTTTTCAAAATTCAAATATTTAAGCGATCTCGGTGCTGGAGATTTTGAACACTTAAATGGCAGTCTTACTAGCCATTTAGAGGGTACATATTCATTGCTAAAAAAGTGGGGATGCTCTGAAATTCTATGCGATGCAGGTTTATTTCATGCTGCATATGGGACTGCTGGATTTGATGAAACTATGGTGTCCCTTGATCGTAGGTCGGAAATTTCGGAATTATTAGGTGAAGAGGTAGAAGAATTAGTTTACTTATATTGTGCATGCGACCGAGAGTATACATATGGGGAGCTTATAAAAGGCTCTGGAAAATATAGAAACCGGTTTACAAGTGAAATCTTTCCGCTAGAAGAAACTCAGGTCAGAGCCTTAGCTGAATTAACCGTTGCAAACGAGCTTGAACTCGTTATTACAAGCGAAGCTTTTAAAGCCAAATATGGGAAGGGGCTTTATCAACTTTTTGAGGGCATTCAGCCATATTTGAGTAAAAATGCAAAATCTGAATATCAAAGTGCAATGCCAGAATATGCATAACAAACGCAAGCACTTCGACTCGCAAGCTCGCGCGTGTTGCAGGCGTTGATTGGATCGCACTCACGTTAACTAACAGAGCCAGTTTGTTTTTTAACTTGCCAACCTATCTGTGAACCAATTTTTCCCGCTTTAATAAATATCCAACTACCTCGATGATACGAAGTCTCATCATGATGACATTGGGGTTTAATACCGATTAATTGTTCTACTTCCTCAGTAGTCAAGATCCAGTTTGCAGCTTCAGCTTTTTCGAGAACATCCATATACCATAAGGGATTGGGTGGTTGATGCTGAGAAGTCAAAATTGTTTCTAAGCGAACTAAAGAATCAGCGATCGCTTTTAGCAGTTGTGTAAGCTGTTGATCGCTCTCAACCTGAAGTTGGGGAGATGATAATGTGGGTTCTTGAGCTGCTGATACTTCAAAATCTGCTGATGTAGTTTCTGTTAGTGGTAGATTTTGTGGAGAAGAATTTTCATCTAACCAGGGATCGGGAGTAATCTCTTTTTTAAGAGTTGGTTTAAATTCATGGTTTTTCAACCAAGTGCTGTTCAAGTCTGTTGCTAAATTATTTAAAAAACTAGCTGTTTTTTCGTCTCCCTCTACCGCCATCTGACTAGCGACTTGTTTCATAACCTTGACTAGTTCTGGACCAATTAACTCCTGATGGGCTGCCAAAATTTCCGCTTCCGAACCTTCGGGACAACTTAGCAAGGCTTGGATAAGTTCTACATAGGCTTTGGTTTTATCGTTATTGTTTTTGGGAATAGGCATACTCTCTGTCAAAATATGATGTAATTTCCCTGCCCAGTTATGAAGATATTTAGCCGCTTTGATTTCTCCTTCTGCTGCTAAATGACTGGCAACTTGTTCCATTACCTCTACTAGTTCAGAATTAACCAATTTGTCATTCTGTCGTAGCAGTATCCATTCTTCTCCTCTAGGACAACTTAATAGACCTTGAATTAAATCGAGATAAGCTTTGAGGCGTTGTTGGTTCATCATTTATATACTTTTAAAGTACTAAGTCTTTATTAGTTTTTACTTCTATTAAAAGGGCAAAGCCATTAGCTACAAGCTATAAGCTATAAGCTGTAAACTCATGTTGACTTTTTGTATCGCAAAAGTTCCATAATTAGTTAACAGATAATATATTGAAGGTAGATAGTTACTCCTCAGACTTACCAAATAACCGACCATCGATCTACATTCACAGTTTTAAATCAATAACTTGAGGAAGTTGTGAGAGCTTAATAGCCCCTAACAACTAACCACTAACAGAAAAAAATGAATGTAGATATTTTATTAGCAAGGTATGCCGCTGGCGATCGCGATTTCAGTAATGCCGAGCTGAGCGGAGCCAACTTAGCAGGAGCAAAACTGAGTGGCATCAATTTAATTCGCGCTAATTTATCCCATGCCATACTTAGAAACGCCAATCTGAGCGGTGCGTTTCTAGTCTTGGCCGATCTTAGAGAAGCAGATTTGAGTGGCGCAATCTCGATTGTCGTCAATTTCAGTGGTGCGAATCTTCAAGGCATAAATTTATCCCATAGCCAACTCACTGAAGCCATACTAACTGGTACTTGGTTACAAAGGGCTAATTTAACCAATGCCAATCTTCAAGGAGCAATCCTCGCTGGAGCAAATCTGATTGAAGCTAACTTGCAGGGTGCCGACTTACGAGGAGCAAATCTTTATGGTACAGATTTAAGAAAGGCGGATTTGACTGGTGCCAGCATGACTCACGCCAATCTAAGAGGCGCAGATTTAGAGGGAGCAATTATGCCAGATAAGGTGATTACAGTTTAGGCAATGAGGTTAAAACTATTACAGGAGAAGAGTAATGATAGATGTAACCAAGCTACTAGAACAATACACCGCAGGAGTCAGGAATTTTGCTGGCGTAAATCTTAATGGAGTCTGTCTATATCGCGCCAATCTTCAAAAAATCAACTTACACAATGCTAATCTTATTGGCGCCAATTTGAGTGGTGCAGATTTATCTGGTGCAGACTTAAGCAAAGCAAACCTAATCGGAGCTAACCTAAGTGCTGCCAATTTAATTGCTGCCAATTTCAGTAATGCAGACTTAATTGGTGCCAATTTAGGCGGTGCGAAACTAGCTAATGCCGACCTACAGGAAATCACACTCAATGGCGGTAATCTGAGCGGTGCCAATCTAAGTGGAGCCAACCTAAGTCAAGCATCTTTAAAAGGAGCTAATTTTAGCGGTGCCTTCTTGAATGCTATCCTCACGGAAGCCAATCTGCGGAATGCTAACTTAAGTAGTGTTAGTTTAGTGGGAGCAGATTTGAGTGGAGCCAACTTAACAGGAGCGAATCTAGTTGGGGCTAACCTCTCTCAAGCTAACCTCGATGAAGCGATTTTGGTTGAAGCTAATTTAAGTAGTGCTAGTTTAACAGGGGCAAATTTAAAACGAGCCAATTTACATCAGGCAAATCTCAGTCGCCAAAGCTTGCAGGAGTTTAAGCTAGTGTAATGAACCAACCAACTTTCTTAAACAGTATTAATCCACTTATTCCAGGTGGAGACGATCTAGAAAAAACAGTCATTTTCTACGAGCAACAACTGGGTTTTAAACGCATTCATCAAGAAGGCAATCCTATCTACATGGCAATTGTCAAACGGGACTCCGCCCAAATATTTCTACTCAAAAATGAAGATAAACATTTAGCCGAAGGAACTAGCTTGCGTATCAACGTCAATCAGATCGAGCAACTTTACGCTGAATTTCAAGCTAAAGGAGGAAAGATGATTCATCCCCAGGGCAAGTTAGAGACTAAACCTTGGGGAATGAAAGAATTTGTAGTTCTCGATCCTGCTGGAGTTTGCCTAACTTTTTGCGAACCAGCTGATCAAGATCTGATCGAAGTTAAAAATTAATTACTAACAGCAAATTTAAGATGAATCTCTCTTCTGCTAATTCTCCTCAACATCCTCTATTTGCGAAAGTCGAACAAGTCCGTCGCCGTCATAGCAAAGTGAGAGATAGCCACATTACCTTAGCTCATGGTAGCGGTGGTAAAGCAATGCGTGATTTGATTGACGATATTTTTGTGGGGAGTTTTGATAACCCCATGCTGGCACAATTAGAAGACCAAGCCAGAATCAGTTTAGATAGCTTAATGGCTCTGGGCGATCGCCTAGCTTTCACTACCGACTCTTACGTTATCGATCCCATTTTCTTTCCTGGTGGTAATATCGGCAACTTAGCAGTCAATGGTACAGTTAACGACTTAGCAGTTAGTGGAGCTAAACCTCTTTATCTATCTTGCGCCATGATTATTGAAGAAGGACTGTCTGTCAAAACCCTGCGTCAAATAGCTCAAAGTATGAAAGCTGCGGCAGATGCTGCTGGGGTACAAATTGTCACGGGGGACACGAAGGTGGTTAACCGAGGTTCTGCCGATAAACTGTTTATCAATACCACTGGAGTAGGAATTATTAGAGAGGGTATTAAGATTTCAGCCCATAATCTCCAGCCCGGAGATACTGTCTTGTTTAATGGTTATCTTGGGGATCATGGTGCAGCAATTACCATCGCCCGTGGTGAACTAGCATTAGATACCACGATAGCTAGTGATTGCCAGCCACTCAATAGCTTAATCGAAACTATACTTGCTATTTGTCCCGAAATTAGAGCGATGCGAGATGCTACCAGAGGAGGAGTAGCAACAGTACTCAATGAATTTGCTCTTAGTTCTGAGGTAGGAATAAAACTTCAAGAATCTTCTTTGCCTGTGCGGGAGGAGGTTAAAGGAGTTTGCGAATTGCTAGGACTAGATCCTTTGTACTTGGCAAATGAAGGAAAGTTGGTGGTCATAGTACCCCAGTCAAAAGCAGAAGCAGTTCTAACTGCCATGCAAGCCCATCCTGCTGGAGAGAATGCCTGCATTATTGGTGAAGTAATTGATTCGACCCCTGGAGTAGTTTTTATGGAAACTATATTTGGGACGGAAAGAATTGTAGATATGCTCGTCGGCGATCAATTACCCAGAATTTGTTAACTGAGACAACCATCACCAGTTGAATATTGTCATGCATGAATTAGGAATTACGGAAAATATAGTGGCGATCGCTGTAGAATATGCTCAAGGATTACCCGTCAAACAAGTTACCTTGGAAATAGGACAACTCTCAGCAGTCATGCCCGATGCAATTCGCTTTTGTTTTGATGTTTGTTGTCGAGATACAGTATTAGAAGGAGCAACCCTGGAAATTATTGAACTTCCAGGTTTAGGTTGCTGTCGGCACTGTGAAACAAAAACATCTCTAACTCAACCCTACGGTATTTGCGATCGCTGTGGCAGTGTAGAGTTGGAAATTATCCAAGGCGAAGAATTAAAAATTAAAGAAATGGAGGTGGATGATCTATGTGTGTAACTTGCGGTTGTTCTGGTGATGCTCATGTTACTCTTACTAATTCTCAAACTGGGAAGATTAACTTAGTGGAGACGGAGAACGATACACCCCATACCCACAAGTTATCTGACGGAACGACAATTACTCACTCTCATCGGGGACTGTCTCACACTTTATCTCCCATCAACGTTTCTCAGATCCACGCTCAGATGCACGGCAGAAAAATTAGTTTAGAGCAAGATATCCTCAAGAAAAATAACCTTATTGCTGCTCAAAATCGTCACTGGTTTCAAGCCCGCAATATTTTGGCACTTAACTTAGTTAGTTCCCCTGGTTCAGGGAAAACTACCCTCTTAACCCGCACAATTGAAGACTTAAAAGCGGAAATTTCTTTCAGTGTCATAGAAGGCGATCAAGAAACAGTCAATGATGCTCAAAAAATTCGCGAAACTGGTTGCCAAGTAGTACAAATTAATACAGGAACAGGCTGTCACCTAGAAGCAAACATGGTACAAAAAGGCTGCCAGGATCTAGACCCACAACCGAATTCTATAGTGGCGATCGAGAATGTCGGCAATCTCGTTTGTCCTGCTTTATTTGATTTAGGAGAATATGCCAAGGTAGCTATCCTCTCGGTCACAGAAGGTGATGATAAGCCGATTAAATATCCTCATATGTTCCGAGCTAGTAAGGTTATGATTCTAACCAAGATCGACTTACTACCCTATGTGCAGTTTAATGTTGATCGCTGCTTGCAATATGCTCGACAGGTTAACCCCAAGCTGAAAATTTTCCAAGTTTCTACTGTGACAGGAAAGGGACTTAATAGTTGGTACGAGTGGTTAAAAGCTCGGTAATGCTAAAGATGTAATGAAATGACATCTTTAGAAGGGTGGGCAATGCCCACCTTTCAAGTTATTTGAGTTAATTCCTAATTATTTACCTTGCAAAGCTGCTTGAGTTTTCTGGCGGTCTATTTTAAGGATTAATACACCCAAGGGCGGTAAACATAGATCCAAAGAATAGGGCATATTATGGAAAGACCATTCATCCGTCCATTTACCACCCAAGTTACCCATATTGCTACCACCGTACTTACGCGCATCACTATTAAACATTTCAGTGTAGAAACCCTGTTCGGGGACCCCAATACGGTAATGGCTGTGGGGTTGGGGAGTAAAGTTACAGACGGCGATAACAAATTCGTTAGGATCTTTGCTACGTCTAATGAAAGCAATAACACTATGACGATTATCACTACAGTCAATCCACTCAAAACCTTCTTCTTCAAAGTCTCGACTATAAAGAGCCGGTTCACTCTTATAAATTCCGTTGAGATCGCAGAAGAATTGTTTGAGAGTTTGATGGCGATCGTACTGCAACAAATGCCATTCTAAATCTGCCCAAACATTCCACTCACTCCACTGAGCAAATTCCATACTCATAAACATGGTCTTTTTGCCTGGGTGAGTAAACATATAGGTAAATAGACAGCGAACGTTAGCAAATTTCTGCCACTCATCCCCAGGCATTTTCCCAATAATATTACTCTTACCGTGGACAATCTCATCGTGAGACAGTGCCAGCATATAGTTTTCGCTGTGGTGGTACCACATACTAAAGGTAAGATTATTTTGATGGAATTGGCGGAACCAAGGGTCCATGTTGAAATAATCCAACATATCGTGCATCCACCCCATATTCCACTTCATGTTGAAGCCTAAGCCACCAGTATAGGTAGGCCAAGATACCATCGGCCAAGAAGTAGATTCTTCGGCAATGGAAAGTACTCCTGGAAAGTAGCTAAATAAAAGACTATTTACCTGACGTAAAAAGTTAGCAGCTTCAATATTTTCTGCCCCGCCATATTCGTTAGCAATCCATTCTCCATCCTTACGACAGTAATTGAGGTACAGCATGGAAGCCACCGCATCGACCCGAATTCCATCAATATGATATTTGTCAAACCAAAATAAGGCATTGGCGACTAAGAAGTTGCGTACTTCGTTGCGATTGTAGTTAAAGACTAACGTTCCCCATTCCTTATGTTCTCCCTGGCGAGGATCGGCGTGTTCATAAAGATGAGTGCCATCAAAGAAAGCCAATCCGTGACCATCTTTAGGAAAATGACCAGGAACCCAATCTACAATTACCCCAATATTGTTTTGATGGCATTGGTCAATAAAGTACATTAAGTCTTCGGGATTGCCAAAGCGAGAAGTTGGAGCATAATAACCCGTTACTTGATATCCCCAGGAACCATCAAAAGGATGTTCGGCAATTGGCAGTAATTCAATGTGAGTATAGCCTAACTCTTTAACATAGGGTATTAATTTATCTACTAGTTCGTAATAGCTCAAAAAACGAGCTTCCTGTTTCCATTCTGAGACAGGAATTGGCTCTGATTCTCCCGATAATAACTGAGTCGGTTCATCTGCCGAAGCGTGTAACCATGAACCAAGATGGAGTTCATATACAGATATCGGTTTAGCTAGAGGATCGCTATTGCGTCGCTCTTCCATCCAGGCGTCATCATTCCATTTATAACTATCTAATTCAGCCACAATGGAGGCTGTTTTGGGTCTCACTTCTTGTTGAAAGCCGTAGGGATCGGACTTTTCATAGATATGCCCTTCCCAATTTTTTACTTCGTATTTATACGCTGCACCGACAGCAATTTCGGGGATGAATAATTCCCAAATACCACTGCCACCTTTGCGCATCTGGTGCTTTCTACCATCCCAGCTATTAAAATCACCTAATACAGAAGCATTACGAGCATTAGGAGCCCAGAGAGCAAAATAGACTCCCTCAACGCCATCGATTTTAGTGGAATGTGCGCCCAATTTTTCGTAGATGCGATGATGATTGCCTTCAGCAAATAGGTGAATATCTAAATCGGTAAGTTTTGGCGAACGAAAAGCATAGGGATCATAAATTACCCTTTCTTTATCTCCTTCTTTAATTCGCAGTTGATAGTTACTTAGTTGGGGATTCTGGACTACACAAACAAAGAAATGAGGGTTGTGCATTGGCTGCATTGGATACTCAGTTCTTTCTTCGGGACAAACTACCCAAGCTGCATTGGCATCGGGCAGATAAGCACGAATTATCCAACTTTGAATCGTACCGTTTTGTTCATAAGGATGACGACCTAATACTTCAAATGGATCTTGATGAAGATTATGAACGATTTGATTGACTTGTTCGGGAGCAATGGTTGATGACATTAAAGTACCGATATCCAAAAATTTAATAGCAGTGAGATTGTTAAAAGAGGTTTTGATGTGCTTCAGATTACGCCCATCAAAACAGCAGAAATTATCTGTTCTAAGAACTTATTAAAGTATTTGTATAAATACTTTAACTATTTTTACGCAATATTTAAAAAAGTTTCTTGATTTTTCGATTATAAGTATTAATAGAAAGGAATTATAGTTTTAAATAATTTTCTAATCTGTAACAAGAATATGAGTTGTTGGATATCGGAATCAATTTGAGGACTATTGGAGCTTTGGGATAACTGCACCTGTAATTCCTCATATTCAACAGTTGACAATGCTTTTCCATCTATAGGCGATCGCCCTTCGAGAATGATCTCGGTGCGCAAAACTTCTTCGGGAATATCTTCTGCCGGAGGCAAAGCTAAACTTATATTAGGTTGAAGCCAACTGACTAAGCTTAGAGCTAAAGCAATAGTTTGCCATCTGATGCTCATAATCGAAAAGACTAAGATTTGGTTTCGGTAACAATTTAAGCGTACTCTGAATGATAATCAATTTTAATCAATCAAGAGATATGCAGACAAACCGATTCAGTGGACAATAACTTCAACAAAACACAGTTAGTGATTACGTGCTTGACGTAGTCTGAGCATTGCCCATGTCTTCTTTTGAAAAACGTTTAGCAGTTTTCCGCAAAATTCCCTTAAGAGCTCAATTAGCAACGATTACCTCTTCTAAAGCTAATAGCATCCTCAATCAAAATCAAGATTATATCGCCAGTTTAGAGCAAATTCATGCCGAATGTCTGGCTAATGCAACCCCAGAAGAAAAATTAGCTTATAACAAAGCTAAAGAGTTTTTGATTACTGACTACTGATTACTGATTACTGATTACTGATTGTTAAATGACAAATCATCTTGAGTCGAGTCCCAGTCTTTATTTACAAAAGCACGTCCACAATCCGATTAATTGGTGGTATTGGTGTGAAGCCGCTTTAGAGGAAGCTAAACAAGAAAATAAGCCGATTTTTCTCTCTATTGGCTACTCTAGCTGTCACTGGTGTACGGTGATGGAAGGAGAAGCTTTTTCGGATCGAGCGATCGCCGATTATTTAAACACTCATTTCCTACCGATCAAAGTAGACCGAGAAGAACGACCAGACATCGATAGCATTTATATGCAAGCTTTGCAGATGATGACTGGTCAAGGGGGTTGGCCATTGAATATTTTTCTCAATCCTGAAGATTTAGTTCCCTTTTATGGCGGTACTTATTTCCCAGTTGAACCGAAATATGGTCGTCCCGGTTTTTTGGAGATTCTTACAGCAATCCGTCGTTTTTATGACCACGAGCCAGAAAAACTGACTGCTTTTAAAACAGAAATTTTAAGCAACCTTCAAAAGTCCACTTTGTTGCCGCTTAACCAAGAAAATAGTTTAAACCAGCAATTGCTGCATCAGGGGATTTCAGTTAATACCGCAGTACTACAGCCCAATGATTTGGGTCGTCCCAGTTTCCCCATGATTCCCTATGCAACTATTGCCTTACGGGGTAGCAGGTTTCAGGAAGAATATACTTATAATCCCCAGGCATTATCTCAACAGCGAGGACTAGATTTGGTCTTGGGTGGTATCTATGACCATGTAGGAGGTGGATTTCACCGTTACACCGTAGATAATACCTGGACAGTGCCTCATTTTGAGAAGATGCTTTACGATAATGGTCAAATATTAGAGTATTTAGCTGATTTGTGGAGTAGTGGCTTACAACAACCTGCCGTCAGCAGAGCGATCGCTGGGACAGTAGAGTGGTTACAACGGGAAATGACCCGTCCCAAGGGGTACTTTTATGCTGCCCAAGATGCAGACAATTTTACTGCTCCAGAAGAGGCTGAACCGGAAGAAGGGGATTTTTATGTCTGGAGTTATGGTGATTTGGAATCCTTGTTGAGCGCAACAGAATTGACTGAATTACAACGAGAATTTACAGTTACGACTCAAGGTAACTTCGAGGGAAAAAATGTCCTACAACGCTCTGGAGATGGAGTACTATCAGATAACGTTATTCAAGCATTAGCCAAATTATTTACCATCCGCTACGGACAACCAGCGACGGAAATAGATATTTTTTCCCCTGCCAAAAATAACCAGGAAGCTAAAACTAAAGAATGGTTAGGGCGTATTCCCCCCGTTACCGATACCAAAGCGATCGCCGCTTGGAATAGTTTAATGATTTCAGGATTAGCCAGAGCCTATGGAGTTTTTAAAGAGCAATCATACCTAGATTTAGCGACTAATGCAGTGCAGTTTATCCTACAAAACCAATGGCTAGAGGGTCGATTTCAACGTCTTAACTATGATGGGATGGCTACAGTACCAGCGCAATCAGAAGACTATGCTTTATTTATCAAAGCTTTGTTAGATATTCAGACTGCTTGTCCAAATGATGCTCAATGGTTAGAACAAGCGCTCAAGATTCAAGAAGAATTTGATGAATTGCTTTGGAGCATCGAAACAGGTGGTTACTTCAATAATTCCACCGATGCAGGCAAAGAATTACTGGTAAGGGAACGAAGCTATATGGATAATGCCACCCCGTCTGCTAATGGAGTTGCGATCGCCAATTTAGTTCGTCTTTCCTTGTTAACTGACAATTTAGAATATCGCGATCGCGCTCAACAAGGATTACAAGCATTTAGTTCGGTCATGGGAAAATCTCCCACCGCCTGTCCTAGTTTGTTTACTGCTTTAGATTGGTTTCTGCATGGCACAAGTGTTAAAACTAGCATTGAATATGTAGAGCAATTAAGTTCTAACTATTTACCTACTACTGTCTTTCGGGTTGAAACGGATTTACCTCAAGGAGCGACAGCTATAGTTTGCCAAGGTACATCTTGTCTTGAACCTGCAACTACTATTGAGCAGGTATTTAAACAGATAAAATCTGTTTGACGTTAGCGTCCCACAAAATTTCCTAAATAATACATCAGGGGAGCAAAAGCGATCGCCGGTAGAAAAGAAGCGACCCGAATTTTAACAATTGACAATAAATTACAGCCAATCGCCAAGATCATTAATCCCCCAACTCCCGTAATAATCAAAATATAAGGACTATGCTCGGGATCGGGGATAGTATTGGCAATCAAGCCGGCAATTAAAGATAGACCACCTTGATAAATTAAGATGACTAAAGTCGAAAAACCAACCCCAATCCCATAAATATTAGCCAGGGCAATGGAAACCAATCCATCCATTGTGGCTTTGAGGGTTAACAAGGTATTGTCCCCATTTAAACCATTATTCAAACTACCAATCAAAGTCATGGGACCGACACAAAACAATAAACTACTAGCAACAAAACCCTCAGTAAACAACCCTTGACCGCGAAATTTCTTTTTGAGCCAATCTCCAATTGCAGTTAACTTTTCTTCAATTTGTAACCATTCACCCAGTATGCCTCCTAAAACTATTGCTAAAAGTCCTAGTATTGCTCCGTCTATTCCTCCAGCTTGTACTTTACTCATACTGTTTGCCATACTTAAGCCAATCCATATCGTGAGTAAACCGATACCTTGAGTGATAATAGTTTGAATCTTGGATGAGAGGCGATCTTTTAGGATTAAACCTAAACTTGTACCGATCGCCACAGTAAAAAAATTAATCCAAGTCCCACTGGTTTTTGCCCAAAAGTCTAAGCTCATATCGATCAATTGCCTGATAGTAAAAAGTAATTGTCCATTGCTGACTATAAATCGCTAAAGTAATTACTTTTCATTCTTTGGCAATAGTTACGTAAGGTTTCGCGATCGCGAGCAAAGGTATTGAGGGGACATTCAATAGGTACATCAATTAGGTTGGCTAAAAAAGAATAGGCGATCGCGTCATAAGAGGATGGTTGTTCGCCCAACAGATAAGGTTGATTCCCCACAATAGTTGCTACCGCATCGATATCTTTGTTCCCAAATGCATAAATTTCCTCAGGGGTAAATTTACCAATTCCATTGGAATTAAGTGTAGTAGTAATGCGTTTTTTGCTTTTTGTTGCTAATAGAGGAAATATGATTCTAAGAGGAAAAGGGAGTAAATCAAGAAAAATATGTTGAAAAGAAGGTGAATAGCGTTTATCTAACCAACGACTGTAGACAATACACCATCTCAAGCGTTCTTCAAGCATGATCTTAACTGCATGACCAATGGCTAATTGTTCTTGATTTAAATGATCATTGAGAGTTATGGAAAAATGTGAAGTGAGATATTCAATAATGTGGCTTGAGTCGGGAATCTTTTGTCCTTGATGAATAACATATGGTAGTTTACCCTTGGGAGCTTGAGCTGGATTGAATATTTCTTCAATGTGATAAGGAATAGAAGTCATCCTCATAAACACTTCAACCTTCATGCAGAAAAAACCCAAGTTTGCCACCATTCCAGGACGAGGAAATTGATAAAGAGTTATTGTTTCTGGCATAAAACTAAAGTTTTCTTAAATGTTTTCTACTCGTTAATTTGATAAGTCGATATTCGTGTTTGTGTGAATAAGTAGCTACAATTTACAATGGGTTAGTTGGTGCAAAAACTAGCTCGCTATTTTCAGTATAGGAAAAAGATTATGGCTAATAGTCGTCGTGTGGCTCGTGTAGCTGCTTTAATCAAGCGGGAGGTAAGCCAGATGTTACTCAGTGAAATCAAAGACGATCGCGTTGGGGCGGGAATGGTCAGTGTCACTGATGTTGATGTTTCAGGAGATCTGCAACATGCCAAAATCTTTGTCAGTATTTATGGCACAGAAGAAGCCAAAATTGAAACAATGGCAGGTTTAGAGTCTTCGGTAAATTATGTTCGCAAAGAATTGGGGAGTCGGATGCAATTAAGACGCACTCCAACTGTCAAGTTTCTGCAAGATCTTTCTTTAGAAAGGGGAGACAATATGTTGGATCTACTCAACAAGATTAGTCAAGAAAGACAAGCTAAGTCAGAGAAAGTAGAATTAGGCGAAGAATCATAATTGCTATACCGTGCTTAAATTACCAGATTGGCAAAGTTTATCGTTAAAAGAGCAAATTGCTCAAATGATTGTTGTTCGTGCCTCTGGTTATCATTTCGATCATCAAATTCGTTACCCTGCCTGGGAAGCTAACCATACTCAATTAAAACAATGGCTAGCAGAGTTGAACTTAGGTGGGGTAATTCTTTTGGGGGGTAGCAGCGTTGAATTACAAGCGCGATCGCAACAGTTGCAGTCTTGGGCAAATATTCCTTTACTAATCGCTGCAGATATCGAAGAGGGAGTAGGACAACGTTTTCCTGGGGCAACCTGGTTTCCTCCTCCGATGGCTTTGGGTGCAATTTATGAGCAAAATCCTAGTTTAGCAGAGCAATACGCTACGGAAATGGGTCGCATAACGGCACAAGAAGCTTTAGCAGTAGGCTTAAATTGGTTACTTTCCCCAGTGGTAGATGTCAATAATAATCCTGACAACCCCGTAATCAATATTCGTGCTTTTGGCGATCGCCCTGAAGTAGTTAGTGCCTTAAGTTCTGCATTTATTACTGGTACGAAGTCTCAATCTATTTTAACCACCGCCAAACACTTCCCAGGACACGGAGATACTACCACTGACTCTCATTTAGATTTACCTACCCTGACTCACTCAGAAGCCAGACTAGCAACTGTTGAATTGCCACCTTTCCAACAGGCGATCGCGAGTGGGGTTGACAGTGTGATGACTGCCCATCTAATGATTCCTGCCTGGGATCGACAATATCCTGCTACTTTGTCTCAGACAATCGTGACGGAAAAACTAAGAAAACAGTTCCGATTCAACGGTCTAGTAGTCACTGATGCCTTAATCATGGGAGGAATTACTAAATATGCGCCCCCTGAAGAAGTTGCTGTTAATGCAATTGAAGCAGGCACAGATATATTATTGATGCCTGATAATCCGGAAGTGGCGATCGCCTCTATTTATCAAGCAGTAGAATCAGGACGCATTACTCCAACTAGAATCCAGCAATCATTGACGCGTATTTGGCAAGCTAAACAGAAAGTAATCCAGTCAAGAAAGCCACTGCCATTGACTTCCGAGTTATCTAGTCAGCAAGCACAACAGACTGTCGATTCAATCCTCAAAGATTCATTGCAGATCGGAGGTAAGATACCTCTAATTCCTGAGGCTAAAACAAATGCACGCAATTTAATTGTGGTAGATGATGTCTTAAATGCTACTTATCTCGATCTTCATACTCCTGCTATTGCCATTCCTCAAAAGTTGAATTATCGAAGACAAATAGTAGATAGTAGTACCCTAGACTGTATTCTCTCCAACCTCAGCCCTACCCTGTTGCAAATATTTATTCGCGGCAATCCTTTTCGCGGTAATGCCGGTTTAACTGTTAATGCCAGACAAATTTATCAACAACTGCTTCAAAAAGGTCAAGTAGAGGCTTTAATTATTTATGGTAGTCCTTATGTATTGCATTACTTCTGTGATTGGATACCAGAAGATTTACCTTGGGTGCATAGCTACGGACAAATGCCACAATCACAGGCGATCGCTCTAAGAACTTTATTTAATCTCAATCTTGATGTGCTAACATCGGAATCCTGGTCAAATTTCGGGTTTTAATAGCTAAATTTTCTCAATTATATATTAAATCTTAAGAGATCGATTTGTTTTTTTTATACTACAAAGGTTTTGTTATTTTAGATACAGCAAAAAGATGAATACCCCTATCAATCAGCAGTTATCTGGTTTATAGTGATAGTAGAAAACGTTTTAATTAGAAGTTATTTATTTCGGTGATAAACTATGGCCACTGCTACTGCATTCCCCTCCCTTTCTACTAGATATTCAATTGACACCTTAAAAGATGAAGCTCGGCAATTAATTGAAACAGGTATTGTCAGTCGTCAGCAAACTATTTATACACTCTGTAAATACATCCCCGCTCGTGAATGGGTCAAGGTTGAATGTGAGTTAGAAAGATGCGACTATTTACTCCGCGATCCAATTGGGGATTTAGTCTGTTGTGATAACTGGGAAAGTGACTAAGTAAAGAACTAGATGATTGTATAGCCGTACAAAGTTGTATTAGGACAAGTTTATTTGATTGCTCGTAAGTAATAAGTAACGAGTAACGAGTAAAAGTAACGAGTAACGAGTAATAAGTGTCCTAACGTAAGTCCGTATTGCTATAATCGTTGAGAATCTCTAATCAGCAAAAGTTTCAAGTTTCAGAATTTTTCCCAATTAATTAGTAATTAGAAATAATCTAGGGGTGGTATAGGCTGAGTTTTTGTATTTTGATTCAGCGGTTGTCCACCCCTTCGTTTTGGTTAAGAATTAGTAGATAATATTTTAATTTTAATTCTAATTTGCAGGGATTAATTGCTCTGGTTTTTGTTTCCAGGGTTGTAAGGTTTGTGGGAATGTTAAATCGGTTTTTTCACTCAGAAACAGGTAAGAGCCAGCAATAATTAAGCCGATAACTCCTAAAAATAATAATATGCCTTTAATACTATTATTGGACTTAGACTTATTTTTCGATTTATTTTGGTCTGGCGATACATTAACTACTGCATCAACTCTAGAAGTATTAACAGATGGAATTTTGCTTTCTGGTCTTTCTTGAACAATCAGATTAGTTTTAGCCGATTTAAATGCTAGTGGCAACTGAGTATCGCGATCGCCAATTACTGATTTTAATTTCGTACCTTTGAGATTGGCTTGCTCCAAATCAACACCGCAAATATTGGCACCAACTAGGGCGGTATTAGTTAAATTAGCTCGTTCAAGATTACTACGACGTAAAATAGCATGGCTCAAATTGGCATTAGTTAGATTTGCTTCTTCAAAGTTGACTCCCTGAAGATTAGCATTGCTCAGATCTGCACCGCTTAAGTTTTTCTTGACTGCGCCCCGATTAACTATTTCCCAAACAGAATACCATTTGGGATCGATCATCGTTTTGTTGCTTAGTTTAGTTGTTTTCAGATTGGCAAATTGTAGTTCGGCATCTTTGAAATACGTTCCACAACACAATGCTCCACCCAAGTAGGCGTTAGTTAGATTTGCATGACTAAAATAAGCATTTTTTAAGTTGGCATTCTGAAAATTTGCCGACGTTAAATCTGCTCTATATAAATAAGCATTACTAAGATTAGCATTAGTGAAATTGACATTTTCTAATTTGGCATTTCTTAAGTCGGCATTACTCAAATCAGCATGAAAGAGATTGGAATTACTCAAATCATACCCAGCAAAATTTTTATCTGGAGTTTGGTTATTAACAATTTCCCAAACTCGACGACTTTTAATCGAAATTATAGTTTTAAGATTTATTTTCGCTTGAAAAAAGATGACATGATCTAAGTCCGCTCCCTTCAAATTAGCATTTTGTAAATCTGCTCCCAGAAAGTTAGCTCCTCTCAAATTAGCATTAGTTAACTGTGCTTTAGTTAAGTCGGAATTGCTAAAATTTGCGTGGTTAAGATCGGCTCTTTTTAAATTAATACCACTTAAACTAAGATTATGAAGATTCGCTTTAGCTAAATCTGGAATTACTTTTTTATGTTTTTTGTACCAGCTATTCCATACTGCTGCACCTTGCTTGATTAATGCTATGTGTTCTGGGTTTGCCATCTTAGAGATTCTCCAACTCTACTACTATTATAAAGTTGTAATACCACCGAGCCAATGAGTTAATCTTCTAATAATAAAACCCAAAAATATGCCAAATGTTCTGTAGTATGACAGCTTGATATTTGCCATAACAATCATATTAAATGTCGAGTTCTCAGTCTAAAAAATTATTTTAAATTTACAATACAATTTATCATGAGAAACTGGTGGTTGATTACTTATAACTACGATTAGTTAGCTCAACATTCTCAAACTCTAACTGTTCTTGATGTAAAGTTGGAGTTTGTTCATCTCCCTGATATTGCCAAGCTGCGACATAGGTAAAATCTTCGTCATTGCGTTGAGCTTCCCCCTCGGAAGTTTGATATTCTTCTCGGAAATGTGCGCCACAAGATTCTTTCCTGGCTAGGGCATCCCGAGCCATTAGCTCGCCTAATTCTAAATAGTCAGCTACTCTACCCGCAAATTCCAGGTTTTTATTAAAGGTATGTTTGTCCCCAGGAATAGTTACATTTTGCCAGTATTCTTGTTTAAGTTCGGTAATTTCGGCGATCGCTTTTTCTAAACCTGCTTTATTCCGGGACATGCCGACGTTATCCCAGAGGATTTTGCCCAATTGGCGATGAAACTCAGTAACTGTTTTCTTGCCTTTAATACTTAATAGCTTATTTACTTTGGTGTTTACTGTTGCTTCCGCTTCCTCAAAGGCTGGGTGCTTAATTCCAACGGTCGGTAAATCGTGGGTAGCGATATAATTGCCCAAAGTGTAAGGAATTACAAAATAACCATCAGCTAAACCCTGCATCAAAGCACTAGCACCAAGACGGTTGGCTCCATGATCGGAAAAATTAGCTTCTCCTAATACGTGTAGACCAGGAATAGTACTCATGAGATTGTAATCGACCCATAAGCCTCCCATGATGTAGTGTACGGCAGGATAAATGCGCATGGGAACTTTATAGGGATTTTCGCCTGTGATTCGTTCGTACATCTGAAATAAATTTCCATAGCGATCGCTGATCGTCTGTTTACCTAATTTGGCGATCGCATCTCTAAAGTCCAAGTAAACTGCTAATCCAGTTGCTCCAACTCCTTTACCTTCATCGGTGACTTGTTTGGCATTGCGAGAAGCCACATCACGGGGAACAAGATTACCAAAGCTAGGATATCTAGTTTCTAAATAATAATCCCTTTCTGCTTCAGGAACTTGATTGGGATGACGTTTGTCCCCTGGCTTTTTCGGTACCCAGACCCGCCCATCGTTACGCAATCCCTCACTCATCAAGGTCAACTTGGATTGATACTCCCCTGATACAGGAATACAGGTCGGATGAATCTGCGTGTAACAAGGATTGGCAAATAAAGCTCCTCGTTTATAACATCGCCAAGCAGCAGTGACATTAGAGTTGCGAGCATTAGTAGAGAGATAAAAAACATTACTGTATCCCCCAGTGCAAAGCAATACTGCATCTCCAGCATAGCGTTCGATTTCTCCCGTAATTAAATTACGAACAATAATACCTCTGGCTTTCCCTTCAACTAATACCAAGTCCAACATCTCACGACGGGAAAACATCTGAATTTTTCCGGCGGAAATCTGGCGGGACATGGCACTATATGCCCCCAACAAAAGCTGTTGTCCTGTTTGTCCTTTGGCGTAAAAGGTACGAGATACTTGCGCTCCACCAAAAGAACGATTTGCTAATAAACCACCGTATTCCCTGGCAAAAGGTACCCCCTGAGCAACACATTGATCGATAATACTATTGCTAATCTGAGCTAAACGATGCACATTAGCTTCTCTAGAGCGGTAGTCGCCCCCCTTAATGGTGTCGTAAAACAATCTCCAGACAGTATCTCCATCATTCGGATAGTTCTTCGCGCCATTAATGCCTCCTTGGGCGGCAATGCTATGGGCACGACGTGGAGAATCCTGAATACAAAAACTTTTGATGTTATAACCCAATTCCGCCAGGGTTGCTGCTGCCGATGCTCCCGCTAAACCAGTTCCCACAACTAAAATAGTGTGCTTTTTCTTATTTGCTGGACTAACTAACTTGCAGTGATCTTTGTAGTAGTCCCATTTATTTTGAAGTCTACCAGGAGGAATTTTGGGGTCAAGTTTCATATCAATTATGAGTTAGTAATCGATTTTAATATACTAAGTTTCTACGGCAAACTCTTCAGGATCGATATCCCAATTCATCCAGGTAATAGCTTCTTTAGCGGAACGAATGTGGGGAGGTACGCGAGTCGCATGAATATGTTTGGTACTAGGACAGATCATTTTTAATAGATGAATCGGCTCAACATCAATATTATTATCAATTCTCAATAGAGTATATTCACGCCAAAAATCAATTTCTGTTGCTTGTAATTCCTGACAAATTCGTCCATATCCAATTCCTTGAATTAAAACTCTTCTCAATTCGGCATTAGGTTCAGTTAATAACCAACTTGCTTGCCATTGGTGAGGATGAAGTCTGCCATATTTTTCTGGCAAAACAACACCATTATAAGCATACACACAATCACCATCATTATAGGCGATCGCCGGTTCTCCTTCTGCGTGAAGACGATATTGGTCGTCAAAGGATATTTTATTTGGGCGATCGCAAACTAAACAGGTTCGTTCAAAGAACAATACCCAACCACAATCTTGAATCAAAGACCTCTTTGCCGACCATTTATCTGAGTCATATTGACAATTCAAAACTTCAATACAATAGTCAATTAAAGCAATAAAGTTCAATTCAATCCCATTAAATAAACTAGAGGCTAGTCCTAAACCATTAGTCATCTGTAACCAAGGCAAAGAAAATTGTTTGAAAGTTGCTTCCAAATCTTGCATCCAAGGTTGTTGGTTAATTTCATTAACTATCGGTTCACCTACTTGCTGCCAAGCTGATTGACCAAAATTTTCCCAGACACTATCCCCAATACCCAATAAGATGTCTCCTCCCGGAAATTGTTGCACCTGGCTTCTAAGCCACTTCTCTGATTCTGACCAGCGATTTTCCCATTGTTGTTCCGATAGTTGCTGCCAAAGTTCTGTCCCTCTTTGAACATCTGTTTCCAAAATTTGTTCCGATCTTCCTAGCTGTTGCCAAAAAAAGGTTAAAGGTTCCCATCTAGGCTGCAACTCTGCGTTTAGCTGAGTCCATAAATCCTGCCCAACTTGTTGTTGTAAATTCCTTAATAGCTCAAAAGATAAAGGCTGCTTTAAGATTGGCGATCCTAATTGTTTAGCTAAAATTTCCGGAGGTTGGGTCAAAAGTTCATTTTTGATGTGATTGGGGCTAGCAAAAAATTGAACTACAGGCTTATTTTTACCCATCACTGAGTAAACTCTATTGATGGCAGCGATCGCCTTGTTTCTGTCTATTGGTTCAGTCGATGCAATTATTTCCTGCCATTTTTTTTGATAAATGGGAATTAAAGCATTTTGTTCTGCGGTTAGATGAGTAATTTGAGACATAACTAAACCAATAATTCATATACAAACAAGTACATCTTAAATAAGCTATTGGATAAGAAAAATATGCTGCCAAAAATCAAGCAAGATATTGTATTTCTTATCCTCAATCTCATTAGTTAATCGGCAACGTATCGCCAACCTTCGGGTTCATATTCTCTTTGTATGCGTACCATCCAATTTCCCTGGGGTATCTCAACTGCGTTATGCTCTTCATGAATTAATTTGGCTGTATCCGACAAGACTCTGAGATAAAGAGTTCCGTCTTTTTCATATAATTCTGCCTGACCATCGGCAATGCGATGAGAATGTCCTGTAACCTCTCCCTCGGCTAAAGTAAGATGTGCAAGTTTCCTGCCTTCAACATGATTAATCGCTTTTAAAATTACGTCGCCTTGTCTAATGGGTAACATAATTGTCTGTTTCCTTATTTACATCTACACTTTGATTGTAATTCAGTAGCCCAAGAAAATAGAACAAAAATACTTAAAAGTTCAAAGATGACCATGATGTTGATGATTTTGGAGATTGCGTTATTTACTCTTATTGGTATCTCAACTTTAGATCGGTATGGTATTGTACTTGCTCAAACAAATGTAAAAGAAGCGATCGTCTTGTTGAATTATTTAAAGTGGGCATTCTAAAACTAACAGAATAATTTTTGCTTACTGAATGGAAAAATTCAAAGGAAAATATAGAATACCATCGACAAGGTTGCAAAATTGGAATTATGGCTGGAATGGGGCGTATTTTATTACTATTTGTACCAAAAACAGAATTCATTATTTTGGCAAGGTCGTAAATAGAAAAATGCAATTCTCTCACATTGGAATTGTGGCGGATATTTTATGGTATGAAATAAAACATCATGCTGATCGTATAGAATTGGGTGAATTTGTAGTGATGCCCAATCACATACATGGGATTTTGATATTGAATGATCAAAATTGCGATCGCAACGAAAATGATAATGATAAACGTAGAGACAAGGCATGCCTTGTCTCTACTACCAACAATAAAACAATTGGACAAAAACGATTTCAAAATCAGGGCAAAAATACCATTTCATCGATTGTGGGGGGATACAAATCTGCCGTTACCAAACACGTTCGGCGTTTAGGATATCAATTCACCTGGCAATCAAGATTCCACGATTACATTATTCGTAATGATCTTGAATACGATCGCATTGTTAAATATATTCAAAACAATCCCCAGAATTGGCATAACGACAAATTTTGCGATTCGTAGAAGCGATCGCACTTTTATCTAGCAGTTTGGGCAGTATCTGGCTGACTCGTCGGGCGATGCAACCGATTGAATCTAGCTTTACCAGATTAAAACAGTTTACTGCTGATGCTTCTCATGAGTTACGAAGTCCCTTAATGGCAATCAAAACCAATGCTGAGGTGGCACTTAAAAACAGGTAACAGGGAATAGAAAATGTCCTAATGTTTTCTGGTAGTGCCATACCTACTACTACCTAAAATTCACCGATCGAGTAGCAATTGTTAACCGAGAAGTATTGGATGTCAAGATTATCGACACTGATTGAATAACTGCCAATAGTCTGGTTTATTGGGCTGCGGAATATAGCTTAACAGTTCTATATTTCCTTGAGCGTTAACACTCCAAGCTTTAGCTTCGACAATTTCAGAATCCTTGGGCACCTGGGCAACGATTGAACTATCAGCAAAATTTCTTAAATCTTCCCAAACTGATTCTCCCCGCAGATTTTGACTGGGATTTTCAGCTAATCCTCCCTTACCCGTAATACTAAGAGTATTGATTTCTTCTTTTGGGCATATCGAAGCAATGAGTGAACTTGGGTCGGTAAAATTTTCTGGTAATTTTGCTAAGCCAATTTGTTGATCATTATCGGGAGTATTTATATCTACTACTCCATCCAATCCAAACTGGGAACTAGCTGTAATTTCACTATCCAAAGAAAGTAAGATTACTTCGGTATCGATGTTAATGTTGCCTCCATCTCCTTCGACGGCATTGGCTCGGATGTCGCTGTTATTTCTGGCGATAATGTAATTAGTATCAATATTGATGTTGCCTCCACCGCCAGCACCTCCAAAAACGCTGCTGGATATTTCGCTATTTTGATTCAAATTGATAAAGTCTGTAGTTAACTCAATATCACCTCCACCAGATTGAAGAGATGTAGCAGTAATTTTGCCTTGGTTGGAGTTGAGATTATTAACCGTAATGTCAATATTGCCCGCCTGTCCAGTGCGATCGCTGTTAACGGAAACTTGCCCCTGGTCATTAAGGTTTAAATTATTCGCTTGAATATTGATGTTGCCACCTTGTCCAGCACCCTGAGTGTCAGCACTAATTTGACTATTATTGTTTACAGTCAAATCTCCCAAAATGTTTAAATCGATATTTCCGCCACCACCATCATTAGTTGAAGCTGTAATGCTGCTGGGAGTAACAACAGCAGAACTGTTATCGAGCATCACAGAATTAGCATGAATTTCAATACTACCTGCTTGCCCTTGCCCCGGTGGACTGCCTGTACGACTGGAGAAGTTACTAGCACTGATAGTTGCCCCATCTAAAATAGTTAAATTACTGGTATTAATCTGCAGATCTCCGCCATCTCCCATACCGGAAATAGCATTGCCAAAAATACCACTGGCACTCAACTCCGAACTGCCAACTAACTCAATCTCCTGGGCTATAAGTTCTAAATTGCCTCCATCACCAATGCCAGCAGTACTAACTGCAATTTGCGCCCCATCACTGATTAGTAAACTGCCGGTTTCAAGATTCAAATTACCACCATTTCCTTCTGCTACTTCGGCGATCGCTGTAAATACACCACTGGGAGCATTGGTAGAAATGCCAGTTAATTCTATTTCATTTGCCTTGATGTTTATAGAGCCACCTGTTCCCAAATAAAAAGTAGTTCCCCCAATTTGCGCTCCATCAGCAATGTATAATCTTGCTGCTTCGACATTGATCTGACCACCATCACCTGTTGCTCCAAATTCCACATTAGAAAATAATCCGCTACCAATTCCGTCTCTTGAAGTACCAATTAAGTTTATTTGATTAGCATCAACATCAAGAGTTCCAGCGTCACCATCACCAAAAGTCGAGGCAGCAAGCTGTGCCCCCTGAGAAATTGATAAAGACTCTGTTTCAATATCTAATGTCCCACCATTACCTGTTGCTCCAAATTCCACAATAGTAAATAAACTACTGGGAGACTGTCCTCTAGAAGTACCAACTAATTCGAGCCGATCTGCCTCGGCAACTATATTACCCCCCTCACCCCGATCAAAAGTGATAGTAGCAGCTTGAGCTCCATTAATAATAGAAATGTTATCCGCCCCAAGATTGATATCGCCACCTTTACCAGCGCCAAAAACTAAGGTAAATAAACCACTTGGTCCTAGAACCGGGGAGCCACTAAACAATTCTATGTAATCAGCATTTACCTTGATATTTCCAGTATTGCCCATCCCATAGGTACTACTAATTACCTGCGCTCCATCGGCAACAATTAGATTAGCGGAATCTAGCTCAATATCACCTCCGTTACCTGTAGCTACTGGGGCAACATCAGTAGATAAACGACTGATAAATGGCAAATCAAATGATGTACCCGCAACTACCAACAGTTCTGAAGCGTTGACTTCCAGTTTACCGCCATCAGAATTACCGAAGGTATCTGCCAAAATAGCCGAACCATCAGTAATAATTACTTCTCTTCCTTGTAACTGTAGATCGCCCCCTCCATTACCACTTACTTCTAGGGAGGAGGCATTAGCAAGAAAAATATCTTGAAAATTACTTATCTCTCCATAATCTAAATTCCAACCTGAGTCTGTTGAGTTCAGTTTGACAAAGCCATCTCTAGCAATACTACCTAATTCAATTCTTCCCCCTTCTGCTGTTAGATTTCCCCCGTCGATTAATATATTTCCTCCTACCAAAGCTAACGTTTGTTCAGGATCTACCTGAAGCCCATTAGGACGCTCAGTTCGATTTACCGTAAAATTAGGGGTGAATTGAAGTCGATTGCCGCTGCCTTGAACTTCTATATCTCCGTTGCCTGCTCCATACTGCAATCCCACGGGAATATTGACTGTTAACAGAGGTGGAGCTTGGGGATCTACGGCACTAAATTCACTCCCATCAGCAAACTTCAAACTATCCGCAGTGCTACCGAGAAAAGAGCCTCCAATATCTAAGGCTGCATTTTCCCCAAACACAATACCGTTAGGATTAATCAAAAATAAATTGGCAGTTCCATTAGCCTGAATTAAACCATCAATATTAGAAATAGAACCACCAGTGACACGACCAATAATATTTTCTATGGTTAAAGCATTATTAAACCAGGCTGTATTTCCCGTAGACAGAGAAAACTGCTCAAAACTATGAAACAGATTACTTCCTGCGGTTGTTCCGCCAGTAATTTCGATTAGATTTCCATTGGGCTGTGTCACAGAATTATTAGGCAAGGTGTTATCGGGAACTATCTGTGCTGATGCTGCTGTTGTACCTAAATCGAACAGCAGTAAACTGACAAAAGGCATGATAGTAAAAGATAAACTTTTTCTAGAGATAAATGCCAGCCCAAAATAGTTTCTGGGTATTAATTTTTGCTGTGTCATAGTGATGGAATGGTAGTTAATTAGACCCAGTTTATTTTTATTGCAAGAAACTAATTATTTAATTTGTGATATTTAGCAAATCAAATGTATTTTAAATTACATTTATTATAATTTTGGTATTTTTAATTAATGTTTAGCTCAGAAAATAATAGCTATTAACACTTGCGATGAATTGACGAAAGGCATAGTTATTTCAGCTATCATTATTAAGTTCCTCCAAATTAAAACAAGAGCTATATATAGACTTCCCCAAAAATATTTTTAACTAACATATACAAGCATCAAAAATTATTTATTTTCCGAAAATAATATCTACCAATAGCAGTTATAGCCGTACAAAGTTACGTTAGGACAAGTTTATTTGATTGCTCGTAAGTAATGAGTAACGAGTAACGAGTAATGAGTGTCCTAATAAAAGTTCGTATTGCTATAAATAGCAAATGGATAGAGCAATTAGACTTACATCTAGCCTAAGAAATGCTCTACCCATCCTTTAAAATAATTAGTATAATTTAGAATGCTCGGTAATTAATAGTTAATGATCATAAACGTAGAATAGTGGAAGTTAAAACTTCGACTGATTGTCTAAATCTTTTAAATTTGGATAATCAACTTAGTCATAATCTTCGCTGTCGTCGCCATCATTATCGTCTTCATTTCCAAGAGTTACTACTCCAAGAGTTACCACTCCAAGAGTTACCACTCCAAGAGTTACCACTCCAAGAGTTAGTACCCCAAGAGTTAGTACCCCAAGAGTTACTACTCCAAGAGTTAGTACCCCAAGAGTTACTGCTCCAAGAGTTAGTACCCCAAGAGTTACTACTCCAAGAGTCTTTGAGCCAATCAGTTATTGTTTCCACAGCATCCCATAACTTATCTACACCAGACTCGTGAGTGTGATAGTGAGTTTCTCCTGTAGTAGAATCAGTGTGCGATTCCAGCTCCATAAAATAACCTTCTTGCCAGAAACCTGTAGTCGAGGAAGCTCTTCCCCACCAGAAGCCTGTAGTCGAAGAAGCTCTGCCCCACCAAAAACCCGTAGTAGAGGAAGCTCTTCCCCAGTTATAGGCATCACTGCTAAATATATAATCTTCTACTTCGATTCTGCGATCGCCAACCCATGCTGATTCTGCTTCTGCTTGGGCAGCATTGTAGATAGCAGCCATGTCAATTACTCCTGGGTTAACCACATCCCAGCCGATCGCATCTAAGACCAATAAATCATCACCAGTTATCGACCAACGTTCATTTAAACTAATACTTGGACTCATCAAAGCATGGTTATGATCGTGATCTTCTTCTGATTCTGCTTCTGCCAAGTGACCAACTTGAAAATCTGCTCCTGTGGCTAATTCCACAGTACTAACTTGACCATCAATCGAAAAGAAAGCTACTTGACCATAGGTAAGATCGTTGATTCCTAGTTCGACACTATCAGTAGAGTAACGGAATAAATCCATGGTACTCATATTGGTAATTCTGTTATCAACCGTCTCTTCAGTATGTTCAGCACCACTAATAAAGCCTAAGACATGACCGATTTCATGTTGAGCCATGCTGAGAAAATCTAATGTACCTTCTTGAGGACCACCAAGATAGTTATAATTCCACAGCGAGCCCTCGAAATTATTTAAGACGATATAGCCATCTAATTCTGCGCTATCTCCAGCTACCATACCTAAAGCTTTCAAATTAGCTCTGGTGACGTGAGTCTTGAAATTCTTATCGATTACTTCACTACCAACCAAAGCATCAATCTTATTTTGGTCTAGCAGATTATCCGCCACAATGCTATCGATACCGGTAGTTACATCATTTTGAATCGCATCGTAAATATCACCATATTTGATACCTGTTTCGATGGTGGGAAATGCTCCACCGACAACGTTATCGGGTAAAAGTTCATCTGTCGCTTCAACATAAATATTGATTTCTAGATCTTTACCTTGATAAGAATCTGCTAAATGCTGCGACCAAATTTCACCAGCTATTTCAAATCCTAGTATTTGTTCGTCTGTTATTCCTGGAGCAAAACTAAAATTAAAGTCTACTCCTGTTTCTATTCCACTCATTTATATTTGAATCCTATATTCTATTTAGAAATAAAGTTTATTAATTAGTTCTTTTTTGGCTAGGTTGTTAAATCCTAATCACAAATAAGCTTATATAGGCAAAGGCTAGATGTTTTTTTTCATAAATAGTGAGGCTGATTTTTATGTACTTTTCATATGTTTATTGTGTATTTTTAGTACAAGTACGCATTTAATTGATGAGACGATCAGTTATCTTACTGGTTGATCTAAGTCCATATCTTTATCTTTACTTTAATTTCTCTAAAATTTCGCTGACTAGATCAGTCAATACCTGGGAATAATTGATTATTTTGGAGAAATAAAATAGCTAAAATAATTATTTGGTGAGGAATTATATAGTATAAATTAAGCTTGAAAATAGTTTAACAATTTGATTCAGTGATCCCGCCTATTAGTCTATGCCTTACCCAAAAGTGCTGATACAGTGAAAGAAAATGAGTTGCTTACCAAAGTTGGAAACTGTTCGTTCCGACTTTGTACCTTTTAGCTTGATATAAAACATTTAATTACCTACTGTTATTTTCTTTATTTTTTTGCTTGGTGAATATGCGATCTGCTCTGCTAGTGGGCAATAAACAATCATCTCTGGTGATTGGCTTAGCAAACAACCGGAGCATAATCGCTTTTTGTTTAACTTAAAAATGCTCTTGCTTTTACCAATTGCCACCAACAAAACCAGCCAGAAATCAAAAATAGAAAACCCGCCATAATTAATCCCGTAAATAGATCGTAGCGAGAAGCGATCGCGCCTATTAGAGGAGCAACTAAAGCAAAACTAATCCGAAATACAAGACTATTAAGAGAAAGAATGGTAGCTCTGACTGATGAGGCTATTTGTTGATTGATGATGTTGAGAATTAAAGGAGAAGATAACCCCCGAACCAAATAAATACTCATGATAAAAATTATTCCCCAAACTCGAGCAATACTCCCCAAGCAGATATAAGAAACTGCTAACAGCACAACCAAGAAAAAAGTGGCTTTTTTAATACCCAAAAAACTTTCTATTCGATGAGCATTGATTGAAGCCAGACTCATACCCAGATGAAATATTGCCCAAGCCCAACCGAAGGCTTGAATCGGGATATTTAATTGTTTTAGGTAATCTTGGGATAACCAAACAATCAAAAAACTAGCACTGGAAAAAGTACCGCTTAATAAAAATAGCCACCTGAGACGAGGATTTTTCAAAACATCAATAATAATATTTTTTAACTGCCCCAATTGCTTATTTTTACTAATGGGCAGATGACACGATGGCTCAACTAGAGTTAATGCTAAGCAAAAATAAATAATCAAACAAATTATTTGTAAATAAAAAGGATATACCAAATTTATGGCAGCGATCGCCGCACCGATAATCCCACAAACTGCTTCACTGATGCCAGCGATCGCGACTAATCTTCCTTCCCAAATTGGATAAAATTTTTCTCGCCCTAACTGTAATAAAGTATCAAAACCTAGGGCAGTATTTGCTCCAGAAATCAAACTTCCTGCTACTCCTGCCAAAACTTCGGCGATCGCAAATTCACCAAAAGAATTGCCGACACAATAGATTAGCCAACTAAAGATCCAAACTCCGCTTCTGAGAACTAAACAAGCTTTTCGTCCCCGAAGATCTGCTAAGTATCCCGATGGTACTTGTGACATCCTCCTACGCTGACTGCTTGGCAGTACAGACCTAGGCTTCCAACTCTCGCAAGTTGGCATTTCTGGATCGGCACTTATCTAGATACGAGATCCCCGACAGTACGCCACTACCAGACAGTTTCCATTCCCGACAGTCCGTCGGTACTGATTTCAATCCTCGTTGTAAAATCACTCTCCCGCTAGCATGATCTCTTGTAGTAGAGTAGCCACATTCAGGACAATTGTGAACTCGTTGAGTCAGTTGTTTTTTCCCTGTGTGAGCATTACACTCAGGACAAATTTGACTGGTGTATTTATGGTCTACTTGCTGAAAGTATTTGCCACGTTTCCAGCATACCCAGGACAACAAATCTCGAAATTGACCGAAGCCACCATCAAGCATTTGCTTGCCTAAAAATCCTCTAGCAGTCATTTTAAAGTTGATGTCCTCCACAAAAATCATGTCTGCCATGTCACACAGAAGATGGCTAGTTTGAAAGTGAAAGTTTTTACGAGTATTAGATATTTGATGGTGAACTCTAGCTACTTTAAGCTGTGCTTTTTCCCAGTTTTTAGACCGTTTTTTCTTACGAGATACCTTCCGTTGCAGCACTTTAAGCCTACTTTGGAGTTCTCGAAAAAAAAGTGCCGGTTCAACTCGGAAGTTATCGCTAGTTACCAAAAAAGATTCCAGTCCAATGTCAATCCCAATCCCACGCCCAAAAGGCAACGGGTCGGGTACTTTGACATCGCATTGAATAGTTACTACTGCATACCAAATAGTTCCTCTTGCTCTGGCTACAATCCTGACTCCTTTGACCTTAAATCCATCGGGTATGGGTCGATGCTGATTGATTTTGATTTCACCAATCTTCGGCAGTTTTACTATCCCATTTTCGATGGGATTTAACTTAAATTGAGGAAACAGAAAAGATTGATATCTTCCGTACTTCTTATAGCGAGGGAAACCAAAACCTCTATTCTTAAAAGCTTCCCAGGTGTTATGCATTCGCTTAACAACATCCTGAGTTACTTGAGAATGAACTTGTTTGTACCGAGGATTAGTCTTTTTCCATTGAGTCAGTTGTCGTTTCTGCTCCAAATAGCTCGGAAAAGAAATGTCAGCAGACATAATATATTCTCGATTAATTGAGCAAGAGTACAAACTACATTTTCTCGAAGCAATCCAATCTTTGAGGTCGCGCAAACATCGGTTATACAAATGTCGACACGTCTCCAGCCAATCAAGCATCATCGCCTGTTGCTCAACAGTTGGTTCAATTCGATAGGTGTAATTCAGAGTCAACATCAGGACATTTTAGCATAGAACATGACCGGCGATAAAACTTGTAATAATCAAAAACCTAGCCTCGGCTCCCATCCCACGCTGACACGCTATCACGGTACAGACCTGGGGCTTCCCACCGACAATGCTAAAATTAAAATCGATAGGGATAAAATCGTTTTCAGCAGAACTGTTTGCTCTAAATTTAGACCATGACTCTCATAAAACAAGACAATAGTAGGAATAGGAAACCAAGCAAAAGCTAGTCCTCGCAAGATATACAGCTTGTTTAAGTTGGCGGCGATGGATTGATTCAAGAATTTTGTTTGTATTATTTCTTAGTATTTTTGTAGCTTAATTATTTACTTAACAATAAGACTTAGTAAAAAGTGAACTCGCACCCAGCAATTACCAATACATATAATCTAGGCTAGATCTTCACCCCATTTCTATGGCTGGAGTTATCTAGTAATGCAACTCAATTCTTTTAAGGTATTAATGCAATTATTGCGCGATCGCACTACTTTTTTAGGCGAAATCGAACAGCAAAAATATCTTGACCACAAAATCGTATCTCTATTAATTTCTAGTTCTCTATTTCTGGCTTTGTACGGAGCAATTATTGGCTCAACCCATGGTGGGCTGCAAATAATCTCCTCAGCATTTAAGTTACCCGCTTTATACCTGCTCACCTTACTAATTTGTTTGCCAACTCTTTATTTTATGGATATTGTCTTAGGTTCAAAACGAACTTTTGGTCAGTATGTCTCTTTACTATTAGCCTCAATGGCAATGATTAGCGTCATGCTATTCGGCTTTGCCCCTGTTACCCTATTTTTTCGCTTATCAATTAATGATTATTGGTTTTTCCTCTTATTAAATATTGTTGTTTTAGGTTTTACGGGTGTTGTAGGAGTTAGATTTTTTTATAAATCAATGCTGGCATTAATTGCCAAAGAGAAAGAAGACAACAACATATCACCTAATCGCCATAAACTTATTAAAGCTTGGTTATTTCTCTATGGTTTTGTCGGTAGTCAATTAGGATGGACCCTAAGACCATTCGTTGGTTCTCCAAGTGAGCCTTTTGCCCTATTTAGAGAAATTGAAAGTAATTTTTATGTTCAAGTAGTAAAAATAGTTGGTAAAGTTTTAGGGCTTCATTAATTAATTATTAATCATTAATTTTGAACTAGTAAAATAATTGTCTTATTCAAATATCAATTATAGTAATGTCATTAGGTTGGGAAAAACTTAAAATTAGTCAAGTTGAATTAGATGAAATTTTTGAATTAAATATTTTTGCCAACTGGGCGATCACTTTAAATCATTTATTTTTACTACGTCAGAGAGAATATTTACAATCTCTGTTTTTCACCGAAAGTTCTTTTTTGTTTATCGGAGTAGTTTTAGTCTTCCCTATCAATCTACTCATTTTTCGGAAATTAGGTTTATTAAATACCAATGCTAGTAGCCTATTTTTGATTTTAATTAGTACTTGTATTTGCTCAACTTTAGCCTTGATTGTACTTAATTACTATCTGTGGCAGAAGGCAAAGAAATTAAAAGTATTGGCAAAAATATTGGCAAAAGTAGCTCAATATAATGATCTAATTAGTAATCTTGAGATCTTAGCTAGTTTAAACTCAATCACTAATGATAATTCACTATCTAATAGTCCTACTCACAGTCCAGCTTTGGTAGAAAACTTCCAAGATATCTCCGAGCTAAAAACTATTTTAAATCTGACTAAAAAGAGCTTACTTAAAAGTCTTGAATTAGAAAGTTTTATTTATCGTCATCAAAAAATTAAGGGCAAAAATAAATTATCCGTTCCTGGCGATCGCTATCAACTGCTAGCTAATTTGGAACATAATTTGCTTAACCTATCTATTTCTGAAACAGATTCCAATCAAGAATACCAGCAATTGTTACATGATGCAGTTGCGATCGGTTTGAGTGTGCATCAAGAAATGAGAAAAATCGAAACTATAAGGCGATCCGTAGGCTAGGCGGAGCCTAATCGCCTTCACAAAATACCAATAATTAACTCTTGCCTGTGCAGACATTTTGCTTGTTTAAGGTTAAGGAAAAACTGAGAATTAGGTGTCTTTTTCGTCGGGCTTCACAATTAAAAGCTCTTTTCTACCTAGCTTTTCATTCAATTCAGAAACAGATTTTATGCCCAATTCCATAACTAACTCTTTAAGCGAGTCCCATGCGGTGTTAGTTACGGCTATATTTCTTTTCTTTTTTAACTCATCGCGATCGCTTTTGCTTCCTTTACGACTTAAATTAGCTAAAGAATTCGGATGAACTGGCATCTTTTAAAAATAACTAAAAAATATATGATTTTTAGTTCCCGACATGGAGTATAATGAGGAAAAGGAAATAAAGTCTGAATTAAACAATTCAGACCCTACTTAAACTTATTTATATTATGGCACCTCTACCTCAAATTAATCAACTGCTCGAACCAGAACAATTAGAAGCAGTATTAGATAATGTATTTCATAACGGTAATATCAACATTCTCAAGGTAATACCCGCAACTGGAAGGAGTAAAGTTAGCTGGATTTATTACGAGTGGATGGGTTTTCGGTTTGCCACCTTTGTTTCATTTAACGATTTAATCAAATCTTTCTATAATTGGCTTGAAACGATTGAAGTAGCTTTATTATACTTTTGGGAAAAGCTGGCAATCTCCAGAAGTGTTTACAGAACTGTCCCAGTTAATAGTTTAGTTTGCCATCGTAACAGAGTTGAAATGGGCGTAGTGATAAGCAAACATATGGACTGGAGAAAAAAGCCGACGATGGAAATAGATTGGGGTAACGAAATTACTATCGAAGATCCGCTAAATTTATTTGTTTTTTGATTTTAGTGCGATCGCAATAATATTAATCTTCTATGAAATAATCAGAATCTATTTTCTTGACTTCGTATCTAGCAATTGGCGCAACACCAACATTATGCTCTATCATCAATTCTGTTAATCTATTACCATCAACTAAAATAATTTTACTTTCAATACGAGAGACATATTCAATAGCGTCTTTAGTAAAATCGGAAGTAGTTATAAATATTCCTTTTTTAGCTCTTTGTCCTTGAAGCGCGCCAGCGAATTTTTGTATTTCTAGTCTGTCTACAACATTCTGACATCTTTTAGCTTGCAGATAGATAATATCTAAACCCAATCTATCTTCTTTAATAATGCCATCAATTCCTTCATCTCTAGAACATCTTAAAGCTTGACTTGTTTCTTTTCTTCTTAATCAGAACTAAACGAAATAATACTATCAGATGGAATAGTAAATTTTATTCTCTTTTTTTCTGATTTATTTAAATTGATTTTCAACTCAAGATAAGACTCTTCTCCAAGCCTTGAAAGAATATTAACATCAGGAATAACACAAGTCTCTTTATCTGTATTTATCTTATAAGTTTTATCTTTATACTCTATGTATCCACCTCTCATATCAATATTATTCTTAGCAATACTGCATCCTATTTTATCTAGAATAATAGAATGTGCTTTGATATTACCAAATTTATATATCTCCATCACTCTACTTGGTATAAACGATAATTCTCCATAATATAAAATACTTATGAGAAATATAATTGTGGAAAGGGACAAGTACCAATAAAACCTATTAATATTCTTGGGTTTTAAAATAGAGACAATATTAATAAGTACAACAAGAATAAATATCATGATCAAATAAACAATTGCTTGTATTTTATTGGAAACAGGATCATTCAAGTAATATCTTTCTGATAATTTATATATAAAAGAAAATGAACCAAGCAAAATCAAATTATTTAGTATTGAAATCAGAAAAAAATATCCAAAATAGAGAAATCTTAATTTTCTAATTTTTAATTTTCGTTTATATTTATTATGTTGCACATAAGAAAACATATATATATATATCAAACAAAAATAATTAATAATCAGTAAAATTAAGGGGATATACCAATATTCTGAATTGGCTATAAGCATCAGTGTGTAAAAAAATGTAGTTGGGGTGAATAACCATATAATTAAACCAATCAGCTTCCCTTTCTTTTTATCTGTATCGTACAAAAGTCTTTTAAAACTCCGTTTTTTGAATAATGTTAAACTCCATAAAATACCAGGAGCTATAAATAATAACAAACAAACCACAACTATAAAAATAGATGTTATGGATGCCAAAAATATTAGCTGTATTGAATCTTTGATGTTTAAATCTGGTAAATACTCAATATTAATATAGTAAATTATAAAAACCGAAATACCTATAATTGTAAATATAAACCATATGCTCTTAAATGGATTTTGATCAATAAATTTAAAAAGTTCTGACTTTAATTTCAAATAGATAGTATTAAGTTGCACTACATTAAACTATTAGGTCAATAGTGTTAAATTATAATCACAAAACACAACAAAGAAAGGTGAGTTAAACACCCACCCTTAAAATTTAAAATCTTTTCAATTATCTTAAGTACTAAAATACCTAGCCACAGGATGATAACAGACGATCGCCGTAGTAGATTGTTCTGGATACAGTTGCTCACTTTCATCCATATACATATCGATTCTTTCAGTATCGAGTAAATCCAGTTGCTTATATTGATCCTGAATATTGGGACAAGCAGGATAACCAAAACTATAACGAGAACCTCGATAGCGTTGCTGGAGAATATCGCGGATATTATCAGATTCTTCTCCTTCAAATCCCAGCTCCAGACGGATTTTAGCGTGTGTCCATTCGGCTAAAGCTTCTGCCATCTGTACTGCTATGCCATGATAGTAGAGGTAGTCAGTATAATTATCAGCTTTGAATAGCTTCTGTGCATACTCAGTGGCAATTTCTCCTACTGTTACTGCCTGCATAGGAAAGACATCAATTTTTCCTGATTCTTTTGTGGCAAAGAAGTCGGCAATACACAAGCGTTTACCCGATCGCTGACGGGGAAATTCAAATGATGTTACGGGTTCTGGTAGGGGCGTTTCGTGAAACGCCCCTACGGGGTATATGTATAATGTATTTCCTTCAGCATTACAGGGGAAATAACCGTAAATTACTGTGGGCTGTAATAAATTATCCGCAACAACTCTTTGTTTCCACTCTTCTAAAATAGGATGAACTTTTCTGGCTAAAAACTCATCATACTCTTCTCGTGATTGATCTTTGGGTTTACGGAACTGCCATTGTCCAACGAACAAAGCCTGTAAATCTAAATAAGGAAAAACTTCTTCAATCGGGATATCTTCGGCATTTAATATTTTAGTGCCCCAAAAAGGAGGAGTGGGACGTTCTATATCTAAAGCCACTGCTTCAGAACGTTTGGTATCGATTACTAAAGGTTCAGCTGGCTTGCTAACCTCATCAACAAATATTTTATCCTGGTTTTCTCCCTCAAATGGAATTTCTCCCCCATTCTCAGTAGGGGCAAACGGCTGTTCGCCTCTACCATTATTGTCAACCTCGTCTAAAAACCCTTGAAGATCATCCCAATTATCTTCTGCTTTGGCGGGCATTAATTTATCCATGAAATGTAAATCTGCAAAAGCATCTTTACCATAGATGACTTTACCGTTATAGGTATTTTGACAATCCTGATTAACAAATTTAGGAGTTAATGCCGCACCACCTAAGATAACAGGAACAGTAATGCCCTTTTCGTTGAACACCTCTAGATTATCTTTCATGAAAGCAGTGGATTTGACTAGCAAACCACTCATGGCGATACAGTCTGGCTGATGTTCTTCGTATGCTTGGATAATATTGTCTATGGGTTGCTTAATTCCTAAGTTAATTACCTTGTAACCGTTATTAGAAAGGATAATATCTACTAGATTTTTACCAATATCATGAACGTCACCTTTTACCGTGGCAATCACAAATTTCCCTTTCCCACTATCGTCAGCCTCTTCTTTATCCATATGGGGTTCTAAATGTGCTACCGCAGCTTTCATGGTTTGCGCCGACTGAAGAACAAACGGTAACTGCATCTGTCCAGAACCGAATAATTCACCGACAACTTTCATTCCATCTAAGAGGAAAGTGTTAATAATATCTAGAGGTGGATATTCTTGTAGAGCTTCGTCTAAAGCTTCATCTAAGCCAATACGTTCCCCATCAATAATATGTTGTTTGAGACGTTCATCGATGGGTAGATTTTTATCGACTGCTTCTGATTTCTTGGCTTTTTTTCCTGCAAATAGAGTTGTTAATTCTCCTAGAGGATCATAGGTGCAAATCTCGCCATCGAACTCTCGTTTATCGTAGATTAAATCGCGACAAATCTTTTGATGAGATTCATCTATTTTAGATAGGGGTAAAATTTTACTGGCGTTAACAATAGCCGAGTCTAATCCCACTTGCATACATTCATGCAGGAAAACCGAATTAAGTACTTGTCTAGAAGCAAGGTTTAAACCAAAAGAAACATTAGAAACCCCCAGCAGAATGTGACACCCTGGTAATTCTTCTCTAATTCTTTTAATAGCTTCGACAGTAGCTTTTCCGTTTTCTCGATCTTCTTCAATACCTGTCGATACGGGTAAGGCTAGAGGATCAAAGAATATTTCGTAGGGAGGAATACCGTATTCAACAGCTGCATCGTAAGCACGTTTGGCAATATCAAATTTTTTATCCGCAGTACGTCCCATCCCATCTTCGTCGATAGTACCAACAACAACTCCCGCGCCGTATTTTTTAGCTAAGTCTAATACTTGATAAAACCTTTCTTCTCCGTCTTCGTAGTTAGTGGAATTGAGAATACATTTTCCACCAGCTACTTTTAACCCTGCTTCCATTTTCGTCCATTCGGTGGAGTCAAGCATTAAGGGAAGAGTGACATTATTAACCAGACGGGAAGCCAGTTCGTGCATATCTCTTTCTCCGTCTCTGCCAACGTAATCGACGTTTACATCGAGGACGTGAGCACCTTCTTTCACCTGAGACTTGGCTAAAGCGACTAGACTATCCCAGTTTTCTTCATTAAGTAAGGTACGACATTTTTTAGAACCACTGGCGTTCAATCTTTCACCGACAATTAAGAAAGAATTATCTTGAATATATGGTTGCGTACTATAAATTGAGGCAGCCGAAGGTTCGTAATGGGGATGACGTTCTTTTGGGGTTAAGTCTCCTGCCATTTCTGCTAGTTGCTGGATATGTTCGTAACGTGTACCACAACAACCACCAATAATTTGCACTCCTAAATCTTCTACGAAGTGCATTAACGCCATGCGTAATTCCATGGGCGTAAGTTTATAGTGTGCCTGTCCACCAATATTCTCTGGTAATCCAGCATTGGGAACACAGGAAACGATAAACGGTGAGTGTTCTGATAAATGTTTGACGTGTTCTTTCATTAGGTCTGGTCCTGTAGCGCAGTTGAGACCTAAGATATCGATGGGGAAGGGTTCTAGTACTGCCAAAGCTGCTTCCATAGTCGAGCCAGAGAGCATAGTACCCATTTGTTCCATAGTGACGGATACCATTAAGGGACGGCGATCGCCTTTTTCTTTAAATACTTCTTCAATGCCATTTAGTGCTGCTTTAATCTGCAACACATCCATACAAGTTTCAACTAAAAATAAATCTACGCCACCGTCATATAGTCCTGTTGCTTGTTCTTTGTAGTTAACGAGCAGAGTATCATAATCAATATGTCCCAGAGTGGGCAACTTAGTACCAGGACCCATAGAACCAGCTACAAAACGAGGCTTTTCAAGTGTAGAGTATTCTGCCGTCAGTTTTTTAGCTAATTCCGCGGCGGTTTTATTTAAATAATAAGCTTGATCGGCTAAATCATATTCAGCCAATACCATAGCAGTACCACCAAAAGTATCGGTTTCAATTACATCCGCACCTGCTTCTAGAAAACCTCGGTGTACTTTTTCTACCGCTTCTGGTTTGGTATGGACTAAATATTCATTACACCCTTCATATTCCTCTCCGCCAAAATCTGCTGCGGTGAGATTTTGGGTTTGCAGGTTGGTTCCCATCCCGCCATCTAAGACTAATACAGGGCTATCGGGGCTTTTAATACGGTTTAAAAAAATACTGTTCATTGCTAGCGACTGCTGATCAACAGGTTATAAAAATTTACTTAAATCTCATTATATGTTTGTCTTTGGGAAAAAGGGGAATAATAAGCTGTTAGGCTAGCTGACAGACACAAATAGAGGTGTCAAATATGAGTGATAAGCTCAAGACTCTGAATACGATCTCTGATTGCCATTAATCCTCAAATCTGGCAATTTACGGTATGAACTAATATTGTTCGGGTAAGTATTGTTTTTGCTTCCTCTGCTTTTCTTAACAGAAAAGTATTGCGATATGACCTGGCACGCAATTAAATTGTTTTTTTTGCCACCTACATTCTTTATTAGGTAGCTATCAGATTTAATAAATAAATGTTCTGTTTCAAGTTTGTCACCTTTTATTCCTTAATATATTGTTCATCAAATATCTTAATATTTATCGCTCATATTAAGATTATTTTTTAGAGGAATAGTTTTCATGTTTAATCAAGTTGCAGAGCGGAAAATGCATGTTTTTCGCTATATTTTAGTAGTTAGTTGGCTACTATTAATTCTGTCATTATTTATCGATCCAATCTCTCCATTATTAACCGATCCTAACAGTAGTTTTTTTAGTCCTTTAAAAGATAATCTGATTAATCTAGCTCAAGACCCAGAAACCTGTATTCGGGTTCAAGGGAAATGTTTGATTTCAACTCCCTACGCAGTCGGAGCGAGACTGTTCTGGGGATTTATTGTTCCCAGTGCGATCGCCATTGTTTTTGTTTTGGGACATGAAACTTGGCGGAGAATTTGTCCTCTATATTTCCTGTCTCAAATTCCTCGGGGTTTGGGAATGAAACCCCGCAAGAAAATAGCGCAAAATAAGTGGTTAGTAGAAAATCATCTTTATTTGCAGTTTGCCCTATTCTTTTTAGGGCTAAATATGAGGATTCTCTTTATTAATTCTGCTCGTCCTGTATTTGGTTTCTTTTTACTCTTTACTATAGCTTCGGCGATCGCAATTAATTTTATCTATGGTGGTCGTAGCTGGTGTCATTATGTCTGTCCCTTTGGTATGGTACAGATGGTATTTACTGGACCAAGGGCACTTTTAGGTAGTGAAGCACAAAAAGAACCAGCAAAAACCATTACTCAATCAATGTGTCGCACCTTCGATCCAGAGACTAACAGTGAGAAAATAGCTTGTATTGGCTGTAAATCTCCCTGCATGGATATTGATGCCGAAAAAGCTTACTGGGAACAACTAACTAAACCAGGTCGTAGACTTGTTCAATATGGTTATTTGGGATTAGTTTGTGGCTATTTCCTTTATTATTTTTTATACTCAGGTAATTTTAATTATTATTTTTCAGGTGCTTGGACTCATGAAGCTGGTCAAGTAGCAAAGGTTCTCCATTCAGGTTTCTATTTTGGTGGACAAGCAATTCCTATTCCCAAGTTAATTGCTTCACCCCTGACCCTAGCTATTATGGTCGGCATTTTTTATGTTGCAAGTAGCAAAGTTGAAAAAATCTATGGTGCCTATCTCAAAAAACAAAACCCTGATATCGACCGCAAAATAATTTTGCATCGGGTTTTTACAGTAGTTACTTTCCTCTCGTTTAATGCCTTTTATGTCTATGGTGGCCGTCCTGAGATTCTGCGCCTTCCCGTATATGTGCAGATATCCTTTAACGTTTCGGTAGTTTTAGTCAGTACTTTTTGGCTATACCGTACTTGGGGGCGTACCGCTAATCAATACAACCAAGAAAGTATTAGTGATAAACTTCGTCGTCAATTGCAAAAACTCAAAATCGATTTTACCAGTGTTCTCGGTGGTCGTTCAATAGATAACTTGAAAGCAAATGAACTGGAGTTATTAGCCCAAGTCCTACCTAAAGTGACCCGACAAGATCGTTTGCAAGTTTATCATGGTGTTCTCGAAGAATCTCTCCAAGCAGGTAACATAGAAGCCTCTAATAGCCTTCATGCTTTGGAATCGATACGTAAGCCTCTGGCAGTCACAGAAGAAGAGCACTTTGCTATTTTGACTGAGTTGGGTATTGATGATCCTAATTTACTCAAGTCTCCTCAAGAATATGCCCAAGAAGAAAGACTAAAAATCGAAAGCTATCAGGAGGCACTTACGGGATTACTTCAGGAATTAGTAGATAGTGGAATGCCTGTCCATGAAGCGGTGGAAGCCAAAACAAAGCAAATTAGTAATCTGAAGAACCAATATAATATCACCAAACAAGAACACCTACGGGTATTGGACGGACTATTTAATTCTCTACGCCCCAAAGCTGAGAAGCTCCTAGCACTAGTACAAGTAGAAAACTCTCGTTATCAGATAATTAGTGACTTTCAACCTCATAGCAATGCACCAATCTTTCATCTGTTAGGCAAATTATTGCTGGCAAAAAAACAATTGATTGTTACCCCCCTCTTGGCAGTATTAGAATTACTAAAGGATGAACCAGATGTAGTTCCACTGGCTCGTAGGACAGGTATTTTAGCTCCACACGCGATCGCCCAGGTTTTTGCTACTGAACCCCAATGGCAACAGCGTTTAAATCCACAAATTCTCCGAGAATTAATTCCCAGTAACTTAAATAATAGCCAAATAAATGTGATTCAAGACGAAGAAGCTGAAACTTTAAAAGATCGAGAACCTTTCTTGGCACAAGCAGTAGAGGATGTTCTATTAGAGTTGTTACAAGAGCCCAATCCTATTACCGAATCAGTAAGCCTATATGCTTTAACTCAACTCAATCAAACTCAGGGGTTAGCTAAAGCTCAACAAATACTCCAAAAACCGTTTTCAGATGATTTAGTTAAAGACACCGCTGCTAGTCTTTTGGCTCCATCATCCAAAGGTGGGGTAATTGAGCAATTACTGAGTATCTCCAGGCAGCCTCATTTTAAGGCAATGACACCAGAGCAATTATTGAGCATCTCTCAACACCCTCATTTTAAGACGATGCCACCAGAACAGTTACTGTCTCTTTTGAAACAGATACAGATCAATGATTAAGAGAGCTCAGATCTGAAATAACCTTAATGGTTAAAAAATTTATTTTCACATTAACATTATTTGTATAGAGGAAAACCATGCCAGAAATCATACTTATTGATACTAGAAAGCCCCAGGAAACAAAATCAATTTTACTGACTCCTGAAAACCAACTAAATCAAGAAAGTCTTTTAGGTCGAGATGGGCGTAGCTGCATTGTTCTAGATGATTCCATGGCTAGTCGTACCCACGGTAAAATTGCTTTCCGCAATGGTAGTTATTACTACTCAGACTTGGGTAGTAGAAATGGTTCTAAAATTAATAACCTAGATATCAAACGTAACCAAGAATATTTATTAAAATCTTTAGATACTATTACTGTGGGGCGTCATCTCTTGTGGGTCAAAGCAATTAATAATGGACAAGAGACTCCGACTGTTCTTCAGTCATTGACTCCTGACCAGTATATGCCCCTGGCTACTATTGATACTACCAGCCTAGAAACTTGGACTCAGGGGAAAAAGCAGCTTAAATGTGTACAGATTATCAATGAAACTGCTGATGTGAAGACTTTTAGCTTCATCTCTGACCCTCCAGTTAAGTTTAACTATCAACCAGGACAATTTGTTACCCTAAGTTTGGATATTAATGGTAAAAAAGTTAAACGTTCTTACTCAATCTCTTCTACCCCTTCTCGTCCTCATAGTCTTGAAATTACTGTCAAAAGAGTTCCTGCACCCAGAGATGAGCCTAGCGCGCCTCCAGGATTGGTAAGTAATTGGTTGCACGATCACATGAGAGTCGGTAGTCAGATTGAGGTCAATGGACCAATGGGCAAATTTACCAATTTTGCTAATCCTTCTAATAAATTACTCTTGATTTCCGCAGGTAGCGGGATTACACCGATGATGTCAATGTCCCGCTGGATCTGCGACACTGTATCAAATATAAACATTGTTTTTGTCCATAGTGCCCGTAGCCCAGAAGATATTATTTTCCGACAGGAGCTGGAAATGATGTCAGCTCGCTATCCTAACTTTGAGTTGGCTATTACCATAACTCGCCCCCAATCTGGTCAATCCTGGTGTGGTTACACGGGTAGAATTAATGACACTATCTTACCGGCGATCGCCCCCGACTATAAAGAGCGTACTGTGTATGTATGTGGTTCAAATCCTTTTATGAAAGCTACCAAAGAATTGCTGCAAAAAATTCATTTCCCCATGGAGAACTACTATGAAGAAAGTTTTGGTGGACCGAAGAAAAAGAAAAAATCTACACCTAAAGTACCTATACTAGGTCAAACAGCTGTTACTCGCTTGCAAACATCTTCAGGTCGCCTGATACCTATGCCTGCTCCAGTTGCGCCTAGTTCCGTAACTATGTTGTCCAGAGTTAGCGGTGGTAGTGTCTCGGCACCTGTAACTATTTCGACCCCTTCTCCAGCAAACACGACTAGCTTTCCATCGACCTCGACAACTATTTCTTCAAGCACGACTAGTTTTCCATCGACCTCGACAACCCCTTTAACAACCCCTTCGACACCTAAAACTACTGATTCAAATCCTGTAGTTGTTCTAGCTGAATCTGGTCAGGAAATTTCTTGTGATGGGGATGAACCTATTCTAGACGTTGTTGAAGCTGAAGGCATAGATTTACCTTGTGGTTGCCGTGTGGGAGCTTGCGGAGCTTGTAAAGTAAGGAAAATTGCAGGTGAAGTTACCTATGATGATGATGTCGATTGTGATGATGGTTATGTTTTGACTTGTGTTGCCAAGCCATTAGGGAAAGTAACTATTGAAGCCTAAAAAAAGCGATCGCTTAATCATTCAGGCGATCGCTTTTTAAGAACTGACAACTACCGGTTAATCATAATTAGTTCGATCTAGCCAGTAACATTTTGGTTTCTGATGCCCCTGCTTGTCTCAGTTTTCTGGTCATTTGCCAGCCAATAATAGAGATAGCTAACCATTGTCCGAAGATCGCCAGCATAATTGCCGACAGAGGGGCGTATTCCGTGGCAACTGAGGGTAAAAAGCTAAATAGCCAGGGTTGAACCCATGTATGAGGCGAAATTTCAGCAAAGCCCAGACAAACAGGGGGAATAATGATTAAGGAGCCAACAGAAATGGCTGACCAAATTGCCCGTTTGCGGGTCTTGATGGTTAAAATTAATTGAGCTACTACTGCATAAATCACAATGCTGCCAGCACTCAGAATAAATCCCCAGAAGATGGAGCGTCGATCGTGATTCAGCATCAAAAATATGGAAGGGACAATATAAGCGATCGCGATCGCGAGATTAATGGCAACTGCAATTGTTGAAGGGCTATTTTCCCCAAAGACTAATTCTTTCCAAAGTACTTTGCCCTCTTGACTCATTTGATGGCGATACCGCGCCCAATCATGTAAAGCTTGACGATGAGGACTTAAAGCAGCAATTAGTAGTAGCCCCAATACACATAAACAAAATTGCAGAAAAGTAAAATTGTCTGTGAGGCGATAATCATTAGTGCTTTGGAGAGTAAAGCCCAGTGCAAAAGCGGTTAACCAGCCAGTAATCCAATAACTTTGGGTTTTGCTCAGTAAAGTATGTTCAGGATTGTGAAAACGGCGTTTTAAAACAGACCAACACCAATATGTCCAGAGGCTAAAATTAAATATGATAAAACTAGTACCGATACTTGCTTTACTCCATAAAGCCTGTCCGTAAAATAATAGTTCGCCTAAATCTTCTGCGGGTAAAAAATCAATCTTATTTTGAGGCAGATACGTAGCATCAATTAAATAAGATAAAACTATGCCGGGATGAAATAAAAATATCCAATCCCAAGGCGCATTACCGATTAAACTTCTGTTATGGAATAAAGCAGTAGTTAAGCCAAATAACACAAAACCTAATGCTCCACTAGCCAACCAGGGTTTAAAGCCTGATAAGCCAAAATTCATTAAGCTCCAGAGTAAAGCTAAGCTATAGAAAAAAGCACAGCTAGCAATGATTACCGCATCCAATCCCATAATCATAGTCAAGGGAATATTTGCGCTCAAACCAGCTAGAAGATGTAAAGGAAAGAATAGTAATATAGCCCCATAAAGCAATATGGGTACCCCTAAAATTTTGCCCAGTAGAATACTCCCCGCAGATTGAGGAGTTAGGCGAATAAAGTTAAGTGTGCCTCGGCTTTCTTCTTTAACTACGTCGGCTATTAGCATATATGTACCGACTATTAGTAGAGTCAGAATACTGGTAATACTTAAAGCAAGAAATAAATCGAGCCAGAGTAATTGCCAATTAATTACCCAGTTACCTAACATATCTTTGGTATATGCCAGACTATTGCTATAGCCATTACCCATACCATAACGACCCGATTGTTGTAATATCCCTTTGGGGTCGGGATCTGGTAATTCACCCAAAAGAGACATACTAATAATGAATTGGGTAAAAACAGAAATAGCAGCCGCAATCACTACATTTCTGGTTTTCAGTTTGCCTTTAATCTCTCGAAATAGTTGAGGATTCCAGTCTAAAAATTTCTCCCATAACGAACTTGAGTTGCGAAACAGTTGCATATTTTGTTTCATAGTTCTAATCGAAATAACTCTGTAGTATTTTGTTATAGTCGCCGAATCAATAATTTAAGAAGTTTGTTGATGTCCTAATTTAAGGAATATAGTTTCGAGATCTTCTTGGCTACAGTGGAATTCTGTAAGAGGAATCTCTGCAAGAACGAGCGATCGCAATAGTTCGGCACAGTCTGATTCTCCCCCGGTAAAATTGACTTTTAGACGATTAGTTTGAGGGATGACCTCCCATTCCTCTACGAACGAGTTCTGGTTGAGTTTTTGTTGCAATATCTCCATCTTACCCAAAGAGCTGAGGATAATTTGTTGACGAGATAAACGCCGATATAGTTCTTCTAAAGAAGCACTTTCAACCAAAAACCCTAATTCCATTATCCCCACTGAAGTGCAGAGTTCAGCCAAGTCACTGAGAACATGGGAAGAAATTAAAATTGTCATTCCCGCTTCTTGTAAAACTTTAATTATTTGGCGAAACTGTTGACGTGCAATCGGATCTAAACCTGATACAGGTTCATCTAGCAATAATAATATGGGTTCGTGAATAATGGTTCTCGCCAAGCTCAGGCGTTGTTTCATTCCTCTCGATAGAGTAGAAATAATACTTTTACGTTTATTTTCGAGTTGAACTAGTTCTAAAACTTCCTGAAGACGGCGACGCCGAAAGGGTTGTTTTAAGCGATACAAACGAGCAAAGTAATCTAAATAATCCCAGACGATTAAATCATCATAAAGCGGAAAATCATCGGGAAGATAACCTAGACGTTTTTTTAAGATGGGATTAGAGTCATCTCTTAGCAAGCGATCGCCATTAAGATAAATCTCCCCTGTGGTTGGTTCTTCTGCTGCTGCGAGCATCCTAATCAACGTCGTCTTTCCCGCACCATTGGGACCAATTAAACCGTAAACTTCACCACTTTTGATTCTCAAGTCAATTTCATTTACAGCAAGATGACGCTCAAATCTTTTGGTTAATCCGTAGGTGGCGATCGCTAATTCCTGACTCATAAGCAATTATTCATAGCGTTAATTAATAATTTCAAACTTAAGATTTTGATTAGTAGCAAAATTATAGGTAAAGTGATCGACAATATTAGTATCACTAAGTTCCAGATTATAAAAATCTACTACTTGATGCTCAAAATAAGGTCCTGCGTGCCAAGTTCCTACCTCTAGTTTAATAAAACAATCTCCTGGAATACGAAATGCACCCATCTGGCTAATATCTGGTTCGTTACTTGCTGAAGGTGGACATACCGCCATCAACCAATCTTTACCATTGAGTGAGCCTAAACATTGAGTACAATAATTGTGACGAGTAATTTTGCTAAATATTTTGCCTCTCTGTTCTAACCGCATAATATAAAAACGAGGAATTCCATGATCTAGTTTTAGTACTGCGTCGGTTTCATCAAAAGCTTTCCCATCAGGAGAAGGTAAAATCAATTGACCATAAGCTTGAAAGTTTTCTAGTGTAATTCTGACAGCAGATATTTGTTTTAGCGTAAGATTTTTAGGATTTTTGAGCATATTATAGTAACCAACAACTCGATCAATTAATATTTCAGTAACAAAAGTTGGGTATGACTTCTAGGGTTTATCAACTAAACAGTCAGAGAATCAAGATTAGCTATAGAATTGTTTCTTCTAGTTTAGGATATATGCTGATTGCCAATAGCGATCGAGGTATTTGCTCCATTAATTTAGGGGATTCTCCAGAGAACTTAACCCTTAGCTTGACTGAAGAATTTAACCAAGCAACTATTACTCAGGACGAAACAAGCTATCAAGATTGTCAAGAGCAAATTCTCAGTTATATTGCCGGAAAAAAATTTAATCTAGAATTTCCTTTAGCTCTACAGGGTACGCTATTTCAACAACAAGTTTGGCAATCCTTACAAAGAATTCCCTATGGTGAAACTCGAACTTATGGAGAAATTGCTAGGGATCTTGGTAAACCAACAGCCTCGAGAGCAGTTGGTAATGCTTGTGGTGCTAATCCAATCGCTCTAATCATTCCGTGTCATCGGGTTATTCGTAGTGATGGAAGTCTCGGTAGCTACCGTTGGGGAATTGAACGCAAACAAAAATTGATTGAGCTCGAAAGAATTAAATATTAATCAAAAATATATTAATCAAAAATGGGCAATCAATTACTGATTACCCACCCGCAGGAGCGTTATTTAAAATAAGTGTAGTTAACATTAAGAAAGTATCACTTGATGAACTTAAGAAAGGCAGCCTTTAGCAATCTGAGCAAACATTACTTGCTGTTGTAAGTAAAGTAGATGCAGCTTGCCTACTTGCTGTTTTAATTCGTTCAGATCATCAATATTTTCAATGGCATCGCAAAAACAACGATGTGCTAACTGTTTTTCCAAGGGTAAATTTTTCATGACTTGCTTTTAATTTAAGTATTAGCGTTTTGTTCAATTATGAAATAACTATGTCATCTTCAAGAAATTTATGCACAAATTCTCTTGAAAAAATAAAATATTTTAATCAATCGCTCCTACTCTGTTGATTCCATGCTTTACCCATAAGTCTCCGAACTATTATGATCACGGGCATATAGCAATTCCTAAGTAGAAGCAATATCATGTAACCGTTGTAATTCTCGCCAATAATTGTATTCTTATTACTTCTTTTAAAAGTCAATTTATTATTTGTCATACCCTAACTTGATAATATTTTGGCTGATTAAAATCACTTGACTTTTCTCAAGAAAATCACAGTTATTCTTGGGAAACTTTTTCATAATTAACTCAAAGATAATTTTAATAAATAGACAATATATTTGAGAATAATGAAAAAACTTATTAGTAAGCTGGCAATGTTGAGTCTTGGTTTGACTGTAAGTTTGATGGCGGTGGAAACTACACAAATAAAACCAGCTCAAGCTCAAAGACTTTGTAGCTCCTATAGGGTGGTTCGACCTAATGGTTTGTATGTGTATATCAATGGAGGAAGTCAAATTATCACAACTCTTCCTTATAACAATATTGTTAATGTTAATGGAATAAGTGCTGATGGATCTTGGGCAAAAATTCAATATTTGAGAGTTGATGGACAAATGGGTTACGGTTGGGTAGCCCAAGAGTTTTTAGAATGCTATCAACAATAAATTTAAAAGATATTAAACGATTTCATTAGCTCTACCTCACTAACAGGTAGGGTTTTTTGCATTCATTTTACTACTATTGAGCATTCAACAACCAGATCAATTTTTAGCAAGTCTCAGACAAAGCACGAATTAACTAAAATTTAACAATAGTTTATATTTCAAAATATTGAAATATAAAACTTATTATTTGTCTTTATTATACTTATAAATAATCAAGTTTTTATCTGATATGATTCATTCATCAGATTGATTTATTCAAATTACATTCACTTGAGAAAAGAAAGAAACACTTACTCAATTTGAAGTGAATTTGAATAGTTAACTGCAAACTTTAATTGATTAATAAATAGCAATTAAATTATCAAAATATCAACTAAAGAGTGATTTTTGGGCTGATATCATTTCTTAAACGATCTACCTTACTCTTGTGTGGAGTAAAATCGCTACTAAATGATTAAAAGTTAGTTCTTTTGTCCTAAAATTTTTTTTTCTGATTGAGATTATCAGAAAAATCACGTAAAACGCTTAAAGAAATTGGCTGAATTAAGTAAGATCACGGTTGATTTTAACCTAAATAAAAAGGCTAATGTAGGTTAAAGATAAAAAAATAAAAACAGTTTATGCAGCACTATTCAGAATAAATTACAGCGAAAAGTGTTAAAAAAATATTACTTTGTTGTAGAACACTGTATAAAATAACTCTAATCGCATTGACCATTCTTGGTTTTTCTTATCAGCTAGTAGAGCCAAATGCTGCATAACTAAAGCATATTGTCGGTATCTACTAGTAACTGGGATTGAAATTAATAGCCTTAAGTAATTATTCTCATACAGGAGTTGGCAATGGAAATTCAAAATGTAGTAGGAATTAATGGCTATACTTTGCTAATTTATCGTTCTTTAGATCAGTTATACCGTTTTAGTATTATTGATTTTTCGGGAATTGCATTTAACTTCGACAGTATCTTTTTAACTGCTGAAGAAGCTAATTATAAAGGACGTGCTGCCGTAGAGATTGCATGTGATTTCGACCATAATCAACATCAGTATTAGGTTAAATGGATTTGTTTGCCGTATTTTGGAGATGGTTGAGAATTTTCATAAATTCATAAATTAATTGCTCCTAAAACAAACCTAAAACAGACACTGCATACAAATTGTTTTAGGTCTGTAAATATTTTCGTGATCGCTCCAAGAAGTCCAGAGCTAATAGTCCTTAATTTTAGCTATAAGAGCGATCGCTATTACCAACAATGGAAAAAACTGGTAATTACAGCGATCGCCAATTCAACATTTTTTTTAGATAAACTTAATCTTTCTAATTTTGTCCGATAATAGAAACTATGGTTTTGAATTCAATATAGGTCAAAGTGAAAAAGTTAATTCGTGGTCTAGATAAGTTTAGGCAAACATATGTCAGTACCCATCAAGAGCTTTTAGAACAGCTTTCCCACGGTCAAAAACCGAGAGTTTTGTTTGTTACCTGTTCTGATTCTAGAGTTGCCCCCAACTTAATCACCGATACTGATGTTGGAGAACTATTTGTAATTCGTAATGCTGGTAATATCATTCCTCCCTATGGCGCAGCTAATGGTGGAGAAGGAGGAACAATTGAATATGCCATCAATGCTTTAGGTATTGAGCAAGTAGTTATTTGTGGACATTCCAATTGTGGAGCCATGAAAGGACTGCTGAAGCTCAATAAGCTACAGAAAGATATGCCTTTAGTTTATGATTGGCTGAAACATGCAGAATCGACTCGCCGTCTAGTGCTAGAAAACTATCCCGACTACGAAGAAGACGATCTGATTGAAGTTTTAGTGGCGGAAAACGTATTAATTCAAATTGAAAATCTTAAAACCTATCCTGTAGTTAGAGCTAGATTACATCAGGGAAGACTGAAAATTTATGCCTGGATCTATAATATCGAAACAGGTAATGTCCTCGCTTACGATGCACGTACTCATACTTATGTACCCCCAGAAGGTCAGTTACTTGAAGAAGAGGATTCAGTTCGTCCTTTCGTCAGCGGCGGTGATAATGAATCTTTGATTCCCATTAAAAAAGAGTTGGAGGCTTTATTAAAAGTTTCTCCTGAAACCTCCAATGCAGCTGAAGCAGCAACCCGATCGCTGTTGACCTTATTTGATAAAGCGCGACGTATGGGAATGAATAACATTGAGTTACAGAATTATCATTCTTTATTTTCAGAATCAGTGCAGCTTTGGGCAGAAAAAATGCATTCCCGCGCCTAAAATAGCTAGATAAATTTCATACGTCAAAACTTAGAGCTGATAAATGGCTTTGCCCTAGCTAAGTAGAAGGACAAAATTAAATTCATAGTCAGAGATAGGGAACAGGGAACAGAAAAATAATTTGTGTAATTAATTCTGTCTAAGTAGGTAGGCATAATAATTTATAAAACCCAGGTAGTTAATTTTTTCCCTATCACCCATCCCCTAACCCCTAACCCCGGCCAAAACCGTTTTATATTTAATTTCACCCACCTGCTTATATACTTATTAGCTATTAGCTCCAATCAAAACTAAATCAATAACATAAATAATTATGGAAGTTATTCCGGCGATCGACTTACTCGATGGTAAATGCGTGCGTCTATATCAAGGAGATTATAATCAAGCATCAATCTTTAATGAGAATCCTGTAGAAGTAGCCCGTCAATGGGCTGAGGAAGGAGCTACTAGACTTCATGTCGTGGATTTAGATGGAGCCAAAGCGGGAAAATCGGTTAACTTGCCTGTAATTGAAGCGATCGCTCAAGCGATCTCTATTCCGGTGCAAGTTGGAGGTGGATTACGCGATCGTGCTGGGGTATCCAGGTTATTAGATACAGGAGTACAGCGAGCTATTTTAGGTACGGTAGCTGTAGAACAACCAGAGTTAGTCACCGAATTGTGTAGTGAATTCCCTGAGCAAATTGTCGTAGGTATCGATGCCCGTAATGGCAAAGTAGCCACTAGAGGATGGTTAGAAACTTCAGAAGTAACTGCTAGCGAGTTAGCTAAACGCATGGCACAGCAAGGAGTAGCAGCAATTATTTACACTGATATTCACCGTGACGGTACACTTTCTGGTCCTAACATGGAGGCTTTAAGAGAATTAGCTGAATCCGTAACAATTCCTGTTATTGCCTCTGGTGGAGTTAGTTCTCTAGCCGATCTCTTAAGTCTTTTGAGTTTAGAATCGGTAGGAGTTACTGGGGCGATCGTCGGTCGAGCTATTTACACTGGTGATGTGAGTCTTAAAGAAGCGGTGCGAGCTGTTGGGGATGGTCGTTGGCAAGATGTTCCCCTAGATACTGGTAGCTCTTTTGCGTAAATTCATGATAGTCCTATAGAAATAATGATCTAAAATAAGTAGGGTAAGTTAACGATTCAATGTGACGAATTATGGTCATTCGTGGATTTTAAGGATAACAATTATTGATATTGTCAGTCACGATAAATTGTCGAAAGAGAATACAAACCGCAGCTTATACTCAAAATTTGGATTAATTGCTAAATTATTCTCAGCTAACCCACGCTCTCTGACAATAATGCAATTGTCAATCCAAAATAAACTTATTTTTCCCCTTATTCTTCTCAGTTTTATCACAGCTAGTACCTTTGGCTGGCAATGGTTTCGCTCTCAGAACCGCGTTTATTCCCTCGCGATCGCCGCTGGAAGCCCTCAAGGAGAATATTATGCTTTTGCCAAGGCTTTAGCTCAAGTAGTCGCCAGACATCAACCGAAAATCCAGATTGAAGTCTTAGAAACAGAAGGCTCTCTAGAAAACTTAGAGTTACTCTCAGATGAGCGGGTGCAATTAGCACTGATCCAGAGTGATAATATATTGTCCCCCTCGACCAAGGCGATCGCCTCTTTATTTCCAGAAATATCACATTTAATTGTTGCCAAAGAATCTAATATCGATAGCTTCAGTGAGCTGAAAGGGAAAAAGATTGCTTTAATGCCGCCAAGGAGTGGTTCTTATCAACTTTTTTGGTCTTTAAGCTCTCATTATGGTTTAACCGAACTAGATTTGGAAGCGGTGGCATATCCTCCTGCCAAAGCTCATGCAGCTCTTTTAGAAAGAAAAGTAGATGCTTTATTTCGCGTTATTGCCTTGGGCAATCCTGGGGTTAGCCAACTTCTGCACCATGGTCAAACCGATCTGGTGGCTATTAAGCAAGGTGCAGCACTACAACTTTTTCGACCAGCACTGTTTCCCAGCCAAATTCCTCAAGGAACTTACAATGGTGCAGTTCCCATTCCTGCCAAAGATTTACCAGTGGTTGCAGTAGAAGCAGTCTTAGTTACTCGTGAAGATATCCCCCATAGTATTGTTTATGAGATTACTCGTATTTTGTTTGAGGCACGCAATGAATTGGTCAAGCAGAATATTCAAGCAGCAATGATTAGTCAGCCATCTGAATCAAGCCATTTAAGTCTATCGTTTCATGAAGGAGCCAAGACTTACTACAATCAAGATCGACCTAGCTTTCTGGTCGAATATGCCGAATTCCTAGGATTGTTACTTTCCCTCATCGTACTGTGCATTTCAGGCATTTGGCAGTTAAAAATGTGGTGGCAAGGAAGACAAAAAAACCGTGCCGATCTCTACAATCTCGAAATTTTGCAACTCATCGCTCAAATTAATTCAATGGAAGATTTAGAGCAACTGATTTTGGTGCGTCGTCACTTATTTGAAATTTTAGCCAAAGTGATTGTCGATTTAGATGAAGATCGAGTTTCCCCAGAATCGTTTCAATCTTTTACTTTTACTTGGAAAATAGCTATGAAAGCAGCTAGTCATCAAGAAACTATTCTGAGAAATTGACCATATGAACTTACATTAGGACACTCATTACTTACGAGCAATCAAATAAACTTGTCCTAATACAACTTTCGTACGGCTATATCTATTGCTTATGCGCTATCTCTATTGGTTAGTTTTATTTATTGTTGCCTTAGTAGCAATTCTCTTAGCCCCAAATACTTATTATTTATATATTATCGGCACGATCGCTATAACTACTTTAGTAGGTGTCGGTTTAAATATTCTTACTGGATTATCGGGACAGGTTTCCATCGGTCATGCAGGGTTTTTTGCCATTGGTGCTTATACAGGATCTTTACTGATGACCAAACTACAATGGAACTTCTGGTTAGCCACAGTTATCGCTGTGATTGTAACGGTAATTACAGGCATCGTTTTGGCTGCTCCTGCCTTGCGGGTTCAAGGGCCATATTTAGCAATGGTGACGGTTGCTTTTGGTATTATCGTTGAGCGGGTATTAATTGAGTGGGTAGATTTGACAGGCGGTTTTGGTGGAATCTTTAATATTCCTAAGCCAACACTGCTTAATTTGCAACCTGCATTACGAGACGTGGTTTTGCTAGCCTGGATAGTTGCCATTTTGGCTTTAATGTCATTTGCTGTTCTTAAAAATCATCCTTGGGGAAGAGCTTGGCAAGCAGTCCGAGATGATGAAATTGCTGCAACTGCCATTGGTTTAGATATATTGAGAATTCGCTTAATGGCTTTTGCTGTATCGGCAGCTTTTACAGGGTTGGGGGGCGTTTTTTTTGCTGCCATCGTCGGGTTTATCAGTCCCGATAGTTTTAATTTTCATCGTTCAATTTTATTTCTCTTAGTAGTTATTCTGGGAGGTTTGGGCACAGTAGCGGGGTCAGTTATTGGTGCGATCGCTTTGGTGATTTTCCCTGAGCTGCTTAATGATTTTGCGGAATATCAACTGTTAGTGTTTGGCATTTTACTCTTACTTACTCTTTGGCTTACGCCAGAAGGGGTGGTCAGCTTTTTTGTGAAGCGTTTTCGTCGCTCGAATCCTCTTTATCCTCCAAAAATGTCTCTCCAAGATTTACCAGCATTAGTTGTCAAAAATCAAACTGATTTACCATTGGAAGTGAAGCAGATAGGGATTAGTTTTGGTGCTATCAAAGCTGTTGATCAGGTCGATTTGGTGGCACGATCAGGAACTGTAACCTCAGTAATTGGTCCTAATGGTGCTGGTAAAACCACCTTACTCAATCTTTTAACTGGTTTTTATCGTCCCGACTCGGGAAGCATCAGTCTTGGTAAGCTCAATTTAACAGCCAAAAAGACTCTAGATATAGTTCACAGTGGCTTGAGTCGTACTTTTCAGACTACTCGTCTCTTTAATTCGCTTTCGGTCTTAGATAATTTACTTGTGGCATATGCTGGGGATAACTTAGGGAACATCTTAACTGCTTTACTGGGATGGAAAGATCAGCAAAAATCAGCTATAGAAATCAAACTATTGGGTCTGTTAGCTTTTGTCGGTTATCGAGGGGATATTCATGCTCAAGCTGCTAGTTTATCCTTTGGCGATCGCCGTTTAGTGGAAATTGCTCGTGCCTTGGCTACCAGCCCTCAAGTACTACTTTTAGATGAGCCAGCAGCAGGACTGGAACAACAACAGCGAGATTGGCTGGTAAAGTTATTCCGCCGCTTAGCAGATGGCGGAATTAAAGTGATTATCATTGAACATGATATGAATTTGGTGATGCAGATTAGCGATCGCGTTGTAGTTCTCGATCGAGGCAAAGTAATTTGCAACGATATACCAGCTAAGGTTCAGAACGATCCCCAAGTTTTAGAGGCTTATTTGGGGATTACTAAGAGTAATTTCAGTCGTACTGCTTCTGAGGCAAAACCACCAATTTTAGCGGTGGAAAACTTGACATCAGGTTATGGAGAGCTACAAGTTTTACAGCAAGTGTCTCTGGAAGTCGGGCAAGGAGAATTGGTAGCAGTTGTTGGTGCCAATGGTGCGGGCAAAACTACCCTACTGAAAACTATTGCTCGGTTACTTACTCTGCGATCGGGACAAGTCTTATTTCGTGGTCAAAATTTGTCGAAACTATCGCCCCAGCAACTTGCTACCAAAGGAGTTGTCTTAATTCCCGAAGGTAGGCAGGTATTTAGGCAGTTAACTGTGATTGACAATCTGCGTTTAGGGGCATTTTCTCGTCGTGATTCTCACATAGAGCAAGATATGGAATCGATGCTAGACCGTTTTCCTGCTTTAAAACCCCTGCAAAATCAAAGGGCTGGATTACTCTCAGGAGGAGAACAACAAATGTTGGCGATCGCCAGAGGATTGATGGCTCGACCGCAAATTTTGCTGTTAGATGAACCTTCTCTGGGATTAGCACCACAATTAATAGTTTCTCTTTACGAAACTCTGGCATCATTATGCGATGAAGGCATTTCAATTTTGTTGGTAGATCAAATGGCTCAATTAGCTTTCTCCGTTGCCCATCGTCATTATGTGCTAGAAACAGGGAAAATTATCCAAGCAAATAAGTATACTAATTGACACTCCCAGGGCTGTGCTACGCTAAAGCCGTGATCAAAGCTTAAATCCCGTGGCTCTTGCCAATTACCCAATGGCGACGGAAAAATCGAGATAGGGTAGATTCTTCCAGGGAAAGATAAATTGGTCTACCGTGGGGACAGGTGCGGGGATTACGGGTAACTTGCCAGAGGTCTAATAAATTTTGCATTTCTTCTGAACTTAAACTCGTTCCATTGCGAATCGCACTACGACAGGCGGTAGCAACCTGAGCCGAGCGCAAATCGCCTCCCCAACTTAATTCGATAAGAGCATCGGCACAATCATCTCTTTCAGCAAGTATTTTGGGAGCATTACGCACTGCCCAAATGTTTTCACCAAATGGTTGAATGTCTATGGCTAATTTTTGTAATTGCTCTAGTTGTCTTGGTCTTAAATGCTCAAAAACAATTGGAGTATTTAGGGGGACTAACTCCCAGCAATCTTGTAGCTGTTCATAGAGTACTCTTTCGTGGGCAATATGCTGTTCAATCAACCACAAGCCAGAAGAATGTTCGGCAACAATATAGGTTTTGTTGACTTGGGCTACTGCCTTCAGTTTCAGTGAGTTGATTGCAAGCTTTGAGGGAGTTTTATTTTCTAAAGTATCAGCTAAATCACGGTCAATTCGATATTTGCTAGACGCTTCGGCAACCCGTAAAATTTTACTAATTCGGCGATCTCCGACAGCAGTAGGTAGATTAGCCGTATTGAGCTTCAAAGCTTGAGAAATTGCTTTGGTTACTTCAGCTTGCCAATAGGGAAGAGAATGAAGATGAATTTCAGTTTTGGCTGGATGACGATTCCAATCGATTTGGCTAGGACAGGTATGGAGATGTAACAAACACACAGGAAAGCGATCGCGGGGTAGGGTTTTCGTCATGCTATTTAAGATCGTCTGCTCTAATTCTGGTGATCGCACATAGCGATTATTGACCGATACTTTTACCCAATCTGCTCGATGACGATGACAGCGATCGGGTAAACCCATCACTAATTCTATAGTTGAGGGTTGATCATTGATGGTTGTTGAAGATAAGTGGCTCTGTTTACTCTCTTCATCTAAGGGAGTTGAGGTTTCAAGTTTGAGGTAATGTAAATCACTGCTGCTGATTTTTTTCAGTAATTGGGGCAAAATATCTTTCGGTGTTACACCAGGACTAAGATTAAACCACAGACGATTGTTTTGCTTAATTTGCCAAGTAACTTGTGGATGACACAGAGCAATTTGATAAATGATTTTTTGGATCGCTTTTAGCTGCTGAGGGAAGGAGGGTAAACCACGACGACGAACGGGAATTTTGCTAAATAAGTTGGAAACCGTGACCATAGTGCCTTGGGCGATCGCCATGACTGATGCCTGGTATAATTTGCCCTCTTGATAGATAACTTTCCAACCAACAGCGTTCGATTCAGCTTGAGGACGGCTACAAATAGTTAAATCTGCCACTTGAGCGATGCTGTGTAATGCTTCCCCACGAAAACCGAGACTGGTGATATGCCAGAGGTCTTTGCAAGTACGAATTTTACTAGTGCTATGGGGATGAATACACACTTTTAAGTCTGACAAAGACATCCCACTACCATTATCTATCACCTGAACTTGCCATAATTCAGGGTTTAAAAAAATAGTAATTCTAGTTGCTCCTGCATCAAGGGAATTTTCGACCAACTCTCGTACCACCGCCGCTAGAGAATCAATAACTTCTCCCGCAGCAATGAGGTCGATTACCTCGTCTGGTAGAGTCTTTATCTCTGAAGGCATACACTTCTTAATTTTTCCAGGTAATTCACTCCTTTGGCAATACTATTGGCTTTTACAAAGTGTTCATGGTGTCGCTGGGTGTCGTCAAATCTCCTAAAAAGTTCTGGGAAATAGACCAAGCGGTATTTACTAGTTGCATAGCCCGTTCTGATCCATCTAAATCAGGATGATATTTAAAGCTCATTTTGCGATAAGAGGAGCGACCAAAAGCAATAAAAGCTACCGCGTACCAAATTAAGTCTAAGCCATCAACAATATAATTTTGATAGGTTTTATATTCTTCTAAATAGCCAGCAACTAGCTGTTGATAGACTTTTTCAGCATTTGGTAAAGCTTCTTTGATCTCATCTATAGTGATGGAATAATTGGCATAACTGTTATGGTTATCTTCTGGGGATTCGAGTTCAGGTTCAGGTTCAGGTTGATTCAAGTCAAGTATCAAAGGATGAGAGAAATTTTGACCCTTGTTTTCAATTGATATATTGGAAACAGAGGAGTATAGAGTATTCAACAAATCTTGATTATCTTGACATTCGGCGTGCAATTCCAGGAACTCTTGAGATAAGTTAGCAATTCTGGTTAATTTATCTAATTTGGGTCTTAGTTCCTCAGCTTGGGTGTAAAGCTGCAAAGCTTCATCATCTAATTCACTACGGCGTTTATGTTGTTGCTGAAGTTCAGATTCAAGCTCGATGATGCGTCGATTAACAATTTCTTGTTCTTGCTGATTAGCTTTTTCCTGTGCATCAATCTGCTCTAACTGAGACTTTATTTGAGCAACATTCTCCATTATGTTCATGTTGATATAGTCAGTCTGAAGATAAGATTAATTAATCATGAATAATGATTAGAAACTTATGACTAGATATGCCATTAGATATTAATTAGTATTCCCATATATTTTAGGATTACTATAGTTTTACCCCAATGTTCAACTGACTTTGCTTGAGCAGAAGAGACAGTTTTCTCCTCGCTAAATCATCTTGAACTTTCTGTTATTTTAAAGCAATAAAGCGATTTCCGCTTGATGTTGTTTCGGCGTCAAGAATTGCCTGTCTTGCCCATTGATCGGCAGATATAATATCTTCTAAGCTGGGATGAATATTATTTTGAGCTTTGAAGCGATCGCAAACTTGCTCGATTAAACGAGGAATATCTAAAAAGCCAATTTTTTCCCTTAAAAATAACGCTACTGCCTGTTCGTTGGCTGCATTTAATACCGCAGGCATTAATCCTCCTGCTCTTCCCGCTGCATAGGCTAGTTGCATACAAGGATATTTTTGATGATCTGGTTCACGGAAAGTTAAATCCCCAGCTTTGACTAAGTCTAACTGTTCCCAATCAGTATAAATTCTCTCAGGCCAAGATAGAGCATAAAGCAATGGTAAACGCATATCAGGCCAACCTAACTGGGCTAGCATAGACGTGTCTTGGACTTCGATTAAAGAGTGAATGATACTTTGAGGATGAATCACAATGTCGATCTGGTCATAATCTACACCAAATAAATAGTGAGCTTCAATTACCTCTAAGCCTTTATTCATAAGGGTAGCAGAATCAATCGTAATCTTTTGACCCATGGACCAATTGGGATGTTTGAGAGCATCTTGAACTGTTACCGAGCTTAATTGTTCTACAGGTAGGTCACGAAATGAACCTCCAGAAGCCGTGAGAATAATCCGCCTGAGACCACCTTGAGGAACACCTTGAAGACATTGAAAAATTGCCGAATGCTCTGAATCCGCGGGTAATAGCTTTACCTGATGTTTGGCTACTAAAGGTAACACCACCGGCGCTCCAGCAATCAGAGTTTCTTTATTAGCTAGAGCAATATCTTTTCCTGCTTCAATCGCAGCGATCGTAGGTAATAGCCCGGCGCAACCAACAATACCTGTAACGACACTTGCTGCGTCTCCGTAACGCGCTACTTCACAAATCCCTTCTGACCCAACTAGTATTTGAGGTTGATGGGGACAAGATGCGATCGCATCTTGTAATTGGGTTAATTTATCTTGATTACCTAAAGCGACAATTTCTGGTTGGAATTCACGGATTTGTTCTGCTAAGAGGGAAACATTGCTCCCGGCAGCTAATCCTACTACCCGAAATTTATCGGGGTTATGACTCACAATATCAAGAGTCTGGGTTCCAATAGAGCCTGTAGACCCCAAAATAGTAATTGCTTTCATGATATTTTTTATAGTGATTGATATTCCTTAACTATAAGTTCTAAGGTGGTATCTAGTTAAGTGTTTCTCTCATTTAACATCACTAGTCTTCAGCCAACAAAGAATGATGAGTTCTTGATTCTGAGTCCAATCCAGCTTCTATGTTGTTTAAAATTTGACTGCGGACTGCATCATCTTCCGCTTCTATGGTTGCAAATACTAGGGTGAAAATAAAGATGGCTATACAATCAATCATGACCCAAACTTCTCTAAGTAGTGATCGAGCAAATTTATTGTTGAAAAATACAACTGTTGCTCTACCTCATGAGGCATGAAATTCAAAAATATGTTTTGCTAGCAATTTTGAATTTCTACATTTAACTATTGCAAAAGCCAACAGAGAATACAACTCCAAAAACTAAGACTTTTGTAACACTTTTTTATGATTCTTTAACACTTCTTTGACACTACTATATTTGGTTTGTAAGGGAGAATATTCTCCCCTATTCTAGATAGTTTGGTAGGGACTAGTTAATTTTTCTAATTGATTAACTAACAAACTGAGAAACAAACCCACATCAGTCACAACACCAACTGATTCTACTGAACCGCGATCGCTCAACTTAGTCACCACAGCAGGGTTGATATCGACACAGACCATTTTTACTCCTGCTGGAGTCATATTACCCACTCCAATCGAATGTAGCATGGTGGATAACATCAGAATCATATCTGTACCTTCTAGTAGTTGAGCATATTCTGACTGGGCTTTAATCAAATCCATTTGAGTATCGGGTAGAGGACCATCATCCCGAATTGAACCAGCAAGAGCAAAAGGCACATTGTGTTTAACGCATTCATACATAATTCCCTGGGTAATTACTCCCTGTTCTACTGCCTTGGCAATACTGCCGTAACGACGAACTGTATTAATTACTTTTAGGTGATGACGATGTCCTCCCCTGACAGGAGTACCTTTTTGCATATCTACCCCTAAGGAAGTACCCATTAAGGATTGTTCAATATCATGAACCGCGATCGCATTTCCCCCTAGCAATCCCTGGATATAGCCACCACGCACAAGGTTAGAAAGGTGCTGGGCTCCTCCTGTATGAATTACCACTGGTCCAGCCGTAACAACTACTTTGCCACCGCGATCGCGAATTTGGCGTAGCTCCCAGGCAATTTGTTCTACTACCAACTCTACTCTGCGTTCGCTAGATACTCCAGCACCCATAAAGCTAAATTCTTCTTTAGCTTTGGTTTCTCGATTGGCTTGTTTTCGCACTGTACGGATACCTTCTACCCCGACTACCACGCGATCGCCTTGATCTAAATCTCGTAGAATTTTACATTGGGCGGTTATCTTACCAGCGTTCTCACTAACGATAATTGCCCCATCCATGCGCTGTTTTTGCACTCTAATCCACTGGTTGTTAACCCTAACTTCGGTGGGATAGATATTAGTGACATAGAAATCATCAGGTGCAACTCCTGCCAAATCACAAATTTCTGTGACTGCATTTTCAACATCATCAGTAGGAACTACTGCGCCGATCTCAATGAGCTGACTCATGATTTTTTCCATCACTTCATGGTCAGGAGCAGAAATGCGAACATCAGCATTAGAGGTACTTTGCCTCTCTATACCGAGATGGAAATTCAGTACTTTAAAACTACCGCCATTATCTACCACTAAATCTAAGGAACGGTTCATAATACCTGCATCTAATAGGTGTCCCTCCATGTGAATCACACGACTTTCAACAGGAGTACTACCATGAACCTCTGGCAATACTGGTTCATTAATTCTCAGGGTTAAACATTTAGCTGCACCACCAGCTTTGAGAAATTCTGTTAGAGGTGTTTCGATCACCGTAAACCCGACATCCTCTAGATGCTGCTTAAGACTATCGCTAGCCTTATTCATTACGACTGTATCTTCTACATTTACGGCATTACAGGCAAAATTAATCGCATCTGCTTCCGCGATCGCTATACGTTTTGATTCTGGGACTCGTTTTTCAATGATATGGTTGGAGTAAGAATCAAATGCTCCAGGATAGTAAAGCAAATAGCCTCCCTTCAAGGGACAAAAACAAGTATCTAGATGGTAAAAGCGATCGTCAATTAAACGCAACGATAGCACCTCAATATCTAACCACTTGGCAATATAGGGATGAGAGTCTAATTCAGAACGGAAGCCATAACCAGCCCATAACCAGCGTCCTTCCCGATCTAATAGAGCATCCCCAGCCCCTTCAAACGGTAAATCCTTAGGTAATTCAAAGACATTAAAGCCATTATCTTCAAACCATTTTTTAAAGTAGGGTTCTTCTCCTTGACGTTCTGGATGAAAAAAGCGACTAAGAACTACATTATCCGCCAATACTAGACCTGCATTGGCAGTAAATACCATATCTGGGACTCCTGGTTGTCCTTGTACTAAATCTACTTGAGCCAAATTATTCAGGACAAAATTCAGTTTTGACCACTGTTCGACAGCACGATCGCGGGAGGATTTGTGAATATTGCCCTCCATCCAAGGATTGATTACGTAATCTACATCATAATAATCGGGAGCACACATTAAGATGCGAATTGGTTCAGCCATAATAGGTTCTGTGTAAGTTAATTAATATCTAGGTAGTTGAAAAGAGTATCAATATTGGTTAGTAATCATCCTGGTTCTTGCTGACAGAAATTTCCTAGTTTTATTTCAGTTCCTGAACCTATAACTAACAACCTGGCTAATGATTTGATATTTACCGATGATAAACTGGTCGCCATATCACGCAAAGTTTCATAACCAGGTATTACCTTACGGATATCAAAATTATCTTGACCTACACGATCACAATCAAATTCAAGTTTTGCTTCTGCTGTCATGCTAGCACTGATGAAAGTTAGTAATTAATTACTAACTGAAAATCGAGATTCTACACTAGATATAAAACATTAATTTAGTACTAGATGATATTACTATAAAATGCTTGACTGAACCATATCGCCAGAGGACGTAATGTCATCAATTCTTGATATTGCTCGGACTCCCCCACAGGAAACTATAGCCGTACAAAGTTGTATTAATACCGTTTTAAATTTAAAAGACAACAGATCGTTTGTGTAGGGGCGCATGGCAATGCGCCCTTACGATCAATGTGTAGTCAAAGCTATTCAATTTAGTATAAGATAAGTTTATTTGATTAGTTCAAAGGAACTAAAAAAAGTATCGATTGATTGGGGAGAGATCGCATCGTTTTGCTGATTTACTGCCAAAACATAAAGACGTTGTTTCACTAAAATTAGACGAAAAACGATAGTTTCATCTTTGTTTTGCAATTGAAATTGCTTACCTGGATAATCTTTGAAAGTAATATCATCATCAGCAATTTTGTTCAAACCCACCTTATTATCAATGATATAATCCCGCGATCGCTCTAATACTTCTTGAGCGTTTTTTACTCTTTCGGGAGTCACTTCTTCCGAGTAAGCAATCACATACCGAGAAGAGGAAGGATGAGTAGCAATAATATCAAAGTTAATAACTCCTTTAGAAGCTTCAACTGTCTCCACTTCATGGGTAATAGATCCACTCGGCATCATAGCAGTGAATCCTGCTTCTCGAATGACAACTCGTGACCAAGGTAAAGAAGTATCATCAATTGTGAGGTTGGAATTGGGAACAGTCTGTTCTTGCTCAAATCTACGAATTTCTTCATCAAATTGATCGCGACCCTGCTCAAAAAAATCAGGACGATCAAACAAACCTGCTATTACAGGAGTAGTTGTCATGTATGATGCAGTTATCAGAATAGGAATTCTAAATAGAGAATATATTTTCATATTATGAATTACTAACAATATTAGTAACAATTACTTATATTGTTATCTCCAATATGAGACAAGTTTAAAGTAAAGTTGGGTCAATTATAGAAGCGAAGAAGCTGAAAACTTTTTTATTCCGCTTTGTAACCGAAAAATCCCTACATATTCCCGATTTTTCCCTATTAATATGCAAAGTGAAATATAAAAAAGCTTATTTCACCCTCAAAGGAAAACAAAAAATGTTTTTTCATGAATTTATGAGCATTATCTGCATATAAATATATATAGCAATCCTATCTGAGTTGTGAAAATTATTAGTCTTGATGTCGTTCGTCATCCGTCATCCGTCATCCGTTATTAGTTGTTTTCATGAATGATTTAGGACTGCTATAGACTCTCACAATTGACAGGTTTACCAAGAGTACAACAGACTTACCTGGGGATTCTCAAGTAATTAAATTAACTGTTTGTTGATCTTGGAAGAGATCGCAATTTGATTTTGAATAATTCACGAGTTTATTTTGGAGAAGAAAATTAGGCACTATCGTATATTTAATTGGCATCAGACGTATATTATTAATCATCAACAAGGAGTATCAAATGTCAAATAACTATCAAACTAGTCTAGATTTAAAACCAGTACCGTTTAGTAACCTGGTAGTATTCGGGGATAGTTTATCCGATACGGGCAACTTATTTAATGTTAGCGAAGGCTTATTTCCTCCTTCTCCTCCCTATTTTGAAGGGCGTTTTTCTAATGGTAATTTAGTAGTAGATGCGATCGCTGATTCTTTAGAACTGGGAGAGAATCAATCTTTCCTAGAAGGTGGTAGTAACTACGCTTTTGGCGGAGCACAAACAGGAGAAGGTACTTCTAATTTTGATTTATTTGGCACTGTAGAAGAAGGTATCGATATTCCTAACCTAGGACAACAAGTCGATCTTTATTTATCCAATCAAACACCTACAGAAACGGACTTATTTTATGTTTATGGTGGTGCCAATGATTTTCTCGATGCTCTAGGTCGAGGTCAAGAAGTACCCAGCCCAGAAGACGTTGTCGATAATATTACCGATCACATTAGCGAACTAGCAGAGGCAGGAGCGAAAACTTTTGTCGTACCTAATTTACCCAATTTAGGAGATATTCCTCTATTATCAGGACAACCAGAAGGCGTAGCTATTCTTAACGATGTTACTGATGGTTTTAATCAATTACTCGACATTGAACTCGATGTGATCGCCACAGAGTTGGAAGTTACGATTATTGAACCTGACTTTAATACTATCACCCAGGAAATTATTGCTAATCCTGATGAATTCGGTTTGACGAATACTACTGATGCAGTTCTCGATCTTAATAGCGGTACTTTAGTTGGCGATCCCAATGAATTCTTGTTCTGGGATCCCCTGCACCCCACAACTACCGCTGTGAATATTATTGCCCAAGAAGCTATAGACATCTTACCTGATGGTATTACTGAGCTTACAGATGACGACTATGGTAATGATCTTTTCTTTCTCGGTACTGATGACTATGTCTTAAGTGGAGAAAGTGCAGATCCGGTACTGTGAGGTTATTGACATCCTCCCATCGCGGGATGCGGGGGATTCCTAAGACTCACGACTTAGGTTTCTGTTTCCTTGCTGAAAGCGAGAGTCTCCTTCGCGAAGAAAAGATGATGAACGACATGAGATAATGAGGAAATATTGTTCGATAAATTTTTGATTTACTGAAAATACTTGATGAAGCCTCTCACACTTGCCTTGAGGCGAAGTGTGAGTATCCTGCTCTACAATATTGATGGAACTACCCATAACATTGAAAGCGTTCCCCGACTTCTAGGTGACGGGCAGGAATTTTTACCTTGCCCTACCTCTGGGCTGTTTCCACCACAGAGCTTAAGAATGCCTTTAGCACCAATATTATAAGAGGCCGAAAGATCGGCATTATAAAGTTTTGAATTGGCGAATCGTGCTAGAGCATCATTTTGATTATTTCTTTTTAACTTTCCACTGCCATCATAAGCATAGCTACTAGTACCACGAGGATTAACCAACACTACTCTTCCACCTAATTCTGACCACTTCATTTCAGTTAGATTAACTATTCGACGATGCAGCCAGTTGTGGAAACGTTGTTTTAAAGTAGAACGCTTCTTGCCTCCTCGTGGTCGCCAACCTTTCAGATGCTCAAATACTATATATTTGATACCGTATTGTTTGGCTATCTTAACCAACCTTGCCGATACTTTTTGTCCGATTTCTCGGTTGATATTTCCTGCTTTACGGTACAGTCCACGAGCAAACCCTCGTTGAAGCTGACCTGTGAGAGAGGCTTTTTTGCTTATACGTTTTAGTCGTTTGTCGCGACGGTCTATGTCTCTACCTGGGTGAATGAATTCACGATGGCTTACAGTGCCGTCGAAGTTAATAACTGAAACAGTAGCAGTGGTATTAATCCCCAAGTCCGCAGACAAAACTGATTCAGTGTCTTTGAATTTAGGGGTTTTAATTTGAAATGGTACGGATAGATGACAACTCCTGCCATTCACAATTAAGTATGGTGATTTGCGAACATTGTTGGGATTTAGATGACGTTTTCTATGTCCCTCAATACCAACAGTAATCCACATCCAATCTAACCCGTCAAAAACCTTAATCGCTGCACTATTATTATCTTTGGCAAACTTGACACACTGCCCTTTATATAGAGGTGGATATGTACCACAATCAGCATTTAACCTTGGAGGGTTAGAATCTTGGCGTTTTCTAATCCCCGATTGCCATTCTCTGTATCTTGTATTGAAACTCGATACTTGTCCTATAGCAAATTGAATTGCTCCACGACGATAATAGCTTGGAAATTTGAAGAAACGGCGATTAAAGTATTTATATCTAGGAGATGGATTTTTGGCTGTTTGGTGTATTAGTTTTTCCACTGCTGGTATCTGAGATAAGCCATCTAGCAAACCAATGGTTGACCAGTGAGTGTTGACCACTCCTACCAAACAACGCACTAAACGACGAAATTCAAACACAGTATTTTGTAACAACTCTTTTTGCTGTCGAGTTGCTACAATTTGCCACTTGTCTGTTCGCACATTTAGTTTTACCATAAAAGTTATTTTAGCATAGTGTTTATACTTCATGGTTGAGCTAAAACCCCACAATCATAGTTTTGGATACAATGCAGTTCATATAGTGTTTGTGACCAAATATCGTCATCCAGTTATTACAAAAGCTATAGAATCTAGACTAAACGAGATGTTTAGTAGGCTTTGTCAAACTCAAGACTCGGAACTACTGGAGTGTAAAGCAGATTTAGGAACACGCGACCATATACACTTGCTAGTAGACCTTGCTCCAAGAATCTCTTTGGGCAAGTTGTGTAATATTTTGAAGACTATTAGCAGCAGAGAAATCAGAAAAGAATTTACTACAGAACTCAGACCTTATTATTGGAAACCTGTTTTTTGGAAACGAGGGTATGGCTATACGTCTTCAGGAGGCGCACCAATAGAAGTTCTCAAAAAATATATTGAAAACCAAGGATATAACGATTAGGCTTCGCTTTGTACCGTCGCCCTAACCACCATATGCTCCGCGGTATCCTTTAGGGCTTGCTATCGCGAAGATGGTGGAGTGCGGGCTGATTGTCCGTTCAAATCAACACAAAAAAGTTGACTTTGTGATTAAACTACCAGAGTATCAGTCGCTGCGGCGATTGGAGAAGCTAGCGCGCCAGAGGCGATCGCCTGATAATTATCCGAGGGCATAAAATCCACCGCAGTTACTCCTCCGCTAGCTGCAAACGAGATATCCATCCGAACTATGTCTTCGACATCAAATCCTAGTTCTTGGAAACTATTATTTTCGAGTTCTGGTATTTCTAATGTTTCAATCACCTGAGAATTTTGGTCGAAAAAGGTAATTGAACTTCCTGGCTCATCAATATCTAATAGACCGACACCTGTAATATCAACCAAGCTATCCCATTCAAAGGTCAAGATTCCGCCATGGGAATTATCGTCTGGATCGGAAGTATCTCCGTCTTCTGAGATGCCATGAGAATTATTCGATTCATAGGGGATTTGTTAAATTAGTGGTGGAAATTTGCTAAGAATTGAGGCGTTGCCTAATAACGCAATGACTTGATTAATTGCGATCGCCTTCAATCTTTTTGAAAACTATTGTTTTTCGAGTAAGACTGATTTACTCAACTTACGCAGCGAAGTTTACAAGTGCCAGCAGTAAATTACAGCTATAGCTCCTAGTCTGCTCTAACTGTTGATTAAATTTATTGATATCCTGACTAAAGTAGTTATTGAGAAAATGCTTTCAATTTAGTAGGATTAACTCTTGTTTGGCTGTTCCCTGTAGACCCATAAGTTAAGAGTTAAGTGTAACTTTTGCCCCTAGCATTTCATCATAGATGTCAGTACGGCGATCGCCGATTATGTGGTTATATTTATTCCATTTACGGTTTTGTTTAGCATCTGCTAGGTTGGCTTCGGCATAGATAATTTCCTCTTTGTCTGGGCTCGCTGGTCCTCCAATAGACCAGCCAGTATGACTGACAATCAAGCTTTGTCCGATAAATGGCTGTTGACGCTCTACTCCCACTCGATCAGCAGCAGCAATGAATAGCGAGTTAGTGTGGGCGGCAGCCATCACTAAAATATTGGCCATCGCTTCTCGATTTTCGACTTGTCCAGGAATAGGAACCCAATTAGTGGGAATGCAGATAATGTCTGCTCCTTGCAAGGCAGATAAACGATAACTTTCGGAAAACCAGCCATCGTAACAAATTAAAGTGCCAATTTGACCAATTTCAGTGGTAAAAACTGGAAAATCCAAGTTTCCTGGTTCAAAAAATGAATTTTCTTCATTCCACAAATGAACTTTGCGATAGGTGCCAATATATCCCTTGGGACCAATGACAACTGCACTATTGTAAAGGCGGTCATCCTCGCGTTCATTAATCCCCGCTACTAAGTAGATTTGATGTTCCGCTGCCACATCGCTCCAAGCTTGACAAGTTGCTCCTTCTGGAATGGCTTCAGATAATTCCCAAGCTTCATCGCGGTCTTTAAATACATACCCAGAATTACACAATTCTGATAAAACAATTAGCTTTGCTCCCTGAGTCACAGCCTCTTTAATCGCCTCAATGCTTCGCCAGAGATTTTTTTCTTTTTCACCTACAATAGGCTCCATTTGAACGCAGGCAATCTTAATTATATTCTGTTGCTTGCTCATAACTTTTTACGTACACCAAGTTGTCATGGTGTCTTCTCGAACGTAACTATCTTAAAAGTAAGTATTAATCGAGGGGAGTAATCAATAAGTAGTAAGACAGAATTAATTGTATATTTTAAGATAAAGTTTTAAGTGACTATTTTCAGGTTAAATTAAGGGGTCATTATAGGAGAAGTTGAGGCAATCGCTGAAAGTTCGGGAGAACCCAAAGTGCTCGGCGATCACCTAAATAAAAGAAACCAGATTAAGATGAGATATATTAAGGGTTTAAACCAGGGCTATTTCATTCTAAATGGTAGGATAACCATGTTAAGTTAGAATCGAATTGAATAAATGAATCAAATCGCACTTCTAGATGTCTTTGAGGGAATGCCAGACTGTAGAAGAAAACAAGGAAGAAGACATTCACTAAAATTGTGTTTAGCTTTGTTTACCTTGGCGGTGGCTGCGGGAAATCAAGGGTTTCTGGCGATAGGAGATTGGCTCTCGTCTTATAGCAGACAGTTAAAGGAACTGTTTGGCGTAGAGCGGTTGCCATCCTACAGTACCATTAGAAGAGCCTTGCTGGGTCTAGATTATGAAGAGTATTCATCTAGATTAGCTCGTTTTTTGGAGATTACTCCCAGAGAAGGGGAAACTTTAGCTGTCGATGGCAAAGTCTTGAGAGGCTCATACTTGTTATCGGAAGACAATCCTAACTGTGAGCCACATCAAGCGATAACGTTGGTTAGTGCTTACTTGGTCGAAAGAGGATTAATTTTAAGACCGCAGGAAGTCGAGAATAAGAGTAACGAAATTAAGGCGGTACCGCAGTTAATCGAAGCTTTAGCACTAAAAGGTGTCGTAGTGGCATTTGATGCCATGAACACCCAAAAAAACAGTAAAAACAATTGTCAAGAGTGGGAATCATTACTTAGCAGCAGTCAAAGGTAATCAGCCTCAGCTTTTTCCAACTATTCAATGGCATTTTATCCCAGAAGACAGTTTTGAACAGATCAATTCAGGACATGGACGGATTGAAAAACGAAGAGTAAGTATCGCTCGAATCAGTCTTCATCTGACGGATTGGTTAGCAGTCAAAACAATTATTAAGGTTGAATCTGAACGTAAAACGAAATCTAAAATAGAATTTAATAACAGATATTATATTTCTGACTTAAAAGAAACAGCATTTCAGTTTTACCAAAGAATTCGTGGTTATTGGGGAGTTGAGAACAAAGTTCACTATGTAAGAGATGTAACTCAAGGTGAAGATAAATCGAGAATTCGTACCACTCCATTACCTCAAATCATGGCGATCGCGAGAAATTTAGCCCTAAATTTATATCGAGATGCTGGATTTTCTAATATGGCTCAAGCAGAACGAAAATGTAAGTATGGTCTTGAGCGCATTTTGGAAATTTTTAGAATGAAATAGCCCTGTACTTGTGCTATTAAAAAAGGTCAAACAATTAGCTTCAAAGGTATCAAAGAATATGTCTGCCGATTGAAAGAAAACTTGAGAAAAGATCGAAGACATAGCAATTTCTGGGTGGGGTTGTATGGTGGTTTGTGGGTTGAATCTTTTCAAATATGCCATAAGTGGGTTGAGCAACTAATGATACTTACTCCTAATAAGCTACCTTTTTATCAACAGGGTATAAGGGCTAAAATGCTTATCCTATCTTCCTTTTAACTCCTCTGTCACCCCGTGAGACAGGGAACTAAAACTAAGCTTATTTTGGGCTGTGCTGACCCTCAGACAGCAGAAACAATGGTCAAGATTATTGGCAGACAGGAGTATCGTCATCTTGCAGAGAATCATAGTCGTTCGCGCCATACTGGAAGAAGTGGCAATGGTAGGACTGTGACCCTCAATGAACAGCTACGAGAAGGTTATGCCGTGATGCCCGATCAATTAGCTAATTTACCAGATCTTCAAGGGTATTTGAAGATCGCTCAATATTGTGCTCCCATTAAGTTAAAGCCCAAAAAGTTGGCTGCTCGTGCTAGAAAATTTGTCCCACTGTTAGGTTCATCTATGAATAACAAGAAACAGAGTATTCAAGAGCAATGGGATGATTTGAAGGAGTAAATAGTTGCCAGTCGTCGGGCTGCGATGGCTCGGCAAGATAATGTTTTGGATGTCCAATACCTCTTCGCACGCCCGATTCGCTTCGCCGACTGGCTCAAATAGTTAAGAAGGACCTCAATCTCCATAATGTTTTTCTAAAAGCGATCGCAGTTGGTCAGCCATAGTCTCTCCATCCTCTACGGCTTTTTTCTTGATCGCTCGATGCAGAGATTCAGGAATATCTAAAGTTAATCGCTTCATTTTAATAGATGCTTCTGCTGACTGTGATTTAGAATCAACAGCCTTTAAATCTCGATTGACTACCCATTCATCAACGTTTTTCGGTTTTTCTTGTTTGGGTTTGGCATTAAAGCTTACTTTCTTCTGTGGCATAATTATCCTCCTATCTCCATCAACTCATCAACTAAAGCCTTGATTTCAGATGCAGCAGAACTTTTACTATTAGTTTCTAAAACCGTCATTCCTGTAGCTGCTGATTCAGCAAAGACAATCCTCTGACAAACTGATGACTTCAATACTGGAATCTCATAACCACTGAGGGCATCAACTACATCTCTGCCGATTGCCGTATTTACGATTTTACGATTAATTACAAATGCAGATTTCAGGTTTTCTTTATATACAGAAGCTTCTTTGATTAGATTGACTACATCATTAGCTGCCCAAACATCATAGGGAGAGGGCTGTACAGGTATAACAACTAAATCGGCGGCAATAATTACCGATCTGGCTAAATCTGTAACTCGCGGCGGGCCATCAATTACTACATGATCGTAATTAGCTGCGATCGCTGGTAAATCACGATGCAAAGTAGGACGATCTAAACCGACAACTGAAAAATCAGGAGGACTTTCTCTCGCTGCTGCCCAATCACGAGCAGAACCTTGGGGGTCGGCATCTACCAACAATACAGAAGAGTCTCCCATAGCTAAAGCTTGAGCTACGTGAATGGCGAGCGTTGTTTTGCCAACTCCTCCCTTTTGATTCTCAATTGAGATAATCATTCTTTTCTTTATTTACGATTAATCGTATTTCTGTAAATACGATTCTAAGATAGCAGAGGATTTTGGTAAATGGGAAAGAAGCAAGAAATCACACAAGATCTCAGTAAGCTTTACCTGATCAACTGCTTTCAGTGTCAGACTTTTGAGTTCTAACAACGTTGAATAGACGTTTTTCCTCTTTTTTGGCTGCTAACAATAAACTGTTCCAATCATCAGGAGGATTGCCATGATCCAGCATTTTCTCAAATACCTTATAAGCATCAGTTTTACTTTCATAGGCTCGTTTCGATTTTTGATCGTTAACCCAGGCATAAACGATGATTTTAGAGCTTTGATGGTAACGAAAAAAGAGTCGATACTGCTGAAAAAACTTGGCTCTAAACCAGTGTTTGTAATTTTTCCCTAATGTCTTACCTTGACGATCTTCTGTGCGCGTTGGGTCAAGAGGAATAATTTCAAATGCTAATTTGGCGATCGCGGCAAGTCTTTTAGTCGCATTTTTACTATGATAAGTCTCAGGATTTTTTGGTCGCAGCTTTTCTACCGTAGCTAGAAGTTCTTCAAACTGACTTAAAAAGAGTGGATGGGCATATATTTTCCACCCATTAACTATTAATGGTTGATTTTTCGCCAAGTTTACTCATCCTCTTTGTTCAGAGGTTGATCTAGATCCACTTCTATCCCAGCTACTAATCTATCTACTTGCCCTTTTAAACTAGAATCTATTGCTTTGATGTTTTCTGGAGAGGTTTGAATATCGGTTGCTATGAAATCTAAAAAGTTGGCTAAAACAGGGTCTTCTTCCTCAGCATTATTTTTGGCTATGGTTACAGTACCATCTTGATGTATGACATAACAAATTTTGTCTTTCTTGCTTAAGCCCAAAGCATTACGAACAGAAGCAGGGATTGTGGTCTGATAGCGGTCAGTAAGAGTAGATTCTGTTTCTATAACTGTGGGTTTAGTCATGACCATTAAACATCAACAATTAGACTCTTTTTATAGTAATGCATTTGCATTACTATAACAACTGTTGAAGATAAAACTAGCTAAATATTCTGCTGATAAATCTTTATTTAATATCTAATGTTAAAAATTTCAGAGCAAGTCATTATTCCTAGCCGTGAAATTGATATAAGAGCTGTTCGTTCAACTGGAGCAGGTGGTCAAAACGTAAATAAAGTAGCTACGGCTATACATCTACGTTTTGATATTTTAGCGTCGTCACTTCCTGATTATTACAAAGAAAAGTTGTTGAAATTAAGTGAGTCGAGAATTTCAAAAGACGGAGTTATTGTCATCAAAGCACAGCAGTTTCGCACTCAGAATCAGAATAAAGAAGATGCCTTAAAACGACTGAAAAACGTCATCAAAAGTGTATCCATTCCGAAGAAAAAGCGACTCGCGACTAAACCTACTAAAGGAGCAAAAAGAAGGCGATTAGATAGCAAAGCTAAACGAAGTCAATTAAAGGCATCGAGAAAAAAGATTGACTATGATTAATCTCGCTCATCTCCTAATCGAATACCAATTTAGGAGTTATCGGTAGTTCAACCTGCGAGACAGCCCGTCGCTTTTACCTATATGTCCGCTGCAATGAAATGTTACACAACGCAAAAACCTATGATTGTTCAAGTTGCACATCTCAACCCAACCTTCAAGACTGAACCACGTTTTTCAACCTCATCATCTGCTTGAATTTATGTCTTTTTACGCTTAGATGCGAGATGTTGTGGTACGAATCCCTCTGGATAAAGTTCGATAGTTGACAGCTTATGTTTCCGATGTTTTCTTCGGTTAAAAGTGTCTATATCTTGTTCCTTAGAAAGAAGAAATTTCAGGAAATCTATGCCTTTGTAATGACATGTCTGACAAATACTCAACAACACAAGATAATTTTCAAGTCCACTTTCTGTAATAATTCCATGATAAATCTCTCTATAATAGGCGAATTGCTTGATAGCATGTTCTGCATTGTTATTATTCCAAGGGATTCCGTCATACTGGATAAACGCGAACAATTTATCACGATTTTTTATCAATCGTAACCGCAAGGCTTCCGCTGCATCGGATGAAATAAGTTGATTGTCTATGGAATTGAAAAATTCTTCAACTGCTAAAGTATGTCGCATCAGATACTTTTTCCGAAGACCATGTTCATCAATTGATGTAACAATTTCTCTAAGCAACACACCAAAGGGTTGGGTAATCGACTTGAGTTCGTCGTCAAACGGGTTGTTCAGCAACTCTTGATTTATATCTCGTATTAGATGAATAAGACATTTTTGTTGTGGACATTCTATACCGTCATATGCAGCATAGAAATCAGAAACTAGAACACCTTTGAAATCAGCCAATAACTCATGTAAAAAACTTCCTTCCCTTGAGGGTCGATACAAATAAACAACTTGTTCAAGATTCGTAAAGACCCAAACATATCCTTTCTGATTTTGCAGCTCTATTTCTGTTTCATCTACATGTAGAAGTTTTCCAGCAACGATATCTGCTAATAGTCTTTGATAAGTAGTTTCATAGTATCTTGCCATTAATGGCTTCAGCATGGAAATTTCATTAGAAGCAATACGTATTCCAAAAAATTCTTCAAACATCTTCGATAGTACTTGAAGATTTATTTTATATTCCACATGCTGAAACATAACCCAGCTTTTGAGACCATGAAAATGTCTATCTAGTCTTTGATGCTCAATGGGAATAAATTCTTTATTACATTTAAGACACTTGTGTACCGAGGTTCTACACTCTATTACTCTACGCCTGATGCCAGTTGGTGTAAATATGATGTCGAAAGCTCTCTTGACTCTCGGTTCTGGAGTTCTAACTGGCTTCTTAATACCATTGACTACATCTTCGCTCTTGCAAATGGGACATTGTGAAGCAAGTATCGTGATTTTTTCAGATGCTGGCAGGCTGCGATTGGGAGAAGGAGCTTTAGTTGATTTAGCTTTTTTGATGGCTTTGCTACTATGTATATAAACTCGCTCTTGTTGATAATCAAAATATGCCCTCTTATTGATAAATTCAAATTCGGGTTGGGCAAAATTTATTTTATTCCATTTGTGAAAATCAGATAGCTTTTCAATATCTTCTATAAAACCAACTGATTTATGGTTGACATTATCTACAACCGACTCTTTTTTCGGGGTGGTTATAGTTAAAATTTGCCGTATAGTTTCAGTAACTATTTTTAGTGCTATACAGTCCTCTAAATTGTAGGTCAATAGCTTATATTTCCAGCTATCATCGTAACTGGTTTCCCATTTTGCTCTCCAGACAATACTTTGAAGCCCTGAAGCATTTGATTCACTCCACGAAAACCCTAAGTATTTGCCTATATCCTTGAGACCATTCGAGTAGGTGGGGAAGTAGATATGTGCATAAATTAGGGAAAGAGTATTGACCATAGCATTCAATATTCGCTCGATTAAAGCCTTATCAAGCGAGGCTTTGGTCATTTTCTTGATGAATGCTCGTTCATAACCACCATAGCAAAATATAATAAATTCTTCTCGTCGCGTAACCTCGTTGACAAACTGTTCAAATATCTGTGTCTCTTGCTCTTTACTCTCAGCCCAGAAAGAATAACGTTTTTCCGAACCTTTTTCTACAATAAGCAACCCAATAAGATAAACAAAATCGATGTCAGGATCGCTCTCTACATCAAGATAGATACATACTGGACTATCAGGTACTTGCACAGTTCCGAGGATGTATATCTTTTCATCGCGTATCGCTAATGCTTGGAGGGCATGATAACGGCGTTGCGATTCTTTGGTCGCATTCTTTCTTTTTCTTCGAGGTCTAAATGTGTGAGCAAGTTGGGTAACTGTCAAAATCCCTTTGCGATTCAATGATTTGATTTCCTTCTCAGATATTCCTCGAATCAAACTGAGGTTGTCTTCTTGATGAGCTTGTTCGTAACAGTAGTTTTGAAACTCACATATTTGGCAGTGATTGTTGAGGACTAACCTGGGAACTTCCTCCCCGACACACATCTTTTTTAGGTCTAACTGGATTTGTTTAACTTTGCGTGAATCTGTATTAAGACGCACAGTAGTCTGCTTACATTCTTTGCCATGCCAAACACTCCCGACTACTGGAATTACCGTTTGATATTTGACGAGAAATGTAGCCAATAATTCTAAAAAAAGCCTTTGCTCTTTACGAATTCGGCTTCCTTCATAAAATAACATCGGTGCATAGAAAGAGTGATCCTGTCGCTTTGTTGCTACTTTTTTAATTCCATCTAATACCAAAGAAAAATGATTGTCTTCAACAGATAAGTTAAGAATAAAAAGACTACCTTTTTCTAATATCGAAGTAATAAGAGAAACATCACTTATTACTTGCTCATCAGTAACTTTTGCCTGGATTTTACTAAGTGCATTGCGTTTTACGTTACTTCTTAATTTGAGCTGTAAGTCCTCATAATCCGATTTAATGCCTGACTGGCCTATCAGTTTGAGATAGCCCTTGTATCTACAATGAATATAACTTTCAAGCACATCGTTGGTAACTATTGCTTTCATTAGCTTTATGATAGTTGGCCACAAAAATATCTTTAGAAAGTGAAAAATTGCCGCTTAAACTCTATCTAAAGTGTTTTCAGACAGCCAATCTATCTCGTCACGCAGAATTGAATTCCATCAGAAAAATAATTAACTGGCAATCAGATTAGTTTCTTTTCTAATAGATTGTGTAATTGCTTCTACTAATAACAATCGTTCATTAATAGATAATTGAAGAATTGATTCAGTTAAAGATTCTAAAGTTTTTGGGGATTCTGTCTTAGATGAAACACTTAGACTTATTTGTTCTCCTCTATTTAGATTCTGCTCTATTTCTGACTTCAGAGATTCTAAAAACATACAGTCATTACCTAAATCAGAAGCTTCATCTTCATATTCTTCTTGGTCTTCAATTTGAGCCAGCCGACCATTATATTGACTTAGTAGATGATTAATTGCCTCTAACATAAATTTAAGATCTTTAAACGATAAATTCATAAACACCTAACTCACTTTATAAAAAGACTGACCACTTATTAGCAAAGCTTTTTTGTATTTCTCCAATGGCATTGTTCGACTAGGTTTCCACAGCCAATGATTTCCCCTGTCGTTAATTAATTCTAAATCTTGTGGAATGTCTATGCCAGCATCTATTTTCCACCAATTTTTCCCTTTTCCTTGAACTGAAAAAGTTGAGATGCCTCCTGGTTCAAATCCTTCTGGTACTGTTTCTTGGACCCAAGTTTTCCCTTCCCTTTCGTATGTGGCAATATCTTTATTGAGACGAACATTGTCCATTCGAGGAGAATTAGCATTACCTCTTCGATATAAGTCAACTGGTGTTTTTGCCATAGGCTAAGAATTGCGAGGGCATAACTATCTTAATGTTTTTCCTGCTCAATGAGCGCCGTATTTACGATTTTACGATTAATTACAAATGCAGATTTCTGGTTTTCTTTAAACACAGAAGTTCTATGGTGAAAACTACTGTCAGAAATATCATTTGCCAGAGTCGAGCTGAGTATTGTTGACTCGTTCAATTGTAAATTTTGGCGCGTTTATTCCTAAAATTTACAATCGCTTTTTCCAAAATTCGGCGATCGCCCTAAAATTGGTTGTTCTGATTTTTAGACAAAGTTCATTATTGTTGTTTAGCTAATCAAAGTATACTGTTGTCTTAAGTAAATGAGTTTAGTAAACAATCCCGAATCAAATGCTCCTTGGTTATGCTCGCGTTAGTACAAAAGATCAGAATTTAGATTTACAGCTTGATGCTCTCCGTTTGCATGGATGCAAAAGATTTTTTACCGATACTGTTAGTGGAGCAAAAGCGAAACGTCCTGGTTTAGATGAAATTTTGAAAGAAGCACGTCCCAAAGATGTAATTGTAATTTGGAAATTAGATCGACTAGGGCGATCGCTTAAGCATTTAGTTGAATTGGTAGCTGAACTCAACGAAAGAGATATTGGTTTGAGGAGTTTGAACGATCCGATTGATACCACTACTGCCCAGGGGAGGTTGGTATTTAACATTTTTGCCTCTTTAGCAGAATTTGAACGAGAGATAATTCGCGAACGTACGAATGCGGGATTAGCTGCTGCTAGAGCCAGAGGGAGAGTGGGAGGACGTAAACCTGGGTTATCAGAAGATGCTCAAAGAAAAGCCCGTATTGCTCAATCCTATTATGAGGAAGGAATGCCAGTTCATCAAATTGCCAAGAATTTGGATATATCTAAAGCTACTCTCTATAAATATCTGAGATTTAGAGGAGTAGAGATTGGTAAATATGAAAAACAGAAGTCATGATGATAATTGGTCTATATTACCTGGTTGAAAATGACAGAATCTATACATACCAAAACATTCAAGTTACTTTTTCTGGCGTTACAAATAGGTGCATATGACTATGTAACAATTTTAGATTAAGACCAATACATCATGTTGGATTAAATCTTCTATTTGACTTTCAACTTGATTAGCTAGATAACGACTCCGAACCAAAACACCCATTTCCATATTGAGAGTAAAAGCATACTGAGTAAGATTGGCACTTGTAATAAAGAGTTTATGAGAATCAGCAATAGCAGACTTAATATGCAAAGAACCATATCGACCTTCACTATCTACAGGTCTTTTGTGTTTCGGCCAAATAAATACCTGTGCTCGTTCAATAATTTCTTTTCCTAAAGCCTCTTTTATCCCAAAAGGAATTTTATCAGCAACTTCAGGGTTTTCTGCAATCAGTCTTACTTTAACTCCACGGTTCAGAGCTTTTATTAGTACCTGAGCGATGTCTGGAATTTTATAGATAGCAAAACTAATCAAGGTCAATTCATCTTGTGCATCACGAATTAACTGTAGTAAGACTTGGTCAGTCCGGCGAAAAGATGGACCATTAGTTTCTGGGCCAGTCCAAACTAACTCTACATCTAAAGCTTGGCGAATTTGAGTAACAGAATATGCAGCACTGCTTAAAGCTGCTGCGAGAGAGCAACTGTTCCAATTATTCTGATCCTGTTGCCAAATTGAGAGTAGTTCAGCAACTACACGCCGAAATTTTGGATTGGGTAGTTTTCCTAACAACTTTGCTACAAGAGCTTCATTGTATCCAGAAGGAGAGTCATGGAGACCAGCAATAACAGAATCGAGAACCGACGGTGATAAAAAATTTACGACTTGATCGATCTGTTTCAACAGTTTAATGTGGCGTAAGCTTGCTTCTGGTGTTACGTTTTCACGAGTACTATCCAGTGATTTCTCGTCTTTCATTTAAGTTTCAAAAAAGGCTAAATTATCGCTCGCAACTGTGGCAACTGTAGAAACGAGAACCGAACGGTCGAGAAATTTATTTCCCCGTTCGCAAGAAGTTTCTGGTGAGAACAAACAAGCGTGACAAGCTGCCCAATGTAAAGAATATGTACCACCATGGGGTTTGTGTTCGGCACACAGAGGGTCTGAAGCACACAAACGCATTTGTTGAAGAGCTTGGGCAATATGATAACCAAGAGTTTGCGATTCTCCCAACTTTACTAATCCACCCAAAGTCCCTTCACTATCGGGAGCAGCCGTGTAAATTAACAAGCCTGCTTGCGCTCCATTTTCAGCCTCTGGTGGCTGAGAGTAAATGCGTTCTCTTAAGCTGGCTACATTGTAACCACATTCAAGAGCTAACTGGCGCATTAAAGCATGAGCAAAAGAATGTAATAGAACATAACGAATACCAGGAAAAGGAACTTTATCTACAAGTTCTGAATTGCGACTATTGAGCCAGTCTTTTTGAGCTACTTTGATCTGTGTTTCATGTTTTTTGACTGCTGACAGTTTTTCCCATGCTTGTAATCTATCTTCGTTAAATTGAAGAAAAATTCCTTCTCCTTTAATTTCTGTTGCTGGCAGCCACTTGGGCTTGTAACGGCTGAGAGGAGCAATACATTCGTCATTTTGTTGTTCTATATCGGCAAAATCTCCTGGAGATTGAATTCGAGTAAACCCAATTAAAGCCCTAACTTCTCTTAGTCTTTCAATAAGAACAATTTGCCTAAAATATTTTTCATAGCCAACAGGAGCAGAAACAGGGTGCAATTGAAAATCTCTAGTATTTTTACTAGAGTCAGCTTCAGAGAAGATCTGCCATTCTGGTGTTTTTAAATCTTGGTAATTAGTTTCAGTTTCTTCAATTCCTTGCTGTTTAGCTTCGACGATCGCCCAAATTTCTTCTAGAGAGTAAGAGGTAAAATCTTGAAGCTGTCCTGTTGCTTGTAAGGCTGATAGTAAAACCTGTAATGTTTCTTGGCTATTAGCTTTACCTATAGTGACCCAGTTTTGTTCCACTAATTCTTCTAGCTGGTTTGAAGCAGAGGGAATGGAAAGAGCCGAAAGAGTAGAAGAAAACCAACTATTGGACGCACCTAAAAGAATACTTTTCATCTGACGATCGCAATCCTCAAAATTGCGGAGATGAGGATGACGACCTCTACAAGCTGGGAGATTATTTTTCCCTACCTCACCAAAAGCATCGGATAAACGACGACTGGATTTACAACCATCACAGTTAACTACAATGTCAGTGGCAGCACCCGATACCCCATATTCTTCTAAACGCAGAGACCCCTTACAATCACTATTACCTTGGTGAACGAAATATCGCCAGGGAAAATCATCGAGATGTCCATTTTCACAGGCAACGAGAAAACGAGCAGGAATTACGGCGGGTGGTTTTTTGGTTCTTGGGCAGTGAGTATGAACATAACGGGCTTCGTTAGGGCGGTAAGGATTATGTTTGAGTTCAAATAATCCTGATTGTAAAGGAGCAAGCAAACGACATTTGGGACAAACCATCCAGCTTGGGAAAGGGGCTACGGGTATGCCAATTCGCGCTGCTTCATCTAAGGGACTTTCGGCTGTTTCAGAAGGCATTGGGGGGAGGCGAAGCTCTTTTACTTGAGAACCGAGTCGGCGACGTACGGCAACCAAAAGTCTTGGCTCTGACAATTCGGCAGTGCGATTTTTCTCCCATTCTTCCAACCCCATGACCATAACTGCTAAATTTGGTAGATCGGCGATCGCACCAATACCGTAGGTAAATAAAATCTGACTGGGGCGTAATTCACCTACTTTGTACTTTTTAAAATCACGTTGAGTCATAAAAGTTATCAAAAAATCGTTTATGGGGTTTGGCTAAATGGCTGGGGCAAACGAGAATTATCTTCATCGGGAGGAGAGTCTGTTAAGACTAAGCCCACGGTAGGTTCGACATTACGCAGAGAATTAAGACAGGTAAAATCATCCCATTGTCCCTTACCCGCAGCTTCGATTAACTTAATTGCCGTACCGTCTCTAGAGGATGTTTGATATTGCAAAGTAGTGCCTGGTTCTAATTGCTGTATTCGTCTTAACCATCGATCGAGTTTAGCTGACAACTCCCGACGTAGGCGATCGCCTGCTTGAGTTCCTTCAATTTGTTCGACGCGACCGATAATAGCATCGAGGGCTGCTTGGACGTAAGGATGATTGCGTTCAATTGTTCCAGCGCGATCATTGCCATTAAACTCTTCTCCAGTTTGTCTGATTAATGAGATTAATAGAGCCGTTAAACCCCGATCTAATGCCCCCGATGCAAAAGGTGTGACGGAAAGTGCTTCTACGTGCTGATAAAAAGTAGCGTGATAATGGGCAAAACGTTCGTAATGGGATAAGTCTCTGGGTCGCGCCCAATTATAAACTGTAATTACTAACCCTGGATGAGTTCTGCCTACCCGTGAAGTAGCCTGAATGTATTCGGCAGTATTTTTCGGTTGACCACAAGCAACCATCACTCCCAAACGTTTGACATCAACACCCACAGAAATCATATTTGTCGCCAAAATCACATCTAATGGATCTGGCTTTTCAACTCGGTCATTTGCTTTGCGACGGGATTTATTTTCGGCTTCGGTTTTGGGATCGAAAGGAATTTCCAATTTATCTAAAATGACGGGAATTTCAGTAGAATCCTTGCGAGAGGTCAATTCGTCCATTAGTATGCGAGTTCTTTTAGCAAGTCCTCGCCGTTCCATTTTTGCCAAACGGTTGCGAATATCATCTTCTACTAAACGCCTTGTTCCCCCCAATTCCCGCAGAGAATTGAAGTAACCAACTAAAGTCATCCAGGGGTCTGCTTTTTCACCATACTGTTCGTATAAAGCCTGAGATGCAGATAAAACAGCAAGGTAAACACGAATCATAGTTGCTTTTAAACGCCGTCCAGGGGCGCAGATACCTAAATAACGACGACCAGGGTTAGCCTCGCTGGGTAATCTTTGTCGTGAGAAGAAATTATCTTGAATATCTAAACCTTGGGGTGGGAAAATCTGAAGCTGGCGTAAAAAGAGGTTGTAAACTTGGGTTTGAGCTTGACGAATGGTAGCAGTTGAAGCGATAACTTTGGGGCGAACTAGTTTACCGTTAACTTCCCAAGAGGCTAATTTATCTATGGCAGTTTCATAGAGTCCCACCAAAGTTCCCAAAGGACCACTAATTAAGTGTAATTCGTCTTGAATGATTAAATCTGGCGGACGCAATTTAGCACAGGCTATGGTTTTGGCAGCAGGAAGAGAACCAGTTTTATTGTGTCGCTCCTTATCATCTACATCGGAGGAACGAAAACCATGTCTTTCGCAGTAACCACTAACTTGCCCAAACAGCATTTGTACTTGACCTTTCCAGGGCATTTGAGCAAACTTATCGACTGTGGCAATCAGTAAAGTAGGAAGACGACGATAAATTTCTTCATCAACGACTAAAATAGGCAAACCTTCACCCTTAGAAAAGATACAGCGACCTAAACTATCACCACATCTAATAAAGGTGCGTCCTCTACCTTTATCTACTGGTTCGACAGTAATATTTTTACCTGGATCGATTTTGCTACCGCACCAAGGACAGTTAGTAAGCTGATGGGGTGTACCGCCTTTGATCTGTCGAGATTGTCCTCGCAGTTGTTTGATACACTCTTCACTTTGAGAGGTATAGTTAGGGGTGCTATTTTGACCTACCCACAAACCAATGCGAAAAGGTTCATTGCCCCATTTAGATTCATCTTGACGACGAATCTCTTCACAAGCACAGATTAAAGTAGTAGCTCTTTGGAATTGTTGGAGAGTAAGCAGACGCAAAGTGTAGCGCATCAGAACTGCTACGCCGTAATTTCCATCTCTACCTCCTACTTTCCCCTGTAATCTTCTTAAGCCAATAGTATGTGCAGTTAGTCCTAAATAAGCTTCTGTCTTACCGCCTCCTGTGGGAAACCAAAGCAAATCGGCGATCGCTTTGGTGGGGTCAGAACGGTCTTGATGATGTAGATCGGTAACGCTAGGGAGATTGAGCAGAATAAAAGCTAACTGGAAAGGATACCAACTGCGGTTTTTAGGTATGTCTATATCTGCTAATTTAAGTTTTTCGCCTCTTCTGATTTTCTCTGCATAGAGTGAATGGATGCGCTGCTGCCACATAGCATGATTCATAAACTGGAAGGCTTCAACAGCTTGAGGATTATCTTGCAGCACAGCTATACCAGCTTGAATGCGTTCTAAAGTCTGTTGGCAATTGGCGATCGCACTTTCAGCTACATCCTGATATTCTGTCAGTTCCTCGGTAGGATCGTTGATGCGTTGTTGCTGCTGTTCGAGCCAGCTAGAATAAGCAGTTACCAGAGGATTGAGATAGGTCGTTAATTCTTGAGCTTTCCCTTGGGCTAATTGCTGCATATCTAAAACCAAGCCTGTCAATTGGGGAATTTCCTCTTCAGTAGGAGGGGTAGTTTTGGCAACTTCATAGGCAGGAACAAAGCTAGTAGCTAAACAAAAGGCGCGTCTGGGATTTTCTGCTGTAGTTTCGGCGCGAACGCTGACCCCATGTCCCACGGCAAACTCTACCTGGTGACGATACAGCATTGCCATGGCTTGGTTTTCCTGATGAATTAATGGGTCGAGATTTTTAATCGAAATAGGTATGGGTTTACGCAGGAAAATATCTGGATTCGACGAGTCTAGAGAATTAACAATTAATTCTGGTTGAAATAGCCAAGCGCGATCGCGCAGTTTATTTGGTTCTTGTTGGGCATTAACTAGAAAAAGTGAAATAATCCAATCTTTATTATCTAGACGGCGTATTTTCCCACTTACGTACACATCTGGCTCTTCTTGGGGTGAAACTACCCAGTGAATTTCTCGCCCATTAGCTAAAGCTTCAGTCGTTGTTCCTGAATGAGGATAGCGTTTCCACACCTGTCGAGGACTGCCATCTTCCTTAAAACTAATCTGACTCTTTTCTCGTTGATATTTACCCCATTGGGCAGTAATTGCTATTGTCTCTACTTCCCCGCTAACGCAAAAGGTCATCCCCATTGAAGAGGGGAACATGGTGTTGGGAGGAGGAACACTTCCTTGGGTACTGTCTTCTTCTGGACTATTTTGACCAGCAATTCCCAAACTTTCTTGCAGTTCTGATTCTTCTTCTAAAGGAACTTCATCTGCTTGTGGTTCGTTCTTTTTGCGTCGAAATTGAGGGGCGAGAAGACCTACTAGATAGCGATCTGTAACGCTTCTTTCTTCGATTTCCTCTTCTGCACCACCTACAGGACCATGAAGGTCTTTGAGAATGGCTGCTTCAAGTTCGGCACGAATTTGATAGGTAGTGGCTTTATTTAGTATTTGTGTATTGTCGTTCTTATTTTGGTTGGAATTAGCTGTTTCGACGGAGATAATAGTTGGAACGGATGAAGAACTCGATCGATCTTCTTCTGTGGCAATTTTCAGTTTTGGGTCGATCGTAAATTGTTCTGTAACTAAACTACTTTGTGTACCTTCATTTAAATTTTCAGTAGCTACATAGTTTGTTTCTAGAAAACTAGATTGTGACCAGACTTGAGGAGTAGATTTAGATTTGGATTGCTTTTTGGTCGAAGATTTACTTTTTTTAGGCTTTACTTTTTCAAAGCAACGAATAATTCGATCGGCTATATCATCATCGATCGCGCCATCGATTCCTAAGACCTCAGCACGATCGGAAAGATCGAGTCGGGCTAATAAAACTTCTAAATACTTTTGCTGGGCAGAAACTACTTCACTCCAGTCCAACTGTGCCTTTCCAGCTTGTAATTGTTGATTGATCTCGGTTAAATCTAATCCGCCAGGTAATATAGGAGGAAGTTTAATGATGTTCATGTGTTGGGTTTTAGTTTTTAGTTTTTAGTTTTTAGTTTTTAGTTTTTGGTTCTTAGTCCTTCGTCCTCTATTTCTACAAGAAGTATAGATACTCATCGAAATCTACTGTAAATTAAACTAACTACTAACTACTAACTACTAACTACTAACTACTCCCAAATTCCACCATTGAGGGTCAAAATTTTGCAGTAAGATTCCAGGTTTTTGGGCTGGCACTACTATTAGTAAGGCACGCATGGCTCTTGTCATGGCAACAAATAAGGTGCGACGTTCTCGATTGTAGATTTCAGTTTTAACATCCTGGGGTGTACCTCTGGCAATAGTGGGGAAAGAAGAAGTAAGAAATCCCGCGATCGCGACTATGGGAAATTCCAATCCTTTGGCTGCTTTTAAGGTCAGAATTTTTACTCCCTGCTTATGCAAATCTAATTCTCGGCTGTCAGTGTAATGAGCTTCTAATCCTTGATAATTTAGTTGTTGGGCTAGTTTTGTTCCCGATTCGGCTGTCGGTACGAGAATGGCACAAGAGCCAATACCAAGGCGGTATTCGCGAGTAGCAGTTTGACCGTGAGGGATGCTCTCGGTTAGAGAGCATATCCAATCACGGTGTTGACAGAAACGGGTTAGTAAAATAGCTTCGTCTTCAGCATGATTAACGGCACGTACCGCAGGTAATGCACCATTGTTAATGTATTCACGATCGCCAATCTCGCAGTCGATTACGCTTTCATTAAGGTAAGAATGGGCAGCTAAATCGATTTCTTGAGTGGTACGGTGATTAATGCGAAGAATGCCCGTACGTCCGACAAATTTGAGGTCACTATGAATATCGCGCCAACGGAAACTACTGCCATAAATAGATTGATTAGCATCTGCGGTAATAAATAGGCGGTTTGGGGCGCGACAAAGTTGAATCAAGATACGCAGACCATTAGGATCGAGGTCTTGGGCTTCGTCGATAATAACTGCATCGTATAAAGGTGGATTTGGGCTTTGACGTAGTAGTTGTAAGGCGTGGGTACGGAGTTGCTGCCACGTTACCAGATTATTTTGCTTGAGGAGTTGATAGAATTGTGACCGTAGATGCCAGATAGCTTGACGTTGAGTTTTATTCAGAGGAATTTTGCGCCCATTTCTCGGCGTAGCTTGATAAGCTTCAAGAGTAGTAATTTCTCTGGCTTCAATAATGCTGTTGATTTCTTCGAGGAGATAATCTGGGTTGAGACGGTCGAGAATTTGTTGTTGAGCATATCTTTGTAGTTTGTTACCAGGTAAAGAGGTAATCGCCTTTGATAATGCTTGTTTGAGTAATTTACGAGCTTGTTTCGTAGTAAGCAGTTTAGGGCTTTCATGGCGAACCAAAGAAAAAGCGATCGCGTCTGCTGTTTTTACCTCAACGTACTTAATATCATCTCCCAGTAAACTGGTTAGCAGTTGCTCGGAAAACGCCACTAGAGCGTTAGTGTAAGTAGTAAATAAGATTTTGGGTTTCTCAATGCCAGCAGCTTTGAGGGCTTCTATAATTGCCTTAACGCGATAGAGGGCAACGGTACTTTTTCCCGTTCCTGGACTACCTTTAAGCAGAGTAGGACCTTGAGCATCGATCGCCCAATTTACGTATTTTTCTTGTTCGGGATTGAGTTTGAGCAGAAAACCGAGTAAATTGCCTTGTTTGAAACGAAGTAGATCGTCAGTACTGCCAGTAACCAAAGAAGGTTGAGCCAGAACGCGATCGAAGTTAGGTGTGGTAATGCAATCAAAAAGACGATTTCTGATTTCTTCGGGTACATCTACTGTAATTAAATCGTCTAAAGTGCGACAGGTGATGAGGGGAACAAAACATTCTTGAGGGATTCGCAAACTTTGAAGTAGCTCTTCGTCTATTGTGACTGGTAATAAAGTTTTCTGGTCTTTTTCTTGAATAATTGGAGGTTGAGGCGCAATTTCGGGACTTAAAATTGTTTCTAGATCGGGCAGGTTACTAATATCTATTTCGGGAGTTTCCGCGACTAATTTGCTTCCTTTATAGACATCTTTACGGGCATCAACTCCCAGGAGTGTTACCCAACCATCTCCATAGGTGTAGATGATGCGATAATCACCAGAACGCAGGCGATAGACGTTACCTTTGTAGCCATGGAGTTTTTTCTTGAGATTGCCATGAGGTTTAGGCTCGTTGCGGAGAACTTCAATTTTTTCAAGTATCTGAACTACTCGCTCTTTGGGAATGAGAAGTAATTGATTGGTAAAAGTGGGTTTATGAATAATTTCAAAGGTCATGGCAAGGAGTCAAGAATTTAGTACCTTTGTTACTATCATTCCCCAATGAGTTTGATTTCTCTCTATTTAAGATCGATCGACACTACCGAATAACTTGAATAATCTTATTAATCCCAGTCTTTAAATTGGGTAAGTCATTAACGATGATGCCCCATACCTCATCTAAATCTACCCGAAGATAGTCGTGAATTAAAACATCTCGCAATCCAGCAATTCTTCTCCAAGGTACTTCTGGATATTTTGCTCTAAATTCAGGCGATAATCTTTTTGTTGCTTCACCAATCACTTCTTCTTGGTGCGCGTTCCCTTGCTGATTAAAAATCAGCGGGGTCGCACCGCAAATTGCGAATGACGGCATCTTGAATCATACGAGTCTGCATAAATATTTTTTTCCCATCAAGGGTATAAGACTCAATTGCTTCAATACATTCTTGTATATTACTGAGATAAAGTAGATCGTTTTTCATAAAGGGATAGCTTCTTTTAATACCTGTTCGCGAATACATTCATGTAGGATTTCTGGTTTGGCAACATCCACTTTGCGATCGAGTAAATCTTCTAAATCTTGAATTAAAGCGATACGATTTAACAAACTGCGTCCAGCTTGAATGTCCATCAAGAAATCTATATCACTATCTGCGGTGACTTCTCCCCTAGCTACAGAACCAAAAATCCGTACATTAGAAGCTCCATATTGAGCAGCAATTTTGAGGATTTCTGCTCGTTTTTCTTGAAGTAATTCTTTTATTTCCATATCTTTTTCAATTGAATAGATTTTCTGTCGGTATAGATTTTCTTCTTTTACTCCTAATTCAAATGTACGAAATGGATAATTTTCTTCTTTAACTTGATTAATCAATATTTCTAACCTATTTCTTTTTTTGAAGTTTCATTAGCTAGTTTATTAAGCTCTGTGGTTATGTTCATTAAGTCTCTCAACAAGTCGATTAGAGATGCGGAGGCAACCTCCGCCTCTCTCGACTTCAAAATTAGTCTGGCTGTTTCTGGTTCGCCGTTTAGAAAAAGAGAAATAGCTTCATCTAGCAATGCTTTAGCAAACGCAGGGTCTTTTTGAACTCTGTCATTAATTGTTTCTTTAAAATTTCTAGTCATAGACATAATTATTCTGAAGACAAAAACATGATTGGAGAAATATGAAAAAACTCACTAAGTTTTTTAACTTGTTTGGCAGTAATTTTCTGCTTCTTTTCTAAAACTTTAGTAATTGTAGATTCATCACCAAAAATAGAAATAAGGTCACAGGGTTGCAAATTTTCTTCAGTCATTAAAGCCTGAATAAGTTCGATTCCTTCTACTACTGGCATTGGTTCGTGTTTTTGCTCGTATTCATAGACGAGAGTCCCTAATACTTTAAGGTAGTCTTTATCATCTTGAGTAATATTTTGTTTATCTAAAATTGCATCAATTCGTTCTTGAGTTGCCAGCAGTTCGGCTTCATTATTTATTAGTCTCATATTTATTGTCTTAAAAAGAGCAAAGATTCATAAGTTACAATTTAATAGTCAATTCACGATCGCACTAAAAACTAAAAACTAATAACTAACAACTGTTTCAACAAGATATTGGCTCTTTAGTGGGATTATCTTCAAGAGGAACGAGATTGAGTGTCAGTTTTTGATTTAGAGCGATCGCAATTTTGTGCAGCATTACCAACGAATTTCCCTCGTAATCAGCTTCTTCTAAATCGTCAATTAAAGTTTCTGTCGTTCCAACAAGTTCGGCAAGTTGTTGTTGAGTTAAACCTGCTTTTTGACGAGCATCATATATAAGTTGTCCTACTTCGGCATTGAGTGATGCTTCTGCCAGCATTTCCCGCATTTGAGCATCATCTCCAATCATATTGTCTATAATTTTCATCGCGTCAGTTGTCTTTGCCATTTTAAATTTCTCCTTGATAAGTATGAGCGGTTGGGTTTTGCTCGAATATATTTTTTCTGGTTATCGCTTTTTCTATATCGGTATTGGGAACGGCACTTCCCTTTTTAATTATGGCGTGGGCAAGAATTGCTATGTTTTGTCCTTGAAAAAAGTAAAGGATTCTATATTGTACATTTCGGTGTTTTGCTCTTAATTCTCTAATACTACCTCGTAGATAGTCCGATGCGGGGCGGCGAAGTTCGTGACCTGATGCTTGTAATTGTTGAATTCTGGCTAAACAGTTGATAAAGCCTTTGGGATTCTTTTTCTTAAGCTCATTTAACCATTCCACTACTGGAACAGTTCCATCTTCCTCTTGGTAAAAAAATATTTGTGTTTCTGGCAAATCGTTATCCTGGCAAAAATCTATTTTTCATATTCATCAACCAAAATAATTGTAATTGTCTAGGAGTATCCTTAAAAACTAAAAACTAATCACTAATATGCTCCGCGGTATCCTTGTATCTTGAAATTAGGATTTTAAATCCTGATAGTTTAGAGAAGGTAGTAGACCGTGGTATCCTTGGTTGCTCGAAACCGTCCTAAAGCTGGGTCGCTACCAACTCTTCCTCCTCTAGTGAACTCAACAGCTTCAATAGCCTCAACGGGGGTTCCCCCCGCAACGGCTTTTCGCTCAAACAATCGCCTGGGCAAACTAAGCCCGTATTTTAGCAAGGAAGAGTCAAAGGAGCGAGAGAAACAATCAACATAATCACCACAGAGAAAAACTCATGAGTGAACAACAGTGGGTAGGAATAGATGTCTGTCAACAATATCTTGATGTCTACGTACGTCCATTAGGAAACCTATTTCAAGTAACAAATAATGAGGTAGGAATTAGTAAGCTAGTTCAAACTTTAAAAAACATCGAACCAAAATTAATTGTTTTGGAAGCAACGGGAGGTATGGAAATTGATGCCGTAATCAAGTTAACTGAGGCAAAACTTTCTGTAGCAGTAATCAATCCTCGTCAAGCCAGAGATTTTGCCAAAGCGACGGGAACACTAGCCAAAACCGATGCTATTGATGCTCAATTGTTGGCGCATTTTGCCGATGCGATACGTCCTCAAGTGAGACCAATAAGTGATGAATCTTCGCGCCAACTAGAAGATCTAGTAACTCGTCGCCGTCAAATTAGTGACATGATTACCGCCGAAAAAAATCGTCGTCGAGGTAAAACTAATTCAATTCAAGCCGATATTGACGAACACATTGAATGGCTCGAAAAGCGACTCAAAGAAATTGAATCCCAAATCAAATCAGCAATTGCGATTAATGAAGACTGGCAGCAAAAGATGAAATTGTTGACTAGTGTGCCTGGAGTCGGTGAAGTAGTAGCTGTGACTTTGATCTCATCTTTACCAGAATTAGGTACAATCTCGCATAAATCAATTTCCTACTTAGTTGGTGTAGCACCCCTAAACAGAGACAGTGGAAAGTTTCGAGGCAAGAGAAAAATTTGGGGTGGACGAGCTACAATTCGTTGTGTCTTGTATATGGCGACTCTAGTGGCTGTTCGTTTTAATCCTGCTATCAAAGCTTTCTATGAGCGTTTGCTCAAAAAAGGGAAACTCAAAAAAGTTGCTTTGACTGCTTGTATGCACAAGCTTTTAATTTTGCTCAATGCCATGATGAGAAATAATCAAACCTGGCGACAAGAAGTTAGTCCGTAATTGGCAACCTCAAATCGTTTAGTTCAATGACCGCGATCGCTTTGATTTTGTCTTGTTTGCAGCAAGTTGTGACTGTGACGAGGGAATTTTCTTGCTTTATTTAGTCGTAGCGCGATCGCCTGAAAAAAACAAATTTAACTTGACATTCAAGACAATCGCTTTAGGGACAACTTCAAAACAAACTTTTCTGATTAATTTTGCTGTTACTTGCTTTTTTCTTCTTCTTAGACTTCCCTTTCTTCTTATCGTGTAAACCTTGGGCTACTTCCTCTGCATAGCGGTCAAAGTTCAATTGCAGCAGGCGATCGAGGATTTCTCGGCGGATGAGTTCGCTAATGGTGTACCGCAATCCCTGTTTGGTTTCTTGGAAGTCGTGGTTTAATCCCCCCATGCCCCCCTTAATAAGGGGGGTGCGCGACAGCGCGGGGGGATCGAGGGCAGGGGGGATCAAATCGTCCCAACCGTAGGCTTGTGCCACAGCGTAATCCATTTCTACATGGAGTTGACGGAGTTTGATAATATCTTCGCTGGTTTCTGCGGGATCGTGGAAACGGTTATAGGTTTTGGTAAGTCCTTCCTGGCGAGTTTGCATGATGGCTTGGCGGTGATTGTAGTAGGTTTCGCCAATGGTTTCTAGGTTGCTGGTTGATTCGGGGAAAGGGAAAGTTTCAAAGCAGTCCGTGGGAGCGTACATCATATCTTTCCTCAAAGTGCTACTGTATTTTCTAGCCCAAATCTCATGAATATTAGATTGAAGCAAAACTAAATCTTTATATTTGCTAAAAGCAAAAACTGTCAGCCTTTCGTTCAAAACAATATTGGCAGGAACAAAAGCAATGCTATGTATATCAGCTACACGACTGCGAACTAAAACCCGATCGCGTCCTGCGATCGCTTCATAAAGTTCCATTGTTGGTCTAGTAAAACGCCACCAAATTTCACGACGTTGTTTGTTTTTATTTTTATCTCTCTCAGGCTTAACTTTCTCCTCAACAATTTTTAAAAGATCGGGATAGTCAGCAGCATAGGGTCTACCTTTAGGCTTTTTAGGGTCTTCATGTTCCTCATCCAAAGCCCAATCTTTGAAATTGATTACCCAACGGCTAGGAGACTGATCGGGATTAGAATTAAGGTCTTGTCCGTTGAGATAGGGAAACAATACATCTTTATTCCGAGGGTCTTTTTCAATCAGTGCTTTGGCTTCTTCGGGAGTCAAAACAAACCCCATTCCTAAAACGTAAGAACCAATAAAAGATTTACTTTGATTAGCTGCTAACTTGTTAGGTTTGCCAACTGCTTTACCTGGAATAGTTAAATAAGGAGTAATCCCAGTGACGGTTTTATCGTCGAGGTAATATTCACTTTGCCATTGTCCTTTTTTCAGCCAGACATAAGCTACTTCTAAACTTGCCGAACCTTCCCATGTTCGACTGGGAACAGCACGATAAATAGTTGACGCTGATTCTGTTGATTGACCCGCAAGAACAGGAGGGCTAACAATTTGGTCTAATCCTACTTCTCTAGTATCTCCTTGAGCAATGGTATTAGTAGCGACTAAACCTAAATATCCATTTGATTGAACTAATTTATTCGCTCTCAAAAAGAAGTAAGAACATAAATCCGCTTGTCCTCTGGTTTCATGAGCTAAATAATCAACTAAATATTCTCTATAAGCTTCGCCCAATGTTCCTGTAATCTTTTGGCTACCCATAAACGGCGGATTTGACACCAAAGCCGAAAAACCCCGAACCGTATCAGGTATCTGCGAATCGCCGTTCGCCCTCTCGGACGCAGGAAAGAAAACTTCAGGAAATTCTAATTCCCAGTGAAAAGTAGCTAAATTCTGCGGTAATTTCTTTAAATCTCCTTCGGGAATACTCATGCCACTATTAACAACGTTTAACATTCTTTCCCGCAAAGCTTCTCTCTCAGTTTTCTTCAGCCCAGAATGATAAACTTCCATTAATAAATCTGCCCGCACTTTGAGATCATGAATCCGTGCATTAGCCTCAGTTAGCAGATTGGTTTTTTCTTTCTGTTCCAAAGGCGAATTTACAGGGCGAGACTGGATTTGTAGTCGTTTTGCGATCGCAGATTGAACTTCATTCCAGAGAATATCTACCCCGATATTAAGATTAGTTCCTTCTGTCGTATCTAGATTCCAGCTTTTTAACTGCTCTATATTTACCCCAACTAAAGAATCACCAGTTTTCAAACAATGATCTAAAAAGGTAAAGGGCTTATCTTTTTGCATCGTCTCCAACCACAGCGATAACTTTGCCATCTCTACCGCCAGGTGATTTTTATCTACACCATACAAACATCTCTCAGCTACCGTGCGTTTGGCATAGATTAACCTTTCCTCCCCATCCACAGGAATCATACATTCTTCGGGACGCGATCGGGATAATTTGCCTTCTGGCGCAATTACTACCTTTCCAGGGTTATTTGCTTCTGCCATTACCCACGCTTGAACCAGTTTCTCTCCTAAATACCTACAAGCTTGAACTAAGAAAGCTGCCGACCCCATACAAAAATCACAGATATTCAGTGCCAGCAATTCTTCTGCGGGTTTTAATTGCCATTCTTCTGCTGGTTTGCCCTCTGCTACTCCTTCATAAACTAATGGTTCGAGGGTATAGCGAACGATTTCTTCAGTGACATTCTTACTGGTGTAGTGCGTTCCTGTATCTCGTCGATCCGATCCTTGAGTAACATAAACACTGCCTTGAGGAATCACCAAAGGATAACCAAAAGTATCCTCCCGCAACAAATAATAAAAAGGTAATACTCGCTCTACTAATTCCTTATTATTTTGGCAAGCAATTAATAGTTTATTTCGAGTGAGAGGATCTAGTGTCTCTTCTTTTTCTACACTATTTTTTAAAGCAGATTTAGACCTTTTAGTTTCTTTATAGAGATACTTGACTAAACTATCTATTCCCTCGCTATATTTCGCCTCCAATTCCGTTAAATCTAGCTCTGGCTCTTTATTTTTAGTTCCTGCTATACCTAATACTGCTTTATGCGATCGAACCGCAGTATGATCTAACAAACCTTCGTAAATATGCCCGATCTGTTCCACATCCAAACCCTTAAAAGAAAGCCGACGGGGTTCGCTTTTTCCCCCTGGTAACTTGTCCTGTAAAATCTGTAAGGCTTCGAGTAGATGTAAAACCGTACGATTATCTACCTGCAAAGGTCGATCGTCTCCTTCTAAAAAGGGAAAGCGTTTCGGGTCAAATAAATTCCCACCATAGGCAGGTAATTGGATTAAATGATGGTCGATACCACCATGTACCCCGCGAAATAAAGCCAGCAAACGACACCAAGCATCATAACGACGCTCTAAAATCTCTTCTCCATAACTGTCTGCTTGAGTTCTCAACTCTTCCCGAATAGTAGAAACTGCATAGGATTTATCGTAAAGACTATTACCAGCAAGCAATAAACCCTTTTCCTCCGCACAAAAGAGAAACACCAACCGCATCATCACTACCAATGCAGATTCATATAAAGTCTCTTCCGAAACATCTCTCAGCAAACCCCTGTCTTGGTCTAACTTATCGATCTTCTGGACTAAAACCTCAACCGCTTTCAGAACCTGTTTCCCTAACTGGTCTGTTACCTCTTTTTGAGAATCCTTACTGTTTTGAAATAACGCCGTGAGAGTCTCTTCTGCTTCTACCGCAAAAAACCGCCTTACCCCCAATAAAGAACGAAATGCCCTGAGAGTAACTTTTTCTTCTCCCCAGAGATTGCTATACCAAGAAATAAAACTACTACTTTGTCCTTGGGGGGCATAAACCAACATCCATTGTTCCCCATTTGTCACCAAACCCAAGTTAATATTTGTCCCCCGCAACAGTTCCAGCATCCGTGTGGCAGGGGAAGCCGTCCAACGAGATTTCTTATAAGACTTTTCTAAACCCTGGTCAAAAGGCACAATTTTCACCAGTAATTGAGGTTTCCCAGTATCGGGTTCGACCAAAACCACATCGGGAGTTAAACTTTCGCCATGCTGCGCCACTTTAACCGTCAGACTAGGAGCAATCTGTTGCCGTTGCTGAAGTAATTCTTCGGGAAATTCTAAAGTATTCTCTAATACCCAATCAATCCAAGCGCGATGAATCTCTGGATTAAATTTTTCATATGACCACTCATCATAAGCAATCTTGAGCAAATTAAAATGTTCTGGTTCATGGGCATCCAACCCTTGAGGAAAAACTTTTAACAACTCTTCGATGCTCAAAAAAGCACCCTGGGCTTCTACTAAAGAAAGCCACTCAGCGTGATGACGAGGGACAGACATATTTAGAAATATTTTGTTAAAGAACTTTTTATCTTCTTAGAGTTCCCTTAATAGTTCCTTAAGCAATCATCGAGTTTTTAGTTTTTAGTTTTTAGTTTTTAGTTTTTAGTTTTGGGAGTTAAGTAATAACCACTAGTAAAGCTTATTTATAAATTACTTTACCCTTAGTTTTACGGAGACAGCTAAACACTAATTTTTCAGATTAGTATTTAAAACATATCGGTTATTATAATTATTATTGGTAACTAATAACTAACAAATAACAATCAATAACTAATAACTAACAACCAATAACTAATAACCAATAACTTATCGATCGTGCAAGATTTTACGAAATTACAAGTCTGGCAGAAAGCTCATCAGTTCACATTAGGAATTTATAAAATTACTAAAGACTTTCCAGCCGATGAGAAGTTTGGTCTAGTCAGTCAGTTGAGAAGAGCATCTTGTTCTATTGGTTCTAATCTTGCCGAAGGATGTGGAAGAACTACAAATAAAGAACTAGCAAGGTTTATTGCCATAGCACAAGGTAGTGCCTTCGAGGTAAGATATCAGTTAATTCTTGCCAGGGATTTAAATTACATTTCGTTAGAAAGATTCAAGTTTTTTGACCAAAAAATCACCGAAATTAGTCGAATGCTGAACAGCCTAACTCAAAAACCAACAACTAACAACTAACAACTAACAACTAACAACTAACAACTAATAACTAATAACTAATAACTAATAACCAACAACTAACAACTAACAACTAACAACTAACAACTAATAACTAATAACTAACAACTAATAACTAACAACTAATAACTAATAACTAACAACTAATAACTAATAACTAACAACTAACAACTAACAACTAACAACTAACAACTAACAACTAACAACTAACAATTCACGCATACTTCTGCGGAACTAAAAACGCGATCGCCAGAGGAAAAAGGCGCGAACTCAAATTAGCAAAACGGTCTTTAATTAACTTGGTTTCCTGTTCGATTTCCTGGGGAATGTCTTCTAATCTGGCTTTGAGACTATTGCGATTGCTTTCTAACTGCTCCTGTTCAGCATCATTAAATAAATCCAGCTTTAACTGGAGAGGTTTGGCAAACTCAGCCAATTCCTGTTCGATACTGCGCTGTAATTCAGTTAGGATAGCGGTAAGGTCACTGACTTCTTTGTCACATCTTTTTTGTAAGGATTTTTCTGAAGCTTGAGTCCGTTCTTCTGCTCGTTTTTCTAAACTGTTGAGCAACGATTCTTCATAACTGTCCCAGATTTTAACCAGACTCTCCTTAGTTGAATCTTTTATTTCACCACTATAAGAAGCAGCCAGAGCCTCGCGGATTTTCAGCACATTGAGCCGACTAAAACGACCCTCTTTGATAATTCCCCCTGCGGTAATCACCTCTTCATGGAGTTTTTGACTGTCATTACCCAAAATTAGCAGTCTGCCATAAGCTACAACTGTAGGAAATTCGAGAACGCTATTCGGCACAATTTTTGCCGTAACCCTGTGGAGATTTTTCTGACTGCCTCGCGACCAAACCTCTGCCCGCAACAGGCGCAAACACATCTGTACTAAAGGATGATTAAGATGAATCAACACTAAATCTTCTCGCCCTCTGGTCAAGTCGGGATTAAAAGTTACCGCCCGAATCTCACCTGTATGGGGGTCTGGTAATCCTTGAGTGCAGTTCGCCCAACTGCCTTTAAAAGCAGGTAGATGATAAATACCTTCTTGGTTTGTCACGGGCTGAAGGGGTTGTTGTTCGGCTAGTTCCAAGCCAATTTTAACTACAGTTTCAATATTTTCAGGTTCGAGTCTTAAAGTGCTGCGAGTTTCATCTAGATGCTCTTTGAGCTTGGCAATGCGATCGTTTATCTGACGCTCAAACTTGAACATCTTCCGCACTGCTACACCCTGTTCTTCAGCTTGTTCGGTATCAAAATTAGTCCGCTTACCCAACATAGCTTCTTCAACTTGGCTGGCAATTACAGAGCCAACTTTGCCAAGATCCTCGCGAATATTATTTACCTTGAGAGCTGCCCGCATTAAAAATTCTAAATCCCCTTCTAATTCTCCTGGAGAGACTCCCCGATTATTAGCTTGAGCGTAGTTTTTACCGACGAAATGATAGATTTTTACTGCCTGAGCTTTTTGTCCGTGGCGATCGATTCTACCGTTACGTTGCTCCATCCGATTGGGATTCCAAGGAATTTCGTAGTGAATTAAATTAGAACAATAGTTCTGTAAATCCAAACCTTCTGAGGCTGCATCAGTAGCCAAAAGAATACGGACGTTCGATACTTCAGGATTGGCTTGAAATGCTGCTTTAACCTGCTCGCGTTCATCAGGTTTCATACCCCCATACATAGTCATCAGACGATTATCCTTCGCAAAACCGCTGTTAGCTAGAAGATCGTAGAGCCACTTTTGGGTAGCGCGATACTCGGTAAAGATAATTACCCTCTCATTTGACCACTTGCCATTAGGTTTAATTACCTCTTCTAACCAGGCTAATAAATGCTGGGCTTTAGCATCAGGATTTCTCTCGGCGGTAACTGCCCAATCTAGCATTTGCTCTACAAGCTGTTTTTCCTCTGTATTCAATTCAGAAAACAAACGAGAGGTAATATCTAAAACGCTGCTGGTGGTATCTTCGTACATTTCGTCATCGGCAAAATCTTCTTCTAAACCCGCAAGCTGACGGCGCAAAATTCCTAGATTTGATTTTTGTAGGCTGGTTCGGGATTTTCTAAGTTTGGATTCAATAGATTCGTGATGTTTTTCCAAAGTGGTAAGAAAAGCAGCAGGAGAAGAAAATAACCTTTTTTTCAGGAGCTTCAAGACAAATTCCGTTGAATACAACTCAACGTTATCTTGAGCATTTTTACGTCTGAGGTTGGTGTATTCTCCCAACATCCCATTGACCGCTTTTTCTTCTGGGCTATAGTCAACAGCGATCGCTTCTAACTTTCTTTGAGGAAAACGGGGAGTGCCATCCCATTTTGGCGGTAATTCTCTTTTGAGACGGCGCACCATCACCACTTCTAGTTGAGAACGATCTGGTGTTACTCCCCTGGCAAATCTTTGAGAGTCGAGTAACTCTAGTAGTGCGGTAAAACTCTCTGGATAACCGTTGTGGGGAGTGGCAGTCAAAAACATTTTATGTTCAAAATGCGGAGCTAGCAAGCGAATAGCTGCCGTCCGTTGGGAGTCTATAGCATAGTTCCCACTTCCCGAGGGGGCAACGTTATGGGCTTCATCCACAATCAACAGATCGAAGCGACGGGGATAAATCGATTCTCCTTCCTTGGGTAAAACCTCCCTCATTAACCTTAACGGGCGATCGCGCTTAAGAAAATCAATGGAGGTAATTAAACGAGGATAGTGAGTCCAAGGATTAACGTGAATTCCTCTAGTCCTTCTCAATTGCTTCATCAGATCGCTGCCAACTATGCGAAAATCCAAACCGAATTTATCCCGCATCTGTTGTTGCCACTGCACCTGTAACGAAGATGGACAAACAACTAATATCTTCTGTACTCGCTGCCGAAGCATCATTTCTTGAGCCACTAACCCCGCTTCGATGGTTTTACCCAACCCAACGTCATCAGCAATTAAAAGACTTACGCGGGGCATCTGAATCGCCCTAACTACGGGGTCTAACTGATAATCTTCAATATCGATACCACTGCGAAATGGAGATTGAATATTTCTCACATCCGCCGAAGAAGCTGCACCCCAACGAACTGCATCTAAAAAAGCATCCAGGCGATCGGCTAAATCAAAACCTCCAGGATAAGGTAGTTCCCTTGTTTCATAGGTGGCAGCATCTATCTCTAATTCCCAGATAACTTCTAGTTCTGCACCTAGATCGTCATCTTCCACCGACTTCACCTTGACTAAATGATGATTCTCAGTTTGCCTACTTCTGACCATATTAGTGGAACTGGTTGAGGCGTAAACATCCGTGACACAGAAACGACGACCTCTTAGAGTCACTAATTGACCAGCTTCGGGAATACTTTTAAAGTCGATTGGAGATGGCGGGCTTGGTTTGTCGTCCTTCGACTTGTTGATGGAATTGGAAAGAGACATTGGTGGGAATAAAAATAAATGACTTTATCTTTAGCATTCCCTTTTTGCTTATTTCTGTTGATAGATCTCACCTTTTACGCCAAATAATTTTAGAGCAGTATTTTAGTTTTTCTGTAAATACGATTTTCTGTAATTGCTGATTTACAGAATCAACCCCACTTACCGATCGAATAGTCCAAAATTGAATATATTTTTCTCGATCTTCTCGCCAATTATAGGATTGTCTCATTATCTTGAAGGAGATTTAACCAGGAAATAATCCAACTTAACCCAAATTATTAATGCTGTCTGACAAAAATCAACAGGAAATCTTAGGAAAACTAATCATCGATAATCAAGATTTAGATCGATTAGAGTCAATTCTCTCGGAGTTTAATATTTTTGAAGCTGTTGGAGTAATTCGGCAAGAAATTAGACATTCTAATTTTCTCGCTTTTTTACTGAATCCACTAGAGACTCATAGATTAAGAGATTTATTTCTCAAGAAATTATTAATTTGCGCCTTACTTAATTCGGAAAATCCCCCTCTTAGTCCTATTGAAATTGATATCGCCGATCTAGAAAATGCAGAAATTCGGCGGGAGTGGAGAAATATTGATATTTTGATTTATTCACCGAACAATAATCTAGTTTGCGTTATTGAAAACAAAGTTGATTCTTCAGAACACTCAAATCAACTAAAAAGATACGAAAAAACAATTGCGATCGAGTTCTTAAAATGCCAAAAAGTTTTTCTATATCTAACTAAGGAAGGTGACTCTGCTTCTGATGAAAAATGGTTATCACTTAGTTATAACGAAGTAGCCAAGCTGATGAAATCTATCTGTAATCAATATCAATCGACAATGGGTGATGACGTTTATACTTTGATCGGTCATTACGTTAGTTTAATCGAAAGACATATTGTGAGTAACTCAGAAATCGCCAAGCTATGTCAGAAAATCTACAAACAACACCGACAAGCACTGGACTTGATTTATGAACATCGTCCAGATCTACAGTTAGACATTTCGGAGTTTGTCCAACAAATTATTGAAGGAAATAAACAAGACAACATTAAAGCAGATGATCGCAATAAAAGATATATTCGCTTTGCTCCCCAAGAATGGGACAATTTATCTTTCCAAAAGACTTGTACGCAATGGACTAGCAGTAATCGCATTTTGTTATTTGAATTTGTTAATGAGCCTCAATATTTAGGCTTACATTTAGTTATTGGTCCTGGTGAGTCAAAGATAAAACAAATGATTTTTCAAGCTGTACAAAAATTGCAAATTCCAGGATTTGTTACTGGGTGTAAATTAAAACCAACAAAATGGAGTCTTATTTATAAGCGAGAAATTCTCAATAATGCAGATTATTTAGACGGAGAATGGAATAATCTACAAGCAAAAAATTAAGTCTTCTTGGCGCGAATATCTTGATTATGAAGTCAAATCAATTCGTAAAGCAATATCTGATTTAGAAATTAATTTAGATATAGATTGTAAGTAGAAATCTCATTCTGGCAAACCATAACCTATGACCGATTCAGCCAACCTCAAAATTGTTTCCCTACTTCCTTCTGCCACAGAAATTATTGACTGTTTAGGTTTAACCGATGCTTTAGTCGGACGCTCTCACGAATGCGATTATCCTCCTTCTGTTAAAGACTTACCTGTATGCACCGAAGCCAGACTCAATAGCCATAAAAATAGTGGTGAGATTGATAATGATGTCCAAACTTTGATGCAAAAAGCTCTAAGTATTTACAAAATAAAAACCGAAGTTTTAGAAGATCTTCAGCCAACTCACATCATCACCCAAGACCAGTGTGATGTCTGCGCGGTTAATTTACCAGAAGTGGAGCGTGCGATCGCCAAACTAACTAATTCCCATCCTCAAATTATTTCTCTCCAGCCAGATCTATTAAACGAAGTCTGGGAAGATATCGAACGAGTTGCTAACACTCTGGGAGTTGAAGCCAAACCTGCTTTGAATAAATTACAAAGTCGGATTAATATAATCTCTGACAAAGTTAAAGACCTCAGTGAAAAACCTACTGTCGTCGCTATTGAATGGACTGAACCATTAATGGTAGGAGCAAACTGGATTCCCGAATTAATTGAAATTGCTGGAGGCAAATCTCTATTAAGCGTCAAAGGAAAACATTCTCCCTACATATCTTGGGAAAGTTTAGTTGAAGCCAACCCTGATGTCATCGTAATTATGCCCTGTGGCTTTGATTTGGAACGTACAGAAAAGGAATCACAAGTATTAACCCAAAACCCAAACTGGAACAGTTTGAAAGCCGTTAAAAATGACAAAGTTTTCATCGTCGATGGCAATGCTTATTTCAATCGTCCTGGCCCTCGGCTAGTTGATTCTGCTGAAGTCCTAGCCGAAATTTTCCATCCCCAATTATTTGATTTCAATCATCGGGAAAAAAGCTGGAAGTTATTTTCCTAAATCGCGATTACCAACCTCATATCTGAATAGTCTTAGAAAAAAAATTCTGTAAATACGATTTTTTACATTTAAGTATTTACGTTTTTCTGTATTTCAGCAATTGCACTTTTCTTTAAAGCTGTTAAACTTGCAGATGAATTCAACACAGAACAAGCGTTCTATGACATCATCAACTGTTGTTTCTGCACCGCTATCCTCTCTGACTGGGGTTATTGAGCGAATTACCTTTCATTCATCTGAGTCTGGTTATACCGTAGCGCGATTAAATACGGGGAATGTTAAACAGTTGCTTACTATTGTGGGAAGTTTTGCCAATATTCAGGCAGGACAGACGCTACAGCTACAAGGACTATGGCGAGAACATCCCCAATATGGTTCACAGTTTCAAGTAGTTCAATATCAAGAAACTAAACCCGCCACCCTCACGGGAATTGAAAAGTATTTAGGTAGTGGTTTGATTAAGGGAGTAGGACCAGTAACCGCCAAACGCATAGTCAAACATTTCGGTTTGGATACGTTAGAAATTATTGAAAATCAAATAGATCGCCTGTCGGAAGTACCAGGAATTGCCAACAAACGAATTGCGATGATTCAAAGCACCTGGTCAGAGCAAAAGTCGATTAAAGAAGTAATGATCTTTCTTTCTGGACATGGGGTATCTACTACCTATGCAGTTAAGATTTACAAGCAGTATGGCGACGATGCTATTACCACTGTCACTACTAATCCCTATCAATTAGCGCTCGATATTTTTGGCATTGGTTTTTTAACCGCCGATAAGATTGCCTGTAATGTTGGAGTTGCTCCTGATTCCCTGTTTCGTTACCGTGCAGGGATTCTCCATGTGTTGAATAAAGCCAGTGAAGATGGACATTGTTATCTGCCTGAAAGCCAGATTGTTCCTTTTACTAAAGAGCTATTAACTACAGACGAGTATGAAGCTGAATCTAGAGTGATTGTTGATATCCTCTCCCAGATGGTTATTGAAGAACAGTTAATTAGAGAAAAAGATGATGATGAACTGCACGGACATCTCACGGTGCTGAATTCGATTCAGCACCCGTGTCCTCTTTATTACCAACCCAGCTTCTTTTATAGTGAGCAGCATTTGGCGAAATTATTACAGCAGAAATTAGAAACTAACTTAGATGTAGATAGAAATAGAGTAAAAAGTTGGATTGGTAAGTTTACTGCATCAAAACAGATTAAATTATCACCTCAGCAGTATGTGGCTGTAGAAATGGCAGCGAGGGAAAAAGTGATGATTCTCACTGGTGGCCCTGGTACAGGAAAAACTTTTGTCACTCGTACTATCGTTAAACTCTGGAAGGCAATGGGTAAATCCATTGCCTGTGCTGCACCCACTGGTAGAGCAGCCAAAAGATTAACTGAAATGACGGGAATAAGCGCGAAAACTCTACATCGATTGCTGGAATTTGACCCCAGTCAGATGGGTTTTAAACGAGATGGGGATCATCAACTTGATTGCAGCGCGATCGTGGTAGATGAATCTAGTATGGTGGATTTGTTTATGGCTCATTCTCTACTCAAAGCTATACCTAAAAATGCTTTACTTTTGATGGTGGGAGATATAGATCAACTTCCTTCTGTTGGTCCTGGAAATGTCCTCAAGGATTTAATTGGTTCGGATAAGATTCCCGTCGTCCGTTTAACTCAAGTATTTCGTCAGGCAGCAGAAAGTGCAATTATTACTACCGCCCATCAAATCAATCGCGGTTCTTATCCTCAACTAGAGAAGATTTCAATGAAGTCTACTGCTGATTGTCTTTGGCATCCTGGAGGTACGGAAGCCGAACATGGGGTACAAACTATCTGCGAACTGATTGAGCATTATATTCCCCATGCTGGTTTTAATCCTGCTACTGATGTCCAAGTGTTATCTCCCATGACTAGAGGCGTGGTAGGCACTCGTAATTTGAATAAGGTACTGCAACAACTGATTAATCCTCCTGATCTTCACCAGGAGGAGTTGGCTAGGGGAGATAGTATTTTACGGATTGGCGATCGCGTGATGCAGTTAAAGAATGACTACACTAGGGAAGTCTTTAACGGTGACTTGGGTATAGTAATTAATATCGATCATACTGAGAAGGAAGTCACTATTAATTTCGATGAGAGAGAGGTAGTTTATGATTTTGCCGATCTCAATGAAATTACTCTCGCTTGGGCTACCAGTATTCATAAAAGTCAGGGTTCGGAATATCCTGTAGTTATTTTGCCTTTGTATACTCAGCACTACGTCATGCTGTCGAGGAATTTGTTTTATACGGGACTTACTAGAGCCAAGAAATTGGCTTTAATTGTGGGTTCTCAAAAAGCGATCGCGATCGCCGTTAAGCAAGTTAAACAACAGCAGCGATATACAAAGTTGAAGGAAAGACTAGAAATATAGCCTGTGGCGATCGATCAAGTTTTGCTTGTTCTTTAAAAGAGTATTTCTGTAAATACGATTTTCTTTATTTCAGTATTTCCAGAAGCGATCGCGCTTTCAGCTTTCTTTTGTGATGCCACAATTAAATATTGTTCCCGCTAACTACAAAACTGGTTTATTTGCTATTCGCGAATATAGAATAGAAGTAGTAATGTGAAATTAATTTCAGAATGCTCAAACCCCAAGATATTTTAGTTCTACTCAAAGTTTATGGCTTAAAGAATGAGTGGACTTATAGCGAACTGGCAAAAAGTTTGAAGATGAGTTCTTCGGAGGTTCATGCTGCTTTGAAACGATGTTCTACAAGTGGTCTATATAGCGACAAAAGAAGAAGGGTTTTAAAACCCGCTTTAGAAGAGTTTTTAATTCATGGTTTGAAGTATGTCTTTCCCACTCAACCAGGAGCTTTAGTGCGAGGAATACCCACGGCTCATTCAGCCGAACCGTTAAAGGATTTGCTGGTGACAAGCGATCGCGATATTTATGTTTGGGCTTTTTGTTCGGGAAAGGTTAAGGGTCAAGAAATTAAACCTCTATATCGTTCCGTGCCTGAAGCGGTATCAGAAGATCCTCAGCTATATGAAATGCTGTGCTTGGTAGATGGTTTGAGGGTGGGAAAAGTTAGAGAACGGGAATTGGCTGCGGCAGAATTGAAAAAGAGGCTCTATGACTAATCCGCAAATCGAGAATTTGGAAAAAGTAGCCCGAATTTTAGCTCGCGTTCCCGAACGATTTGTTTTTACGGGAGGTGGAACGATTGTCCTTTATGTGGACGAGATTATTAGAGATGAATTACGCCCGACAAAAGATGTCGATTGCGTAGTAGAGATTTTTTCTCGCACTGAATATTATCAATTGACGACTGCTTTGCGGGAAGTAGGATTATCTGAATGTAGCGAACTAGATGCTCCCATGTGCAGATGGAAATATGAGGAATTATTGATTGATATTATGCCCTGTGGAGAGGAGGTTTTAGGGTTTAGCAATCGCTGGTATAGGGAATCACAGAAGACGAACTCGTAGAGGAATTTTGTCAACTACGTCAAGGAGATAATTAGAAAAGTTTATGGCAGCTTTTTTGGCACGGGAGTAGCCACTTGGACGAGAAAAAAGCTTCATCATTCATCAGTTTAGCTATTTTGTATTGCATTATTATCTATTCTGAAGTTAAAAACCTGATGGGAGAGATCTGAAAAAAGTCGCCAAGTTTTTGTATTTGTTTGGCGGTCATTTCTTGTTTTTTCTCTAAAACTTCGGCGATGGTAGATTCATCTTCAAAAATAGAAATAAGATCGCACGGTTGCAAATTTTCTTCACTCATCAAAGCTTTAAGTAGTTCGATTCCCTCAAGAACTGGTATTGGTTCGTGTTTTTGCTCGTAGTCATAGACTAGAGTACCCAATACCTCCAGGTAGTCCTTATCGTCTTGAGTAATATTTTGCCGATCAATAATCGCATCAATTTGGTCTTGAGTTGCCAACAGTTCAGCTTCATTATTTATAGGACGCGGTGGAAAAGTATTAATTAATTGAAGATAGTAGCTACTAGGAGTTTTTAAACCAGTCGTCATTTTTCCATTTCTCCTTGTCGTAATCTGCGTGAGTAAGAACATTGCGAGTAAAAACTATTTGAGACTCATAATCGATAAAAGTAATGAGTCTATATTTATTGCCTCCTATGTTGAAAACGGTCAAATTGCCTACTGGGTCGGCAGAGGGAAAGACTCGTCGCACATCAGCCAAGTTTTGCCATTTGGCATCAGTAGTGCGCTGATACCACAGTAATAGGCTAGTTTGAGCATCGCCATGTTTTGACCAAAACTCTCTCAATTTTCTTCGGCTAATAACCCGCATTTTTTATAAGCCTCATATTCAAGTAGATTAACATTTTTGAATGTTTCCACTTGGGACAAGTTTAGAATAAGCTTTTTTGTTTGTGGATTTACTCGAACCGTTAGGCTCTGTAAATATCTAAAAAACTGTAAGTAAACCATCAGGCATATTTCTGTAATTACAGAAAGAGGAGATGCCAGACTTAGAAATGGATGACTTGAAAGCAGCCTTAGCCTATGCTTCTCGTAAGCCTCAAAATGAATATTTACCTAATCTTAAAAAAGTATTTCTGTAAATACGATTTTCCTTATTCCTGTAATTGCAGAAAATACCCCGAACAGAAGCATGAATCACCGTGAAGGTTCATTATCAGCGATTTAACCCCTATCATTCTGTCTCCCCACAACGGTAAGATTGAACCTAATTAAAAACCCTCTGCACCAACAGGGGGCATCAAACTTATAAATCGTTAGAACTCTTGCAAAAATATTTTGTGGTATGCTAAGAAGTTTTACTTTTTTATTAATCAAACATGAAATATTGGCAAGCTATTAAACTTCCGTCAAGAGAATTTAAGCGGCTTACTGGAGTTAAACGACAAACTTTTCGGTTAATGGTACGCTTGGTAAAAGCAGAAGAAAAACAGAAGAAAAAACCAGGGCGTCGAGCCAAATTAATTATTGAAGATCGGGTTTTAGTAACACTTCAATACTGGAGAGAATATCGAACCTACTTTCATATATCAAAAGATTGGAAACTAGCCGAATCTACAGTATGTCGTATAGTCAAAAAAGTTGAAAATATTTTAATTCAATCTCGAAAATTCAGTTTACCAGGGAAGAAAAAGTTATTGAAAAATGCTCTTAATGAAAAATTAATTTTAATGGATGTCATGGAAAGTCCAATTGAAAGACCCAAAAAACATCAAAAAAGATTTAATGCGTGGAAAACAAGGAGAGCATACTTTAAAAACCCAAGTAGTCTTTGGAGAAAAAACAGGAAAGATAATATGTCTAGATCATGAAAAAGGGAGAACTCATGATTTTAGATTATTTAAAAGTAGTCAGGTAAGATTTCATCAATTGCTTAAAGTTATAGGGGATAAAGGATATCAAGGAATCACTAAAATTCATGGGAATAGTGAAACCCCTATCAAAAAACCCCGAGGCGGAAAATTAACCAAGGAACAGAAAAAATATAATCGTCAATTAAATCGATTAAGAATTGCTGTTGAGCATATTAATCGTCGTTTAAAAATCTTTAAAATTTTGTCGTATCGATATAGAAATCGGCATCGCAGGTTTGGCTTAAGAGCGAATTTAATTGCTGGTATTTATAATCATGAATTAGCCTAATAATCGCGGTTTTAAAATTAAACTATTCCAATTTTTTCAGTAATCAATTAATTACTGAAATAGATTTTGCTGTCAATTTTTAATATAGCGATCGCCCAATAATAGTTAATCGAAAAAAATAGCTCGATTCTTACTATTTCAATCAACAAAAATTCAAACAAAAATAACCCCTTATCAGATCACAAAATATTTTTGCAAGAGTTCTAGCGTAGAACAAGTCGTTCAAATAGTGGCACTAGCCTGTGAATCTCCCGAAGAATCAGAAAGACCAGTAAGTCATTGGACAGCCAGAGAGTTAGCAGCAGAAGCAGTTAAAAGAGGAATAGTGTCAAAGATTTCCCCTCGAAGTGCGGGACGTTTTTTAACAAGAAGCCACACTAAAACCAGATCTCCATCGTTACTGGTTAAATCCCAAAATTGATGACCCCCTAAAATTTAAAAAGCAAGTCAAATATATCTGTCAACTGCATCAAAATGCCTTAAAGTTATTAGAACAAGGTATTCATTTGGTTAGTACCGATGAAATGACAGGTATTCAAGCTCTTGAAAGATTATTTCCAGCCAAACCAGGCAAGCCTAAACAAGTAGAGAAAATCGAATTTGAGTATGAACGCCACGGAACCTTAAGCTTAATTGCTAACTGGGATGTAGCCAGAGGAAAAGTACTTACTCCCTCTATCGGTGCAACTCGAACTGAACAAGATTTTTATGAACATATCCAGAAAACAATTCAGACTGATGAAAAAGGGTCATGGATTTTTATCGTGGATCAACTCAATACTCATAAATCAGAAAGTTTAGTTAATTTAGTAGCATCAAACTGTGGAATTACTACGGATTTAGGAGTTAAAGGGAAAGAAGGAATTTTAAAATCCATGACCAGCCGTGAGGCTTTTTTATCAGATGAATCACATCGGATTCGCTTTGTATATATTCCGAAACATACATTAGGGCTGAACCAAATTGAGTGTTGGTTTTCTATTTTAGTCAGGCGTTTGCTCAAAAGAAGTAGTTTCTGTTCGACTGAAGACCTGGAGCAAAAGATTCTGAATTTTATTGATTACTTTAATTGGCATTTTGCCAAGCCGTTTGTGTGGAAGTTTGAGGGTTTTAAAGATCATGATTAACTGGTGGATTATTTCCGCCTAGCTGCACTAGATTAACTTGGAGAGATCTAAAATCTAATCGCAATGGTTTGGGTCAGGTGACTCTGTTTGGCAAAGGAGGTAAAACCCGAACCGTATTACTGCCTGAAACCCTCTATCGCGATTTATTTAGCACCAGGACTAGTAAAGACCCAGAAGCAGCAGTTTTTGCCTCCCGCAAAGGTCATAAACCCCTTCAAGCCAGACAGATTAGAAAAATTGTTAACGATACCGCAGCAGAAGCAGGACTAAATGGTAGCGTTTCTCCCCATTGGCTGCGTCATTCTCATGCCAGTCACAGTCTCGATCGCGGTGCGCCACCCCAACTAGTTCAACAAACTTTGGGTCATCAATCTCTCCATACCCTTACTCGTTACGCCCACGCCCGTCCCAGTGACAGCAGTGGTTTGTATTTACCAAAGTGATTGAAAATTTACACGAAAGTTTTGTTCAACAAGCTAAAGTTCATAAGCCTAGATCAACACAGTGCTAATTATTAATTCATGGTCTGCGACTATTCGCATTCCTAGCATTTTTTTTCTCAATTAGCTCTTGGTTACGCCCTTTTAAATCATTTACTAATTGCGAAGGATAAGAAATTATAACCTTACTTTTTAAACGCTTACCTCTAGCTCGATCAAGTTTAATCCTAGCCTGCGAAAACAATAAAATTTTGTCTGGCATCTGTGTTAAATTACGGTGTTTTTTTAATTTATCAGCCTGCGTCTTTACTTGATTAATAAGATTCTTTCTAAAAGGAGCATATTTAGGATTTTTTCCTAATTGGCGGCGAAGCTGTTTAAATTTAGAATTCCATTTCACGTTTCCAAAATGGCTTTTTAACTCAATTACAAAACAATTATTTTCGGGAGAGGTAGCTACTATATCTATATCTCTTAATTTTTTTTGTTTAAATAAACGCAATAAGTAGTAAGACAGAATTAATTGTATATTTTAAGATAAAGTTTTAAGTGACTATTTTCAGGTTAAATTAAGGGGTCATTATAGGAGAAGTTGAGGCAATCGCTGAAAGTTCGGGAGAACCCAAAGTGCTCGGCGATCGCCTAAATAAAAGAAACCAGATTAAGATGAGATATATTAAGGGTTTAAACAAAGATACATTAAAACTTTTAAAGAGAATTTACCAGCAGAGTAAATATTATCAAGTAAGACAGAGAGCCCATTGTATTAAATTAAGTTATCAAGGCTATAAAATCTCAGAATTAAGGGAAATATTTCAAGTAAGTCGCAATACAATTTACAATTGGTTTAATGCTTGGGAATCATCTAAATTTTCGGGACTTTATAATAGTCCTGGTCGGGGAAGAAAAAAGCTATTTACTGTTGAGCAACAGCAACAAATAAAAAATTGGGTAAAAGACACGCCCAAAAATCTGGAAAAAGTCCAATCAAAAATTTTAAGAGAATGGGGAAACACCGTAAGTAAAAAGACTATAAAAAGAATAATCAAATCAGCTTATATGGGTTGGTCTAGAATCAAAAGAAGGGTAGGAGGAAATCCTATCCCTGAATTTTACGACCGAAAAGTCAAGGAATTAGACAAATTAAAAGAACAAGAGTCAACAGGAGAAATTGAAATTAGATACGTAGATGAAAGTGGTTTTTGTTTAATTCCATATATCCCTTATGCCTGGCAAGAAAGAAAACAAAAAATCGAAGTCCCTAGTCAACAAAGTAAAAGATTAAATGTCTTAGTACCTCTGTAGCTTCTGCAATATTTACAGAACGACAGTTAGCTTTAACCCAGTCTGGATTTAATGCTCGTCTAATAAGTAGCTCTTCAACGTGTTTTTTGTAGAGACGATTAACTTTACCGTTGAATTTTGGCTGAACGCTGAGAGATTGAATTATATTAGTCATTAGCTTTGCTACTTAATAATGGTTTAAGGAACAAGCTCAGGACAGACACATAATTTAATTTTTTTGGTAAAACTCTAAGGTTTATCTCTCGAATTTATAAGCCGATAGATTTGCGTTAAACAATTACAGTGGTTTACTTTCAGGGTATTTAAGGGCAAACGAGGTAAAATATCAGTTTTTAAGAAATCTTATTTCTATCCTGATTGTTTGTACTGTCGGCTAAGAGATTGATATGATATAAATGGGAGTGCAAAAGTTTTTTTGTTCATCCCATATTAAGACATCAGTACCAAATATGGTCTGTCTTGAACTTGTGTAAATGCAAAAGCGCCTTTTCTTTCCACAGAGCAGGGCGTTTTTGTATTTTTTGGGTACAAGACTATTTGATTATCACCTAGATTAGGTATTTTTGTGATGAAGCGTGCAAATAAGTTAAGAGAAATTAACCTGTCTCAACGATAAATACTTATTTTTAGTTTCAACTATTCGTATACTCCGTCTAAATTAAGCGCAGCGACATTGGACGGAGTTTTGGTTTGATTATTTATTGAACAGGAGCAATACACCTATGCACCCTAGCAATGTTATAACTGGAATAATCCAAGCAATCATAACGGTTTGATGGGCATATCTTCTGGCTGTTTCGGTCTGAATCACTAATTGTTTCTGCTTGGTTAACAAAACCGAAGTAGAGTTGACCAAACCAGTTGAGATAGTTTGAAGATTCTGATGTTCTCTGGCTAATCCTGACAAAACTTCAATCAGTTTGGTATCTAAATTCTGTTGATTCTTCTGAATATTTTGTAGTTGATCTTTTAACTGCTCATTAATCCAGTTGGAAGTATCAACTATCTGGGTTGTATAAGCTTCTACCGATTCTTCCAACTCGGTTTTTGCCTTGACTATCTTCTCCCCAGAACCACCCAACACCTCAACAGCAGCAATATTCTGTGCCACACAGAAATAGAAATCAAACAACTCATTATCAACAAAATACCGATTGTTATTCAGCCATTGATATACTCGCTCGCGAACTTTTGACTCTTCATTCTTGAGTCGATCATCGATCAATTGCTGAAGTTCATTCTGCTGCTGAGATAAAGTTGGCTTCTTCAAATAAGTCACTAATCCAACCTCAAACTTTCAATATTGAAACCAGCATCATCAAATACCTTGTAGACTCGTCGCATATATCCACGTAATCCAGCCAATTGAGCTGTACTAAACTCCGAATGTCTTCTGGCTTCAGTAAAACTTAGAGCATTCTTATAAACCGTTGTGGCAGTATCTAATCTCAACTTAGGTAGATCAATTACTTTCAGCTTATATTCAGCTATCAACTTGGGCGTAATAAACTGGTCAAAACTATCCCAGTCTTCACATCGACCTAAATTCCTGACTAATATATGTTTGGCATTATTCTCAACAAATTCTAGCGTTCTGAAAAAACCCTCATAGCATTCAGTTGAATCATCCAAAACATACCAATTCTGAATCTCAACATCTAAATCTTTTGATGCTTCTAAAATATCGCTTGCTGTCAGCCAATGATTAAACGCTTCTTCCACATTCCCTGGCAAGTCTACCAAGACCAATTTCTCTAAAGCCAAGTCCAAAATGCGGTCTGGTATCTTCAAATTCTTATCCAATTCACTAAAGCGAGTTGGTAGGGCAAATTCAGGATGAGCTTTCAAAAAACTTTCCTGTCTATCAGCATCCACAGCATAGAAATCTAACTCTGATTCTAAGCAATATGCAGCCTTTAATTTAGATAGCAATGTCTTCCCCACACCACCTTTCTTACAGTTAGAGATTTGAATACCTGGACGGGTGGGAATTATTTCAGATGTTGATTGTCCTGGTTTAGTTTGAACTTTCATATTTGGTTAATTACTTACTCGCAAATAACTTATCTACTGCCGAGCGCTTTCTATCTGGTTTATCAGTTTCATTACGAACTTCTTGCTTTATTTCTTCTGGCAGTTTTGGAGGCAATATCGAATTAACAGTATTAGGTATTTCTTCTGCTTCTTGATTTAAGGAGCGACGATACTCAGTGTGATATTGCTTTAGGGTAGCTGTACTAATCTTGACTCCTGATTCTGTAATTGATTCCGCCAAGTCATCATATTCACATCCTCTAGCTAAGGCTGCTTCAATTCTTCAATGCAACTTAGCAACTAGCGTTCTTAAATATCCTGGTTTTGATGCCTTATCTTTGGTCTTATCTATCCTTTTCGCGATCGCTTTTTCTATTGGACTTAGTTCAGACTGATTCATTTTCTGTTTGTAGCAATAACTCTGATATTATTCAGTCAGATATTTTATCAATTAAACAATAGCTCGAATTAAAAAAAATTCACTTTCAGTGTGACAGATTATGTTTAAAAAGACTGGTTTTATACTGGCTAAAATCCCACACCTGATGCACCCTTGGTAAGAATAAAATAAATTATCGTTATTTTTTAAATAAATATAGATAAGGTGTTTTTGGATATTTTAAAATATTAATAATAAGATATGTAAACTAGTTTTTAAATAGTAGTTTTTAAAAGTAAAAAGTGTCACCATCAAAAAAAGCAAATCAATGGGCAGCAGTTTACTGTCTTGGGCTTTGACGAGCGTGGGCAAATAAAAATACAAACCAAAGGAAAAACTCAGACGGTTAATCCTGATGCTCTTCTTTATTCTGACTATCGCTACGTTGATACAGTTCACAGCAGCCAAGGGAAAACTGCTAACCACTGCATTTATGCTGCGGGTTCTGGTAAATCTCTCACTGTAGTCATGTTCATGAAGCAGCTAGACCTGAAACTATGGCAGCAGCTTTGATTCCACAAGAGTCTGAAAAAGAACCTTTTTTCTCTAATGCAGGGAGAGCGGTAATGGCAGAGTTATTTCACCAGACTAAAAGCAATCAGGAACTATGGGAGTTATTAAAAAGTGATACCAAAACTTTAAGCTCATTTATCTCAGGAACTTTGGCTGCTAGATATTTGGGAGAAGAAAGAGCAGCAACTTCTGTACTGTCTACTGCTTCTAACTACTGTCAGTTCTACGCTTGCCCAACTCAGCCTCAGAATAAAGCTCTTAGTTTTTATGAATGGGGTGGGAGCGATAGTCCTAGTTGGATCTTTGTTACCTTAAGAGAAGACGAGTCTGAATTGCTTAGACCTCTCCATAGCTTGATTTTTGAATTGATGCTTAAAGGTTTACTATCCAATATAAATCGATCTAGAAAGACGGCAATTATTATCGATGAATTGGGTGCATTGAATCAACTTCCCAGTCTACATCGACTACTGAGTGAAAGCCGTAGATTTTTAGGTTGTCCTATTTTAGGTACTCAAACCGAGGCTCAGATAATCGATAAATACGGGCTGCAACAGACACGGACTATTTTACAGGGAACCTCACGGGGTGACAGAGGAGTTAAAAGGAAGACGAGCAGTTAAATGTAGCGGTGTGATGGTAGAAAAAAGGGGTAAAAATTATTGAGAATTACCCCTAAACAAAAATGTTGCCAGGATTCTATCACAAATGTATGGAGAAGTTATTGACCCCAAGGCAATATGCAACCCTAAGAATAGTCGTACTACTATTACAAAACTATAGAACAATTCAGATTGAAAAACTGGCTTCGCTCCTACCGATTCCGCTCAAATATCAAAGCCGTCGTCGTCATCTACAAAGATTTTTGATGTTACCAAAGTTAACACCTAAATGTATTTGGTTTCCCATCATCAAAAAATGGTTAAAAATCAACCAAACTAACAAGAGAATTTGCTATGTAGCAATTGATAGAACTAGATGGAAGGAGCGAAATTTATTTGTAGTCAGCCTAATCAAAAATAAAAGAGGTATACCTTTACATTGGATCTTACTAAATAAAAAAGGAAATAGTAATATTGCCGAGCAAAAAAGGTTACTCAAATCCACATTGAGATTATTAAAAGGATATCAAGTAGTCATAATTGGAGATAGAGAATTTGGCAATATTAATCTAGCAGACTGGCTCTCTAAGCGAAATTGCAAGTATGTATTGAGAACTAAAAACAATAAATACATCCAAGAAAAAGGAAAGGATTATCAACAATTAAAGTCTTTAGGATTAGCTCCAGGAAACTCTAGTTATTATAAGCAAGTTAAATTTACCAAACAACCAGGAATGAGTCGAGTAAATAGGGAGCATCCCATTTCGGAAGAAAAACAGAAGAAGTAGAGAAATAAGAACAATGAAGGTCAAACTGAAAGAAGACTTGAGTTATAAGGAAGGTTAATGACTCCATCAGAGAAAGTACGTGTTCAAGAGTGTGTCCAAGAACTATCAGAGATTTTGTATCGTAATACTCCATTAGACAAATGCCAGACCTTGGAGGATATAGAGAAATCAGTTAGAGAACATCTCTTGGAATCAGTCGGACCCAAGATGGCATTTTTTTTATCGAACAAAAAACTCAAACAAACATTGGAAAAGAGCGAATAATCAAAAGCTCGGTCGGAAAATTACGTTTACGTCGTCGACAATTAGAAAAGCTAGGTGTAGAAGCAAGAACCCGTATTAGTCCTTTGCTTCAAAAATGTTGTCTATGTTTGAGTGCTAATGAATCATTTTCTCAAGCAGAGCAAGACTTGTTTCTACTGACAGGGATAAAAGTAGGACATAGCACCTTACAGAGACATGTCTATACAGAAAAAGAGCATTTAGATTTTCCTGATAGCCCAATAGCTATCAACGAGGTATGCCTTGATGGAGGCAAAGTGAGATTGAGAACTCCAAACCGTGGAGACAAATGTGAGTGGCGGGATTATCAAGCAGCACGTTTATCAGCAGTCTATTACGGAGCAACGTTCCGAAGAAAGGAAGAGTTAACCGCATGGATTAATTCCCAAGTACTAACAAATCCTCTAATCTGTTTGGGAGATGGTCATTCGGGAGTATGGAATCTTTTTAGTCAAATTGCTAGCACACCACAACGACATGAAATTTTGGATTGGTTTCATCTCAAGGAAAACTTATTTAAGGTTGGCGGTTCACTGAAACGTTTGAGACAGGTAGAAACATTTTTATGGCAAGGAAAAATCGAGCAAGCGATCACTTTATTGAAACAAGAATGCCCTAAACGAGCGCCAAAATTTCTAGCTTATGTCGAAAAACATCGCCATCGTCTGGTTAATTATGAGTCGCTGCCAACTGAGCATCATATTTCAATTGGCTCTGGTGCGGTTGAATCGGCTATTAAACAACTCGATCGCCGTTTGAAAATTTCAGGAGCGCAATGGAATTCTAATTCTGTTAGCCCAATGCTGCGATTACGCTGTGCTTATCTTAACGGGCAAATTACTGCTTAGTCTATTTGCCAAAATGGGATGCTCCCAGTAAATATTGCTTTATATTGGCATAAAAGTACTAAAGGAAAAAAGAAGAATGAGGGCTGGTATTTAATTAATAATTTGTCTAATTTAAAGCAAGCAATTAAAGCTTACAAAAAGCGAATGGGAATCGAGGCAATGTTCAAAGATTGTAAATCTGGGGGGTATAATTTAGAGCAATGTCAAGGGAACGATAAGCGTTTATTATCTTTAATTTTACTGATAGCAATTGCTTATACTTGTGCCAGGGCTATTTCATTCTAAATGGTAGGATAACCATGTTAAGTTAGAATCGAATTGAATAAATGAATCAAATCGCACTTCTAGATGTCTTTGAGGGAATGCCAGACTGTAGAAGAAAACAAGGAAGAAGACATTCACTAAAATTGTGTTTAGCTTTGTTTACCTTGGCGGTGGCTGCGGGAAATCAAGGGTTTCTGGCGATAGGAGATTGGCTCTCGTCTTATAGCAGACAGTTAAAGGAACTGTTTGGCGTAGAGCGGTTGCCATCCTACAGTACCATTAGAAGAGCCTTGCTGGGTCTAGATTATGAAGAGTATTCATCTAGATTAGCTCGTTTTTTGGAGATTACTCCCAGAGAAGGGGAAACTTTAGCTGTCGATGGCAAAGTCTTGAGAGGCTCATACTTGTTATCGGAAGACAATCCTAACTGTGAGCCACATCAAGCGATAACGTTGGTTAGTGCTTACTTGGTCGAAAGAGGATTAATTTTAAGACCGCAGGAAGTCGAGAATAAGAGTAACGAAATTAAGGCGGTACCGCAGTTAATCGAAGCTTTAGCACTAAAAGGTGTCGTAGTGGCATTTGATGCCATGAACACCCAAAAAAACAGTAAAAACAATTGTCAAGAGTGGGAATCATTACTTAGCAGCAGTCAAAGGTAATCAGCCTCAGCTTTTTCCAACTATTCAATGGCATTTTATCCCAGAAGACAGTTTGAACAGATCAATTCAGGACATGGACGGATTGAAAAACGAAGAGTAAGTATCGCTCGAATCAGTCTTCATCTGACGGATTGGTTAGCAGTCAAAACAATTATTAAGGTTGAATCTGAACGTAAAACGAAATCTAAAATAGAATTTAATAACAGATATTATATTTCTGACTTAAAAGAAACAGCATTTCAGTTTTACCAAAGAATTCGTGGTTATTGGGGAGTTGAGAACAAAGTTCACTATGTAAGAGATGTAACTCAAGGTGAAGATAAATCGAGAATTCGTACCACTCCATTACCTCAAATCATGGCGATCGCGAGAAATTTAGCCCTAAATTTATATCGAGATGCTGGATTTTCTAATATGGCTCAAGCAGAACGAAAATGTAAGTATGGTCTTGAGCGCATTTTGGAAATTTTTAGAATGAAATAGCCCTGCCCTTATGCCTGGCAAGAAAGAAAACAAAAAATCGAAGTCCCTAGTCAACAAAGTAAAAGATTAAATGTCTTAGGCTTTTTAAGCAGACAAAATGAACTAGAAGTATACACTTTTAAATGCAGTATTAATAGTGACGTCATTGTAGCCTGTATAGACCAATTTTGTGAAAAAATCACCAAAAAGACCATTCTAATCATGGATAATGCTTCAATCCATCAAAATAACTTTCTCTGGAATAAGGAAGCAGAGTGGTCAGAAAAAGGACTAGAGATTTTCTTTCTACCAACTTATTCCCCTCATTTGAATATCATAGAAATTCTCTGGCGTTTTATTAAGTATAAGTGGTTAGAAAGTGATGCTTATGAAAGTTATTCTGCTTTAGTAGATGCTGTCGAAAATATTCTCAAAAACTTTGGTACGGAATATACAATTAATTTTGTCTAGGTACTTACTTGTTACTCATTACTCATTACTTCGTTTATTTAAGTAACCTACACCAACAGGATTTAGTATAAGCCCCCTCTCCTAGTAGCAGAAGAGGGAGGTAAGAGGATTGTTAAACAGGCATCCCCAAGATATCTTCAATCTTAGGCATTTCTGACAAAGGAATTACTCGCCCTTCATCTTCAAAATTCTCAATTTGGTCAAAGTTGAGATAACGGTATAAATCTCCTTCAAAGGGAGCAATTTTCTCTTTCACAACTGCCATATATTCCTCGACAGTCGGTATTTTACCCAACAAAGCACATACAGCAGCCAATTCTGCTGAACCAAGATATACTTGCGCGCCTTTACCCATACGATTGTTGAAGTTACGGGTAGAAGTAGAGAACACAGTGGCGTTATCTTCGACACGGGCTTGATTACCCATGCAGAGTGAACAGCCAGGCATTTCAGTACGTGCACCAGCAGCAGCAAATATGCCATAGACTCCTTCTTCACGCAATTGTTTTTCATCCATGCGAGTGGGAGGACAGATCCATAAACGTCCTTTAACTACTCCTGCACCTTCGAGAATTTTTGCCGCAGCACGATAGTGACCAATATTTGTCATGCAAGAACCAATAAATACTTCATCTACTTTGTCTCCTGCACATTCAGACATTAATTTAACGTTATCAGGATCGTTAGGTGCTGCAACTATAGGCTCTTTGATTTCATTAAGATTAACTTCAATGATGTCTGCATATTCAGCATCTTCATCGGCGGACATTAATTCTGGGTTAGCTAACCACTGTTCCATTTTGGCGACGCGACGCATAATAGTACGGGCATCTTGATAACCACGGGCAACCATGTTTTTCAACAAAGCAACATTAGAGCGTAAATATTCAGCTACTGTTTCTTCACTTAGCTTGATGGTACTTCCAGAACAAGAACGTTCGGCAGTTGCATCAGTCAGTTCAAACGCTTGTTCAACTTTGAGGTCGGGTAAACCTTCCATTTCCATCACCCGTCCGTTAAAGACGTTTTTCTTATTGGCTTTGGCAACGGTGAGTTTTCCTTCTTGGATAGCTACCCAAGGAATAGCGTTAACAATGTCTCTGAGAGTTACTCCAGGCTGTAATTCTCCTGTAAAGCGGACTAAAACAGATTCAGGCATATCTAAAGGCATTACACCCAAAGCAGAGGCAAAAGCCACCAACCCCGAACCAGCGGGAAATGAAATACCTAAGGGGAAACGGGTATGAGAATCACCACCAGTCCCAACGGTGTCAGGCAACAACATTCTATTCATCCAAGAGTGAATAATACCGTCTCCAGGGCGTAATGCTACTCCACCACGGGTAGAGAAGAAGTCTGGGAGATCTTTATGGGTTTGAATATCTACGGGTTTAGGATAGGCTGCGGTATGACAAAAAGTTTGCAAAGTTAAATCAGCATTGAACCCCAAACAAGCTAATTCTTTTAACTCGTCCCGTGTCATCGGTCCTGTTGTATCTTGAGAACCAACAGTAGTCATAATAGGTTCGCAGGATGTACCAGGGCGAACACCAGGTAAACCGCAAGCTTTACCCACCATTTTTTGCGCTAAAGTAAATCCTTTACCAGTATTTTCAGGCATGGAGGGACGGGTAAAGATTTCTGAGACATCTAACCCCAGTGCTTCACGAGTTTTATCTGTTAATGCTCGACCAATTAATAAGGGAATACGCCCCCCTGCACGCACTTCGTCAGCGATAGTATCTGGTTTGAGACTGAAGCTAGAGATAACTTCACCAGACTCGTTAGTAATTTCACCTTTGTAGGGATGTATGGTGATAATATCACCACTTTCCAGCTGGCTAACGTCACATTCAATTGGTAATGCACCTGAATCTTCAGCAGTATTGAAGAATATAGGAGCAATTTTATTACCTAAGATATAGCCACCAGCTCTTTTATTGGGAACAAAAGGAATTTCATCGCCAATATGCCATAAAACGGAGTTGATTGCAGATTTACGAGAAGAACCAGTTCCCACTACGTCCCCAACATAAGCAACGGGATGTCCTTTTTCTTTCAACTTAGCAATAGTCTCTAGCCCTTCTGGCATTTTAGACTCCAACATTGCTAAAGCGTGGAGGGGAATGTCGGGACGAGTAGTAGCATGGGGAGCGGGAGATAAGTCATCGGTGTTGGTTTCTCCAGGTACTTTAAAGACCGTAACAGTAATCGCTTTCGCCAACTTGGGACGGCTGATAAACCATTCGGCATTTGCCCAAGAATCAATTACCTGTTTAGCATAGGGATTGACATCAGCTAATTCTAAAACGTCATTGAAGGCATCAAAGACTAATAGGGTTTTACTCAATGCTGCTGCTGCTTCCGAAGCAATACTGGGATCGTTAGATTTGAGCAAATCTACTAAAGATTGGACATTATAACCGCCCATCATCGTGCCTAATAAGTCTACTGCTCCTTGAGACGAAATTATCGGACACGTAATCTCACCTTTAGCTACAGCAGTCAAGAAACCTGCTTTGACATAGGCTGCATCATCCACACCAGGAGGAACTCTATCTCGAAGTAATTTTAATAATTCTCCTTTCTCGTCTTCGGGAGGATTTTTTAACAGCTCACATAATTCTGAGGTTTGTTGGGCAGTTAAGGGTAAAGGTGGAATACCTAAAGCGGCTCTTTCGGCAGCATGTTTTCTATATTTTTCTAGCATCTAAAAGTTCTCCTCTCTATATGTAGATTTATTACAGGACAATTTATTGTCTCACTCGATCTCCCTAAATAAGAGAGATTAAACCATAAAAGATTGATAATACAGTTATTGCAGATACGTTTTCTTATAATGTATCGAGTATTGAAGATAATTGGCTAGACGGTTTTTTAGGGTTTGATGATGGATGTAGTGCTCGGCTTTGCTGCATACCCTCTATGGTAACAAGACCTATACCTCGATGAATCTTTTTCTAGGTAAAGCGATCGCTTAAATACAATTACAATATCGATAATGAGCATCTAGGTAAAATCATGATTGCTTCTCCAGACAAATCCTATTTAACTCCAGAAGAATATCTTCAGTTAGAAGCAGCTAGCGATTCTAAACACGAATATATTAATGGTGAAATCTATGCCATGGCTGGTGCGACAGATACTCATGTGACTATTGCATTGAATATAGCTGTTATGTTACGTAACCATTTAAGAGGTTCTGGATGTAGAGTATTTATTTCTGATATGAAAGTCAGGATCGAAACCAAAAATCGTTTTTATTACCCTGATGTAATGGTAACTTGTGAGCTAAAAGACAGAGAAAATAGCACTTATAAACAGTTTCCTCGTTTAATCATTGAAGTGTTATCTGATTCTACTGAAGCATTTGACCGTGGTGATAAGTTTGCCGATTATCAATCTTTGCCAAGTTTACAGGAATACGTCTTGATTAATACTAAGAAAGCCAGAATCGAATGTTTTCGGCGCACAGAGGAAGGATTATGGCTGTTACAATTTTATGAACTTGAAGATGGCCAATTTAAACTAACTAATATTGATTTTACAGGCAACATTAGTGATGTTTATGAAGAAGTAGAATTTGTTGAGCCATCTGCTTCTTGAGGCTCACTATCTAGTATTCTGTCAATTAAAAATTGACGGGTAAAGGGAAAGGGGAAAAGGTAAAAGGGAAAAAATAATAGCTTGCTATTCATGCAAGAGGTCTAATATTTCGTAAGGGCGAACCGCGGTTCGCCCCAACAAATAATCTGTCTTAAGTAAAAACTGAAATGATATAAAATGGTACTCAACTGTAGATCTTTATAAAATTCATTAATAAGAAAAAAAGCGGTAAATTTGTATAATGTCTACCGCTTATATGGTGAGGAAATAACTAGAATATTTGGTTATCTTGGCGTCGATTGAGGCGCAGGTAAGATTCCAACTTTAATTTCGAGATCTACCTTTTGACCATCTCGTATTAGTTGGATTGGTAATTCATCTCCTACCTTGGCTTTCTGCACCAATTTTTGAATCTCATCAGGCTGCAATACTGATTCACCATCGACTTTTTTGATTGTATCGCCAATTTTCAAGCCAGCTTTCTCCGCAGGAGAATCAGCGACTACATCCATAATTACCACTCCCTCTTTCTCGGTAATTTGTGACTTTTCGCCACTGGCCTTAAGCTGTTCTTGAAACTCAGGGGTAATTGCTACCATTTGAATTCCTAAGTAGGGATGGTCGACTTTACCCTTTGTCACTAGCTGATCGGCAACATCTCTGGCTTGATTTATAGGAATAGCAAAACCCAATCCTTGTGCGCCCTGAATGATAGCGGTATTAACTCCAATTACTTCGCCTTTAGCATTGAGCAAAGGACCTCCAGAATTACCAGGATTGATGGCAGCATCGGTTTGAATAAAGTTGACTCTTTTATCGCCTACACCGACTTGGGCACTGCTTCTACCAGTAGCACTAACGATGCCTGTAGTCACGGTATTGTCTAATCCTAGCGGATTACCGATCGCGATCGCATATTCTCCAGGCTGAAGTTGATTGGAGTCGGCAATTTTTACCGTAGGTAAGTTTTCGGCATCAATTTTGATTACCCCCACATCGGTCATCGGATCTGTACCCATAACTTCACCTTTGAAGGTACGTCCATCTTTGAGAGTTATCTCCACCTCTTCGCTTCCTTCGACGACGTGAGCATTAGTGATAATCAAACCATCGGAACTGACTACAAAACCCGATCCCATGCCGCGTTGAATTTGTTCTTGGGGAAAATCGGGCATCTGAGAACCGAAGAATTGACGAAAAAACGGGTCATTAAACATTGCAGGAGCGTTAGTAGATACTTTACGAGAAGCATCAATCCGCACCACTGAATCTCCTACTTGCTTAACCACCTCGCTGACATAGTTTTGAGGCAAGTTAACTGCTATTTCAGTTGTTTCTTCTACCAATTCTTTTTTATTAGTAAGAGCGTCATTGTCAGAATTTTGAGCAAAGCTTTGAGGACTGTTAATTAAATAATTACCACCTAAAGCGATACCGCTACCTAGAAGAATCAAAGATAGAGAAGAAGTTGCTTTTTTCCAGATTTTCGATTGTGTCATTTGTTTATATTTACCTATAGCTGACGATTGAAATTAACGATATATATGGTGTTGTTTGAATAGTTTTGGCTCAAAAAAGTCACAGATAACTTGGTCATGACATAACTAAGTCAACTGTGACTGTTTTTTAGCTTGAAAGTTGGTGAAAGAGCTTTGTTGAAGCTTGGCTTTCAACTCACATTTTTAATTTAGACAGGTGATGTGTCTTTATGGTGACAATATTATGAAAAATACTTGAACATTTGATGATATCTGTCTTACTGTTCGGTTGAAGTAAAGAGTACCGTACCTCCATTTCTGTCAGGATACAAAGTGCTTTTCTATTTATTCTTTTGTAATCCAGTTGAGTAATCCCAAAGAATTGATTGTTCCAAGAGCGTGTGCCCCTAAGATGGTTACATTGACAAAATCCAAAAACAGATCGGCTGTTTCAATTGCCTGCTGAGGTTCATATATTGGCGAACTTTGAGGTTGGGCGATCGCTTGAGCAATGATACTAACTACCGTAGTCTCCGAAGCTACGAACGCTAATATTAAGCCCAATAAACTAACCGCTAATCCGATACGCAATACGTTAACTATTTCAGTTCTGTTTGGTTGTTCCTCAGGAACAACACTTTGTAATTTCTTTGCCAAACGATTGTAACGCCAAGCTAAAAAAATTCTAATCCCTAATACGACTAAACTACCAACCGTAAAAATAATACTAATACTGATAGCGGTATTGTTATCAGGTGCGCCTAACCTGCGACTAAATACAATTAGTCCCAAAATAATTGCTGATGTCGCCCCCAAAATTAAATGAATCCAATAGCTAATTTGACCCAAGAGTCTAAAAACGCCAGCAAACTTTTGTTTGGAAGGTAGGTTAGGAGAATTTAATTTATCTTGCATTTTAAATATCTAGTAAGTTTTACTTTATAGATTGCAAGATCTTGTTGCTTTTCGACTCCATCAAAAGGGACAAATAACTGAGGAAAATACTAAGAAATATAATCATACTTGCAACAGATGAAGTCAAGTAGGGTAATTATTTAATCTTTGTTATAGCTATCTAGTAATTATTTCTATTTTTGGCGATCGCTTTAGTCGTTTGAGCGATCATTTGTTACTTATAAAATTTTATGAAACGTCCCAGTAGCCTGATTTTTCGATTTGTTTTGGCGATCGCAACTATATTTTTGGCTTATGCCTTAAGTAGAATCTTGTTTCGTATTGTTACTCCACCTGAGATTGAAATTGAAGAAGATATCGAATCACAACGATACAAGCCTCAAGCTGTTACTTTAAAACTTTAGATAGAAAAGAAGTGGTCTTAGGTTGATAGCGAGCGATCAAGATATTATTATGTTTGATCGCATCAGACAACATACCCAAGATTCAGTCATTGACTTGGGTGTGGAGAAGTCACCAAGAAGAAAAAGGAAAAACTTTAGATGCAGTAATAATGGATACGCTTACTTTAGTTCCCACCTCAATTACGTTACTTAAGGTAGTACGGGCATTAATTTTTTGCCCAGAGGGAGTTGCCAAACTATAGAAATATTCTCTACCTAAGAACTGTCTTTCTGTTACTACTATTCCCGAATATTCGTCAGGAACAAGTTCAATATCCTCTTGACGAAGCATTAAATTTGCGCGATCGCAATCGAGGGTCTTTTTAGCAGTGGAAAGAGGCACTGTGCCGATTTCTGTTTCCCATACTTGACCGATTCTATTCGCAGGAAGGAAGTTAGCCTGAGTCACAAATTCAGCCACAAATGGAGAATTAGGTTGAGAATAGACGGTTTCTGGCATTCCTATTTGTTCTAACTTACCCTGACGCATGACAGCAATTTGATCGGAAATTGCCAGTGCTTCCTCGCGATCATGAGTTACAAAAATCGCTGATGTATTGGCAGCCTTTAAAATTGAACGAATTTCAGCCCTTAATCTATGGCGAATTTGAGCGTCAAGATTACTTAAAGGTTCATCTAATAAAATTAATGCAGGTTGGGGGGCTAAAGCTCTAGCCAGAGATATCCGCTGTTGTTGACCTCCAGATAGTTGATGAGGATAACGTTTTTCTACTCCCTCAAGTCCTACTAATTCTAAAATTTCTCTGACTCTAAATTTAATTTGTTTTTGAGTCAAAGAACTCCTACCAAATATACTTTGGTTCCCTTCCGTTTTTTGTTTTTTTAAACCATAAGCAATATTTTCTCTAACTGTTAGATGAGGAAATAAAGCATAGTCTTGAAAAACCATACCTGTATTCCGTTTTTCAGGAGGAAGACAGTGGGATTTGTCACTAACTAGTTGTCCTGCTATTGATACTTTTCCTTGAGATAAATTCTCAAAACCAGCAATTATTCTTAATAATGTAGTTTTACCACAACCCGAAGGACCTACCAATCCAAGTAAGTCTCCTTGATGTAAACTCAGGCTCACATCATCTACTGCAATATCTTTACTTTGAGGAAATAGTTTGATTATGTTTTTGAGTTCGAGTATTACTTGTTGATTCATTTAAACTGAGATGAGTGAGAATTAGAAATTTCCTCAGATTGACTTATGGTGTCATAAAAATGAAGAAGTTTTTAAGAAAAATTTTCAACAATATCAAAAATAATATACCACTAATGAGAAGAAAAAAATTAAGTTAATGCTAATAATTTTTAATATTGCGGTGTGTCTTCCTCATCTGTTCTCAAACAACTTAATTATTTTTGGTTATTAGTTAGGGGGTAAATGAGCAGGTAGAAGGCTAATAGATGCGATCGCAATATAGAGTAGAGCGAAGCGGGTCTCGAAGATGGCTATCGAGTGAAATTTGGCTTGACGATACCATTCTTTACACCCAAACACTACGACTAGCTTGATTAAAGCTAGTGTAAAAGATAGGGCAGTAACTAAGGATAAATAGTCGAGACTATAAAGACTAATCACAATTAGAGTCGCAGTACAATGATAAATCACCCCTGGTTTAAAAGCTGCGGTTTTCTTGCGACGTAATTTAATCGTGTACACTGCACTACTAAAAAACAAAGTGTTAAGTATCCAAATCGCCATTGCTGCCATCGAAAGACTTCCTGTAGTTGCTCCGTAAGCTAAGGGGGCAGATAGACAAATGGTTGCAAAACCAATGATTTCATTTACCCTGGATTTATGTTTGCCTTTGATTACAGCGATCGCATCAACAATAAATCCTATTATTACTAAAATATAGAGCCATAATAATACCGAAGATTGAAGCCAGAGAAAGATAGCTAAAGATAAAGCAATTGAGCTATAGACTCCTCCCCAAACCAAATAGCGAAGTTTCCAGTTTTTGCGTAATTTAATTTGGACTACATAGGGATGCTCTACTTGCAAAGTAAAAAAAGCGCAAATTAGAGCTAAAGTTGTTGAAGAAGTCCATCTTTGTGCCAAAGCTGCGCCAGTCAAGAATGAGCCAAATAAGACTAAGATAACTCCATGTTCTGGTGAAAATGTTGGGCGACTCCAAATAGGAGTTTTTTTATTTTTTATCTGAGTATTAGTAGAGACTAATGTTCGAGAGTCAGACATGTCGCTAAAAGATTGCAAAACTTTAGTAGGTAATATAGTTGCGAAATTAAAAATAACTTTATGAATAGCTGAAACTAGCATAAACTGACGCAACTTTTCGTCAATTTAGATTTGATTTTGCGAGTAGAGAATTAGGAACTAGGATTCTTTATCTACCCAATTCCTAACAGGTTAAGATATGAGGACTTGACCTCTCAACTATCATACAGTTTATTGATAATTTATTTCAATAATTTTTTTAAAATATTGTCTTCATACATTTCTATTTCAGACGAGCCCAGTCAAGGCGATCAGCTCTGCTGGTGCGCTCCGCGCAATCGCTCAAATTATGATTGTTTTGATAATTATTTTAGGTATTAGTGAGGAGGTAAACGAGCAGAAAGAAGGCTAGTAAGCTGGTCAACATCAAATTTATTGGTTGAGGCTGATGGGGAGATGGGAAAATAGGGGGATGGGGAGAGGATTGTCCGGTTTATTTCCTAATTAATAAATATGCAAGTTAAATGTGGATTAGCTTAGATGCGATATATTTTTCTGAAGTTAATCATATATAGATAAAAATCAATGGTTTTCAAAAACAAGTTTATTTTTACCTATGTTAGGATGAAGACTCAGCACAAAAACTTCATCGAAATCCGTTGAAGGCGATCGCCGTTAAATATCTCAGACAACCAAATTTTTAAACTACAACTTATTCAGGCATTAAAGATTATTGGTTTTATAGAATTTTCGGCAGTCGATCAACTCAGAGAATTGGAGTGAGGAAAGCAGTCAAGATATTAATGATCCTCTGAGTTTGTAATCAATCTGAATCGTACTTATGCACACAAATCGTGTAGGCAATTTGATAAATGGATCATGATATGCGCTAACGACTTACCCAAAAATACTCAACACGGGAAAAATGAAGACAATTTTTTGTTTGTTCGAGAAAACCAAGACAAAATTATTAACCAACAAACTACTGATCGTGGAAAACGATTAGTCAAAATTAAAGCGGGCTATTCTCAAGCCAAAACTCAGAAACCAAATCATTCCCAAGATTCTGTAAAAGATTATTTACGAGAAATTGGTCGAACTCAACCGCTGAGTGGAGCAGAAGTAATTATACTCAGTCGCCAAGTATCTGATTTGCATCAATTGGAAAAGATTCGCCAGCAGCTAGGTCAGAAAATAAGACGGCAGCCAAGCGATCGAGAATGGTCTCAAGCAGCAAATATGTCTCTAACTGCTTTTCGTCGTCGTTTGCTGATAGGTCGTCAGGCTAAAAACAAGATGGTCAAGTCTAATCTGAAATTAGTAGTGTTTATAGCTAAAAAATATCTCAGATGCGGGCTTTCATTTCAGGATCTGATCCAAGAAGGTAATTTGGGTTTGATCCGAGCCACTGAAAAATTCGATCCTGATAAGGGTTGTAAGTTTTCTACATATGCTTATTGGTGGATTCGTCAGGCGATCATGCGAGCTATTGCCGAACAATCTCGAACCATCCGCTTGCCCATTCATATCCACGATAAACTCTCACAAATCAAGAAAACGTTCAAACTATTGTCTCAGAAACTACAACGTCAGCCCAGCGAAGCAGAGATAGCGGAAAGTCTTGACATGAATATAAAACAACTAAGATTTGTGCTTGAAGTATTCCAAACGCCGTTTTCTCTAGAAATTCCTGTTGCTCGCGAAGAAGATTCTCGCTCACTAGAAGAGTGTATTGAATCAGATATTCTCACGCCAGAAGAGTGGATGGTAAAAGAATTAATGCGTGAAGAAGTAAAGAGTATTTTAGGCTGTCTTAATTCTCAAGAACAAAATATTCTCCGTCTTCGTTATGGTCTTGATGATGGAAAAATCAAGACCCCAGCGGAAGTTGCTCAGATTTTCAATTTGAGTCGAGAAGAAATCAATCAAATTAGAGCACGAGCATTGAATAAGTTACGTCGTCTCTATGGCAATTCGGACTCGAAAGAATATCTATTTTAAAGCGAGCCTGTTATCGGTTTAGTAGAAAATATGAGCGATAAAATTACTCCTAATACATTTAAGCGCAAGTGTGAAATTCGAGACAGTGAAAAACATACGTCTAAAATAAGAGTTCCTTATCTTGGTTATATTCCTTTAGATCCCGCCGTTCCTAAATATAGCGATCGCGGCTTGCCAATTGTTTTAGCTGAACTCTCATCAATATTTGCCAGTGCTTTAAATACAATCATTTGGGCGATCGCATCTCAAATAACCGTTGCGGCGCTCAAATCATGATGGCAATGTATCACTGATTCCCAGAATTCTCTAATGCAGACAATTTCCTTGACCCAAATAGTTCGATGCCCTAACTGTGGTAGTGTTGCCACCCGCCATTATTACAACCATAGCGAGGTATCGAAATCTGGTTTTCATCTCAATCAGCAACTTATCCACACTGAATGTTCAACCTGTGATTATCTTCTGAAGATGCGTACTATCGACGGCAGTGTGATTGAAGCTTACGCGCCGAGTATTCATCCTGTTCACTTTAGTAGCTAACTGTTTTTAACAGTAATGAAAAAACGATGTTTAATATTCTCAAACCAGTTAGTAATTACGCCAAAGAAACCTTTCAAGCAGTAAAAAATATTGGTCAAGGACTTTCTGTTACTTTCGACCATATGCAGCGTCGCCCCGTTACAGTTCAATATCCCTATGAAAAACTAATTCCCTCGGAACGCTATCGAGGTCGAATTCACTTTGAGTTCGATAAATGTATCTCTTGTGAAGTTTGTGTTCGAGTATGCCCGATTAATCTTCCCGTAGTGGATTGGGAATTTGATCGCCAAGTGAAAAAGAAAAAGCTCAAGCACTACAGTATTGACTTTGGTGTCTGTATTTTTTGTGGTAATTGCGTGGAGTATTGTCCAACTAACTGTCTGTCAATGACTGAAGAATACGAGCTAGCTTCCTACGACCGACATGAGTTGAACTACGATAATGTTGCCCTAGGGAGATTGCCCTATAAAGTTACTCAAGACCCGATGGTAACTCCACTACGAGAATTTGCCTATTTACCCGAAGGCGTTGTCGACCCCCATGACTTACCAACCGCAAGCCAAAGAGCGGGCAAGCGTCCTGAAGAAATTGATTTAAATAGTTAATTTAATGACTTTAGATTCACCATTTAGAGAATCCGTATAACTGTTTTACCCAATTAATTGGAGAATATGGTGCAAGTACAACTAAGATCGAACTCTTATTATCAACTTTCCGAACGGGAGGTTATCAAATGCTTTAGTAGCAATTTAGAAGTGGGCTTATCCCCAGAAGAAGTCGCTAGTCGCTACGAAAAGTATGGCTGGAATGAACTGCAATTCAAGCCAGGTAAACCAGCGTGGCTAAGATTTCTGCTGCAATTTCATCAACCTTTGCTTTATATTCTATTGCTAGCAGGAGCGATCAAAGCAATCTTAGGTTCATGGACAAATGCAGCCGTGATCTGGGGCGTTACAGTAATTAATGCCGTAATAGGCTATGTGCAAGAAGCCCAAGCAGAAGGAGCGATCGCTTCTCTGGCAAAAACTGTAACCACAGAAGTCAACGTATTACGAGAACGACAAATTCTACGGATTCCCTCCCAGGATTTAGTACCAGGAGATATAGTTTTGTTGGCATCGGGGGATAAAGTTCCCGCAGATTTGAGACTGCTAAAGGTGCGTAGTTTGCAGGTGGATGAATCGGCTTTAACAGGGGAATCTGTTCCAGTAAATAAATCAATAAAACCCTTACCATCAGATACACCCCTCGCAGAAAGGACAAACATGGCATATGCGGGGAGTTTTATCACTTTTGGACAGGGCAAAGGTATAGTTGTCGCCACGGCAAATGACACCGAAGTCGGTCAAATCTCTCAATCGATGGAACAGAGAGTCAGTCTGACTACTCCACTCACTCGAAAGTTTGCCAAATTTAGCCGTACTTTACTCTACGCAGTTTTAACCTTGGCAACCTTAACTTTTGCGATCGGGTTGGGACAGGGTGAATCTTGGCTTTATATGTTTGAAGCTACTGTTGCTCTAGCAGTTAGTGCGATTCCTGAAGGGCTACCCGCAGTAGTTACCATTACCTTAGCAATTGGAGTTAACCGCATGGCACGTCGTCATGCCATTATTCGTAAACTACCTGCTGTTGAAGCTTTGGGGAGTGCTACTGTTATTTGTTCGGATAAAACAGGAACATTGACAGAAAATCAGATGACTGTACAAAGTATTTATGTGGGAGACGAATATTATGCAGTCAGTGGCAGTGGCTATAGTCCGAAAGGAGAGATCAGTCAGGCAATCGATGGTAAGCGAGGAAGTCCTTTTGAGGATGGATTACCTCCAGGTTTAGAACAATGTCTGGTAGCGGGGATACTCTGTAATGATTCTCAGTTAAAGCAAACAGGAGAAGATTGGTCCGTTATCGGAGATCCTACCGAAGGCGCATTGATCGCAGCAGCAGCAAAAGCTAGTCTTAGCCAATCTAGTCTAGCAATTTCACAACCGCGATTAGACGCGATTCCCTTTGAATCTCAATATCAATACATGGCAACTTTACATGATGGGATTGCCCCTGTAATTTACGTAAAGGGATCGGTCGAGTCATTGATGAGTCGTTGTTCTCAGGCGATCGCGACCGATGGTGAGATTATCGCTTTTGAACGCCCGCAGATCGAGCAAGCAGTAGCAATCATGGCACGAAAAGGATTGCGAGTTTTAGCCTTTGCCAAAAAGAAAACGGCTTCTCATCAGCATTCAATAGATCATGATGACATTGCCACAGACTTAATTTTTCTGGGATTACAGGGAATGATCGATCCACCCAGGCCAGAAGCGATCGCAGCGGTTCATGCTTGTCAGACTGCGGGAATTCAGGTAAAAATGATCACTGGCGATCATATCACTACAGCACAAGCGATCGCCCGCAAGATGGGCATCGAAAAGACCAAATGGGTTTTAGCTTTTGAAGGCAAACAGTTAGAGAAAATGAGCGATCGCGAACTCTCTCAAGCAGTTGAAGATGGTTCTGTATTTGCCAGGGTTGCTCCCGCTCAAAAACTCCGATTGGTAGAAGCACTCCAGTCTAAAGGAGAAATTGTCGCGATGACTGGAGATGGGGTCAATGATGCTCCTGCCCTCAAGCAAGCAGATATTGGGATTGCCATGGGAAAAGGAGGAACAGAAGTGGCACGAGAGTCTGCTGATATGCTGCTGACAGATGATAACTTTGCCTCGATTGAAGCTGCGGTCGAAGAAGGACGCACCGTCTACCAAAATCTACGAAAAGCGATCGCCTTTCTTTTACCCGTTAACGGTGGGGAATCAATGACTATTCTGATCAGTGCCTTGTTAGCAAGAGATTTACCTATTCTCTCCCTGCAAGTACTATGGCTTAACATGATTAACTCCATTACTATGACTGTTCCCCTGGCATTTGAACCTAAATCTCAAGGAATGATGGAACAGCCTCCACTCAATCCTAATCAACCCTTGCTCACCCGCAAATTATTTTGGCGAATCTTAGCCGTGTCACTGTTTAACTGGATTTTGATTTTTGGGATGTTTGAGTGGGCTAAATCGACTACAGGAGATATTATGGTTGCTCGCACAATGGCAATCCAATCACTCGTAGCAGCCAGAATTATCTATCTTTTAAGTATCAGTCAATTGGGGACAAGTATAGCTAATTATCTACGAGGGAGAACGACGACGATCGCCCGAGGGGCGGTGGCAGAGCCAATCATCAAAGCACCGATCCTGATTGTCGGTATCATTGCTGCTGTTGCCCTACAAATTGTCTTCAGTCAGTGGGGTGTAATGAATACTCTATTTGAAACAGCACCACTAAATTTCAATCAATGGCTAATTTGTTTACTGCCTATGTTACCGATGATACCGATGGCAGTCTTAGCACATTCGATTGATCCAGCTTAAGGGCGCGGTCAGCAAAAACAAGCAATCTTTGATACCGTTGTCTTACCATAGATTGCTTTCTATGTAAAGGATAGTTTTGCAATCTGCAATTAAAGTTTACTATAATCAAAATAAATTCATAAAAAACCAGCGTTTCAAATCATCAACGTTTTTCATTTAATTGCACGATAACTTCTTGGAAGGTCATCTATGTCATTTACTCTCAGCACTCCACGGAACATATTTCCCCATACCTTATCTGCTAATGCAGTACCAGCATTAATAGCTCGATTTAATCAACTCAGTGCAGAAGACCGATTAGCCTGGATTTGGTTTGCTTACCTGGAAATAGCTAAAACTATTACCGTTGCTGCTTCAGGAGCTGTAAATATGGAATTTGCCGAGCCTACTCTCAATGAAATCAAAAAAATGAGTTTCCAAGAGCAATCTCAGGTAATGTGCGATTTAGCAAATCATGCAGATACCACAATTTGCCGTACTTATGCTACTTGGACTCCTAATATCAAGCTTGGTTTCTGGTATCAACTAGGAGAATGGATGGAACAGGGAATCGTAGCTCCTATTCCTGAAGGATATAAACTTTCCGCCAATGCCAATGCGGTATTGCAAACACTAATCGGGCTAGATTCGGGTCAACAAATTACGGTACTACATAAAACTATTGTAAATATGGGATTCGATACTAGTAAAATGGGTGAATTTACCAGAGTTAGCGAGCCTGTTGCTCCTCCCACAGAAATGTCTAAGCGAACTAAAGTCGCTATTGCTGGTGTGACCAATTCCACTGTATTGAGCTATATGAACTTGTTGAATGCTAATGATTTTGACGAGTTAATCAAATTATTTACTGCCGATGGTGCATTGCAACCTCCTTTTAAAAGACCAATTGTCGGTAAGGATGCGGTACTAAAATTTTTCAAAGAAGAGTGTCCCAATCTCAAACTAGCTCCAGAGCGCGGTGTTTCTGAACCTGCTGGGGATGGTTATACTCAAATCAAAGTCACAGGAAAAGTCCAAACTCCTTGGTTTGGTGCTGGTGTAGGTATGAATATGTCCTGGCGATTTTTGCTTAATTCGGAAAACAAAATTTTCTTTGTGGCGATCGATCTGTTGGCATCTCCCAAAGAATTACTCAATCTAGCTCGTTAGAACTGTCTGTTTTTACGAAGTCAACTCATCATCGGGACGCTGAGTCTCGATGAAATTTAAACAAAGAGGATTGGAAGCGTTGCGATCGCTTGTCCAAGAAGCAACAACAGCAGGAGTCAATACTGAATTTACTCAAGATTTTGGTAATCCTGGACGTACTATTTGCGATTTTGCTCAAACATGGTCAGTAGAAACGATCTTAGTGGGTAGTAGAGGTCTCACGGGTGCCAAAGAAATGTTTCTGGGCAGCGTGAGTAATTATGTGACCCATCATGCTCCTTGTTCAGTTTTGATTGTACGTGAAACTCTCAAAAAACACGAGCCGAAACCTTTATAAAATCAAGCTTTTTGATTTCGAGTGTTTCTTTCATTCATAGAGAATAGTGATCGCCGCAGTTCATGCCTGTCAATGGTGGAGAATCAATACCGCTAACTTTAAATCAATGGCTCATCTGTTTACTGCCAATGCTACCCATGATACCGATGGCAGTCTCGGCAAACTTTATTGATCCTCCTTGAGGGTGACAACAGCAAAAACAAGCAAATTTTGGGCGTTGCTGGATTCCTGGGCGTACTATTTGCCGCTTTGCTCAAACATGGTCAGTAGATATAGCACTACGAACTTTTATTAGGACACTCATTACTCGTTACTCGTTACTCATTACTTACGAGCAATCAAATAAACTTGTCCTAACGTAACTTTGTACGGCTATACGATCTTAGGTCAGGCAGCACCCAGCGAAGCCAGAAACTCATCCCTCACGTCAGCAGGGATGAGTAGTTCATTTTAATTCCATTAGCTGCGTAAAAGCTGACCAAATTCCAAGAATTTGAGACGTATTATTCTATCCGATTGATAATCTAGGGTTATGACTTAAGCTTGAGTCATATCTAAATGTGACCAATAGTCAATCTATCCCGAAGGGGAATGAACTGGTAGGCTCAGTGCTTAAGCCCTCTCTATAGCTGGATTCAGGAGTTGGTGAAAGGTTTACTAAATGCTTGCTATTGCTTGAGAAGCTATGGGACGCGCTATAAAGGGCAGACCACACAATGGCCACTAGAATACCCACCCCAATGCCCCAACTGAACGCCCAAATATGTGAAGGCTCTAGAGTAAACCGCAGGTAGCGATCGCTATCGTAAACATGGACAGCCCACCCTTCGCCTGTGGATGGTTTCGCCTTTGTCTTATTCATGATGGTGTCCTTGTATTTTTAAAATATATAGATTCAAAAAGAGATACATTGTTGAAAAAACAATTGAAAAAGTATTAGTTATAAAAAACTCTTCATTATGACCATAGACCAAAGTAAATTAAAAAAGAAAAAACATTGATTTATGCCTATATAAAGATGGTAACTCTAAAATTTAAAAAAAGTACAATTTTTATCAAAGAAATTACTTATTTAACTGTCAATAATTTCTTATTCGTAGGACTTAGGTGGTAAGGATTCAGGTGGGGGTTGAAGAAACAAAGAAGTATCGGTAATGTGGAAGTAGAAATGAGCAAGCAAACTTCACCAGAAAACCGAGAAAAATTAAGCCAGTTGTCAACAGAAGAACTGGTAGAGATGATATTAACTCAACAAAAAGCGATCGCTGCAGTTCATGCCTGTCAAACTGCGGGGATTCAGATGAATGTCTTATTTGAAACAGTAGCATTAAATTTAAATCAAGGGCTCATCTGTTTGCTGCCAATGCTATCCATGATACCAATGGTAGTCGTGGCAAACTTTATCGATCCTCAAAAATAATGGATTCAGTTTTTACCAAAATTATTAATGGCAAATCGCCAGCCTTTCGACTTTGGGAAAACGATTTATTTATTGCTATTCTTGATATTCATCCCATTAATCCAGGACATACACTACTAATTCCTAAACAGCAAATAGATGATATTTTTGATTTGCCAGATGAGCTATATAATTCTATGTGGCAAACTGTGAAATGGCTTGCCCCCCATATTCAGCAAGCTATGGAATCTAAGCGTATAGGTATTGCCGTTGAAGGATTTAGTGTTCCCCATGTTCATATTCATCTTGTTCCAGTTAATTCGAATAACGAACTAAATCCAGAACGCTCAGTTTCAGCAAGTCCCGAACAGTTAAGTATTGTCCAGAATAAAATTTGTCAGGTAATTAATACATGAGTTATATTCGCGAACTTCGGGCATTAGTCGGACATCGACCCCTAATTGTTCCTGGTGCTGCCGTGTTAATTTTTGACCAACAAAATCGTCTATTGCTTCAACATCGAAAAGATAATCAATCTTGGGGGTTAATAGGTGGCAGTATGGAGATTGGAGAATCTTTAGAGGAAACTGCTAAACGTGAAGCATTTGAAGAAACTGGCTTAGAGTTAGATGAGCTAAATTGGTTTGGTTTGTTTTCAGGACAAAAACTAATTTATCAATATCCTCATGGAGATATTATTGTCAATGTAGTCGCTGCTTATATATCACGGCAATTTAGAGGTAGCCCTATAGTAAATAAAGAAGAAGGGTATGAAGTGTGCTTCTTTAATTTAAAGGACTTACCTTCAGATATTAGTCCACCAGACAAACCAGTTATCAACGAGTATTTGCGTACCTAAATAGCTAATGAGTTGAAAATCTAAACACGGCCACCAAAAAGGCCGGAGCATGACCCCGACTTTTTTGGTTTGATCGGCTGGGTTTTGAGTTAGAACTTGTGCGCGTGCAGTACCTCCATCACGTCACAGAGATAGGCGATGCCCGAATAATCGTCGAAAAACTGCGCTGCGACCTCATCCGAAATCTTCACGGCTATATCCCGATTCCGGGTGAGCACCTCGAACTTTATATTCGAGTAGGTGTCGGAAATGGTAGGTTGTCCCGACGAGCGCACGTTGCGACTACCTTTACCACCAGTATCCACCACCGTATAACCGCTAGCTCCGGCTTCGTCGATGATCTTGGCGATCTTTTTCAGCAGCAACTTTTCCGTGACGATGACGAGCTTGCAGGCTTGCTGGGTCATGTTGGTTACCTCCTGATGTGTGTATTCATTGAACTATTATAGAAACTTAGGAAAACGGCAGCACCGCGCGCGATCGCTCCGATCTAGCCGCCACGTTGGTCGCTGGGCTAGGGGAACACCGGTAGGTTGCGACCCGTCTGGGGTTAGCTGCCCATCAGCGCCTGGGCGAGCCCGATGAAGAGCGGTATTCCGACGGCAAGTGCAATCGGCGTGCCGACGGCTGTGGACGAGCCGATGTAGGCGGAAGGATTGGCCGAAGGGATACCGGCTCGTAAAGTGGGCGGCCCTGAGATGTCTGAACTGGAGGAGGCGATGACGGCCAGGATCACGACGCCGCCAAGGCTGAATCCCGTGGTGAAGTGGGCAATCATGCCGAAACCGAAGGCTATGAACCCATGCAGCAGTGGTGCCACCGCGGCATATAGGGCGTACCACTGGCCCACCTTGCGCAGCTCGCCGATCCTTGCCGTGGCCTCCATACCCATTACCAGCATCAGTATCGAAAGCAGGCCGCGGAAGAGGGGATCGAAGAAGCTTTCATAGACACTTTCCGGTCGGGTTAGTATGCCTAGAGCGAGGCCCAGCAGCAGTGCCGATAGGGCAGAGCCCTGGAGGCTTTCCTGGATGATGGGCCATATCTTGACCCGATTGCTTGCGCTATCGCGCTTGGGATACCCGCTTGCGGTAATGCCCTGCTTGCTGGGATACCCGCCTGCGGTAACGCGCTGCTTGCTGAGATACTCCTGCTTGCTGAGAGACTCGTCTGCGGTAACGCGCTGCTTGCTGAGATAAACGCTGGCCACAACGATCGCAGTCACAAGCGCTGGGATATCCATGAAGGGATAAAGTGCGGCGGCCCAGGGTTCGTATTGGATGCCTTCCGTTTCCAGTATCGTCAGGCCGGCAGCGAGGGTAGAACCACTCACGGCCCCGAATAAGCCGGCGGTCGCAATGGCATCCACGGTTTTGACTTTCGGCAGCTTGGCCAATGTGTAGCGCCCGATGAACACGATAAGGATTCCCACTACCATGGCGAACAATGCGGGCAACAGCATTTCCACTAGATTGGCATTGCGGATCGCAATGCCGCCGCTCAGGCCGACTTTTATGAGCAGCATGAAGACGATGAACTTATAGATCGGATCTGGAATTTGCAGTCGGCTATTGACGGCAGCAACGACCATGCCACCAATCAGAAAGCCGAGTGTCGGAGACTGCAACTTATCCAGGAAGAGCGTCAAGAAATCGGACAAAAAATCCACGTTGTAATTTCTCCTTAATCAGAACTTAGGGGTCAGGACGGCAGGCAAGCGTGGTCTCGAATCCTGGGTGGCTGACTCCACGCATCCGGATGAGCAGCCAGTCAACCCGCCACTCCATTGCCGTGGCTGTTTAACTGCGCTAAGACATACATCGGTACTTTTTGCCCATTGGTAATCAGTCCTTCACTAAAAAGATAGTAACTCTAAAGTGTTAAAAAAGTACAATTTTTATCAAAGGAATTACTTATTTGATTGTCAATAATTTCTTATTTATAGGACTTAGATGGTACAAAGAGCTGATTTATATAATTATCTTTCTATCTAATTATCTTTCTATATTTAGATATGTAAATATTTGGCCTTCATTCAAGCTAATTTTAAAAATACCAACCATAAGCATTTATACTTAAACAATATTTTATATTAAATCGATAAAAGTGAAAATAAAATCAATTTTAATATTGTTAGACTGAATTTGAGCTACTTTTTCTTTTTGATTAACTTTATTAGATAAAGTTAAATTTCTTAAATATTGATATTCATCTATATTATGACAATATTTTTATCAATTTTTATAAACTACAAAAGTTTTTCGTCATCACTAACTATAAGTCGAGCTAATCAATATTGTAAAGAATAAATATTTTACAAATTATCAGATTGCACGTAATTATAAAGTAAAGAGATTAAAAAACAATTTTTTGATTTGATAGAGCATCTTAATCAATTTAGATAACAGTAGATACTTGGTAAAAAAATTGTCGCTCTTAATATACTTGTGTTTTATTTAGCTAGACAACATTTAGTATAGCTGACACACGAAGCAATCTAAGTTGAAATGCTTATTCCTTAGTGTAATCAAAACTAAAAAATAGCGATTTCTCTTCTTGTTGGCAGCCTTATTTATAGATAAAAACCTATGGTAAATTAATTATCATATTTATTTGTCTATGCTAATATAACATTAACTGGCAACTACATCTGAGCAATATTTAGTGCAATGATTCAGAATATCAATTTTCAATCGAACTCCCCAATTCAATGGGATGTTGACTCTCTATACTATGAATTTTCGGCTGCTGTTGCCCCTAAATTACCCGCAATTCCCTGCACTACTTTTGATGCTGAACTTCATCAACAAGGAGTCACTAAAATTATCCCTCTGGATTTGTCCCCACAAATGCAATCTATTGCTCCTGCTACCAGTCCTGTAATCAGTGCTTATTTTTTAAGTATCTGTCCCCAAAACAGTCTGAAAACAAGTTCTCCAGCCACAGCACAACTGTTCTACGTTATTAAAGGTAGAGGAAAAACTGAAAGCGAATACGGCACAATGGAATGGTCTAAGGGTGATTTGTTTACATTGCCCAGTTGTGCTGGAGCAATTCATGCTGCTAGTGAAGATACTGCTATTTATTGGGTAACTGACGAAGCATTGGTTAATTATCTAGGAGTCACAGCCACAAAACCACGTTTTCAGCCTTGTTTATATCAAGGCGATCGCATTTTTGCGGAATTAAAGCAAATTGCCCAAGAGCCAGGAGCCAGGAAACGTAATCGAATCGGGGTAATCTTGGGAAATAATGCCACTCAATTGACCCGTAGTTTGACCCATACTCTCTGGGCATTAATGGTTTATTTGCCTGGAGGTTCAGAACAAAAACCCCATCGTCATAACTCTGTAGCACTCGATCTAGTGATTGTTGGTTCTGAGTCGGGTTACACCTTAGTGGGCAAATCTTTGGATGAGGACGGTAATATTATCAATGGAGAGCGGGTTTACTGGAAGTCGGGGTCTGTCTTTGTAACTCCTCCTGGACTTTGGCACTCTCATCATAACGACTCAGACTTAGATGCTTTCATACTTCCAATACAAGATGCAGCTTTTCAGTCATATATGCGAACGCTCGATCAACGTTGGAGTTAAAGGAGCAAAGCTCGTAGCTATAGGCTATAAGCTATAAGCTTTTTGAAAATAGACCAAGACACAAATAAAATACAAATACAAACTGTTCAGGTCTTATTTCAGCAATGCCCAAAATTTAAAAATACTTAACCAGGAGTATCCGACTTATGGTTGCATTCATAAATACAAATCAAACTACTAAACCCAATTATAGACTAACTCTACAAATTGTCGAAATTGAATCAGAAACTATTGCTATTCGTTGTCTTGATTGGGATCGCGATTGCGAAGCTAGCCAAAGGCATCGCTTTGATATTGAATTTGGCTTACAAAACGGTACAACCTACAATTCCTTTATCATTCAGGGTGAAAAATTAGCATTAGTTGATACTTCTCATGCTAAGTTTCGTCAGCTCTATCTAGAGTTATTGACAGGTTCAATCGATCCATCGCAACTGGATTACTTAATTATTAGCCATACTGAACCAGATCACAGTGGTCTAGTTAGAGATATTTTAGAGTTAGCCCCCCAGGTCACGGTAGTCGGTGCTAAGGTGGCGATTAAGTTTTTAGCCGACATGGTGCATCAACCTTTTCAGCATCAGATTGTTAAAAATGGCGATCGCCTTGATTTGGGTAAGGGACATCAATTAGAGTTTGTTTCCGCTCCTAATTTACACTGGCCCGATACAATTTTCACTTACGATTACAAAACGCAAATTCTCTATACTTGCGATGCGTTTGGAATGCACTATTGCGATGAGCCTACTTTTGATGAGAATTTAGAATTAATTGAGGCTGACTTTGAGTATTATTATGACTGTTTAATGAAACCCAATGCCCGTTCAGTTTTAGCTGCCATTAAACGAATGGGAAAACTGGAATTGGACACGATCGCTACAGGACATGGTCCTTTACTAAAATACCATCGTGCCGAGTTAGTTGATCGCTATCAGCAATGGAGTCAGGCACAAACCAAAACTGAAACATTTGTCGCCTTGTTTTATGCTGAGGATTATGGCTATAGTGAAGAACTTGCTAGAGTGATCGCTCATGGAATTTCTAAAACAGAAGTTGCCATAGAATTAGTTGATTGGAATAACACAGAACCCCAAGAAGCCAGAGAACTAGTGGCACAAGCAGCAGGTTTAGTTATAGGAATGCCACCCCAATCAGACTCGGAAGCGAATACTGTTCTTAATACCGTCCTGGCAGCAGCACACAGCAAACAAGCGATCGCTTTATTTGAATCCGGCGGTGGAGAAGATGAGCCAATTTATCCTTTGCGGAACCAGTTTCAGGAAATTGGACTAACTGAAGTTTTTCCGCCAATTTTAGTCAAAGAGCCTCCCAATCAACTTATCCATCAAGTATGTGATGAAGCTGGTATAGATCTAGGACAGTGGTTAACTCGCGATCGCACTATTAAACAAATCAAGGCAATTGATAACAGTTTACAGAAAGCCTTAGGCAGAATTAGCAACGGTTTATACATCATTACTGCTACCAAAGGTGAAATTCAAAGTGCGATGGTTGCTTCTTGGGTAATACAAGCTAGTTTAACTCCCTTGGGGATTGCGATCGCAGTGGCTAAAGATCGGTCAATGGAATCATTCCTAAACATCGGCGATCGTTTTGTGTTGAATGTATTAGAAGAAGGAAACTATCAGCATTTAATCAAACATTTTCTTAAACGTTTTGCCCCCGGCGCAGACCGCTTTGCAGGAATCAAAACTGTACCAGCAGCAAATGGTTCACCGATTATCGCCGAATCTTTAGCCTACATTGAATGTGAAGTTACCAGTCGCTTGGAATGCAGCGATCACTGGATTATATATAGTACCGCGCAAGCTGGTAGAGTAGCCAAACTCAACGTCCTGACGGCTGTTCATCATCGCAAAGTAGGAAATTATTATTAATACTCGCTTTCACTATCGGCTATCAGCTAGTTAATTAGCAAGTAGCAAGTAGCAATTAACAATCAGGCATTAACAATTAACAATCACAAAAAAAATGGTACGAGCAACTATTAAACCAACATCTACTAAGCCAACATCTACTAAACCAAGAGACGTTCAAATATCGGAAATTGGTGCAAATACCCAAGTATTGCGATCGCGTACTTGGGATAGACTGAAGTTTGAGGTTGAATACTCTCGTCAAAAAGGTACGACTTCTAATTCCTATTTAATTCAAGCAGATAAAACTGCATTAATCGATCCGCCAGGACAGTCTTTTACTCGGATTTACTTGGAGACGTTAGTACATCTTGATTTAAAAAGATTAGACTATATCATCTTGCAGCACGTTAATCCCAATCGATTAGCAACGATCAAGATATTGGCAGGATACGCTCCCCATGCAACAATAATTTGTTCTAAACTAGCAGCCAAAGCTCTAAAAGGTGCTTTGATGTTTCCTCAATGGAAGTCGCGAGTTCGAGTAGTTAGAGATAATGAGAGTTTAGACTTAGGACAAGGGCATCAACTACGGTTTATTAGAGCGACTACTCCCCGTTGGGTAGATGGTTTATGTACTTACGATCCTCAAAGCAAAATTCTTTATACCGATAAGTTTTTTGGGGTGCATTTGTGCGATGAATCTATATTCGATCATAACTGGAAAGAATTGGATCGAGATCGCCGTTTCTATTTTGATTGTCTTCACGCTACTCAAACCAAACAGTTAGGAAAAGCTTTAGCTAAATTTAAAGCCTTTCCTAGCAAAATATATGCTCCTGCTCACGGTCCGTTAGTTAAATATAGTCTCAGTCGTTTTAACTACGATTATCACTCTTGGTGTCAGCAAAAAACTAGTCAAGAATTTAAAGTTGTTCTGCTTTACGCTTCGGCATACGGTAACACCGCAACGATAGCTAATGCGATCGCCCAGGGATTAGTGCAATCTGAAGTCGCCGTAGAATCAATTAACTGCGAACTTGCTTCCACTGAAGAAATTACCGAAGCAATTCAAACCTGTGATGGTTTTATAATTGGTTCACCGACATTAGGTGGTCACGCACCAACTCAAATTCAAACTGCATTAGGAATCGTGCTAGCTAACGCGACCAAAACAAAACTAGCAGGAGTGTTTGGTTCTTATGGTTGGAGTGGCGAAGCGATCGATCAATTAGAAAATAAACTAAGAGATGCTCATTATAACTTCGGGTTTGAACCAATTCGGGTGCGTTTTAGTCCTCAGGCTAATACTTTAGAGGAATGCAAACAAGCAGGTCGAGAATTCACTCAAAAACTGAAAAAAACCAAAAAACTACGTATCCCTCGCCAAGCCGTAACAGAAACTCAGATTGATCGCACCGCACAAGCAGTGGGGAGAATTATAGGTTCTATTTGCGTTCTAACTACTTGTAATGATGAATGTCATCGTGGTGTGCTGACTTCTTGGGTATCCCAAGCAACTTTTAACCCTCCTGGGGTGATGATTGCAGTTGCTAAGGAACAAAATGCGTACTTGATTAGTAATCCAGGGGATAAATTTGTGCTGAATATTCTCAATGAGGGGAGAAGTGTCAGAAAGAACTTTTCTGCTCAAAATAACGCTCCTTTTGACAGCTTAACCACCAAAACTGCTAATAACGGCTGTTTAATTATTGAAGAAGCTTTAGCGTATTTAGAATGTACTGTCCAAAGTTATTTGCCATCAGGCGATCGCGCGCTGAGCAATGGCAGAGCCGATCACGTTTTAATTTATGCAGTAGTAGAACGTGGTGAAATACTTGAAAAAAATGGAATTACGGCAATTCGACATCGGAAGTCAGGGAGTCGTTATTGATTAAATAAGACGAGGCAGGTTCTTCAGATGTGACAGATTTTTCTGGCTCAAACTAAAGGGGATTTAACTATTTCTTACCAATACCGAATAATTTCTTAGTAAGGAGGACGAAATCATAATTTTGAGTTTTAATCATATCGTTACAGCACTCAAAAAATAACTATGAAATTATCAAAAAAGTTAAAGTTAGCTGCAATTTTTACAACGGCGATCGCCTTAACAACTCCCTTGCTACCTACCTTTGCTAACGTTACCGAAGAACCTGTCCCTGAAGATCAGCTAATAGCGGTTGCTGTACCCGCTGGGGCAATTGGCTATAACCTAGCGGTAGTCGAACAAATTCCTGGTAAACAGCAGTGCTGGACAGAGAGTGGCTCTCAACCGACGATTATTGACCCTCTATGGACAACTTTTGACTTTACAGGTAGTTGTCGTCGTTCTACTGATAGTAATGGTTACTCAGTTCGTCTTGATGGACAAGATACCAGCCTCGATTATTTACTCAATATAGTTCCCAAAGGAGATGGATTTCAGCTAATTGCCCAGAACCGTAATGACCGCTCTAAAATCACAGTCGGTCAGACTTTTGGTCAAGGAGCAGATGGAGATTATCTCAAAATCTTTTTAAATCCTGGTTGGAAGTTTACCAAGAAAACTGTTGATGGAAAAGTTTTGGGTCACTTCTACTTTAGTGGCGATTCTCAGGCGATCGCTGCTGCAGGGGATACTGTGCCTACTCCTCCTAAAGCGACTAGCTTTACTGATACTGCCCGCGATATCTATAAAGATGAAATTGAGCAGGCTGTAGCACTAGGATTTATTGCTGGTTTTAAAGACAAAACTTTCCGTCCCACCGACTCTTTAACCAGAGAACAATTGGTTTCTATGGTTTATGGAGCTTTAGAAACTATCGATAGTGTCAATCTCGAACCTCCAACATCAGTTCCTACCCAGCCTTATCCCGATGTAGATTCTTCTCGATGGAGTGCTTCTAAAATTCAATGGGCAAAAGAAAGTGAAATTGTCAAAGGCTACCCCGATGGTTCTTTCAAACCAGGAGATCCCGTTACCAGAGCAGAGTTAATTGCCGTACTGCAAAATATGGCTAAATTTGCCAATATCAGACAAGGTAAACCTGCTGAATTAACTACCAACTTAGAACCGACTAGTTTTTCTGATACTGCTAATCACTGGGGAGCTGCAACTATTCAAACCATGTCGGCATATTGTAAAGTGGCTTCACCAGATCAAGAAACAGGAAATGCTTTCAACCCTGATACTTCCGCAGAAAGAAATTATGCTGCTGCTGCCACTCTCAGAACTCATGATTGTCTAACAGGGACCAAAAAATAGTTGACAATTAAAAATTGGTAGATTATTCACAGGTTGGGTTAGCGTTAGTTTAACCCAACGCAACTTTATACCAATTCACATCAGACGTAGTAGAGAAATCCGTATTGAGTAGCTAGGATTGCAGCTTGAGTGCGATCGCGTAAATTTAATTGACTGAGAATACTTGTGATGTGCGCTTTTACTGTTCTTTCTGAAATATATAATTCTTGAGCGATTTCTTTATTATTTGCCCCTTGAGCAATTAAGGATAATACTTCTTTTTCTCTCGGGCTAAGTGTCTGTAACACTGCGGGTAATTTCTGGGGAGGATTGGGCTGATTTGATTGAGTTAAAAATTTTTGGAATAAACCAGGACCCAGTTGAGTATATCCTTTAATAGCAGCGCGGATGGCGGCAGCTATTTCTTCTATCGGTGTATCCTTGAGTAAATAGCCTTTGGCTCCAAATTCCATCGCTTTAGTAATATATTCATCGTCGTCAAAAGTGCTTAAAACTAAAACAGAGATGTAACTAAACTGATGGGCTAGCTTTTTAATTGCCGCTACACCATCCATCACAGGCATCCGCACATCCATCAAAATCAAATCTGGTTGTTGTGAGGTGTCATCCAGTTCTTCTACCAGAGCGATCGCTTTTTTGCCATTTTCTGCTTCACCCACTATCTGAAAGTCTGGTTGAGATTCTAGTAAGCTTCTTAATCCTTGACGAATAATGGTTTGGTCGTCTACTAGTAAAATACGAATCATAATCAGAAACTAAAAAATAGACTCAAAATTGACCAATTAAAGGAATTTTCGCCGTAACTCGACATCCTCTTTCTGGTAGACTGAATAAGTTAAATTTTCCGCCCAAAGCAGTCGCTCTTTCTCTCATCCCTTGAATGCCAAATCCAGTGGTATTTTCTTGAGGATCAAATCCTTCACCGTTATCTTGTACTTCTACTTTCAAATAATTAGCTATTAGTTGTAATGATATAGTGACCTCTGTTGCCTGAGAATGCTTAATCATATTAGTTAAAGCTTCTTGGACGATGCGATAAACTGTAGTAATGACCTCTTGTGGAAGTTGATAGGTAATATCACTCTGATAATGGAAAATAATCTCGGTGCGATATCTTAAATCTTCAACTAATTCCGCGATCGCCACATTGAGCAATTTGCCCTGTAGAGGATCGGAGCGTAGAGTAGCCACAGAATGTCGAACTTCTCTGAGAGCATGAGAACTAAGTTTTTTAGATTCTGCTAAAAATATCTCAGCACGCTCAAGATTAGAACGCAGATATAATATGGCATTAGCTAACTGTATATTTTGAGCGGTTAGAGAATGTCCTAAGGAATCATGAATTTCCCGGGCAATTCGGTTACGCTCTTGTAACATAGCTCGATCTTCAATTAATAAAGCATATTCTCTTAATTGTTGGTTAACCAAGCCTAATTCTTGGCGAGAACGGTATTCAGACATTAATGCATTTACCAAGAGAAAAACAAACACCGTAATTAGGCAAAATAACATAGTTATACTCATTGCCATATTAATAATTAAAGCTCTTAATTGTTCTTCATTTGAATAAAGTTGATAGATAATTTCAGGTTTTAATCCCGGAGTGATAATTGCTGGAACTTGTTCAATATTTAGGCGACTAAAACTATCTTTGACTGCCAGGTAAAGGGAGACTAAAAACCAAGAAACAGAGACACCTGCCACAATAATAGAACCAGGCAATTTAAAGCTTAGGCAGCCTCTAATTACCATTATTAGCAGCAAAGGTAACAAAAGACGAATATTGTTTTCGTCAGTAATCTCAATTAAACCAATAAAGGTAAATCCCAAGCCTGTGTAAACAATATTTACCCAATTTTTACCATTAGGTTGCCATAAACCAAGAATCAAAAAAGCGATCGCCAACAAAATTGATACAGGAGAAACATCAGGATTAATTTCCGGAAAAAGAGGCGGTAATTTTATAGGAGGCAAAGGTATATTTGAAGGACGAAATTGCCCCATGATACTAATAATAAATAAAATCCACTCTAAATAAAGCAACAAACGAAGAGGATGGGCTTTGAGTCGATTGGTAAATTTCATTATTAAATTTATCGATAATCAAAAAGAGTAATACCAATTTTAATTAAAGACTTGGCAGATAATCTTTTGTAGGGGCAAACAGCAGTATGCCCCTACGATATATTTGTAGTCAATACCATTTATATTGGTATACCAATATAAAATGACATCATAACCAAACAAGAAGTATTACGTTATTGATATTCTTAATGTAATACGAAAGATTAAATATATTATATGTACGATGGTTCTATTTTTGGGCTTTTGTGATATGTACTAAAGTCCAATTGATTTCTGTACATTTGATCGTAGTTATTAGAGCAAGAACTACTTAGCATAAAACTATTCTTCATTTTAGCTACAAGAGTTTTTATGCAACTTAAATTATCGCCTTTCAGAACAGCGATCGCTTTAACCGCAACCCTTTCCATTTTATCTCCCGTGACGGTAATTGCTGGAGATGAAGACAAAGCCATAGATATGTCGCAGTTAACTTGTGCAGAATTTTTAGATCTGGGCAGAATGGAAAAAATGATGAGTCTGGTTTGGTATAGCGGCTGGTCTGCTGAGACAAAGGGAGATTTCATCTTTACACCAGATCGAGGGGCGATGTCCGAACGGAAAGATTCTTTGGAAGGTGCTTGTGAAAATAGCCAGGATGATTTAGTTCTCAATCAACTACAAATTTGGACTAACTAACCAGAACTCTTTGCAAAATTTCAAATGAATAGTATTTTCGAGCCATCAAAAGATAGCTCTGTGACTAGAGACGAGCAAGATTCGTCTTTTCTGCTCAATCAACCCACCAATGACGTGATTGTCACAACTCAAAAAAAACGCTCTTGGGTCAAGATACCTATCCTAATGATCTTAATTATTTTAGGCGCGGGTATCTATTTTGCTTCTCGTCGTAGTAAAGATGTGCAGCCAGATATTAAATCTTTAACCGTACCAGTACAAACTAAAGCCCTGAACATCAGTATTGAGGCGAGTGGTAGTATTGAGCCAATTTCCTCGGTTAATATTAGTCCCAAAACTACTGGTAGATTGGCTGCACTATATGTAGAGCAAGGAGACGCAGTTACAGCTGGGCAACTTTTAGCTCAGATGGATTCAGCTAACCTAAAAGCTGAACTAGCCCAAACGCAAGCAGAGTTAGCCCAAGCAAAGGCAGAATATACCAGAACTCTTAATGGTAGTCGTCAAGAAGCGATCGCCAGAGCCGAATCACAGGTAATATCCGCCCAGGCACAAGCCGATCTGAGTGCGAAAAGATTAGAGAAATATCGCTTTCTGACTGAAGAAGGTGCGATCGCGCAATTAACTTTAGATGAGTATCTTAGTGAAGATCAAACAGCCCGCGCTAAGTTGGTCGAAGCAGAAGAACAATTACGAGAATTAGAAAATGGTTCTCGTTTAGAGGATATCGAGCAATTTAAGGCTAAAGTAACCGCAGCCCAAGCTAAAGTGACTTTAATTGCAACAAAACTAGAAGATACTAATATTCGCGCTCCTTTTGACGGTATTGTTAGTCAAAAATATGCGGTAGTGGGTTCAATTGTGACTCCCGATGTCTCCGCTTCTTCTACTTCCTCGGCAACATCCAGCTCTATCTTATCCATTACCTCAGAATTAGAAGTCGAGGTCAATGTCTCTGAAGCCAGAATTGCCAACATCGAGCCTAATCAAACCGTAGAAATTGTCGCCGATGCTTATCCCCATCAGACTTTTCAAGGAAGAGTCAAACAAATTGCTCCCGAAGCGATCGTTGAAAATAACGTTACTTCCTTTGAAGTCAAGGTAGAACTAATCACAGGACAATCAGAATTGCGTTCGGGCATGAATGTGGATGCCGTATTTCTTGGCAAGACAATCCCAGATGCCCTAACTATCCCCACCGTAGCCATTACCACTAACCAAGGAGAAATCGGCGTTATGGTAGCTAGCGATCGCGGAAAGGCAAAATTTAAACCTGTCAGGATTGGCTTTAGTCAAGATGGTCAAACACAAATTATTCAGGGTTTAGCATCAGGCGATCGCGTTTTTATTGATTCTCCTCCACAAAAAGATCCCAGAAAAAATTGACAATATTGAGAATTATGAAAGTATCTATGCAGCTGAAATTAGTTTCGTTAATAGCGTTAGTTTTTGGCACTACTTTTGTTACAGCCCATATTGCTTCATCAGGTTATATTGTTCAGCCAACTATTGCCACTGTATCAAGACAGAGTCCTGCTCCTCCTAGGGTCGATCATTCCATACCTTCCCTGCCAGGTAAATTAGCTTTAAATGAAAGCCAACAAAAAAGTATTGTCCAAATCAATCGAAAATTTACCCACAAAATTCATGAAATATTGACAGTAAGACAATTACAACAATTTAGAACTTCACTCGCTCGTGGTTTAACTTTACATCCTGCTTTAAATACTCTTTCTCTGACAAGTAAACAACAGAATAAACTGAGAATTGCTCTTCAATTAGCTCAAAGGCAAATTCAACAGGTACTTACGCCCGCTCAGTTGCAATATATTAAACAACGTGAATTCGATGAGGACAAAATTAATTTGTAAGAAGTAGGGAATAGTGAAAGGGGAAACCCCGTTGTCCCAAAGGGATACCGCAAGCATAAGTAAACTTCGTAAGAAGGCAACAGGCTATATTTTCCGTTCCTATTGACATCAAAGTTTGAGGATGTTTTTTAGAATTTCAATTTAAATGTCGTTGGTCGAACTAACGTTAATCAGCAACAAGAGATTTAAACTCGTCAACTTAAATAAGAATTAGCTAGCAAAGCATATATCTTAACCGAACTTTAGTTACGAAGGGGTTTGGGGAAGCCGTCACTTCCCCAACAGGGGGTCTGGGGGAAAGTTCCCCCAGAGATAAATATAGTTTTAAAGAATAAATTACCTACTAAATAGTTCAGTATTTAGCATTATCAATCCACATCAAGCCTCCTTAATATATGAGTACAAATTTCTTAGAAAACATCAAGATGGCAAGTAAAACCCTCAGTGCTAATAAGCTGCGAAGCGGTCTGACTATGCTGGGGGTGATTATTGGCAATGCTTCAGTAATTGCTATGGTTGCAGTGGGACAAGGGGGACAAAAATATATTACTCAGCAATTTGAGTCATTAGGTACCAATGTTTTATTTGTCTTTCCCGGTGTGGAACAAAGAGGACCTCAAGCTGGAGTAGTACAGGCAAATAGTCTAGTGTTAGCTGATGCTGAAGCGATCGCTCTGGAAGTTCCTGCAGTAACAGAAGTAGCCCCAGAAAAAAGTGAACGTACACTAGTTACTTATTATGATCGAGAAACTCAGGTAAATATTACTGGCACTACCCCAGAATATCCCAGCGTAAGAGATGCTCAAGTTGCTAGGGGAGAGTTTTTCAATTTCTTAGATGTCAAAACAGGCGATCGCGTAGCTGTATTAGGCAGTGATACTGCCCAAACTCTATTTGGTACCCAAAATCCCTTGGAGCAAAAAATTCGGATTCGCAATCTCAGTTTTAGAGTGATTGGAGTGATGGAAGAAAAAGGAGCCTCTCTAGGACAAAATCAAGATGAGGTGATATTTATTCCCATTACCGTGATGGCAAACCAGATCTCAGGACAAGAAAGTAATCAATCTAGTCCTACTCTCCAGTCTATTGCCGTAGCAGCCAAAAATCCCGACAACTCTAGTGCAGCACAATATCAAATTACTAATCTATTGCGATTACGCCACAACATCCTTAAAGGTGAAGATGATTTTAGCGTCCGTAGTCAACAAGATTTAATGGCAACTGCCGATCGAGTGACAAATATTTTAGTTCTCGTCTTAGGTGCAACCGCAGGTATCTCCCTAGTAGTCGGCGGCATCGGCATTATGAATATTATGTTGGTTTCGGTAGTGGAACGCACTCAAGAAATTGGCTTGCGTAAAGCCTTGGGTGCAACTGGTAACGATATTTTAATTCAATTTACTATTGAAGCAATTATTTTGGCTACTATTGGCGGTTTCATTGGTATTGGCTTAGGTGTAGGAGGAACAGTGATTATAGCGGCTCTCTCTCCCTTGGAAGCAATTGTTAGCTCTCAGGCGATTGTTGTCGCCATGACTGTTTCTGGGGCAATAGGTCTAATTTTTGGCGTTGTTCCCGCCCGTAATGCAGCACAGCTAGATCCTATTATTGCTTTGAGGAGTTAAATTCAATGAACTCTAATTCGGTCATTATCGATCTCCAGCAAATCGAGAAATACTATCAGTTTGGTGGAACGATTACCAGGATACTGCGAGCGATCGATTTAAAGATTTCTACTGGAGAAAGCTGTGCCATTATGGGAACTTCTGGCTCTGGCAAGTCTACTTTAATGAATATTATTGGTTGTTTAGATCGTCCCAGTGCTGGCAAATACTACTTAAACGGTCAAGCAGTTGCTGGACTGAGCGATAACCAGTTAGCATTCATTCGTAATCATCAAATTGGTTTTGTCTTCCAGCAGTTTTACCTCTTACCCGAAATGACTGCCTTAGAAAATGTCATGCTGCCCATGGCATATGCTGGCATTCCCTACATCAAACGCTTTAATCGGGCAGCAATTGCTTTACAAAACGTAGGTTTGGAATTGCAGTTACACAAGTATCCCAATCAGTTATCAGGTGGTCAACAACAACGAGTGGCAATTGCCCGTGCGATCGTTAACCATCCCCTACTTCTCTTGGCAGATGAACCGACTGGTGCTTTAGATTCACGAACTAGTCAAGAGATTATGGATGTTTTTGATTCTCTACATCGTAGTGGGAAAACTGTGGTCATAGTTACTCACGATCGCCAAGTTGCTAACTTTTGTCAGCGAGTTATCAACATTCAAGATGGAAAAGTTAAATGTCTTTCAAGATAAATTATTGATTCTGAACTCAAGATTTTATTAATGGCAGCAAGTCGAATTCTTGACGTATTTCTAGAAGAGAGCGATCGAGCAAAGAATAGTAGTTAAGAAAAGGATAATATTTGTTTCTGCCACGGTTTTTAAACCAAATTATCACTAATTCTGGTATTAGTCGCGGTAAAACAAATAATATAGAACTATAAAGCCCCACTACACCATGTTGCTTAATTAAATCATCATACATAATGTTGATCGCTGGCTTAATTTGCGGATCTCGATTAGTACGTATATAGTCCCTCAACTTAAAATCGCTTGTCCCAAAGCTTAACGGTAATAATTTAATTTCGTCATACATATTGGTGTCACAGCCCAAAATTACATGAGAGACATCGTGAGCGAGTAAGATTTGGGCAAACTCTGGAGATAATTTTCTGGGATCGGTAATTCTGGGATTAACAGCATAATACTCTTCTAGCCCCTGTTGTAAAGTTTGAGTACTATATTTATTTACATAATTAGGACGGGGACGAAGACTCATAATATTGATTACGATACGCTACTGTTTCGTAACTTTATAATAACACTATGAAAAATCCTCAGAAAAAAACGCCAGGAAGACCTCGTAGCGCTCAATCTCATCAAGCGATGTTAAAAGCTACTTTAGAACTTCTAGGAGAAGTGGGTTTTGCCGCCATGAGTATTGAAGCAATTGCAGCTCGGGCTAAAGTAGGCAAAACTACGATTTACCGACGCTATAAAAGTAAAGCAGAATTGGTAGCCGATGCGATCGAAAGTATCCGTCAAGATGTGATCATTCCTGATACTGGGAATCTGAGCAGTGATATTGATGAGCTAATTAAAAATGCCGCTCAAATTACTCTTAGTCCCTTAGGAAGACAGGCTGTAGCAATGATCATTAGCAGTGCCGCAAGTAACTCTCAGTTTGCCCAAATCTATTGGACCAACTATTTGCAACCCCGACGCAAAGCTTTTGCAGTAGTAATTGAGCGAGCTATCACCAGAAATGAAGTTGAACCAGATTTAGATCCTGGTTTAGTCTTCGATGCTATGAGTGGCATAATGCTCTATGCCACAATCTTTCAACCGACAACCGAATCTTGGTCGGAATATGTTCGAAGAGCATTACAGCTTTTAATACCAAGAGGTTAAATCAAGCTTTCCTTATCCATTTACTAAGACTATTTCAGTAAAGCTTCCCCTCTACGAAATAACTCCCGTGCATAGTCTGTCCAGGTACCTTGTCCCCAATAGCGGAAACAACTGGTTTCAACTAGCAATACATATAGCAGAGCTTCCTGATACTCCTTAGTTTTTGTTACTGAAGCATCTTTAGCTACTAAAGAATCGAATTTTTGGTGGAACATGGCACTTAATTGATTCATGGGTTCCAGAACATTTTCGTAACCTTTTACCCAACTAAGATCGTCTGTCCATGATGCCCCATCCATGTGAAACTGATGATCTGTCTCCTGTAAATGGGCGATCGCTTGAGCTACTTTCTCAGGAGTAGCAGAGCTAGGATCGACTTGTTGCCAGATTTTGTGTTGTCCCACTGCTTGGCAAGTAGGATAATCTTCGGGTTTTACTCCCGTAGCTTCAATTAATTCGATATATTCAGTGCCATTAAAGCCAACAATATTATTGTTATCTTTGAGTTCATGCCACACAGGTTGATAATCGCGAGCGAATTCATTCATCATCACCCCGCCATTTTCGCCATCGGCAATTTGACTAACACAACTAGGTACAGAAACATCTCCAATTTGTTGTTTGCCTCTGCCTTTTGCTTCGTGATAGGGCTGCATCTGAGCCACTAATTTAGTATCTGAACCTTGAGTTTTAATTAGGGCAGTAATACTAATCGTCTCTCCTTTGGAGTTATGAGCAACGAGACGATTCGGTAAATATTTGTCATCGTGGTGTAACCCTGAACCGTCTAACCTTTCAACTGAGTGTTCCTGCACTAGTAGCCAAGTATAACCACATTCTTTAAGAGCTTTAATATATTCATACAGAGTGTCAGGATTGTTGGGAAGGTGCATTTCTGGGGGAGAAAACCCTTTGACCCTTTTAAGAGCCTCAAAACCAAAGATGGCGGCAAAGTAATGTTGCCATGCTTGAATCTGTAACTTGATATCGGGAATCGGTGTTGAGGGAACAACTGCATGACTCCACATCGTACCCAACCATTCTACATAGGGCTGATACTGAGGTTCGCAAGTGATTTTTTTCAAGTTATCCAGAATATCGTTACGCCCCATCTGCTGAAAACCCCAGAGCAGATTACCAGAATAATCCAGCATGATGCGAGGATTGCAACCATTGGCAACTAATTCAGGAATCCAGTCGCCCATGCGACTATAGCACCAGGCAAATACTTCTGCATTGTGATTATCCCCATCATGGGGATTTTCCAACATATGTTGTAAGTTGCAGATCGGTTCTCCATTTGCTCCTGCGGGGATCGTAGGTTGGTGCATATGGAGGGCGCAAGCAAACCCAGCACTAATTTGATTAAGCTCTAGATTACTTTGGGGTAAAAATACTGGTTGGTTATGATTAACTATGGTCGCGATTTCTGATTCCCAACCGCAGATGTTGGGTAAGCCATTAGTTGATATTTCGAGATTATTTCGAGGTGCAGTTGCGATCACTATTAGTGTCCTTTAAGATCATGAGAAGATACTCACCTATTGTAGAGTTATTGACTAGCTATCAACAGCACAAAATCTAAAGGTATTTTTAAGAAAATTAGCCAAATTTTGCTCATAATTTTCTGACTTAAGAAGTATATTTTGCTCGCTTAAGTGGCAAAATTAAATATCAACAAATAATTAAATATCAACAAATAATCGATTCTAATTAATATGAGCTAGGGAATCTATACGAGACAAAACTCTCATATCCGTTTCATCTAAAGTTGCCGGTATACCGCTGCGAATTAACTCAGAAAAGTCTTCATTGGGAACCATAATACATAATGCATATAAACGCTCAGAGCCAGTATTTTTGAGATAATGAGTTCCTGTTTTAGGCATCAATACACTGTCACCACTACGTAAAGGCACCTCTTTGCCATCACATATTGCCATACCTTCACCCTTGAGGATAAAAAACATTTCTACTGCGAAGTTATGGCGATGGGGAGGAGTTGCACTACCAACATCAAAAATTTCTACACAAACGGTTAGTGAATCGTTAGCATTACTAGGATCGAAGATGATCGCTAGGCGGTTATTATCTTCAGGACTAATGCGATAAGCTTGATAATCCTTAAGGGTTTTGATTACGGGAATCATGCAACGTTCGTTCATTGCGTTCTAGCACCAGTTTTCGATTATTCATTTTTCATTGTGGCTTAATCACTAGAGATGAACGATAAATCCTTACAACTTTTTTATTATTTCCCTCTAGATGAAATTTGTTTCAGAATTAACTTGAACCACCTCTGAAATTTAGTTTTTAATTCTGGTTCAGTCATGATGCCTTGACTTGGACTAAATATAAATGCTAACAGAAATAAAACAAAAATTACCATTACAATTGCTGCTCCCGATGGTAAATCAAAATAGTAACTACCATACATTCCGATAATGCTAGAAACTGCACCAATAATTGAGCCGAGGATCATCATTTGGTAGAGTTCTTTAACCAGTAAATAAGCTGTAATAGCGGGACCGACTAATAATGACATCACTAGCAATACCCCTACAGTTTGCATACTAGCAACTATGGTTAAGGTAATGGCACAAATTAAACCTAAATAAAGCAAATTTACTGGTAAACCACAGGCTTTTGCTCCCAGAGGATCGAAAGTATAAAATTCTAGTTCTTTGTAAAAAAGTTTGGTTAATAAAAGAATGATGCTGGTGATAATTACTGTCCGCCAAACATCGCTACTAGTTACCCCTAAAATATCACCGAAAAGAATCTCATCCAGTTGAATCTGATTAGTTTCCAAAGAAGTAATTAAAATTACTCCTAATGCCAAAAAACTCGTTAAAGTTAATGCCATTGCTGCATCAACTTTAATTCGCGATCGCCGTTGAATACCCATTACCACCAAAGCACTCATCAACCCGGCAATAAAGGCACCAATTGCTAAATTTATTTCTAAGAAAAAAGCGATCGCAATCCCAGGCAACACAGCATGAGAAATTACACCACTCATCATGCCCATCTGTTGCAGAATTAAATAGCTACCAACTACTGCACTGAGAATTCCTAAAGAAAAGCCAATGGCGATCGCCTGGCGCATGAATTCAAATTCTAAAGGTTCAGCTAACCAATTTAACATTGGGGCGTTGATAGCTACTGCTTAATGGTTGGAAACTAATTGTAGAATATCTATCGTATGCCTGGTTAATATTTTCGTTAGTTAAGACTTCGGTTTTAGAACCCGCAGCTATCAACTGCTTATTTAATAACAATAGTTGGTCATAATTTTCGAGAGTTTCACTCAGATCGTGACTGATTACCAATAAAGTTTTGTGTTGCGCTTTGAGTTCGGCGAAAATATCAAAAATAATTGCTTCTGTTTGTCGATCTACATTATTAAACGGTTCGTCAAATAACAACAAATCTGCTGATTGAGCGATCGCTCTGGCGAGAAAAACCCTTTGTTGTTGTCCGCCCGATAATTCTCGGATTTGACGCTGGCGATATTGCCACATTCCCACCCTTTTCAGAGCATCTTGCACTATTAATCGAGATTGCTTGCTAGGCGAGCGCAACCATCCTGTAGCCGCAGTTCTTCCCATCATCACAACTTTGGCAACAGTTATGGGATAATCCCAATCAATTTGCGATCGCTGAGGTACATAAGCCACTCTTTTTAACTGTTGTTTGATCGGCTTGGCTTCCCAGGTAACTGTTCCCTGAGCTATGGGAACTAAACCTAAAATAGCTTTGATCAAGGTACTTTTTCCGGCACCATTCGGTCCTAATAAAGCTGTGACCTGTCCCGGATGTAGAGAAAATGAAACTTCTTTAACTGCCGAAGTGTGGCGATAATTAATATTGAGCTGACAAACTTCAAGCATTAATAATTGGGAATGAGACTTGTTATCATTCTACATTATAATAATTGGAATCATTATCATAATGCTTCATAATATTTATTCAATTAAAAAGTTTACTTATGTTTGAGAGGTCTGGGGTAACAGGTATTTTTAGTCTGACTATTTTCGGTATCTTAGTAAGCTTGAGTGGTTGTAGTCTTAAAACTAATGGCAACCTGACTCATGCTCAAGAAAAAGCAAGAATAGTAGCATCTCACAACATCATCTGCGATTTAATGACAACTCTAGCCCAAGATACTGTAGATTTAACTTGCTTAATTGATGCCAGCCAAGATCCCCATACCTTCCGTCCTACCCCTTCTCAGCGCAAGGCACTGGATGAAGCACAACTAATTCTCTATGGTGGGTATCAGTTAGAACCAAAACTAATTCAGTTAATCGAAGCCACAGAAACTCCTGCATCCAAAATAGCCATCTACGAACAGGCAGTCACTGAACCTATTTTGGCAGAACACGACCATCCAGAACATTCAGAGGGAGAACATTCAGAGGGAGAACATTTAGAGGGAGAACATTCAGAGGGAGAACATTCAGAGGGAGAACATTCAGAGGGAGAACATTCAGAGGGAGAACATTCAGAGGGAGAACATTCAGAGGGAGAACATTCAGAGGGAGAACATTCAGAGGGAGAACATTTAGAGGGAGAACATTCAGAGGGAGAACATTCAGAGGGAGAACATTCAGAACATTCTGCTGAAGTAACTCCAGAAGCTCAGCCCTCCAGAGGTGACAAACGAGAATTAGAACCAGATCCCCATGTTTGGCATAACATAGAAAATACAGTTGCCATGGTGGAACTAATTCAATCAATACTATTACAAGTAAATCCTTTTGAAGCAGAGTCTTATCTTCAAAGGAGTACAGCATTTACTGACCAACTTTGGCAGCTTGATGCTTGGATTGACGAACAAATTGCCACCATTCCTGAAGGACAAAGAATTTTAGTGACTGCCCATAACTCTCTAAATTATTATGTCCAAGCTTACTATTTAAATGACTATCTTACTTTGCAAGGTATAAGTTCTGAAGCCTCCCCCACTGCCTCTGAAGTAACTGAATTAGTCACAGAAATCAGAGAAATAGGTGTACCCACAATTTTTGTCGAATCAACTGCTAGCGATCGCATTATGAAGAATGTAGCTCGCGGTGCCAATATAAAATTATCAGAAAAAAAACTGTATGTTGATGGGCTAGGTGAAACTGATAGCTATATCGATATGATGGTTAGCAATACCTGTACGATCGTTGATGGCTTAGGTGGAGAATGTACGCCCTTTTCTAACTCGAAGTAAGTTAACCAACATTGAATTAACCTATAACCTATAACTCCAAACTCCGAACTCTGAATTCCGAACTCCGAACTCCGAACTCCGAATTCCGAACTCCGAACTCCGAATTCCGAACTCCGAATTCCAAACTCCGAACTCCGAATTCCGAACTCCGAACTCCGAATTCCAAACTCCGAACTTTTTTATCATCCATCATTTCAAAATTGGCAGACTACTAGTGCATCCCAAAAATCGAGGCTAAAATCGATTTAGTTACTTGAGGCTAGCTATGGGCAAGTTTGTGGAAGGGAGAAATCGTCGTGAACAATTATCAATTGAGTTGTTAAATTCAATTCAACTGCTTAATGTTACCGAAATCGAAGTTCTCCAAGAGGTGATTTTTACCATCGATATCAAATATGCCCAAAAAAAGGCAAATCTTGAACCAGCATTGGTCTGTGCCTTATTATTAAATCATCAGCAGGTTCCGAGCCTTTATGCCACCACTTCACGGGGATATAACAAACAAAAGGCAGAATACCGTAAGCACTATCAAAGTAATATTCAAGAAAATTTACTGCCCAGGGCGATCGAGCAAGTACTACAACTCAATATTCCTCGTACCTTAGTCCAAGATGAGGTAATTGCTGAGAATGCTTCGATGAGAAAAATACTGGCTCAATCCTGGCGAGAAATTGAGGGTAAGGGACGACCCAAGGGAGAAAAAAGCGATATTTTTGACGTATTAGCCAATCTTAGTTTGACTAATCTTGTCGAACAGGAAGTAATTAAAGATTCCTATAGTCATATCAAGAATGACTATGACTCCAATAGCGATCGCATTAATCTTTCCGATGTCTGCGCTTTAGTTTTAAATAACGAATATGTACCGGCACTCTATGCCACTAATGCTAAAGAATATAATCAACTCAAGCAAACTTACATAACTCAACATCAGACTAAAGTACGCCAAATTATTCGTGGCACGGTTAAGCAGGTAAATCTAGAAGGCTCTGAGCATTCTTTTAGTCAGAACAACATGGCTAAAAACGCTGCTAATTTTCGCAATATTAATTCTTGGGACAGTTAATTCAGATGAGCTGATTTGTTTAATGTAAAGAGTTTTCTTCAATCTGGTTCCAAACCAACTTTGCTGCTCCCAACATTCCGGCTGTATTACCTAATTCAGCAGTTAGCAATTGTAGACCTGGTCGGGAAGTGGATAATACCCGTTTTTCAATTTCCTTCAGGGTAGCAGGTAAAAAAAACTTGGAACTAGCACTAATGCCACCACCGACTATTACAGCTTCAGGGGTCAGGACATAAATTAGACTGGTTAACCCTGCCCCCAATAACTTGCCGTAACTCTGCCAAAATTCTAAAGCCGCTGGATCTCCTGCTTGGGCTAACTTGCCCATTTCTGCTGGTTCATTACCCGTAAGACGACGAATTGAACCAATGGAAGTATGTTGTTCTAATGAACCCTGATTACCACTACGACAGGGAAGGCCATTAGGATTGAGCGTAATTAAACCTAGTTCTCCTGCTGCCCCACAATGACCGGTAAACAATTTACCATCAAGAAAAATCGCTCCTCCAACCCCAGTCCCTAAAGTTAACAAGATAAAATTACGAAACCTTCTCCCTGCCCCTAGCCAAGCTTCGCCGATTGCAGCACAGTTAGCATCATTTTCCAGTATAGTCGGCAGACCAGTTTGAGCTTCTAACCAATCGGCAACAGGCACATCATCCCATCCTGGTAAGTTAATGGATTTTTTGGCAATGCGTCTAGAAGTATCTGTTGGTCCTGGGACACCAAAACCGATCGCACCGCAGGTATGGTCATGATTAAGCTGCTTTACTCCCTGGGCGATCGCATCTATGACTGGTTGAGGATTCGCCGGTTGAGGAGTGGCTAAAGAAACTGTTTCTAAACATGAGCCATTTTTGAGAAACCGTCCCATTTTGATGGCGGTTCCCCCCAAATCAATTCCAATGACTTGATCGAGATTATGTTCCACTATTAATAATTTGGCGATATTCTGCTTCTGTGTATAAATCTGCTTTATTTTTGATCTGATCTATAAATAAGATGCCATTAAGATGATCTAATTCATGTTGAAAAATACGGGCAATAAAATCAGTCAATACTTTCTGTTTAACTTCTCCTGATTGAGTAGTGTATTCTACTTCAATTTGGCGATATCTGGGTACTAAACCTCGAATTCCAGGCACACTCAAACATCCTTCCCAGTCTTTAACTATTGCTTCGCCATGACTTAAAATTTTGGGGTTAATCATCGCCGTGGGTTTCATGGTTGGTGCCTGGGGATAGCGATCGCTAGGATGGGACGCTACAATAAAAAGCCGATAGGATTGAGAGATTTGGGGAGCAGCAATTCCTACTCCCTGATTGGCGATCGCTGTAGTAATTAAGGAATCAATTAACTCCGAGATATTTCTGTCTATAATATTCTTTACGGGTTGAGCTTTGCTTCTTAGGATCGAACTTCCTATTTGAGCAATTGTGGGCTGTTTTTTCATGTTCACTGGCTAGAAAATGCAGCGTGTAACTTACTTTCTCGATCGTAATACAATTCAACTGATAAGATCTTCTAATCACCAATCATCGGTAAGTAACTAGAGTGGCAATTTCTTCGGAACAGTTATGGGAACAAGTATTAGATCGCCTCAAAGAACAACTAAGTCGCCCTACTTATGAGACTTGGATACAACATGCCACTGTTGAGAATTTGACTTCAGATCATTTGACTATTCTGTTGCCGAATGCCTTTGTAATGAATCACCTGCAAAAGTACTACGTAAATATTATCAGTGATTTGGTGAGGGACATTACTGGTAAATCTCTGGAAATTCGTCTTAAATCCCTACAGGGAGAGAAGCCTGCTTTTTTTTCCGCACCAGCTATTTCTTTACCCGACGAACATCAATACTCAACTGCTACTAAAAACCAGCTCAAACCGACTAAATTAAACCCTAAATATACTTTTTATAGTTTTGTCGTTGGTCCCACCAATCGTATGGTCCATGCTGCCTCTCTTGCTGTTGCCGAGTCTCCTGGGAGAGATTTTAACCCTTTATTTCTCTGTGGCGGCGTAGGATTGGGGAAAACTCATTTAATGCAGGCTATTGGACATTATCATTTGGCAATTAATGCCGATGCTAGGGTTTTTTATGTTTCTACAGAACAATTTACTAACGATTTAATTGCCGCAATTCGTAATGATAGTATTCAAACTTTTCGTGAACACTACCGTTCCGCCGATATTTTATTGGTAGACGACATTCAATTTATTGAGGGCAAAGAATATACTCAAGAAGAGTTTTTCCACACCTTTAACACTCTTCATGAGGCAGGAAAGCAAGTCGTCTTAGCAAGCGATCGCCCCCCCAATCAAATTCCGAAGTTACAAGAACGTCTGAGTTCTCGTTTTTCAATGGGGTTGATAGCGGATGTTCAAGTACCAGACTTAGAAACTCGGATGGCAATCCTCCAAAAAAAAGCCGAATATGAAAATGTTCGTCTTCCCAGAGAAGCAGTTGAATACATTGCTAGCCAGTATACTTCCAACATTAGAGAGTTAGAAGGAGCATTAATTAGAGCACTCGCCTATATCTCTCTTTCTGGCTTATCAATGACAGTTGAAAATATTGCGGCAGTTCTAAATCCCAAGGTAGAACAAATTACCGCTTCCCCCGAAACCATAATTGATGTGGCTGTAGAAATTTTAAAAGTCTCTGCCGAAGACTTAATTAGCAGTTCTCGTCGCCGAGAAATTAGCAATGCCAGACAGATTGCTATGTATTTGATGCGACAACATACCGACCTGAGTTTACCTCGTATCGGTGAAAAATTTGGTGGCAAAGACCATACAACAGTCATGTATAGTTGTGAGAAAATCGCCAAACGGCTCAGAAAAGATCGTCAACTTAATCAAACTATTTCTTTGTTGAGCGATCGCATTAATTTTGTGAGTCGACAAAAATCTCAAACCTAGCTTTTTCCACAGGTTAACGAGAAAAATTGTAAGTTTTCCACAAGTTTTCCACAGATATTAGTTAGTTCGTAGTTCGTAGTTCGTAGTTCGTAGTTTAACCAGCCTAATTTAAAGCTGATAGCTAAAAGCGAACAGCTAATAGCTTTTAACAGTACAATTATTGGGAAAATTATCTGTTGATCTGATTCAGAGATGAAAATTGTTTGCAGTCAAAACGAGCTTAAAAATAACCTTTCTCTTGTTAGTCGTGCTGTTCCCTCTCGTCCCGAACCACCGGTATTGGGAAACGTTTTGATTGAAGCAACAGAAACCACTCAGAAAGTTAGTTTAACTGCTTTTGATGGTAGTTTAGGTATCAAAACTAGCATGAACGTTGAAGTTACCGAAGGTGGTAGTATTACTTTACCTGCCAAACTATTTAACGAAATTGTAACTCGTCTACCAGAGAGTGATATTACTTTGGATGTCCCTGAGGATGAATCAGACAGTTTTATCGCTACCATTAGTTCCTTATCTGGCGAATTTAAGTTAACAGGTATCGACCCAGCAGAATTCCCCGAATTACCTAAAATTGAAGCAGAACAAACTTTAGAATTACCAATTTCTGCTTTAAACGAAGGGTTAGGAGGCTGTCTATTTGCAGCTTCAGCAGAATTATCGAAACAGATTCTCACAGGAGTTCATCTCAAAGCCCAAAGTCTGGGGAAAGATAATTTAGGAGATATTTTAGAGTTTGCGGCTACTGATAGTCACCGCCTAGCAGTTGTAGCAGCAGACCTTAATCCCGAATCTACAGACTCAAAAATTCACTTGCCCAATTTCGCAGTAACTATACCTGCCAAGGCCTTACGGGAATTAGAAAGAATTGTCAGTGATGCTCAGCCAACGGATCTAGTCAAGGTAAATTTTGATGAATTAGTAATGACATTTACCCTGGGCGATCGCCTGTTAACTAGTGCCAAAATACCAGGAGATTATCCTGCCTATGGACAATTAATTCCTCAAAATTTTACCCGTGAGATGATCGTAGATCGCAAAAGACTTTTAGCTAGTCTGGAATTAGTAGCAGTATTGGCGCAAAAAAATAATTTGGTTAAGTTTAGTCTCGATAATGATAAAGGAGAATTAATCATCTCAGCGGATGCTCAAGATGTAGGCAATGCCAAACAATCTTTACCTGCAGAAATCATGGGAGAGGATATCGAAATTGCCTTTAATATTAAATATCTGATGGATGGACTGAAGGCACTTTCGGCAACAGAAATTAAAATGCAGCTCAATGAATGGAATCAACCAGTTATATTTACTCCTCTTGCTGGATTAAATATGACCTATTTAGTGATGCCTGTCCAAATCAGAAACTAAGTAAAATATATACTACAAAGAATATCGGCTAAAGGTATTCGGTAGTAATTGGTTTAGCTATTAAGTATAAGACCTAAAAGTCATAGTTACTAATTATTTAGTACATTCAGAGATTGTCATACTGACTAATTGCGCATAATCTAAATAATCTAGTATGTAATTATCTTATTTTTGAGTATCGCTTTGTAAACTAAATTTTATTCTTATTGTTGCTGGTTATGTCTTACGAATCAGAATTAAATTATCAATCTGGCAAGCTGATTAACCCAGCAAAATTATCCTTATTGCTGTCGGTCGCTTTACATTTGCTGGTGCTTAAATTTGGTTTACCAACTTTAAATTTTAATAATGATTCGGGACAAAGAGAAGTTTCCGTAATTGAATTGAGTCCCGAGCAGCAGTCGCGTTTACCCGACTTATATCCCCAAATAGAAAATCCTAATGTACCTAATATTAGCGATCTGCCGCCAGTTGATAATAGCCAGCCAGCCTCACCATTTGCCATACCCCGTTCATTAATTCCAGGCTTAGGAGATCCATCTAATTTACCTCCCGTTGCTATTCCACCTCCGCCAAACTTTAATCTTCCTCCTTTACCGCCGGTAACTGATATTACTTTGCCTCCGATTGGTGATTTATCACAATTACCTCAACCGCCTGAAATTAATCCTCTGGATTTCAAAGTCGATCCATCTGAGTTCCCACCCCCAGATACTAATAAACCAACCTCAGAAACCGCAAAACCTCAGCAACCCAAAAAAAACACACAAACAGCGGGTAAACCTGAACAAAAGCCAGGTAAAAAACCTCAAACAAAACCTCAAGTTAAGCCTAAGCCAGAGGAAATTGCTGCTAAAAAAGCTGCCGATTCAGCCAAGGGACTCAGTAACCTTAGCCAAAGTCTTAAAAAAACGCAAGCTGGTACTACTGACGAAGATGCAAGGAAAAATTACATTGCATGGCTAACTAAAGTCCAAGAGATAGAACCCAAGAGAATCGAAGTTCAAGGCACTTATCCACGAGATGCTTGTATTAGAAGACTTGAAGGTACTAGCGTCTACGGAGTTGTAGTTGATGCTGAAGGTCAAGTTGTTGCCTTAGATTTGATTAAGGGCGCAAAATATCCAATTTTTAACGAGCAAGCTAGTCAAGAAATTAGTCAGAGTGTTTTAGATAATGATACTGGAAAGCCCAAACCTTATCAGGTATTAGTTAACTATGAATATGATGCGGAAATATGTCCTTCTTTAACTCTTCCCTCTATCAGAAGAGAGCAAAAAAATCAGACAACCGAATCAGAGCAGAAACCTCAACCGACACCGGCACCGCAACCTAAACCCAAACCCGAACCCAAACCTGAGCCCCCGCCAGAATCGGAACCCAAGCCCGAACCCAAGCCCGAACCCAAGCCTGAGCCCCCACCGGAACCAGCTGCTGCTCCAGCACCTACACCACAACCGGCACCACAACCGGCACCGCAACCCAGTCCCGAACCTGAACCATTGCCATCATTACGGGATCGGTTACAAAATATTCCACTTCCCGATCGCAAGCCCTCAGAATTGAAAGATATTCCTTTGCCTGATAAGCCAAATTTCAAAAAATAACATATCCCAGAAGTAATATGGGTTAATTAAAAATAGAATAATACGCTTAATAGCTTTTAGCTTTTAGCTAATGAGGTTCATTCCTGTAAATAAGGTAAGTATCACACGCTTCTGAAAAACTCATTACTCATTACCCATTACTTGCTCCTAAAGATACTAGCGCGCAACCTCAGCCTTTAATTTTGGACAAGCCGATCATTCTGACCACAAGCGTCGGCGTTTTTTACCCTTTAAGCGTTGATGAGTATCTCTAAGCAAAGTTGGGATATTTAATTGTTCTGGACAGCGTGGCAAACAATCACCACAGTCAGTACAACGATTACCTTTTTTCCCTGGAAACCAATGTCCCGCGTTTTCCAACATTCCATAACGGTATTGACCATAATCCTGCATTTCGTAAGCCACAGTCAAGTTACGTAGTCTTAGGATTTCAGGGATATTAATTGATTCAGGACAGGGCAGACACCGATAGCACTGGGAACAGAGATCCGTAGTCAAACTAGTCTCTAAATGCTGTTTAAGCCGTTTACAGACCTCTTTTTCCGATGTGGTGAGGGGGTAATCAGCATCAGCTACTTGGAGCGGAGTAGTTAATTCATCAGGATTTGCGGCACCAATACTGAGAGTAGTAATACGGCGATCGCTTAATAAAAAACGATAGTTTAATTCTAAGGGGGTAAAGGGAAAACTCAGTTCTACTAGCTTTGCTGGAGGAGTATATAATCTACCTCCCTTATCAGCAGGAGAAATAATAAATATTCCTAAGTCTTTCTCTTGTGCTAGAGCGATCGCGGGATGGTTGCGCTGAAAAAAATAATAATAATGTAGGTTAACAAATTCAAATAAATCTGTCTTAATTGCTGCCAAAATCAAATCGAGGCTACCATGAGTCGAAAAACCTAAATGTTTGATTTTCCCTTGTTTAATCGCAGTTTGTATTGCCGATAAACAACCATCAGGATTTGTAACCCAATTTAAATGTTCCCAGGTATTAATGCCATGAAGTGCCAAACAGTCAATGTATTCTACTTGCAGTCTGCTTAGAGACTGGTCGATCCACTGGCTCATTTGCTGCGGATCAGGAGTGGGAGATAATTTTGTAGTGAGATGAATTTGCTGCCGAGGTATGGCTAAGTCTTGTAATGCTTGTCCCAAATAATTTTCACTCTGACCATATCCTCTGGCAGTTTCCAGATGATTAATCCCCAAAGCGATCGCCTGCTCAATTGTTTGGCGGTTGGTTTGGGGAGAAGCCAAGCAACGCATTGTCCCCAGGGAAAATACTGATAAATTAAGATCGGTTTTACCAAATCGTCGCTGGCGCATTACTACTGTTTATAGAATTAGATACTAGATACTTAAATCAGTATTTCATAACCTCAAAAATTACCAAGCATTTGTCCCTGATACTCAATTATTGGGAATTGTCTTAATGTTGCTCTTTATAGCCGCTTTTCTTAATTAGCTGTTCAGGGCTTAGGCGAGAAACAAACTCTCTAAATGCTTTTCTTTCAGCATCATCAGCATCAGTGTCCACAGGAATTGAAGCATCAGCAACAACTTCTTCTAGTACCCAAATAGGACTGTCGGTACGCAAAGCGATCGCCACGGCATCACTGGGACGACAATCGATTTCCTTCTTAACTCCTTTATGATTAATACAAAGCACTGCATAGAAAATATCATTGGTTAGAGCATGAATAATAATTCGCTCTAGTTTAATATTGCAGTCGTCAAAAATATTGGCAATTAAGTCATGAGTCAGAGGTCGCGAGGGACGATGTCCTTCCAGAGCTTTAATAATCGCTTCAGCTTGGTCTTGTCCAATAAAAATTGGTAACGCCCTACGTTCTGAACTATCCTTGAGTAAAATCATCGGACTACGACTAGCTGCATTTAAGACAATGCCTGCAACTTTCATTTCAATCATGGGTTTGGCCTCTGAAGTAAATAAGATTGGCAGGAGTAAAGAGCGATAGATAACAATAAATTTTAAGATCTATATATATCTATCTTAAATTAAAATATGTTTTGAATATCTTTCAACCATGTTTAGGCAGAAAAACTAAAATGGAGTTGTTCTAAATGTTACTGTTAATCACAGTATGCCTCAGTTTTTTTACTGTTGCCTTTACTATTCAGAAAAAAATAATAGTTAAATTATTAAGCCTTCAAAAATACAATAATGTTTACAGGTTTAGTACAATCTTTAGGATCTATTGAGGCTTATACTCAAAATTCCTTTCAAATTTCATTAATAAGAGAACAGTCTGCGGTAGTAATGTCAGATTTGGCTATTGGTGATAGCGTTGCCGTAGATGGAGTATGTTTAACCGTAGAAGCGATTTTAGAGAGAGGTTTTGTAGCTACTGCTTCCCCTGAAACTCTTGAGAAAACAACTTTGGGCGACCGCGATCGCGCTGCTAAATACGTCAACTTGGAAACTTCACTGCGTATGGGAAGTAAAATTGGGGGACACTTTGTGACAGGACATATAGATGGTGTTGGCTGTTTGCTGGAATCGATTTCTACTGCTACATCCTGGGAGATTCGTTTTGGCATACCAACCGGAATGTCCGAACAGTGGCATCGAGTTGGTCGATATTTAGTATCTAAGGGGAGTATTGCCGTTAACGGTATTAGTCTGACCATTGCTGATTGCGCTGCTGATGGTAGTTGGTTTACTGCTGCTGTAATTCCTCATACCTATGCTGAAACTAATCTTAGTTACCTTCAAGCAGGACATTTGGTTAATCTGGAAAGCGATATCTTAGGCAAGTATGTCGATCAGCTAATTGCTCATCGTTTACCAACAAACTCGCAACCAGAAGCTATTAGTTTGTCTTTTTTAGCTGAACATGGGTATGGGTAATAAGTAATGAGTAATGAGTAATGAGTAATTTTCAATATGTCAGGAAATAAGTCAGAGAAAAAAGTTAAACATAAATCTTGTTATCAGTGCGAGGGTAAAGGCTATATAGAGATTAGAGACTGTGCGGGGGAGATACAACGCACTGAAACTTGTTCCTTTTGTGAGGGTAAAGGTTATAGGATTTCTCGTACTGGTTAGGATGTAAGTTAGTTAAGATTAGTTCGGAGTTCGGAATTCGAAGTTTGGAGTTCGGAGTTCGGAGTTCGAAGTTCGGAGTTCGGAGTTCGGAGTTCGAAGTTTGGAGTTCGAAAAATTTTGTATCTCTTCTCTAACAAGAGCTAATAGCTAAGTAGCTCCACCTAATAAAACGTTTAATAGAACAGTAAAAAAATTGAAAATGATTCTCCCTAATCCCTAACCCCTATCACCTAACCCCGATCTTAACCATTCCGTATTTAATAAAGTGGATCTACTTATTGGTTAATTAAAGATAAAACAGCTCTATAGTAATCGATTGCCAAAATTAAAGCTGAAAGAAGTTATTATTTTCGATATTATCCTCTGTCGGAGTCGTGTTTTCACCATTGGTGTTTTTGACTAGACAAGTTGGGATGATACATGAATCCGCACTTTCAGCGACGAAAGAAGCAAGGTACGGAGCTTCAATTTTGACATTATTGATTCTATTCATCCCAGAATGCTGCTCACGAAAATATACAACTTTCTCTTTACTGTTGAATCTAAGATTGATAACCAGCGATTGCGGAGCCTGGACGGAGTCCAATCGCCTTTGGCGGTGGGCGGAGCTCAATCGCGGAGTCTGGACGAAGCACAATCGATCCTGCCGCTGCGCTTCGTGCAATCGCCCACAGGAATGTGGCAAAGTCAATCGTTTTTTTGGTTAGGTCTGAGTTTGATTTTTGCAGTGATTTATAGTTTTTTGGCACTGCAAAAAGCTTTTAGTGGCGAATATATCATTCAAGATGATGCTAGACAGCACGTCTTTTGGATGAGCCGTTTTATGGATTCAGAACTATTTCCTGACGATCTTATCGCCAACTACTTTCAGTCGATCGCTCCCTGGGGATATAAGAATTTATACCGTATTTTTGCCAGTTTCGGTCTTGATCCCTTGGTATTTAACAGGATTTTACCAGGGATCATTAGTTTAGTGATGACGGGCTATTGTTTTGCAGTCACTCTAGAACTTTTACCAATTCCCTTTGCTGGATTTATTGCGGCTCTAATGTTGAATCAAAATCTTTGGATGCAGGATGGTTTGATATCGGGAACAGCTAAAGCGTTTATCTATCCGATTTTTTTGGCTTTTCTCTATTATTGGTTACGGCGATCGCTGGTAGGAGTTTGTTTAACTATTCTGCTTTTATCTTGGTTTTATCCTTCTTTAGTATTAATTAGTGCAGGAGTTTTATTTCTGCAACTGTGGCGTATTCAAGGATATTTTCTTCGTCTTCAAGTTAACAAAAATATATATTTATTGAGTTGCATTGGTTTGGTGGTAGCTTTTATAGCACTCCTGCCCTATGTAGTGGCAATCTCTGAATATGGTCCCACCATTACCCTCGAACAAGCTAGAAATTTACCAGAATTTACAGCGGGAGGAAGAGTAAGTTTTTTTTACGATCACGATCCTTGGGAGTTTTGGTTTAATGCTAGTAGGAGTGGAGTAAAATTACCTTCGGCACTGATACCGCCTTTGGCTTATGGGGGTTTATTGTTACCGTTGTTATTAAAATTTCCCAGGCAATTTCCACTCAGCCAAAAAGTAAATCCTAAAATTACTTATTTAGCAAATTTACTATTAGTTTCATTCACACTTTTTTTTATTGCTCATGCATTGTTATTTAAGCTACATCTCCCCAGTCGCTATACTCAGCATTCTCTAAAAATAATCATTATTCTTGCAGCAAGTATCGCTCTAGTTTTAATCATAGAGGCTTTGTTAAGTTGGGCAAAAAACAGCCAAAGTTTTTATCGATTTAAATCAGCAATTTCTCTAATGATTACTTGCTTAGCCATAATTATATTAGTTGGCTATCCAGCTAGTCTCAAGAATTTTATTCATACTGGGTATCAAGTTGGCACACATCCCGAACTATACAAATTTTTTCAACAACAACCTAAAAATACCTTAATTGCTTCTTTAACAGCAGAAGCAGATTCTCTACCCAGCTTTACCCAACGCTCTATTCTAGTTAGTAGAGAATATGCCATCCCTTATCATTGGGGTTACTATCAAGCTTTTAGGAAGCGCGTCATCGATCTGATTGAGGCTCAATACTCTACAGATTTGAAAATTGTTCAAGATCTAATAGACCGTTATGGTGTCGATTATTGGCTAATTGAACAATCTAGTTTTACTCCCGAATACTTAGAACAAAATAGGTGGCTTATCGATCATCAACAAGTAACCCAAAAAGCAATTCTAGATTTAAAAGCAGGAAAAATACCTGTTATTAATCGTTTACAAGATAGCTGTTCAGTATTCAGAGATCAACAATATACCGTAATCTCTAGTCAATGCATCAAAACAAGTTTTACAAGTGGCACTCGGAGTTAATTCCTAACTTCTAACTCCGAATTCCCAACTCCGAACTCATGCTGACCACTTGGTATTTTCAGCAAACAACTTAGTAGCATCTTCTTTGGGTAAAGGTTTGGCAAAGAAATAACCCTGACCGTATTCACAGTTAAAGCCTTGTAAAATTTCTTTTTCAGATTCTGTTTCAATCCCTTCCGCAATCACATCCATACCTAGCTTATGGGCCAAGATGACTATGGTGCTGACAATCTCTCGAGTTTTAACTCCTTGACTCATATTAACTACAAAAGAACGGTCTATTTTCAGAGTATCAGTCGGAAATCGATGTAAATAGCTAAAAGAAGAAAATCCGGTGCCAAAATCGTCTAGGCTAATTTTGATATTTAATTCTTTTAACTGATTTAGCAGAACAATTGTACTTTCTACATCGTTCATTACCATGCTTTCGGTAATCTCTAACTTCAAATTGCTTGGATCTAATCCTGTAGTGTTCAAAGCCTCTTGAATTTGTGCTACCAAATCAGGTTGAGTAAACTGTCTGCTAGAGAGATTAACACTCATCATTACTGATTCTGCTTGAGGGAATTCTGTTTTCCACTCCTGCATCTGACCACATGCAGTTTCTAAAATCCATTTTCCCATCGGGACAATCAAGCCTGTTTCTTCCGCAACGGGAATAAAAGCACCAGGGGAGATAAATCCTCTAGTAGGAGATTGCCAACGTACCAAGGCCTCAAAACCAGATAACATTCCGGTGGTAAATGAAATGATTGGCTGATAATAGAGTTCAAATTCTTGATTGATAATGGCTTGATTTAAATCTGCCTCTAATTGCAGCCGTTTAAATGCCTGTTCATGCATCTTAGTAGCAAATACTTCATGTCGGCTTTTTCCCGATGCCTTAGCCTTAAACATAGCCGTTTGGGAAGAGTGTAATAGTTCTTCTGGTTGAAAATCTTCTCCTACCCGGTTAAGAGCCAAACCAATACTGGCAGAAGTGAAAACGTCTTGTTCCCTGAGCTTAAAAGGGATCTTTAATTCCCGCTCTAATTTTTCGGCTACTATAATTGCTTCTGCGGTATTTTCCGTGGTTTTAAAGGCGATCGCAAATTCATCTGCCCCGACTCTGGCAAGAATCGCTTTGGAGTCTAGATGTGCTTGTAAACGTTGAGCCGTAGCTATTAAGATGCGATCGCCAGCTTGATATCCCAAACCATCATTAATTAACTTAAATCGATCTAAATCTAGACAGAGAATAGCGATCAAACCGCGAGACTTAGAGCGATTTCTTTGTTTTAATTCTTTAAGTTGTTTTGCGAACAAGGTACGGTTAGGTAGCCCAGTCAAAGAATCGTAAAAGAGATTATAGAGAGATTTATAACCCAAAACACTAGCCATTGTAACAGCAAGGGTGAGTGCAGCAGGGATAGATGGAATCCAGCCCCCGAAAGAGAAAGTAGCAAAGCAAATTACTCCTAGACCTACAATGCTAGCTATTCCCGCAGTCACAATTAAGAGTGGCTCTCTCAATCTCCAGGCGATCGCCGCTCCCCATAATGACCAACTCCAAATCCAAAAACCTTCAATCAACTCAGGCCAAAACCAGAATAATCGAGCGCCATCTAAAGTCACATTTAAAATTTGACTGACCATCTGAGCCTGAGCTACTACCCCGGGCATAAATGTTTGGGAGCCTCGATAAGGAGTGGGTAATATATCCTTTATACTTGGTGCACTAGTGCCAATTAAAACAATTTTGTCTTTAATTAAGTTGGGAGCGACTTGTCCTGTTAAAACTTCTGTAAGAGTTACCCTTTGGGCAATATTAGGAGAGCGATAGTTAACCAAAATCTGCCAACCAGCAGTCTCAGAAGTCTCTATTTGATAACCGCCAGAATTTGCCTGAAGATCGGGAAAAACTACTTCTCCAATTTGCAGAGAATTATCATTTACTTGAAATTGAAGATTACGATCTTCCAAATACTTCAAACTTAACCTCAGAGAAAAGGAATATAGTTCTTGATCTTTTCCTTCACCAAACTTGACGTACATTAGATTGCGGCGCAACACATCATCAATATCTAAAACTATGTCGTTGAAACCGATCTGTTCTTGAGATACTCCCGGAGGTGCAGAGACACTATTCTCTCCATCTCCCAACAATTGGATCACAACTACATTATCTTTTTGTAGTTCTTGTCTTAGAGTTTCTGTACCGGGAGGATAAGGAACTTCCCGATAAAGATCAAAACCAATTACTTTAGGCTGATGCTGTTGTAATTTTTCTAGTAACAGAGCAGTTGTTTCATCAGTAATAGGCCAACTATTTTGCTGTTCGATATCTTTATCCGTAATTTCTACTACTAGTAATCTCGGATCTTTTTCCTCTTGACTGTGCAAATTAACCATCCAATCATAAGCAATTAACTCCAAAAATTGCAGACCACCAAACCGTCTAACAGTAATGACAATAGATGTAATAAAAATAGTTAGTAATACCAAGGATAAAGTATATGTACTGATACTTTTTTTACTTGTTTTCGAATTTAAAATTTTAGCAACTATTCTAATTAGTTTAAGTGTCATTAGACAGTACTATCTCTAAGAATCAAATGAATGATAACAGAAAAACAAAATATCAGCTAAGTACTAATACTAGTATAAAAGTAATAATTTTGAAGTCAAAACTTGTGTTTTTGACAAAATAAAGTATTAAGCTAATTGTAATTTATATACAAATATATGGACATTTCTTGTTTGATTAAACTAAGATATTTATATACATTTTTAATACACACTATTCAATATTTTATAACCTATAAAGCTATGAAAAATATTAAATCTATATCGGCAAAAAGAACTGGTTTTTATGGCACATTAATTGCTCTTAACTGTATGCTTTTAGGTTTAGCTCATCCTGCTACAGCCGAAAAACCAACAGAAGAAAGTCAAGCAGCTAATCCTAATTATGGTTTGCCCACTCATCGTCGAGACGGTGGAAGCAGAAATGGCAATAGCTGTGTAGCAGATGCGGAGAATGACAGTTTAGTTGCTCTAATTCCCGAAAAGACTTTAGGCTTCAATGCTTCTACTTCACCTAAACTATTCTTTTACGTACCACCAGTCAGCAACCAGAAAACTCTGGAATTTGTACTTCGTAATGAACAAGATGAGCTACTATATGAAGCCTTTTTGACTACCGAAGGTCAAGGAATCATGAGTGTTGAAGTTCCTGCCGACATTTATTCCCAACAATTAGAAACAGAGCAAAATTATCATTGGTATTTATCCATGATTTGCAATCCTCAACAGCGATCGCGCGATATTGTAGTTGAGGGTTGGATGCGCCAGGAAGCTATTGATATGAATGCTAAACAGGAACTAGATTCTGCTGACACGTTAGAAAAAGCTGAACTCTATAATCAACATGGCTTCTGGTATGACGCTGTATCTGTGTTAGCTGAAGGTCATAATTCTAATGAAGAACAGCCTATGATTCAAGACAAATGGTCTGAATTGTTGCAGTCAGTTGGTCTGGCAGATCTGGCTTCTGAACCTTTTATCGAAAGTGAGCTGGTTCAAAATTAGAGCAAGTTAATCTAATTTTGAGAGTTCTTGTCAGAATACATGATTATAGTAGGGGCGAATGGTCATTCGCCCCTACAGATTTTTTAGGCGTAAATTCCAAGGAGAGAGAAATAATCAATCTAGTGCTGCGTCAACTAATTAACGTGAGTTCGAAATTCGGAATTCGGAGTTAGGAGTTATGTTTTTCTTGACGAAAAAATCAGGACTTTAGAGATCTAGAAATTAGAAAGTTGCGAAATATTTAAGCTTTTTTCGCTTCGTCGAACTCAAGTTAATTAATAATAGATATATTTTTACAGTTAAAAGCTATCCTTTAACCTTTTCCCCTTTCCCTTTACCCGTCAATTTTTAATTGACAAAATACTAGAGCCAATTGCCTAGCATCACAAAAGGAGACCAATAGTAGGGATGGCGAAACTGAGGAGAGTTGATTAAGTTTATTTGAGCTTGACGTAATGCTTCTGCTTTATTTCTTTTATCCTGAGTTTGGGTAATATTCTGATAAAAATTATTCATAGTCAACGCGGTAGATTCGTCGTATACAGCCCAGAGTGTAGCCAAAGTAGTTCTCGCTCCCGCTCGAACCGACATACCTGCCAATCCTAAAGCAGCACGATTATCACCCCTAGCAGTTTCGCATGCACTAAGAATCAACAATTCGATCGCCTGTTGTCTATTATTGGAGTCACTACTGTCTAATAGCTCCTCTAATTCGCCAATATTAATCTCGCTATCCCAGGTGAGCAGGAAAGTATCTTCTAAATTGGAGCTAAATTGACCATGGGTAGCAATATGTACAATAGGATATTGGGCGGTTTGAATTTTTGCTTCTAAACTCTTTTTAGTGAATTGATCGTCTCGCAAGACAACGCTATCAGTTTGATTTTGAATATCTATTAGTTCTTGATTGACATACTCTAAGGAAGCAAAGCCTCGTCGCTGTTGAGTAATACCTGCTGCTAAAGTCTTTAATTCCACTTCTTCTAGGGGTTGAGGAGCCAGTAATTGTAAACCAGGAGTCAGTGCTACATTATATTGTTCAATCAAGTATTGTTCGCCATCATGAAGAGTAGCAAAGGGAATGTTGCGGAAAGCACCATCAGGAACAAATACTAAGGTTTTGATGTTATATTGTGCCAGTTCTGATAAAGCAGGACGAATTAAAAGACTGTAGAGTTTTTGGGCTGGGGCGAAAAATTGACGGCGACTCCTAATCTGTAGAGTTTGACGTAGTTCATCAATTACAGGATCTAATTCTGCTTGAGGAATAGCTTGGGAATAATGGCGGAGGGACTTATCAGGCAAACTGATGATTACTTCTAAGCGATCGCGTAAAATAATCGGATAAACTACCGCAGCCTGGCGATCTATTTCCTCGATAGCCTTAGGGGTCGCATCGAGACAAGCCTCGCGAAAAAAGTTATTCAGTTCTGCCAGTTGCAAAGATTCAATGGTATTTCTGGCTTGCAATAAATTATCTTGACTTACTGGTTGATTATTTTCTGGGCTTAGTAATAGACTAACTAACTCACGATAAACAGGTTCAATACTTTCGCGGAAAGAAAACTGTACATCTGTATTAGTAACAACCAAATCACCCCGCAGAGATTCTAAAGCGTTTACAGCTTCCGTATAAGATGCGATCGCTCCTGGTTGATTTCCTTGGTTCTTGAGTAATCGTCCTAATTGCCATTGCCACTGATAAGTAAGATCGGAATTGTTAATCACCTGGGCAACTTGAACAGCTTGTTGAGTATATTTGCGTCCTAAAGATAGTTGCTGCTGTTCTTCGTAGAGATGTCCTAGCATCCCCACTGCATAGGATTCTGCTTGGGGATCTTCAAGTTGACGTGCTTGCTCAATTGAGGTTTTTAATAGCTCTTTAGTTTGAGCCAAATATTTATTGTCGGTGGTATGATTAGCTAGCTCAATTATATGTTTGGCTAAATTAACACGAGCATAGATTAATCTTCGGCTAGAAGTAGGAGAAAGAGCAACCAGATTAGTTTGAATTTCTGACAGCAAATTACTAGCCGGTTGCCATTGCTCAGTGGAGATTAATAAGCCTAATTGATTTAATTGAGCTTCAGTCTTCAGTAGAGGTTGAGAAGTAGTAGAGGCAGCCTGTTGATAAAAAGTAGTTGCCTGAGTTGGATTTGCTAAAGCAAGAGCCGTATTACCCAAACTAAAGAGAGTTGTACTGCTTTCTTCCGATAGATTTAGCTTTTGGGAAAGAAGTAAACTTTGATTTAAGATCTCTTGAGCAGCTTGCAAATCTCCAGTAACTTGTAAGGCAATTCCCAAACTACGCAAGCCTGTAATCTTTAAAGTCGGATCGGATAGTTGGTCGAATTTGTTGGCAATTTGCTGCAGTGATTTTTGAGCACGACGATACAGTCCTAAACTCTGCCATGCTTGGGCTTGATTAATTTCAACTCCAAAGGCACCTACTTCATCTCCAGCCTGTTGATAAATCTTAGTTGCCTGTTGCCAACTTGCCAAAGCTGCTTCCGGTTGACCCATCCCTAACTTTATTCTGCCAAGGGTATTGAGAGTTTGAGCTTTGATCTTTAAGCTATCAGGATCTGATTCATGCTCTTGAAGTATTTCCAAGCTTTGAGCAAGATATTTCTCTGCTACCTGCCATTCTCCTAACTTATGACTTGTTAAAGCCAGATAATTTAGAGTTTGAGCTTGAGCGAGATTATTTTCTTGAGCTTGAGATTCTTTATATACTTCTTGCCATAAGGTTTTTGCTTCAGTGTACCTTCCAGCTTGATATGCCAGGCGACCTTGCACAAGTAAATTTCCTTCAGATTGCGTTGCTTTTATAATTTCTGCTGAAGCTAAAGTTGGCTCAATCAATATTGGCGTAGAAGCGATCGCGAAGCCTGGACGGAGTCCAATCGCACTGAGGGGAAGTAATAAACCGCAGAGATACGGACTAATCGACTGAAATGTTCTCTTAATTCTCACGTTAGTCAACATAGTATTCAGATTATTAATGAAACCTCGAGCGACAACAGAAATTAGTTTGGCTCCAAGAGCATCAGGAAACCAGCGTAATCAGAATTACATTTATTATTCCCAAAATTTAAGTTAAAAAATCATCTTGTCAAAATGCCCTTTGTTGCTCATTATGAGGTTGATAAAGCTGCCGATATTTTAGATAATCTATGTCCTATAAATGCGTGCTGCAACACAATGAAGAAGATTGTGGGGCTGCTTGTCTTGCCACTATTGCCAAACACTACGGTCGTAATTTTAGCCTCAGTCATATGCGACAGGTAGTGGGAACTGGGCAGTTAGGCACAACTATGTTCGGCTTGCGAAGGGGTGCAGAAGCAATTCAGTTTAATGCCTATCCCGTTCGTGCTACGGATGAATTATTAGAACAACTCGATCAAGCCCCTTTACCAGCTATTATTCATTGGAAAGGCTATCATTGGGTAATTTTACACGGTCAAAAGGGCAAAAAATATGTAGTAGCAGATCCCGCAGTAGGTGTTCGTTATTTAACTCTGACTGAATTAAAAGAAGATTGGAGTAATGGCGTAATGCTGTTACTAGAGCCTCAGGAAGACTTTTTTAAGCAACCTGATGATCGAGTAGAGGGATTGTGGCAGTTTTTTACAAGATTACGCCCCTACCGTTGGATTTTGCTAGAAGCATTATCGCTGAATTTGGTAGTAGGATTGCTATTTTTGGCGACACCAATTTTGATGCAAATTCTCACTGACGATGTCTTGGTTAGGGGAGATAATCAACTTTTAGTCAGAGTGGCGATCGCCATAGCAGTTATGAATCTAATTGCCAGTGGTTTGGAATTTGTTCAGGCTAATCTGATTGCTCATTTTGGTCAACGTTTGGAGTTGGGTATCGCCCTAGAATTTGGTCGTCAAATTTTGCGTTTACCATTGGATTACTATGAAACTCATCGCAGTAACGAAGTAATTAGCCGTCTGCGAGATATTCGGCATCTAAATCAACTTTTGGCACAAGTATTACTGGAGCTGCCTGTTTTATTTTTTACTGGAATTGTGTCTCTAGGGTTAATGCTGCTTTATAGTAGTCGACTCACCATAGTTGTGCTGGCGATCGCACTTTGTATGTCCATCTCGACAATTCTTTTTTTGCCAATTCTGCGACAAAAAACCCGCTCTCTAATTGTTACTGATGCCGAAAACCAAGGACTGTTATTAGAATCTTTCAAAGGTGCATTGACTTTCAAGGCGATCAACGCGGCACCTCAAGCTTGGGAAGAATTACAAAATCGTTTTGTACGCTTCTCTAGTTTGAATTTTGGTACTATTCAAATTGGCATTATTAATCTCGTCTCTTCCCGTTTATTTGCCAATTTAGGAACTGTGGCAGTGCTTTGGTATGGCGGTACTCTAGTGATTGCATCAAAATTGAGTGTTGGTCAATTAGTGGCGTTTCATAGTTTAAACCGTAATTTAATTATATTAATTATCTATGTAGTCAGTTGGGTGGAGGAGTTTACCAGGGTTAAAACTGCTGCCGAGCGATTGACTGAGGTAATTAATGCAAGTCCAGAAACCAAAGATAATCTGCGTAAGCACTGGGTAGATCTTCCAGGAGATGAGGATATTATTTGCTCCAACCTCAATTTTTATCATCCTGGTAATGACAATCTATTCAGTGATTTTTTTCTTACTATCCCTGGTGGTAAAGTTACTTCCATTATTGGGCGATCGGGTTGTGGTAAGAGTACTTTAGTTAAATTAATTGCCAGATTATACAATTTTAATTCTGGTAATATTCGCTATGGAAACTATAACCAGCAAGACCTCGATTTAGAATGTCTGCGAACCCAGGTGGTATTGGTTCCCCAAGAAGCTTATTTCTGGAGTCGTAGCATAGTCGATAATTTTCGTTGGAGTGTTCCTTTTGTCAGTTTTGAGCAGATCGTTCAAGCTTGTTGTATTGCTGGGGCAGACGAATTCATTAGTCAAATGCCCAATAAATACGACTCGATCTTAGGTGAGTTTGGAGCGAACATTTCTGGAGGGCAAAAACAAAGATTAGCCCTAGCCAGAGCGATCGCGAACGATCCTCCGGTACTGATTCTCGATGAATCTACTTCTGCTCTAGATCCCATGACAGAGGCTCAAGTATTAAGGCAAATTTTAGAATTTCGACAAGGAAAAACTACCATCATCATTTCCCATCGTCCCCGCGTAATTATCAAATCGGATTGGATTGTGTTGCTAGAGCAAGGAAAGTTAGAACTGGATGGTACTCCAGAAGAACTGAGGAAGATTACTGGAGAACATCAGGAATTTTTAAATCCTTAACACAGTCTAAATTATTCCAAATAGTTCAGATAATTCTCGTAAGGGCGAACGGCTGTTCGCCCCTAACAACAAGACATCTTACCTAAAAACTAAAATGATCTAAAGTGACTGTAATCAAAACAATAACAATCAACAAAGCGATCGCCTTATCGGAATTATAAGTCGGTAAGTATCCTGGCTTTGCGAAGCATAAAAGTGAGGACAGTTTCTTCATGAGTAATAATTTCTGTTCTACCTTCCATACCTGTCTGAATCTGACACTGCTTGGTTGCCGAATTCAGAACTAAATTACTGGGTTTGATGGTCACTTCATAACTGAAATTATGGCTATTATTGACTCCATCTTTAGTCTTCATGGAATCTGGAGAAACGCTACTGACAGTTCCAGATAAAACACCATAATCGGGATGGGGACAAGCAGAAACTTTCGTCAAAGCTTGTTGTCCCACTTTTAGCTTGCTAATATCCTCAGGAGCAACCCAAGCTTTTATTTTTAGGGACGTATTACTCGGAGCTATGTGAGCAAGTATGTCTCCTGCCTGCACCACTTGATTATCGTTACGAAGATGGAGTTCTTGAATGGTTCCTGCTATGGGACTGCGAATAATAGTATCTTTTAGTTTAGTTTCTATTTGTTCTAATTCTTGTCGGTTGTGGTGGAGATTATTCGTAATTTCTGCTTTTTGGTGATTTAGTTGCTCTTTTTCAGCAATAACTTTTTGCTCTACTGACTTAATCTGCTCATTAATTCTGGCTAATTGGGTAGTTTCTCGATCAATACTGCCTTTTAACTGCTTTATTTGAATCAATAGCTCCGAATTGTCCAGAGAAGCAATGATCTCTCCTTGTTTTACTATCTGATTGCTGGTGACTTGGATGTTTTTAACTTTGCCTGATATTGCTGACTGAGCGATGCGTATTTCTCCCACAGGACGTATTCTACTGGGAGCTTTGACCATTGCTCGGTAAGGTGTTGTAGCAGCAAGACCTATTACTATGCCAACAGTGGTAGCAAGAAATAAACCACCTAAAATTAGCCATCTACTGATAGGTGGGAGGAAATCGCTAGGTAAAGAAGAAGGCAAATACTCTGGATGAAGATGATATTTAATATTTCCTTCGGAATTGTCAGCTAACTTCGACACTGATTAAATAATTCCCCGTAATCTCGATTATTGGATTGAGGGATATAGCTCAATAATTCTACATTGCCTTTATTATTAATATTCCAGGCTTTAGCTTCAATAATCTTATCATTTGCCGTAACATCCGATTCTCTAGCTAGGGATGGGGCATTAGCAAAATTACGTAAATCTTCCCATACCGACTCTCCCCGCAGGCTTTGACTGGGGTTATCGGCTAATCCTCCCTTACCTGTTGCAGCAAAAGTATCATTACTCTTTCCTAAACACTGTCCTGCAATGAGGGAAGTAGGATCGACAATCTTTTCAGGTAATTCCAGCAAGCCAATTTGATTATCGGTATCGGGGCTATTTATTTCCACTACACCATCCAAGCCAAATTCCGAACTAGCAGTAATTTCACTATCCAAAGACTGCAAGATTACCTCAGTATCGATGTTAATGTTTCCGCCATCTCCTTGAATAGCGTTAGCTCGAATTGCACTGTCATCTCTGACGATAATAAATTTGCTATCAATTGTCACATCGCCACCCCCGCCATTACCATTAAAGACGCTGGTACTGAGTTCGCTATCGTTGTCCAGAAGAGTAGAATTAGCAATCAAAGTAATATCGCCTCCACCTGTTTGAGTTGAATTAGCAGAGATTTTTCCTTGATTGGCATTAAGGCTATCGACCCTAATCTCAATATTTCCCGCTTGCCCTGCGCCATCGCTATCAACAGAAACTTGACTCTGATTATTGAGGTTGAATTGATCGCCTGTGATATTGATATTGCCCCCATCAGCATTACCTCTGGTATCGGCAATAATCTCGCTATTATTATTTAAAGCAATGTCTCCGGCGATGTTTAAATTAATGTTGCCACCACCACCATCGTTAGTGGAAGCAGTAATACTGCTAGGAAATTCAGAGTTTGTACTGCTCATTTCAAGAGAATTTGCCTTGATATTGATACTCCCCGCTGATCCCTGCCCTGGTTCGCCATCTCCCCGACTAAAAAAGTTACTAACGCTAATGGTTGCACCATCTTGAATGGATAACTTATTAATATCTAGGTTAAGGTTGCCCCCTGCTCCTGTACCGAGAAGGGCACTGCCATAAATACCGCTTGCCCCTAATTCATCTCCACCAGACAGTTCAATCTGATCTGCTGTAATTCTTAAGTTACCTGCATTACCAGAACCACGAGTACCGACAAATATTTGTGCGCCATCAAGAATTTTTAAGGAATTGGTCTCGATAGTTAAATCTCCCCCTTTCCCTTCGGCCTCAGAAGAAGTGAACAATCCACTGATACCTAATTCTGAAGTACCAGTTAATTCAATTTCTTTCGCCTTAATGATTACACTTCCTGCATTTCCCTCGCCAAAGGTAGTAGCGTTAACTTGTGCTCCATCAGCAATTAGCAAGCTATCTGCTTCAATTAATATATTTCCTCCTTTGCCAGTAAGAAAGATATCTGGTTGAGCGAATAAACCACTAAAAAAGTCGCCGTATTCGGATTCACCTATTACCTTGATATCCTGAGCACGAATGTTCATCTGACCAGCATTTCCCAGTCCAAAAGTATTGACATTAACTTGTCCTCCGCCTTTCAGTAACAAACTACCAGCTTCAATTAGAACATCGCCCCCATCCTCTGTAGCATCGAAAAGGACATTACTCCATATTGAACTTGGAAGATTGATGTCCGGGTCTGTACCAATTATATTGACGTCATTGGCAGTAATATGAGTTAAACTACCTGGGGTATTGCCCTCAGTTTCGGCGAAAATTGCTGAGCCATCAGTTAGGTTTACCACACTAGCTTGAATTTGAATATTGCCACTACCTTTTCCACTAACATTAATAGAAGCGGAATTAGTTAAATCAATGTTGCCACCTAATTCACTATAGGCAAAATTCCATCCTAGGTCGCCAGGAATAAGCTCAACTGTTCCTGCCTCACCTATACTAATTAATTCAAGATTGCCCTCTGGTGCTGTTAAATTCCCCCCTTCTAGCAAAATATTTTTGCCAGCTAAACCCAGAGTTTGATTTGGTGCGACCTCTAACCCAGAGTTGCGTTCAAATCGATCTACTGTAAAAGTATCAAAGTCAAAAAAAGCGTTGTGACCAGAGCCTTTGACAGTAACATCGCCACTATTAGTACCATATTGCAAACCTATAGGGATATTAACTGTTAGTAGAGGAGGAGCTTGAGGATTGATCGCACTAAACTCACTTCCATCAGTGAACTTAATACTATTTGCCGTACCAGCAATAAAAGATCCACCTAGATCTAAGGTCGCATTTTCCCCAAAAACAATCCCACTGGGATTAATCAAAAATAAATTTGCTGTCCCATTAGCTTTAATTAAGCCATCAATATTAGAAATGCCCCCTCCCGTAATTCTACTGAGAATATTTTGTATATTGATGGCATTATCAAAAAACGCTGTATTTCCAGTAGTTAAAGAGAATTCACTAAAGCTATGAAATAAATTGCTGCCAACGCTAGTTCCCCCCGTAATCTCCATAATGCCTTCATTAGTTGTAACTATCGAGTTTTGGGGCAAAGTATTGTCGGGAACTATTTGCCCTAAAGCTTCACCATACAACAAATATGAAGCTATGAAGAAGATGGAAGTAAAGCAAAAGAAATACTTATTATTGCTAGCTAGTGAGGAATTCATTTTGGTGAAATTGTCTCTAAAAACTGGATTAAGCCTATTGTTCCCCAAACTAATAAGAAACTTGCAATATACAAGTATGATGCAGCCTTCTACGTAGTTTTCGCTATCTCCTAAGTAATAAGAGCCGAAAAAATATGTAGATTTTGTAAATTCAGCAAAAATACGTAGGTGCAATCTCTAATCTTTGTATATACTTACGTATAGTCAAGCTTAATTAAGATATTAGAGGAAGTAAGTATTATGAATAAAAAAGACAAAAAACAAACCCAAAACAACCCTCTTTTTGTTCCTTTAACTGCAAAAGAGCAGCAGCAGCTTTCTGGTGGTGGAAGACGTTCCGGTGGTGGCTAGGTCGTGTAAACAACTAGCTCTAAAACAAACTAAACAAATTGATTTAAGTTTAGATTTATTGACGGCTCGATTTTTCTCAGTAGAAAAGTCAAGTCTTTTTTTTGCTTTTTTTCTTTACAAGCTCATTCTTACTGCCAATAGCTCAGTTAAACCCAACTATATTCATTAAATCAAAGATAATTTTGACAATCAGTTATTTTTACACGCTCCAGAGTAAGTAATCTTCAGCATTGGCGATCGCTCTCTACAGATTGGTTCATAATCGATTAATGATAGGTAAATTATTTCTCCGTGTCTCCCCATCTCAGTGTCAACTTCAACCCATCAACTAAAAGTTGACAGACCACTAATACTCCTCATTGTTAGCCCTGGTGACGGAGAAGATACTATTGTTGATTTTGATTTGGGACGCGATCGCCTTGGTTTAGCGGGAGATCTGGAATTTGACGATCTGACTTTTTAATCCTCTAAAAATTTGAGGTGGGTTTAGTAGCTCTAAATCACCTACAGATGTAGAAAGATAATAATAAATTATTAAAAACATTATTATATTTAGTATAATTAATACTATTGCTAGTAATGTTATTCATTTAACATTTTTGGGCTTTCTATAAGTGTGCCTCTCACTAAGCATAGTTATAGAGTATGTTGACTCCAAATATTTTTTGGCAACAGTTAGAATTAAATCAACTCAGCAAAGTTGATTTAAAGGTTGATATACATAGATATCTATCTTCCCCCTCAATTTCTTGGCTAGCTTTAGCATTAGTATTCACAGGGGTACAGCCGTTAAATGCTGAGGAAGTAGGTTTAATCAAAACAGCTGAACATAAAGATAGTTCCCATCATTACTCAGAGCTGTTAACTAAATCTCTACCCATACCTAAAACAAAAACTCAAGAACGAGGCAATAACCAGCAAAAATCTTTGAGTACTCCGGCTCATCAGGACTCAATTATTGCTCAAAACTCTGATGATATTCCTGAAGAAATTGTGGTTAAAAATTTTGAGGTGGTTGGCAGTAGTGTTTTTAGTAGAGAAGAGCTAGTTGCAAAAATTAAACCTTATCGTAATCGTCCTCTAACTTTACCAGAGCTATTTCAAGTTAAAAGTGTGATCACTAAACTTTACACCGATCGAGGATATGTCAATTCTGGTGCATATATACCTCCCCAGGAACTTGATGATGGTACAGTCAAGATCGCCGTTTTGGAAGGTCAATTAGAAGAAATTAACGTCTCAGGAACCAAACATCTCTCCCCAAAATATATCTCCTCTCGTCTTGAGGCTGCTGCGGGAAAGCCCTTGAATGTTGACTCTTTATTGTCTGCTCTACAGTTATTACGGCTTAATCCTCTAATTGATAATATTTCGGCAGAATTATCGGCAGGTATTCGTCCTGGAACAAGCTTACTCGATATTGAAATTAAAGAGGCAGATGTTTTTAATATTTCCACTAGTCTTAATAACAATAGATCGCCTAGCGTCGGCAGTAATCAGCGTTCTGTCGGTTTAAATCACGGTAATTTATTCGGGTTTGGAGATCAATTTAGCTTTAACTATACCAATACCGAAGGCAGCAATAGTTTTGATTTTGCCTATGCTCTGCCTGTAAACACCAAAAATGGCACGATTAAAGCAGCTTACAGTAGTAATGATAATGATGTGATCGAAGAACCCTTTACCCCTCTCGATATTGAATCTAAATCACGCTATTATGAGTTAAGTTTTCGTCAGCCTCTAATACTCAAACCAAATCAAGAATTTTCTATCGGCTTGAGTCTCTCCCATACTGATAGCGAATCTTTTCTTCTTGATGACACATTTCCTTTATCTCGTGGTGCCGATGAAAATGGAGAAACTAGAATTAGTGCCATCAGGTTATTTCAAGAATTTGTTAATCGAAATGATAAACAGGTATTAGCATTTCGTTCTCAATTCAGTATTGGGGTGGATGCTCTCAATGCAACCATCAATGATGATCAGCCTGACAGTACTTTTTTTGCTTGGCGAGGACAAAGCCAATGGGTAAGAGAGCTAGATGAAGATCTTTTATTGCTTTTACGGGGAGATGCTCAATTATCAGGTGGAAGTTTAGTCTCTTTAGAACAGTTCCGGATTGGCGGAGTTAGTAGTGCTAGAGGTTATCGTCAGGATTTGAGTTTGGGAGATAATGGACTATTTGCCTCGGCAGAGTTACGAATCCCGATTCTCAGATTGAGAAAAATTGATGGCTTAGTCCAAATTGCCCCTTTCATTGATATTGGCACAGTCTGGAACAATGATGAGGTTGAGATTGCCAATACGACTCTTCCTTCCTTAGGAGTAGGCTTGAATTTCGCTACGGGAACTAATTTTAATGCTCGTTTAGATTGGGGGATTCCTATAGTAAATATCGACAATGAGGGTGATTCTCTTCAAGAAGATGGGATTTACTTTTCCATCGATTACAACTTCTTCTAGTAGGTCATCGCAAAATAAATAATGCTTAACTTAGCTAGGCATCAGACAAACTCTACCTGTCTTGGTTAGAGCATTAATTTCTGCTATTGAACATACCGTAGCATAGTAAAATTTTATTAGAGTGATTTTGAGCGGTTTAAATGAGTGTAGGTTGTTGTTTTTCAAACAAACAATACAAACGACCTTATTTGGTGTGAATTATTAGATTAACAACAATTTATTAATTGATTGCTAGCAATCAAATTAAAGCTGATGGAAAACAATTTAAGTCAAGTTGTATTAGTTAAAGATATTCGTCCTGGTGCTAATAATTACGGTTATGTCTATAGTTCTTCTCCCTCTAATCTAACTGAGTTCAACGATCAGCTATATTTCACCGCCAATGATGGTGACAATGGTGATGAACTTTGGGTCAGCGATGGTACCACCGAGGGAACTCAATTGGTTGCCGATATTCACCCTGGTAGTAGTGATTACGGCAATGCTTATGGCTCTTATATCAGTAATTTTACTGAGTTCAGCGATAAATTATATTTCACCGCCAATGATGGCGAAAATGGTTTTGAGTTATGGGTCAGTGATGGTACCACCGAGGGAACTCAATTATTAGTCGATATTCGTACTGGGACTAGCAACTACGGTTATTATGGTTCTTTTCCGAGTAGCTTCACTGAGTTCAATGACAAGCTATATTTTACTGCCAATGACGGCGAAAATGGCAATGAACTCTGGGTAACCGACGGTACAACTAGTGGTACCCAATTAGTTGCCGATATTCGCCCTGGAACTAGTGATTACGGTGATGCTTATAGTTCCTTTATCAGTTACTTGACCGAGTTCAATGACAAGCTATATTTTACCGCCAATGATGGTGACAATGGTGATGAACTTTGGGTCAGCGATGGTACCACCGAGGGAACTCAATTGGTTGCCGATATTCACCCTGGTAGTAGTAATTATGATTATGCTTATGGTTCCTATGCCAGTAATTTTGCCGAGTTCAACGATAAATTATATTTCACGGCCAATAATGGCGAAAATGGTAATGAACTCTGGGTAACCGATGGCTCCACCGAAGGAACTCAATTGCTGGTTGATATCAATCCTGGTAGTAGTGATTACGGTGACGCTTATAGTTCCTATGCCAGTAACTTTATCGAGTTCAACGATCAGCTATATTTCACGGCTAATGATGGTGACAATGGCAATGAACTCTGGGTAACCGATGGCTCCACCGAAGAAACTCAATTAGTTACTGATATCCGCCCTGGTAGCAGTAGTTCCTATGCCAGTAATTTTATTGAGTTCAACGATAAATTATATTTCACGGCTAATGATGGTGACAATGGCAATGAACTCTGGGTAACCGATGGCTCCACCGAGGGCACTCAATTGCTGGTCGACATTAATCCTGGAACTAGTAATTACGGCTATGCTTATAGTTCCTATGCCAGTAATTTTATTGAGTTCAACGATAAATTATATTTCACGGCTAATGATGGTGACAATGGCAACGAACTCTGGGTCAGCGATGGCACCACCGAGGGCACTCAATTAGTTACTGATATCCGCCCTGGTAGCAGTAATAACAGCTATATTTATAGTTCTTCTCCTAATAATTTGACGGAGTTCAACGGCCAGCTATATTTCACCGCCAATGATGGTGACAATGGCAACGAGCTCTGGGTCAGTGATGGCACCTCTGAGGGCACTCAATTACTGGTCGACATTCGTCCAGGTAGTAGTGATTATGGTTATATCTACGGTTCCTATGCCAGTGATTTTATTGAGTTCAACGAGCAGTTATATTTCACGGCTGATGATGGTGAAAATGGTAGAGAACTCTGGGTCAGTGATGGCACCTCTGAGGGCACTCAATTGCTGGTCGACATTCGTCCAGGTAGTAGTGATTACGGTTATAATTATGGTTCTGTCCCCGATGATTTGACGGAGTTCAACGATCAGCTATATTTCACGGCTAATGATGGCGAAAACGGTAGAGAACTCTGGGTCAGCGATGGCACCTCTGAGGGCACTCAATTGCTGGTCGACATTAATCCTGGTAGTAGTGATTACGGTTATAATTATGGTTCCTATGCCCGTAACTTAACAGAGTTTAACGAGCAGCTGTATTTTACGGCCAATGATGGTGACAATGGCAATGAACTTTGGGTTAGCGATGGCACCTCTGAGGGCACTCAACTGCTGGTCGATATTAATCCTGGTAGTAGTGATTACGGTTATAATTATGGTTCCTATGCCCGTAACTTGACAGAGTTCAACGAGCAGTTATATTTCACAGCTGATGATGGTGAACATGGTAACGAACTCTGGGTCAGCGATGGCACTACCGAGGGCACTCAACTGCTGGTCGACATTCGTCCAGGTAGTAGTGATTACGGTTATAACTATAGTTCTTCTCCTGATAATTTGACAGAGTTCAACGGCCAGCTATATTTCACGGCCCATGATGGTGAACATGGTAATGAACTCTGGGTCAGCGATGGCACTACCGAGGGGACCCAACTGCTGGTCGACATTCGCCCTGGTAGTAATGATTACGGTTATAACTATAGTTCTTCTCCTGATAATTTGACAGAGTTCAACGGCCAGCTATATTTCACAGCTGATGATGGTGAAAATGGTAACGAACTCTGGGTCAGCGATGGCACCACCGAGGGCACTCAACTGCTGGTCGACATTCGTCCAGGTAGTAGTAGTTACGGCAATGCTTATGGCTCCTATGCTAGTAGCTTTGCCGAGTTCAACGGTAAGCTATATTTCACGGCCAATGATGGTGAAAATGGTAACGAACTCTGGGTCAGCGATGGCACCACCGAAGGGACTCAATTAGTTGCTGATATCCGCCCTGGTAGTAGTGATAACAGTTATGCTTATAGTTCTTATCCCAGCAATTTAACCATTACTGATGATGAATTATTTTTTAGTGCGAATGATGGTGAAAATGGTGATGAGCTGTTTAAGTTAACCGTTGATGATTCACCTACTGTTATTAGTGGTACTAATCGCCCTGATAATCTTGTGGGGACGAATGGTGCAGACGAAATTGAAGGCTTAAAGGGTCAAGATACCCTTGATGGTAGTGCTGGTAATGATACTCTCCTTGGCGGCAATGGCAAAGATAAGCTAGTTGGTGGTACTGGCGATGATATTTTAACTGGCGGGGCTGGAAAAGATATCTTTGTTGTTAGCCCTGGTGATGGAGAAGATACTATTGTTGATTTTGAGTTGGGACGCGATCGCCTTGGTTTAGCTGGAGATCTGGAATTTAACGATCTGACTTTTTCTGGAAATACAATTCAAACAGGTGATGAACTATTAGCAACTCTGAATGGTTTGAATACTGAAGACCTCACGGTTCATGACTTTTTGGGCCTCTAAAAATTTGAGTAGCTTTAAATCAACTTCAGTCTTTAAACTTTCAATAGATTTAATTTTTGAATGATGATTCAACCTGCAACTAAAGCTGATACTAATGCCCAACAAGAGGGGATACGGGAAGTCCGTTATGAGTACAGTAATAATTTGGTTAACATTCTCAATCGCCTCAATATTTCCTTGTTTTTCTCGACATATCAAGCAGGTAAACTGGGAGTCGTAACGGTTAAAAACACTTCTCTCAATATTAGTTTCCATAACTTTGAGCGAGCGATGGGTATGGCAATCAGTCTTACTCAAATGGCAGTGGGGGGCAAAGACTGGATTTATTTTCTGAAAAATGACTCGAATTTAGCTCCTCAAATTGAACCACCTGGTAGTTATGATGCTTGTTTTTTGACTAGAGGCGCGCAATATACGGGAGATATTTCAATTCACGATTTAGCTTGGGGGAGTCAAGAATTATGGATGGTTAATACGCGGTTTTCCTGTCTTTGTACTTTGTCTAATAACTATAACTTTTTACCGCAATGGCGACCATCTTTTATTAGCGCGATCGCCCCAGAAGATCGTTGTCATCTTAACGGTTTAGCGATGGTTAATGGAATGCCGAAATACGTTACTGTCTTGGGTCAAACTGATAGTCCTGGAGGTTGGCGAGACAATAAAGCTAGTGGCGGTTGTATTTTGGAAGTTCCTAGTAGCAAACTAATTACTGACGGTTTATCGATGCCCCATTCTCCTAGAGTGTTTCAAAATCTTTTGTGGGTACTCAATTCGGGATATGGGGAAATTGCAACAGTAAATCTAGCTTCTGGCAAACAGGAAAAAATTGTCTCCTTACCTGGCTACACTCGTGGACTAGCATTGTTGGGTCAGTATGCTTTTGTTGGTTTATCCAAGATTCGAGAAACAGCTATTTTTGGCAATTTACCGATCTGCGATCGCTTTAAAGAATTAAAATGTGGAATTTATATCGTAGACTTACAGACACGACAGATAATTAGTTGTTTGGAATTTCAAGAAGGCATTGATGAAATTTTTGATGTTCAGATTTCTCAATGTTCTTCAGCAATGATTTCTGGTCCTTATGTTGTAACTGATGGTGCGAATCAAATATGGTCTTTACCAGCTAGTAGTAGATCAATTTAGCGTGCCATAAATGTAAAATGACAAGAATTTATTTTCAATAAGTATTATCGTCTTTTTCTGAATTCCGAACTTTTTAGCATCCATAATTTCAAAATTGGCAAATTAGTAGGTCATCGCCAAATAAATAATATTTAACTTAGGCTTTACCGAGATTGTTTAATCTAAGAGGTAAAGATTATCTAATCTATAATAATCATCATGATCGTCTTAGTACTTAATGCTGGTTCTAGTAGTCAGAAAAGCTGCCTTTACATTTTAGACGATTTCATTCCAGATACTCCCCCAGAACCTTTATGGGAGGCTCATCTAGATTGGACAGTGACTCAAGAGGGGGGAATTCTGACTGTAAAAAGCAATGATATTAAACAGCAAATAGAAGTTAAACAAAGGGAGACTGCTTTAAAAGTTCTCTTGAATACTTTAATTACAGAAGAAACTAAGGTATTAGAAAGTCTTGAGCAGATCGATGTGGTTGGTCATCGAGTAGTACATGGTGGAGCAAAATATAATCAAGCTACTGTAATTACCCCTGAAGTCAAGCAAGCGATCGCTGATCTAATTCCCCTCGCTCCTAACCATAACCCTGCCCATTTAGCGGGAATAAATACTATCGAAGAAATCTTACCCCAAGTACCCCAAGTTGCAGTTTTTGATACGGCTTTTCATACCACAATTCCCCCACAGGCAAAAGTATATCCTTTACCCTATGAATACTATGAACAAGGGGTTCAGCGTTATGGGTTTCACGGTATTAGTCACCAATATTGTGCCAAGCGTACTGCCCAAGTTTTACAAAAACCCCTAAAATCCCTCAAAATTGTTTCTTGTCACTTAGGTAATGGTTGTTCTTTGGCTGCCATTAAAGATGGAATCTGTATTGCTACAACTATGGGTTTTACACCCTTAGAAGGTTTAATGATGGGAACTCGCTGCGGCTCAATCGATCCTCAAATTCCTCTTTATCTGATGCAAAAATATGACTTGGATGTAGAGAAAGTAAGCCAAATACTTAATCAAGAATCAGGTTTTAAAGGAGTTTCTGGTATCTCTGCGGATCTCAGAGCCATTTTAAAGGCGATCGCCAGTGGTAATCAACAAGCACAACTGGCTTTTAATATTTATCTTCATCGTCTCAGAAATGCTATTGGTGCCATGGTTGCGAGTCTTAATGGTTTAGATGTCTTGGTTTTTACGGCTGGAGTAGGGGAAAATTCCAGTATTGTTCGCGAAAAAACCTGTGCTGGTTTGACTTATCTAGGATTGCAATTAGATTTAGCTAAAAATAATACTTTCTCCGTAGATGATAATATTGCGGCTAAAAATTCCTCAGTACAAGTATTGGTAATTCATACTCAAGAAGATTGGGAGATCGCTATTCAAGCATCAATGCAAGTTTGAAACAGCAATTGCACAAAAAACACTTAATCGAATCGAGAATGTCTACTTGGTCGCATTTTTGAGCCATACATCCGAGTATAGACTTGGGTGAATTCCGCACCTAACAAAATAATTTGAGCTGAATAGTATACCCAGGCAAGAAACACAATCAAAGAGCCTGCTGCACCATAAGCTGAACCCAAACTTCCTGTACTGAGATAAAGACCTAATAGGAATTTACCAAATAGAAATAATAAGGCTGTAATTATTGAGCCTACTAAGACATCTTTCCAGGCAATTTTGACATCTGGAACATATTTAAACATCAAACCAAAAACAAAAGTCATCAGACTCAAAGACAAAATAAAATCTAAGTTTTCCCACAAAAGTGTTGAACCTGGCAAAAAGTCTAATTGGTATTTACTCACAGCAGAGACAACTGTACTCAAAATTAAAGATAGTACTACCAAAAATCCGATCACCAGTACCATTAAAAACGAAGATATACGTTTGCGAATAAATGGCTTAATTCCCTGTCCTGGATGAGGTTTAACGTTCCAGACAGTATTCAAAGCATCTTGCAGTTGAGCAAACATTCCTGAAGCCCCAATAAACAGCACTCCAATACTAATTAAAGAAGCAATTCCTCTGATTTTAGGCTGGCTAATATTGTTGAGTGCCAGCAGAATTGGTTTGACCCCATCTTCTCCGACTAAGGCAGTTAACTGTTGGGTAATTTCTTCTTGAGCCGCTTCTTGTCCAAAAAATTTCCCCGCAATCGCGATCGCAATTACTAGTAAAGGTGAAATAGAAAAGACTGTGTAATAGGCTAAAGCAGCAGCGATACGAGATGCCTTGTCCTTTTGCCACTCATTAAATGTTTCTTGGAGCAATCGTCCGATTTTACGTAAATTCATTGATTTCAGTTTCATTTAGCTCAAGTTTTTCTGCGTAAATTCAGATCAAAGCTCTTAGCAGTTGGTATTACCTATTTGATCACTTTTGTGAAGGAAATATCTATTCAAATCTTATTTATATCAAGATTTAGTTAATTTGCTGTCAGCAATATGACTTAGGTAAAATCACGCAATAACATGGATGTACGTAATATATTTCTGGCATCGATTATAAATGAATTTTAAAAATAGAATTTTCAGTACTTTTGTTATTAGTGTTTTATTCTGTTTATCAACAAAAACCACTCTTGTAAAGAGTGAAACTAATGATAATCTAAAAATCAATCAGGCTAAATTGTCTGAGGTTAATCAGAATTTTGCTTTTGCTCAAGCTATCACTCATCGAGTTCTAGGCTCCAGGATAGTCACTCAGTTTGCTCCCAAAAATAGTCAAGGTGAAAATATTGACTTAAATCAGCTAGCGTCTAGTTTAGGTTACGATCATTTTAATTGGGTGAGCTATGTGGAAAAAGACCCCTACGGCATTACTAATCAAGCAGGACAGCAATTATCTACACCTTACAACGATCCTCCCAGGGGTGGATATCACTACGATCCGGCAGATGATCTTCCCTTTTATTGGGATCTGGTTGATTGCGATCGCTGCAAGCAACGTCATCATTTTCAAAACCCTAATAATTTAGGACAATTTGAGCTAGTTTTTGTCGATGCTCCAGCAGATTACCGTCTTCAACCTGGAGAATCGATTGAATTTATTACCAATTTAGTTGGGGTCAAAAATTACGATGTACAGCAGCCAGAAGCTACATGGGATGTACTTCATACTTTTCGCTGGAAACTAACTAACATTCGACCTAACCATAGTCAAGTTTCCCTAATTTCTACCAATGTCGATCTTACTCAATTCTCACCCTTATTGCTCTCTACTATGAAGGATGATGGTGCATTATTACCCTCTTCAGCTCAAATATCGCAATTTTAATAAATATAAATATATTATTAGCTTATTATGATCGTTAAACTAGAAATAACCACAAGCTACGATGAAGCAGATCTTGTTAGCTTAGGACTTTGGCAACAAATCAAAGAAGACTGGATTGCTCACGGACGTGATTGGACTAAGCCAGGTTTTCAAGCTGTCGCCATTCATCGTTTCGGAGTATGGAGAATGATGATTAAACCTAAACTGCTGCGAGCCCTATTTAGTATGCTCTATCGGGCTTTATATCGCAGAGTTCGCAATGTCTATGGAATTGAATTGCCATATACAGTCAAGCTTGGTCGCCGTGTGATCTTTGAACATCAGAGTGGCATTGTTATTCATGGTAACTGTTCGATTGGCGACGATAGTATTATCCGTCAAGGAGTAACTTTAGGAAATCGTCACCTAGATCGTTCAGATGATGCACCACAATTGGGTACGAAAATCAATATCGGTGCGGGAGCAAAAATTTTTGGCAATGTCACGATTGGTAATGGTGCTAATGTTGGTGCTAATGCTGTAGTTTTATGTGACGTGCCAGCAGGAGCAACGGCAGTTGGTGTACCTGCTAGAGTTATTAGCAGTAAAAATCCTGAAAATAATCTCTGAATTAGCCCCAAAATATTTGCATCATACTTGTTATTAAAGAAAACTTGGTTTTCCTCAGGATCGCGATTGTGCTCCACGCACCAGCGAAGCTGATCGCTGATAATAATTTTGCTCTCTACTGATTGTAAATGTGATTGTAAATGATTGGTTTGATATGATTTCAGGGCAACATAAATGTATAGCTTTTATAATCTTCCATTTTGTATAGGGTAATTAACTAGAACAACAATTTTATGAAAGCAAAGCTGGAATTGGAAAGTGAGCCAAAAATCATTAAACAGCTGGGATTAGTTGTCATTGGACGAAACGAAGGAGAATTACTTCGCCAATGTCTGCGTTCCGTTGTGGGAAAAGTAGCCAATATTGTTTATGTTGATTCTGGTTCGACAGACAACAGTGTAAAGACAGCTCAGTCTTTAGGAATAGATGTAGTTGAGCTTGATATGTCCCAACCTTTTACAGCAGCTCGTGCTAGGAATATCGGATTTTCTACTCTAATGCAAAAAGAGCCACAGCTCGAACTAGTTCAGTTTGTAGATGGAGATTGCGAAGTAGTAGCCAAATGGTTAGTAACTGCCCAAGCAAAATTTGCCGCACAATCAAACCTTGCTGTTGTCTGTGGTCGTCGTCGGGAGAGGTTTCCGGAAAAATCTATTTATAATTTATTATGCGACATTGAATGGAATACTCCTACAGGAGAAGTTAAAGCCTGTGGTGGTGATTCCATGATTCGCGTAACAGCTTTTCAACAAGTACAAGGCTTTAATCCTACCTTGATAGCTGGAGAAGAACCAGAATTATGTGTGCGATTGCGTCAACAAGGATGGAAAATCCTGCGCATAGATGCAGAGATGACTTTACATGATGCAAACATAACTAAGTTTAGACAATGGTGGCAAAGATCTGTAAGAGCTGGCTATGCCTACGCTGAAGGTTCTTGGTTATATGGTAGCAGTCCAGAACGACACTGGATTAAAGAAAGCAAAAGTATCTGGTTTTGGGGGTTAATCTTACCTATATTGACCTTGGGAACAATCTTACCCAGCAAAGGTTGGAGTTTTTTGCTGCTATTTGGCTATTTACTAATGACATACAAAATTTATTGCTCGCTGAAACAACGAAAATATAATCTAAAGGATTCTATTGCATACGCTACTTTTTGTGTAATAAGTAAATTTCCTCAAGTGCAAGGTCAGATTAAGTATCATCTCTATAGAAGACTAGGGCGAAAAATCAATCTGATCGAATATAAAAGTTAAGTCATTTTTAAAGAAATACGCTCAAGAGGTAAATTTAAACAACTGAATCGCTCAAATGACTGCTAATCTTGAGTTTCACACAATTTCTAATTGCTCTTGACTTTTTTCTAATTTCCTTAACTTGTGACTAATGTTAGGAAACAGGTTAGCGATCGCTCTAGCTTGACCCGTACAAGGTTCAAATACTAGGTAGTCCTAAAAAGGAAAGGATGAACACACAGGTAAAGAAGCATTGTAATTGGGAAAACTCCCTATCCTTGGTTCAAGTTTTTTTGACAATTTCTTGATGACATTGAATCTTTTTCACACGTCTCAATAAGATTACGAGGTTTTAGGAGGATTAAATTTACCTCCTCTGATGAAAAAACTATTGCGAAGAAAGTCAATTAATAACTTCGGTGGATCTTCATATGGCTTTCTTTGAATTACTCGACGTAACTGCCACAATACATAACTAGAAGCCCAAGTGTGATCGGCCAGAGCAGTATATAGCCAACCATAGTTTTTGAGAAAATATCGCCGCCTTGAATCAAACAAATACTGTGGCAAACGTTTAGAAGGACATTTTGTATTATTGAGACCTGAACTTTGTCCAACCAAATGAACAACTCGACTTTGAGGTACATACCAACAGCTCCAGCCAGCTCTCTTTGCTTGTAAGCAAAAGTCCATTTCTTCAGAGTACATGAAATAACCTTCATCCATTAAGCCTATCTGCTCAAACACTTCACGACGGATAATCATGCTAGCTCCCGCAACCCAATTAGTTTGACATTTATCTTTGGGTACTGGCGGTGCAACTACCCATTTTGACAGTAACTTAGTAACTATGCCGAGATGCAAACCAGAATCCAGCTCACTTAGCAAGCTAGGAAAACGAAAAGCTGACCTCTGGGGCGTACCATCAGGATCTTCTAAACGACTGCCAGCAATTCCCACCTGTGGATGTCGATTCATAAAGTCTACTAATATATCGATCGCATTAGGGCGAACGATCGTGTCTGGATTGAGCAATAAAAAGTATGAGGGAGGATTATTTGACTTTAATACTGAACGGATCGCAGCATTATTACCAAAGGCGAAGCCACCGTTATGTTGTAGCGGCATTACTGATGCCCAGTTGTTCCATCCCTCAGTTTCAATCGCAGCTTGAATTCTGGCAACTGAGACGTCTCCAGAAGCATTGTCGGTAACGACGACACTTGTACCTGCTAGCGATCGCACTTCATCTACTAGGGAGCGCAAGCAATCGATAGTTAGCTCAGGTGTCCGATAGTTAACAATAACAATTATTAAAGAGTTGGCATCATTCTGCTTCATTGTATAAGACATCAAGGTATTACCATGTAAAATAAGTAAATTATTGAATCCTAATTATTTTTTAGAGACTAAAATTTTCACAATTCAAAATTAAGGTAGGTGTTCTTTAATCAATTTACTTCGCTGACGGAAAACTGTTTCATCATTAAATCTGTTCCCGTTTTTGCTAGCTTCCTTAATTAGTTGAGATAAGCGTAGTCGATCTTTTGACAAGCTAGCGATAAGTTCTCCCAATTGCCTCCAGTCTTTAGTAGGCACTAACATACCACCACCAAAGTCTTGAATAAGCTCTTCAGCATATTTACTTCGGTAGCCAATAATAGGTGTTCCACAAACTAGAGCTTCGATTAAACAGCGTGGAGATTCTGGAGTGACGTGAGAAAAGAGCATAAGATGAGATTCCTTTATTCTTTTAAGCAACTTATCCCGGTATTGTTCAAATCCAAGCAGCTCAATATAAGAATTGAGATTTAAATTGGCAATCATTACCTTCATTTGTGCTAACAAAATCCCTGAACCAATCCAAGTAGCGTGGAAGTCTGCTTCTAAATCCCTAGCTTTTCCTATTGCTCTAACCCAGTCCAGAGGAGCTTTCATTGGATCTATCCGTCCTACATAACAGATGCGGATTTTCTGACCGCTAGTAACAGACTGGATTTTTTCAGCAAGTTCTATATCGCTTATACAGTCGGATTCCTTGGTATGGATGTCGTGAATTAGATAGTTATTTTGGCAAAAAGGACTATATGCAGAAAAACAATCATCTCCATGCCAAAGACCAAGAGAGCAATTTTGAATAATCCACTTGTGGTATCTAGCCATTAAAGCCGCCATGACCCCAGTCTTAATTCGTGTTTGTAGTTTTGCCCTCCTGGTTAGGTTCAGTATGACTTCATGTTCGACACGATCGGTATGGATGGCATAGGCTCGGCACTGTTTATGAGCTTCCAGCGCTGCAACCGCTGCCCAGTCACCAAACAAGCCCCCAATTGCAAATTGAAGATAGCGACAACGAGAAATTAACTCTGCTAGAGAAGCACGCACTGAAATGTAGCAGGAAATAAATTTTAATGGTGAGTAAGCCCAAGGCAATGGAAGCAGTTCAAATCGATTAGGAGTAGCTAGTGAAGATGTATTTCGCCAAGTCGTCGTTGCATCTTGTGCCGCTAATGACTCAGGAATGACTGGTGCAGCTACAATAACTGACTCGAAATTATTGGCCCATTGCTCTAAGCCATTACAAGCTTGGGATTCAAAAAATAGTTTATTTCCTTGGACTCGAAAAGGCACAGGCAAAACGAGTAACATATCTTTGTGTTTCATCAATTCTTCATCTCACGGGAATTCAGGAAAGCTTGATAACTGGAGAGGTATATCTGTTTTAAGAACAATAAAACATCAATTCAGTATGATTATGTTGAATCGGAATAACCCCTAATCAAAGTTGGAGAAAGACGATCAACTTCCCTTAAACTATTAAAGTTCTGCCTGCTTAACACTAATCCCGCTATTCCTCCAGATGCGAGGGTAAAGACTGGATTAAACTGATTATTTAATGTGCAGTCAAGCATATATAAAGTTGTAATCGTTGCTAGCATTGCTGCTGGTGCAACTTTAGGATTAAACCAAGAACTGGCTGGATAACCCAACCAAAAGAAACTCAATGCAGGTAATAATGAGGAGCTAAATATGGCAATCAGACCTACACTACCATTGATTCCAAAAGCGAGAATCCACAAGCTATCTGTAATAGTAGTATCTTTTAATTCTCCTTGGTAGTTAAACTCAAAAACACGGTTACGATCCCATCCTCCCCAACCAAATATCATTTTTTGGCGAGCCTTTTCTCCCAATACCTCTTCATTATCTAATCTAAACTCTAGTGACTGCGCTCTATTTGGTCCCACTATATTTCCAGCAATAGAGACAACTCGATCCGATCGCTCTCCAGTTAAAGCCCCAGTTGCTCCCAAAAATATATAGGAGGATATCATCACTATCAAAACTAACAGAGGTATAGCTGTTCGGAACCACTTGGCAACAAACAAAATAACTACTCCCAATAAAAGATATAAATATGCACCAGTGGATTTGACTAACAAAAATGTAATCAGCAAAACTAGTACACACCAGGCTATATGAAAGACATAATTGAAGCCGCCAGTTTTCTTGATGATATTGGCTTGCCATAACCAAATACCAATTAACGTTGCAGCCATCATCCACATCCCCACACTCAAACCATGTTCCATAAAGACATTGGGTCTAAAGCCGCCATAACGAATTGATTGAGTAAACTCTTCAATACCGTGATAGCCATAAATTATGTTGTGCAGTTGGGGGCTAATGGCAACTTCGAGCAGACACAAAGGAACATATATTAATCCACCAAGAAAAATACCAATTACTAATTGGCGCATTCCAGTAAGGTTATTGAGATATATTCGACCTAGAAAATAAGGTACTCCGTAGATAACTAAAGTTCCTAAAGATGCCGATAAACCGTCGTAAATACCTAGACCATTAGTAATTGATGAAGCAAAAGGACAAAGGCACCAAACTATCATTGGCAGATCTAACCAGCCAAATTTATACAGTCGAAGGCGTTGTCGATCGCATAGGCAAGTAGCTAACAAAACACTGTAGCAAGCAGCAGATAAAGTCGTATAGTCGGGAATTAAGGGTAGAGGAAATTCTACCAACTGTGGCAAAAATAGCGCTCCCCCAATAAAGCTGATAACCACCGCTTTTTGTGAGGAAAAACGATGAAATAGATAGATTACAAATGGTGTCCAGGCGATCGTAACAAGTTGTGCTTGAGGTGTCATAGCTAGAGATCAAATTGGTGAGGTTTTCTGATGAATGTTGCTAGTTTTTAGCGTTGATTAAAGTTGTTATAAAATTCCGTCAATCGGTAATCCAAAGCCCAACCAATAACGTCCTGTTAAAAATAAAGTTAGTAACCCAATCAGTAATAGGGTTGCCTGAAGATCCTGTAAAATTACTGTCAGCTTTTCTCGCCAAAGACCATAAGAAACCACTGCATAAAAAGGAAGATCGTTTAAAGCGATGACAATCAACGTTCCCAAAACCCCAATTTGAGAGAAAGCTAAAGGTAATCCGATTAACATATATGTGAATTTAACAATATGTCCAAAAGCCAAATAACTGGGATTGCCAATCACTAGTAATGCTCGATCAATGGTTACGGATAACATTACAGGCCAAAGTCCTAACGCCAATATGGGTAACATCCAAGCAGCTTGAATAAACCGCTCATCGTAGAGTTGAATAATTAGCAAATCTCCAAAGGTAACTAAGAGAGTCAAGAAGAGGGCTTGCCCAATGAGAATAAACTTTCGTTTTTTGATAATTTTGGCTCTCAGACTTTTACGTGGTAAATCTGCGTATTGAGCAATGACTGGAAAGATGACATTATTACTAACATTTTGAATCACTTGCTCTGGTAAACTGGCAAAGGTAAACGCTACGGAATAAACCCCCAGCATACTAAAGGAGAAAAGCTTCCCTAAAATCAGTCGATCTGCTTGTGAAGCTAAAAATGTCATGGCAGTGGACAAAAATATCCATCTACCAAAGGTAGCTATTTCGCTGATAATCTCTTTATTCCAGGCAAAACGATTGGGTTTTCCTGAATTTAAGCGATGACTCCAGAATAATTGGCTCAAGGCTGACACAAAAGTGCCGCCTATTAAAGCCCAGATCGTCGGACTAAGCCAAGCCCAAACCAGCATAACTGTTAAAGAGATAATCTGCGTTCCCATCTCAAACAGGGTTAACTTGCCAATTTCCATATGGCGGCTAAAGCTAGCCAGACTGGTAGAAGTAAAGCCCCAAATAACAGAAGTAAAACCAACTAATGGAATCAGCCATAAAAGTCTTGGGTCTTCATAAAATTGAGCAACTGGAAAAGCAATTAAAATACAACACAGCCAAATGCCGAAACCACGTATTACTTGTATTGTCCAAGCAGTATTCAGAAAAACAGGATCGTCTCCACGCTGATGGCGAACAATACTGGGTTCAATGCCGATATCTGAAAACAATTCTAGGCCAGTGATAAATACATGAACTAAAGCCATCAGCCCAAAAAGCTCAGGTACTAACAGACGAGTTAAAATCAGATTACCGCCCAATCGTATACTTTGACTTGCTCCATGACCAACAATGGTCCAAATCGTTCCGTGAATAGCTTTCTTTTTGAGAGTACCTGATGACATAAATATTTGGTCGAAAAAAATTGAATGTTTATGATAGGTGAGCGAAATTTACGGTAGCCAAAATTTTAATTGTCGTTACTCGTTACTTTTTACTCGTTACTCAAAGCGTCTCTATTATTTAACTCCCACACCTTTTTTCGTTCACCCGTTTATGATCTGCTCAGTTTGCGATTATTAACTGTCAGTTACAAATTACTGAATAGTGCTGGGGTGAACTTCTTTGAGTAACCTATTGTCTAGATTTACTATTTGTGAACTAGTCTTACTTTTCGATTCTCTAAACAGAGCAATTAATTTTTTAGCTTCCACAGAAATATTGTGCTGCTGGATAATTTTCTCTCGTCCCTGCTGACTCATATGCTCTAGCTCATTGACTGGCAGGCGTAAAACAGTTCTCATCGTCGAGGCTAAATCTTCTACAGAACCTGCTGATACTAACCATCCACAACTTTCGTGTTCGATTAATTCGGGAATGCCGGCTATATAAGTACCAATAACTGGACGACCTAAAGCCAAGGCTTCCATCATGACTACTGGTAATCCCTCGGCAAAACTAGCTAAGACCATTGCTCGTGAATTGAGAATATATTGGCTAACTTGAGAATTAGTAACCCAGCCAGTGATTTCAACCTGATTTTCTAATTCAAGCTCCGCTATGGCATGTTCAACTTGAGGTCGAAAGTCTCCATCTCCTACGAAAGTTAGCTTAAACTCCAGTCCTTCCCGAGCTAGTTGACTAGCTGCTTCTAATAAAATCAACTGACCTTTCTGCTCATTTAATCTCCCCACACAAACTAACTGGGAATTATCTGGTATGGGAGTGAGCTGGTGTTTTAAAAACAGTTCATCTAAACCACAATGAACCACATGAATTTTTGACCAGTAGGCGCGATCGCACCAACGGTAAAGCTGACTTTTACAATATGAACTAATTGCGGCGACGAAAGTTGCCCGTTTAATTTTTTCTGCAAGAGATAAAATAATTGCCCGATCAATCTCTTCCGGTCCATGAACGGTAAAACTATAGGTAGGACCCCCTAATTCATGACATAGCATCGCTACTGTCGTGGGATTAAAAGCAAAGTGAGCATGAATATGAGATATGGCTGAAGCTTTGACCCAACCCAATAAAACACAGGCTTCTGCTAGATAAGCCAGGTGAATTAATAAACCTCGATCTTGCCCCCAACCAATCTTCATCGTTAACCACAAAGTAGCCAGAAAACGTATGGGTCTAGTAATGGCAACTAGAATTAAATTAACTAATAAGTTAATTACACCAGCTTCTAAAATAAATCTAGTTTTCTCCAGTTCACGTTTATCCGCTTCATCAACTAATTCGGCAGCACAAGAACGAATTGCATATCGAACTACTTGAATTCCTTCTGCTTCTAATGCGGCAATCTCTCGCCTGATAAAACTATGACTTACCTTAGGGTATTGACTAATTAAATAAGCAATTTTCATAATATTTTTCTTGATTATTATTCAAATTCATCGTGTCGTTCGCATGGTTTTCAAACACTACAAAATTAATTGATCATGTGAATTATAGGCTGTACTCTTATTTCAAAAGCAAGCCAATTAAAAAAGTTCTTGATCGATTTAAATACACTTTTTTTTATTGTAAAAAATAAATATCTTTCATAAAAGTAAGCTTTGTATTTCAAATTTTATTCTTCAAGAAAGAGAATAAATACTATAGAAGAACAAAAAGACAAACCACTTTATAAAAGTACTTTTTTTGGTCTCAAATTAAATATTTTTTATAAAAAATAGAGACATATTATTTATTATCTAACTTAGTTATAACACTTAAAAATACAACAACCAGAATGTAAATATAAATATTTCATCAATCTAAGAATAAATAATTTAAAGATATTATTAAGGGCAAATATCAGATATTGACGTGGTTATACTTAAGCTTTAGAGTACGATTATAAGCAAAAGTACTATGTTTATTTGTTATTACTTATTCGATTTATATTCAACGAGAATAACTTATTGGATATAAATTAAGTTTTCTTCAATTAGCAAGATAGTGAACCAAGGACCAAAATGTTTATAGATGTATTGGTAACAATTTTTAGAGATGTTATCTTTTTGATGTCAATTTTTACTCTAAGTCAAATTATTATTCTTTTTACTGAATGTTTTTTGGCGTTATTACCTAATAATAATGAGTTGAAAGAGCAAAATAAGTTAATTAGACCGAGGATGGCGATCTTGGTGCCTGCTCATAATGAAGAAACAGTGATTGTCAGAACTTTGAAAGCATTGCTGCCACAATTGACTCATCAAGATCGGTTAATAGTAATTGCGGATAATTGTAATGATAAAACAGCAGAGTTATCTCGAAAGTTAGGGGTAACTGTAATCGAAAGAAACGATTCTCTAAATCTTGGTAAAGGTTATGCCTTGGATTATGGTCTTCGTTATATTCAGTTAAATCCTCCGCAAATAGTGGCAATCGTTGATGCTGACTGTATTGTTCAACCAGATGCGATCGATCAAATTGCTTTGGAAGTAATGAGAACCAAGCAACCAGTTCAAGCTGTTTATTTAATGGAGCAACCAGCTACATCAAATCCTCATAATTTGCTCTCTGCACTGGCATTTAAAATTAAAAATTTAGTTCGTCCTCAAGGCTTATACCAGCTTAACTTGCCCTGTTTATTAACAGGTACAGGCATGGCTTTTCCCTGGTCAGTAATTTCTCAAGTGTCTTTAGATAGTAGCAACCTTGTCGAAGATATGCAATTGAGTATAGACTTGGCTCTTGCAGGAAAACCCCCAAGATTTTGTCCCCAGGCTCAAGTCAGGGGAATTTTGCCTCAAAAAGAGCAATCCGCTCATAGTCAGAAAAAAAGATGGACCCATGGGCATTTAAAAACTATTTTTTCTCAATGCCCCAGATTGCTTAAACAGTCGGTTGTTCAAAGACGTTGGGATTTACTGGCGATCGCTTTAGATTTATTTGTCTTACCTTTATCTTTACTAGTAATGATCTGGCTTATAGCCATGACTGGAGGACTAGTGATAGGAATCCTGCAGGGAGAATGGAGAATTCCTATTTTATCGACAATATCAGGAGTTCTCTTATTTATTTCTCTTATCGGAGCTTGGATCAAGTTTGCTCGTAATGATGCACCACTTAAAACCTTGCTCACCATACCTTGGTATCTGTTTAGAAAACAACTGCCAGTATATCTAGCCTTTATTTTTAACCGTCAGCAGCAATGGGTAAAAACTGAAAGAGATGAAATTGCCGAGCCAATATTCTCTCTATCATCCCAAGTATCAGCAGCCCCAGAACAGATCTCCGCTGAAATTGCCAGTGGTGCAATTATTTTTCACACCCAATCTGGTTCATATTTTAGTTTGAACGAAATAGGAACATTTATCTGGAGGCTGATTCAAGAGCCGCAATCGATCACAGATATTCGTGACACTATTATCCAAGAATACTCGGTCACTCCTGAAGTATGTTTGCGCGATCTATTAACAATTTTAGAGCAGCTAGCTAAAAAGGAATTAATTGAAATTAGTAACGAGTCTATTGCTTGATTTATCTAATAAATACAAAATCATTTAACGAGAATTGCCTACTTAAAATAACATTTAGTTTATTTGTAAATATTTCTGTTTTTTATGATATTAAAAATTTAATTTTAAAATAGCTTAAGGAGACGAATTATATGCAATCGGTTAAGAAAAAATATTTTCCACCTCAACTTGAAGAATTAAAAGATTTTACTGAAAATCATCAGCTCAATAAGATTATTACATCTCAAAATTACGATAGAGAAAAGGTGGAAAAACTATTGCGCTCGAAAAATAATCTAGCTAATTATCTCTCTTTTTTACATAGCTAATATATGTTTAAAATAAATAACATTTTGTGATTTTTTTATAAAAAATCTGTTATACATTGCTTATCAAAAAAGCCTTATAAAAAATATAGTATTAATTCATTTTGATAATTAAATCTCGATCTTTGTCTTTTGTACTAATCAAAGAACACTTAATTTATCAACTGGTAACTATTTTTAAATATCTTGAAAATTATATAGAGAAAATCTAAAAATCGAAAATGCAAAAGTCACTAATCGATTCCGAACAAAATTTACTCCTTCCTGCTCAACAAGAGTTGAATATTATTTCTATCTTGAGAACTATTAAGCGAAATGTAGTGCCAATTGCTGGTATTACAGCATTAGCTACAGCCATAGCTTGGTACAGTAATCGCCTACCTACCTATACTGGTAATTTTCAACTGTTGGTCGAACCTGTAAGTTCAGAAGGTATACTTACTGCACCTAGTACCCTAACTGGTTCTAGTCAACAAGTAGATTTAAGACAATTAGAAATGGACTATTCGACGATTATTGCTCTTCTCAAGAGTCCAGGAATGTTGTCTTCTATTGTTCAGGAAATTCAAACTCAGTATCCAAAACTTAGTTTGGAAAAACTCAAAGATAAATTAGCAATTGAACGTCTCGGTTCCAGTCCGATTGAGCAAACGAAAATTATTCAAGTTAATTATCAAAATTCAGATCCAGAACTAGTACAGTTAATTTTAGAAGAAACTGCTAAAAAATATTTAAGTTACTCCCTTGAGGAGCGGAAAACTCGTATTGGTCAGGGAGTTGAATTTATTGAACAACAATTGCCTGATTTATACAATCGAGTAAATAGATTACAGGCAAATCTACAAAATTTACAGGAACAAAATCAGTTAATCGATCCTCAATCTAAGGGAAATAATTTATTAGAACAAATTCGTAAACTCAAAACACAGAAATTTGAAACTCAAAACCAACTGAATAAACTCAAAACCCTGAAAGAAAGCTTACAACGGCAATTAAAAGTCAACCCAGATGAAGCAATTGCCATCACGACTTTGAGTGAAGATCCTAACTATAAATCGCTACTGGAAAAATATAAAAATGTAGAAAGTGAAATTGCCATTAATTCGGTACTTTATCAAGTTAATAGCCCTAATATCCAAAGACTAGAGGTAAAACGTCAGAATTTACTAGACTTGTTAGCTCAAGAAAGAAGGCGAATTTTGCTAGGGAGTTCTCCAACTGGAGGTAGTATTCCTCTTTTGTTGAACTCGCAAAATTCAATTCTCTCGAAAATGACTCAGGAACTAGTTGAGACAATCAATCAAATTAAGCAGTTGGAGGTGCAGAATAATTCTTTATCTAGGACTATCAATGAGTTTGAGTGGGAAGCAAGGAAGATTCCCCAAATAGCTCGCCAATATACCCAGCTTCAGCAAGAGTTAGAAATCGCTAATCGAACTCTTCAACAACTTCTGACTCAGAAAGATACTTTGAGTGTGGAATTAGCCCAAAGCCAGGTTCCTTGGGAGATAGTGTCTAAACCTCAACTGAAGATGGATGAGAAAGGGAATCCTCAGCCAATTCCCATGAATTCAGAGAAAAAGTTATTAGCCGCCCTAATAGGCGGTTTACTGGCGGGAATAGTTGCAACTGCATTTTTAGAAAAATCTCACAATGTTTTCTATACTGCCGAAGATATTGAAGAAACCACGAAGCTACCATTATTGGGCAATATTACCTGGAATGATTCACCCGAACGGTTGCCTAACGCTACCAACTCTGGACTCCTAGTTAAGTATGAAGATAGTAACCATAATCCTGAATCTATTTTTGAGTCTTTCAGAACCCTTTATACTAATCTTCGGTTTCGCTTTACTGAACCACCGATACGTTCATTAGTCCTTTCTTCTGCTATAGAGGATGATGAGCAACCGACAATTGCTTGGAATCTGGCTGATACCGCAGCAGCTACAGGTCAAAAAGTACTATTGGTAGATGCCACTTTTTCTCATCCCCAACTTCAAGTTAAGTCTTACTCAGCTAATAAAGTAGGATTGAGCGAGCTATTAACTAATCAAACTGATTTGAACCAAGTTATTCAGCCCTCTTCTCATAGAGACAATCTTTTTATTTTGGCTTCTGGGCAAATACCCGCAGATTCTTCAAAACTATTATCATCAAATCAAATGCAACAACTAATTGAAGAATTTCGGCAATCATTTGATTTAATCATTTATAATACATCACCTATTTTGGAAAGTATGGATAGTGTTTTTCTGGCTACCCATACAGATGGGATTTTAATGACAGCAGCGATTAACAAAACTAAAAAATCTTTATTTACCCAGGCTTTAAATCAGGTTAACAATTTTAATCTCAAGTTGTTGGGGATAATTTCTACGCAGATACTTTAATCTCAAATATTTGAAATAACAGAGGCGATCGCTCGATAGGGCTTCAGTTCACCGCCCTCAGGGCGATTGGACTCCGTCCAGGCTTCGCGATCGCTTCCCTGAATTAATTAAACACCTACTACCTGAGCGCGTTTATAGGCTTCGTCGAGAACTTCCGACAGAGTTGGATGAGTATGGATATTAAAAGAGAGGTTTTGTACAGATTCTTTTTTGGCGATCGCATTAGCCGCCTCTTGAATTAAATCGGAGGCATGGATACCAATAATATGTACTCCCAATAATTCTCCCGTATCCTGACGATAAATTACCTTAGCAATACCTTCAGTTTCACCTTCTGCTAATGCTTTAGAATTACCTTTATAAAAAGATTTAACTGCAGATACTTTAAACCCTTCTTGTTCGCCTAATTCCTTAGCTTGAGCTTCAGTTAAACCAACATAGCTAATTTCGGGATGGGTGAAAGCAGCAGCGGGAATAGAACGATAATTGACTTCCTTGTCTTGTCCACACATATTTTCGACAGCTACCACACCTTGTCCAGAAGCAGCATGAGCCAGCATCATTTTACCAGTAGCATCTCCCACTGCCCAGAGATGAGGCACGGGTTTACCGTCGCGCAATACTTGCATCTTATCGTTGACAGGAATGAAACCTCGTCGATCTAGTTCAATGGCTAAGGTTTCTAGACCAAGTTTTTTGGTAGCGGGAATACGTCCTGTGGCTACTAAACAGGCATCTACTTCTAAAACTTCCACCACTTCTTTAGTCTTGGCATCAGTTAGTTCAATCGTTACAGGGGAGCCAGGAGTAATTTTTGTAGCGAAGACACCCTTATAAGTTTCAATATCACGTTTATCGAGTAAAACTTTTTTAGCGATTTTAGCAATGTCGGGATCGAAGCCAGGCATCAAAGTATCTAAGGCTTCGATCATAGTTACTTCGCAACCCAAGGCAGTATAGACATCAGAAAACTCTAAGCCAATGTAACCACTACCAATAATCGCGATCCAATCAGGGAGAGATTCTAACTTAACCGCATCATCGCTAGTAAAAACAGTTTTGCCATCAATTTCTATGCCTCTGGGGACAAAGGGAACAGAACCAGGACAAAGCATGATCTCTTTGGCAGTAATAGTTTTTTCCCCATCATCACTGCTGACTTTAACTTTTTGGGTTCCAGCAAGTTCACCCCAGCCACGAATAATATCTACTTTAAGACGTTTGAGACTGTTGGTTAAATCTCCTTGAATTTTATTTACTAGATTAGTTGCATGGTCAGCGATCGCAATACGATCAAATTGGACTCCTCCTAGTTGAATACCCATGTCTTGTAAATGATGAGCATCACTAAACTCTCTTACTCTACCTGAAGCAGCCAATAAAGCTTTAGAGGGAATACAGCCACGATTAACGCAAGTTCCCCCCATATCTCCAGCTTCAATAATTGCCGTTTTCAGACCGTTTTTAACCGCGTGTAATGCTGCACCATGTCCACCAACACCCGCACCAATAATAATTAAATCGTAATCAAAGTCGCTCATTGCCATTTCTTCTATAATTGCTGCAATCCTTTATTTTGACATACTCACTGCCCTACCCTGCTACGCTTTGGACGGCGATTCTGAGAACAGTCAAAATACTCGTTATTTGAAGTTACTGCAAACGCACGCTCTTCAACTATCATCCATGAGCGATCGCACTGCAATCAAACTGAATTCCAATTTCTCCTAGTTGAACTATATAGCTGTTTAGAAAGAAATATACTGAAATTAGTAATTTCAGTATTATTACTTATTTAAGAAATTCTTTATGCTTAAATGTAAGTTAAAACACTTATTTTTTTTTTCAAAGAAGATAATGTAGTTACCAAGTATTTTTACTTAATTCAACTGTTTTTTTGCTCTGTAACCAATACTAAATATACCTGAAACTTTAACCTCAAGCTAATGTAATGTAAATTACATTAGCTTGAGACAACAAAATCAACCACTTGTCTCCTTTTTACTTAGCTCTTTATACCAATAATTAACAGTAATGAAAGATATCTTGGCTCTAATCGAAGAAAAACAACAAATATATTCTCAGTTACCTTTGTTTGAATTTTTGCAAGATAAAAGTATACATCCTGCAAAAAGATTGGCTTTTGCTCCCTACGCTGCACCGTTTATCATGAGTTTTTCCGATTTATGTAAATATGTTCTGCGTCAGGAGCCGACTAACGACAAAATTCAAACAATATTAAATCAGCATACTTATGAAGATGATTTTCATTGGCAATGGTTTTTAGAAGATCTAGAGAAGTTAGGTTTTAATTATTCCTTACAGTTGAATGATTCTTTGAGATTTTTGTGGAGTGAAGAAACTAAAGCTTCACGATTTCTAACTCATGAACTTTACAAATATATTGTTCAATCCGAAGCCATAGAAAAGTTAATAATTATGGAAGCAATGGAAGCTGCTGCTGATACTTTTTTATCTTTTACTGAACAAATTACTGACGAATTGCAATTGATTACCAACCAAGAATACCAGTATTTTGGTAGTGATCATCATGATTCTGAGAAAAATCATAATACTCGCTCCGATGAAGTGAGAACGTTTATTGAAAATATACATCTTTCGGCAGAAACTCGACAAAAAAGTATTGATTTGGTTGAAAAAGTATTTGAACTATTTACTCAATGGGCTTATAAGCTTTTAAGTTATGCTCAAGATGATCAAGTATCGCAATCGTTAGATCTAAAGCTAGATCGGGAACAGATACTAGAAACAGTGTAAGCAGTCTTCTAGTAAGGGTTGGGTATCTTCCAACTCTTACCAATGTGTCGTTTTGATCCTTAAATTCTACTCTTATAATCTAACTCATCAAAGAAAATTTCAATTTTAGTACCGTTAGTCTTATCAAGTTTAATTTCACCTTCAAGTTGTTCGACTAGAGTACAAACTAATTCTAGTCCTAAAGAGTCACTATTATATAGATCTTTATCATCTGCAAAGCCCACACCATCATCCTGGATTGTAAGTACTTTCTGTCCTTCTAGATTTTGTTTTAAACTCAACCAAATATTACCACTATCGCGATCGCAAAACCCATGTTCCAGGGCATTAGAAACTAATTCATTTATAATCAAACCACAAGGGTTGGCAGTTTCAATGTTTAGCTCCATATCCTCGATATCAACCACAAAATTAATGTTTCTTTCTTTACATCCTTGGGAATAAGTAAGATTGTCGAGTAAGGAATTCACGTATTGAGCGAAATTTATTCTATCTAGTGAAGTAGTACCATAAAGATGTTGGTGTACTAATGCCATTGATGTAATCCGGCTTTGACAGTTTTCCAGTAGTTTTATTATTTCTGGATCTTCAACATAGCTACTTTGAAATTCTAAAAGACTAGAAACTACAAATAAATTATTTTTGACTCGATGATGTATTTCCTTGAGTAAAATTTCTTTTTGTTTTAAAGATTTTTTCACCGAGGCATGGTCTTCCAGATTTTTATACAGACGAGCATTCTCAATGGAAATTGAAACTTGAGACAGTAAAACTTTTAATACTTCTAATTTCTCAGGTGTAAAAGCCCCACTAATTAGCTTATTTTCTAGATAAATCATTCCCTGCAATTGATTTTTATAAATCATGGGGCAACCTAGAATAGATTCTGGTTGATATTCGATGATATAAGGATCATTAGTAAACATTCCTTCTTTGCTAGCCCGATCTAAAATAACTGTGCTGCGGCTACTTTGAATATAGTTAAAGATAGTGTGTGGCAAGTCTAGATATTCTGCTACAGGAATATAAGGAAGATCGACATTTTTTTCTGGAATCATCGTTGCCGCAGCAGCTACAATCCAGGATGAATTCTGTTGTAAAAATAAGATACTTTTCTGCGCTCCCGCATTTTCCATAACTATTTCCATCATTTTAGATAGCAAATTATCCAAAATGATTTCTGAAGAAATAGCCTGAGAGGCTTTAATTACTGAAAATAAATCTAATGTTGCCAGACTTTCTGACTGGCTATCGATTTGAACCGAATCAGAAGAAGCCGAAGAATTGTCTTTGGAGGTTTTCTCCAGGGGAGGAGGCAATGTCGAGAGAGAGAGCATCTCCAAAGCTTCGATTGGAGGCGACCTCCAACTGTCTTGATCCGTTTTTCCCAGCCAGTGCGCTGCGGAGATGTAATCCGTTATGGGAATACGAGTTAATAATTCAGAATATTTTGCTTCCAAATCTCTTACTTTAGTTAGAGCTCCCCAACGCCAATATCCATAATAGGCATCAGTCAAATAATACCCAGCTATTTTAGTTTTACCTTGTGATAAATAAAACTCTCCTGCTAATTCTTCTGCTAATGCAGCTTCGTGAGTATATCCTGACTTGCCTGCTTCTGTAATTGCCTTATCATAATGCTCGATTGCTTGCTCATTTTTACCTAAGACTCTAGCCATCTCGGCTGCTATTAGCTCGTATTTGTGTAGATTATTCTCTGGAGCATGGACAGCCCATTGGCGAATTAGTTGTTGATAAGATATTATTTCTTGCAAATCGGTTAATTCAATGCTTAATTTATCACGATGTATTGCCAACATAGCTAAAGAACAATAAAAATGATATACAGAAAAGCCCATTCTCCCTACTGCGGCTTCTAAGTATTGTTTTCCTTTACGACCATGTTCAATTGCCTGTGGAAAATCCTTAAGGAAATAGTAGAGAATCATTTTAGCGAGATAGAAAGCAAACAGTGACATAGCATCATTAGCTTCTAGCCACAAGGGTAGCATTTTTGATTCATTAAAACTTTCGCCAATTAATAGCAACTTGTCTTCCGCTAGTCCTTGCAAATTGAGATTGAGTTGTCGCCAAATTCGAGCATAATTAAACTGAAAATCCTGTTTAAAATTTTGGATTATACTGATTTGGTTGAAGGATTTTTTATCAGCTGAGGGCAAAGGCTCTCCCGCAAAAAAAAGATAGGCACAGTAATTTGTAGCATGAAAGCAAGCGTGCTCGACATCACCTACTTCTATTCCCTCTTGAATTCCCTTTAAAAAAGGGTCTAAAGTAGAAATCGCTGGTTCTCGCCAATGGCGAATCATATTGTTAAAAATAAAATCTACTTTAGGTTTAATTTCTCTAACATCAAATTGTTCTTGAAGCTTTAGGGCTAGTTTGCCCAATTGATATCCAGCATCAATATTTCCCTTAGCACATAACAGCAAACCATAAAGAGCATAGGCAACAGGAGAGAGTCGAGAGTTGCCATAATGTAGACAAAGGTCGACCATTGTTAAGGCTGCTAAGGGAAACAATTGAGGCTTGACAATATAAATAGGAGGAATAATAGTCGCCAAGATTTCCAACGCTGCCTTACTATAGTCATCAGCCATTTCAGGAAGATTTTTGAAGGATTCAATGCGTTCAGGAAGTGTACGCGGAGAGTAATCGCTTTCAAAATTAAGGAGAGCTTGAAGATCTTGAGCTTGTTTGGGATCATCTGGTAGAGGTATTTTTAGTAGACTCAGAACTTGCCACCCTGTATCTACAGCCAATTGCATCTGGTTTTGAGCAATATAGGCATGAATCCTTATTTTATGAACTCTGACTTTTTCTAGTACCGATCTAGCTTGAATCAGAATAGTATTTCCTAACTGTTCAGCACGCTCAAAATTAGTTTGCATATATTGCACTTCTAAGGCTTGTAAATAGACTTTTAACGTTAAATCGTAATTATCTTCCCAACTAGATGGAGAAAGTAATTCTAATGCAGTATCCAAATAATTAGCTGCTAATTCATAGGCATTTGCAGTCTTGGCTTTTTTTCCGGCAAGTAAGTTTAATTTTCCCAGACGATTGGTAAACGAATCTTCGGTGATTAAATCCCTCCCGATATTAAGATGATTCACGAGATTAAAGATTTTTTCCTCGATCTCTGTTGGACTAGTCTGCTCAAGCAAAAATTGACCAATTTGAAGATGAATACGTTTTTTTTCTGCTTCGTTAAGTAGTGAATAAGCAGCTTGTTGAACGCGATCGTGTAAAAATTTATAAGTTGGGTTTGGTTGCTTTTGAACTTGCAGAATAATTCCAGCTTGAAGGAGATTTGCCAATTCTTGATTTATTTCAGCTTGACTGTGGTTTCGGGCGATTGCGCTCCGCCCACCGCCAGAGGCGATCGCTAAAATTGCTAAATCAAATTGATTGCCAATGCAAGCAGCAAATTTTAATACCTCTTGAGATGCTTGAGGCAGTTTTTCGATATTTCTAACGACTAATTCCAGTACATTAAAATTACTAATTGGAGTAGACTGAATTTCCTCAAGCTGCCATTGCCAACTCCAACTACTAAAATTAAAAGTTAAAAGTTTTTCGGCGTGGAGAGTTTGCAGCAATTGATTCAGAAAAAAAGGATTGCCACGGGTGCGATCAAAAAGCAACTCAGCCAAAGGGCAAGATTGTTCTGGTTGGCAATGTAAAGTATCTACAAGTAACTGGTTAATATCATCACAAGTCAGAGGTTGCAGGGCAATATTACTAATACGAGTATTTTGCTGTATCTTCTCAATAGTTTGTATCAAGGGATGAGTAGAGTTAACTTCATCATCCCGATATGCTCCAATTATGAGCAGATATTGGCTATTTGAATTGCTTAATAGAAGCTCAATTAGTTTTAGAGAAGCTGAATCTGCCCACTGTAAATCGTCCAGAAACATAACCAGAGGATGTTCTTGCTGGGCGAAAATTCTAACAAACTTTTCAAATACGGTATTAAAGCGATTTTGATTTTCTTTGGTGGGTAATTTAATTACATCTGGTTGAGAACCAATAATTAGCTCTAGTTCAGGTATTATATCCGTAATCACCTTGCCATTTTTGCCAACTACGGATAGTATTTTTTCTTGCCAGACTTTGATATTGTCTGTATTTTCAGTTAATAACTGTCGGATTAAACTCCGAAATGCCTGAATTATTGCTTCATAAGGTATATTTCTTTTTAATTGCTCAAACTTGCCAGTAAGGAAAAAATCTTTCTGTTTAACGATTGGTTTGGTGACTTCACAAATCACCGAAGTCTTACCCATCCCTGAACTACCACTGACCAAAATTATTTCTGTTGCCCCAGAATAAACTCTGTCTAAGGATGAGACGAGAGTATCTATTGCAGATGAACGACCATAAAGTTTCTGAGGAATTACAAATTGGCTGCGTCGGTCTATTGTTCCTAGGTCAAATGGTTTAATTTTGCCATGATGCTGATACTGAATTTGACAGATTTCTAAATCGGCTTTAATTCCGTTGGCACTCTGATATCTATCCTCGGGATTTTTCGCCAGGAGTTTCATTACGATAGATGAGATAGTTTCGTCTATGTCTGGATTTAGTTGATGAGGAGAATCTGGTGTTTGAGCAAGATGACAGTGCATTAACTGTAATGAATCTTCAGCCTGACAAGGGAGTTTCCCAGTCAGTATTTGATAGAAAATAACCCCTAAGGAATATAAGTCAGTGCGGTAGTCCAGAGGGAGATTCATGCGCCCAGTTTGCTCTGGAGAAATGTAAGCAATGTTTGTAGCTTCTAATTGCTGAGAGTTGGGATTTTCTTTGACAACATTAGTGGCAATATCGAAATTAGTAATTTTTACTTCTAGAGTTTCTGGATTAATCAGGATACTAGAAGGTTGGAGATTTTTGTGAATTATCTGATTTTGATGTAGCTCTTGGATAATTGTTACTAATTGAATGGCAATAGTTAAAAAATCACTCTGTAAAGGTTTTTTGAGTTCCAGAAACTGATCTAGAAATTCTCCAGCAAAGTCTTCTAAAATCAGAGCCAAACTGTTGTTGTATTTTTGCAGTCTATAAGGTTTGATAATTCCTGTTAAATTCAAGTTTTGCAGTATTTGGTACTCATTTTTCAACCAAGTTACTGATTTTAAATTTGAAAGCTGTGGAGGGATAGTTTTGAGTAGTACATCAATTCTATCTGACTGTCGAGTTGCTCGATAAATATGATAGTGAGAATCATCATAAAATTTTTCGCTGATTTTATAATCGTCAAATATATTCATCCTGAAGCTTTATTTATCTATTTAAAGGCAATAAAATTATTTTTTTATAAGCAACATTTGAAAGAGTTCTTTTTGATTAGAGGTACAGATTATTAATCGTGTAAAAATATTAAAACCCTGTTGCCCATTACCAATTAGATAACTTGTACAGGGTTTAGGGTTTAAATCCTCTAACCAGGAGTTGCCATATTAGATTAGAGAAGAAAAAATAATTAATTATTTTATAGCTTTATATTATTCAGATGTCTTCAGTATTATTAACTGTAAAAATCAACTGGAGTTAGAATTAAATCTTCTGTTAACTGAAAAGAGTGAAACTAACAACTTAGCGATCGCTACTATAGCCGTACAAAGTTACGTTAAGACAAGTTTATTTGATTGCTCGTAAGTAATGAGTAACGAGTAATGAGTGTCCTAATAAAAGTTCGTATTGCTATAAACTAAAAACCTTCACAACTGGAGTTCGGAGTCGTGAAGGTTTTGAGAAGTTATACCGTTTTAAATTTAAAAGACAACAGATCGTTTGTGTAGGGGCGCATGGCAATGCGCCCTTACGATCAATGTGTAGTCAAAGCTATTCAATTTGGTATTAATTTAGTCTATTTCGGTAGCCTAAAAAAAACGAGTAGTTTATAGCAACCACTCATTTAATCTGAGATTATTAATCTGAGATTATATTTAAATTATCAACTGCTCAAGGTTTTAGACAGAAACTGCTTTCTTCGAGCTAGTAGACAATTCACCTTTAGCATATTTAGCAGCGAAATCATCCAAGGAAACCTGCTTGATTTTACCAGCATTGCCAGCAGTACCAAAAGCTTCATAGCGTCTAAGACATACAGTTTTCATGTATGCGATAGAAGGCTTCAAGAAATGGCGGGGGTCAAAGTTAGAAGGATCTTTAGCCGCTGCCTCACGAATAGCAGCAGTGATTGCCAAGCGATTGTCAGTATCGATGTTGACTTTACGAACACCACTCTTGATACCTTTTTGGATTTCTTCTACTGGTACACCATAAGTTTCAGGAATTTTACCACCGTTCGCATTAATGATATCAATCCATTCTTGAGGCACAGAGGAAGAGCCGTGCATTACCAAGTGAACATTGGGTAAACGACGGTGAATCTCTTCAATTCTGCTGATGGCTAAAATTTCACCTGTAGGCTTGCGAGTAAATTTATAAGCGCCGTGGCTAGTACCAATAGCTACTGCTAAAGCATCAACTTGAGTACGTTCTACAAATTCGACTGCTTCATCGGGATCGGTTAGTAGTTGGTCTTTACTTAACGTACCTTCAAAACCATGCCCATCTTCTGCTTCACCTTGTCCAGTCTCTAGAGAACCTAAACAACCAAGTTCACCTTCAACACTAGCTCCAACAGAATGAGCTACTTTAACTACTTCAGCTGTTACATTAACGTTATATTCAAAACTAGCAGGGGTTTTGGCATCTGCTTCTAAAGAACCATCCATCATAACGCTAGTAAAACCATTGCGTATGGCAGAATAGCACGTTGCAGGACTATTACCATGGTCTTGGTGCATAGCAATCGGAATATGAGGATAGCTTTCTGCTGCTGCTAAAACTAGGTGGCGTAGAAAATTTTCTCCTGCATATTTACGTGCGCCGCGAGAAGCCTGAAGAATCACGGGGCTATCTGCCTCATTAGCAGCTTCCATAATGGAGATAATTTGCTCCATATTGTTAACGTTGTATGCTGGGATACCATAATCATTTTCGGCAGCGTGCTCTAAAAGCAGACGCATGGGTACGAGCGCCATATATATTCTCCTTGATTTATAGTCTTGTCAAATAGTAAGTTTTTAAGAAAGTTAAACTTCTTACTTGTCAATCTTAAGATATTTTTTACATCTCGACTCAATTAATTTGCTATTTCTGTCTAATATTCTAATAATGATTGGGCTTTTTAATAAGTTTTGAGGACAAAAATGAATTTTTGAGAAAAATAAAGTTTCGGGAAAAATCATAGCTTTTGATTATTCTTGAGCAGATGAATATCTTGAATGCAGATGGAATTGTCTTCCTTAATCGAGATAACCCCCTGACGACGTAATTTACCCATTAATCTGGTTACTGTAACTCTAGTTGAGCCGATCGCACTACCGATTTGAGCATGTGTGAGGGTGTAAGGTAAGCAGTAACCCTGCTTGTCGCTGTCGCCGAACTCTTCAATCAGTAAGCTCAAAAAACTTGTCAGGCGGTCTATAGTTCTTCTTTGACCCAAAGCACTAAGCCACAGAAGCTTCCGTTGATGTTGATAGCGAAAAGCCTCATAGATTTCCAGGCGAAAATCAGGCCAATCCTCTAAGTCATTCCAATAAAGCCAAACTACATGAGTGTGATCTAGATGGGCATAAGCTTGAAGACCAAAAGAGGACTGAGACACAATTTCAAATGGTTTACCAGCATCAACGAAGCCCAAAAAAGCTTCTTCAATTTGTTCGGGGGAATCTGGTTCCGATATTAATTTGGTTTCAGGGTGATTTTGAGCTTCTCCAACCAAACGGACTAACCCCTGATTAACGAGGTAGATTAATTGTGGACGAGCGGGAATTTGTTCGTCTTTGCGAAAAATGCGATCGCGATAATGTGTTTGTGCCCAGTCAATAATATTTTGCCAGGTCAAACCAGAGCGAGATGCCTCGGACGAGTTATCAGAAAATTGCATATTTTAGAGGCAAAATAGGATACCGATGCATATTTGATTTTACATGGATAACAATGTATCAAAAAATACTTTTTTCGATAAGTTTTTTAAACTTCGATTTACTGAAGAAAAATCAACTATTTCTATCAAGAATTTATTAAAAAGAGATTTACTCCAATCTGTTGATGTATATCGACAACAAAAAAATCTCAATCTCGATCTTGAGTTTATTTATACTATCCTTGAGCGCAAAATCATTCTTTTACATTCTTCTCGGAGGAAATTGTCATCGAAAAACAAGAGTCACCCAGTTTTATCTAAATTACAATTGGCACCAATTATATATAGTTGTTCTATTGCTTTTTTTTTAACTCGATACTCTTCCTTATCATCACAAATAATTGCTAAAAATTTGGTAAGTTTGTTGGCTTTAAATGAGAATCATACTACTTCAGAATCTAATCTCCAATTGCTGATTGAGATAGCTGAACCTGGTTGGATCAATTTCTATTTGGAGTCCACTGCTATAGCTAAATGGTTAGAGAAATTACCGAGCTTACTGGAAACATTGTCAGCAAAAGATTACAGTGGTACCGCAACTTGGACGATGGATAATAAACTACCCAAAAACGCCCCAAATTATTTTCCTCTGCAGTATATCCATGCTCGGTATTGTTCTTTATTGTGTTTGGGAGCCAGAGAAAAATTAATCACTCTCCAAAATGATGATTTTCACAAAGTAGTTTGGCATTTAGAGCAACCCAAATCAATATCTTGGTTAGATAAAGCAGAAAATTTATGGCTAACTCATGCAGCAGAATATGACTTGTTACGTCAGTTACTGATAGTCACCGACTCTTTTGCCGGTGAAATAACAAACTGGTATAAGTTGGCTCTTAATTTAAGCGAAACGATGACTATTTTCGAGGCTGAATGTCGCTTTTTAGGAGATATTAAACGTACCATGCCACAAAAAGCGATCGCCCGTTTAGGGTTAATTGCCTTAGCTCAATATTGGCTACAGAGAATACTAGTTGAGAAATTGAATATTGCCGCACCGGCAGAATTATAAAACTCTTAGCTATACATCATAATTAGTCAACTAGTCAACAAAAATTGACAAACCCAAATACCTTGATTAGAATTGCTAGCGTGTGAGGAGAGAACAAAATTAGAGAGTCAGGACGAAACACGGCAAGTCTCTGACTCTCTTAATATTTTGATGATTTTCTAACACAAATTTTGTTGTAGGAAAGATGCAACTTCGGCAGAACTAGGTTGAGCAGCGATCGCACCAGGTTTAGTAGTAGTTAGTCCCCCGACTGCACAGGCATATCGAATAATCTCCTGAGCCAATTGAGGATCTTGCAGCTTTTGCGTACTATGCTGACATAATTGGTGAATCAAGCCAGCTAAAAAAGCATCCCCCGCACCAGTAGTATCTTTTACCGACACTTTCATCGGCTCAACTGTGCCTTCATTATCGCTCAGACAGTAGCTAACTTGAGCATCACCGTTACTGACAATAACTCCCTCAACAGAACCAAGACGGTAAGAAATTGCTCCTGCATCGGTAGTATCAAACAGCCACTGGGCTTCTTCCTCTGCTAACTTGAGAAAATCTACATACTGCCACAGCTGATTAATTAGTGGTAAGACTTCCTCCTCATTGCGCCAAAACATCGGTCGCCAGTTGACATCCAGAACTATCTTCAGATGATATTCGTCAGCTAGCTCTAGAGCTCGAAAAACGGCTGCTCTACTTTGAGGATAGGCTAGCTCTAGAGTTCCCAAAACTAAATACTCGGCTTCTAAAAATAATTCTGGAGGTAGATGTTGAGCTTGAAGATAAGCATCTGCAAATTGATCTGCTCTCTTATCGCCAAAACCGGCGAAAGTGCGATCTCCGCTGATGCTCCGGGTGACATATACTTGCCTGGTGGGAACTTGGCTATTGTATTGTATGCCAGCAATATTGACTCCGACAGATTGTAGTAGTTGAACTAGTTCATGACCTCGAACATCTTTGCCTACACAGCCAATAAACGCCGAGGAAGTTCCTAGCTTAACTAAAGCACAGGCAACATTGGCAGGTGCTCCTCCTGGATAGGGAGTCCAAGATGTAATTTCCGATGCAGACTTTCCCAATTCATTAGCGAGACAATCAAACAACACCTCCCCCAAACAAATAACTCTGGCAGGGGGTTGGGCGATCGCTTTAGTATTCAATTTGTTTCCTCAATCCATACCAACTTTCTTTGCTATTTTTCAGGTTATCGTTTCCTGAAAACAATAGTATTTAGAAAGGTTTAAGTTTTTTACAGTCTGCACTTGTATATTTATTGAGGAAAGTAACGTTTTGCTGCTAAATCTAAAGTTCCCCACGAATTTCCTCGACTACTCCATCTCGCAAAACAACTTCTACATTTAGTTTTTTGACTAAGTTATCTCCTTTTTCCAATCGAAAGAAGCTTTCCATTTGAGCTTGAATAACTTCATTATTTAGCTCTAATAACTGTATTTGTTGCAGCTGCTGTAACAATTGATTTTTCTTTTCCAGCATTTCGGCTTTTTTTTGACTTACCTGCCCTTGGATATTTTCAGTTTGTTTTTTTACCTGTGGGCCAGCGGGGTCTTTTGCCTGTTTAGTAATCTCTTCAATGGTTCTTTTTCCTTGCATTTCTAGCTGCTGCATTTGCTTATCGATCTGAGCAACCTGTTTTTGAAGTTGTTGAGACACTTCTTCTTTCCATTGAGCCGTAACAATGGCCTTAACAGTTACTGGACGTTTTAAAAGCAAGCTAGCGTTTGAGTAATCCATGATCTCGGCTCCTTCATTAATTCTAGGGTCTAATTGCAGCTTAAAAATTACAAGCTATTTCTAGTCAGACTAGATTACTTCCTGAATTTTTAATCTTTTTAGTTTTAGCTTAAAAAACTGATTTTGGAAGAAAAATATTTGACTTTAAAAAATTAAATAGTCTCCAGCTTTCAGTCAGCGAACATTTCCTTAATTAGATTTTGATACTTTTCTCTAACTATCGGACGCTTAATTTTGAAAGTTTGGGTCATCATACCATTAGCCTGGGAGAAGGGTTGCGGGATCAGACGAAAGTTAGTAATACGGTCATCTGCACGGTAGCCAGGACGGTTTTTCACTTCACGATTTAACTCATCACGATATAAATCGGCAATCGCTTTATGATTAAGACTACTCTGGGCGATTTCTTCGGGAGAGCTATCTTGACTGGGTAGCTTAAGATCGAGATTTTGCTCTGTAATCCACAGTTGCAAGGTTTCTAAGTTAGGAACAATTAATGCCCCAAGAGATCGCTGATCTTGCCCTACCAACATCATTTGGTCAATATATATACTTCGGACACAAGCATCTTCAATGGGCTGAGGTTCAATATTTTCCCCATTGGTTAACACAATCGTATCTTTAGCTCGTCCTGTCAGCACTAAATCATTTTCAGGCGTAACAAAACCCAAGTCCCCACTATCAAACCAACCTTCGGGATCAATTGCCTTGGCTGTAGCTTCAGGATTTTTATAGTAGCCCTGCATCACCTGAGTACCTCGGATTAAGACTAATCCTCGTTGTCCCTGGGGAAGTTCTTGGCGGGTTTGGGGATCGACAATTTTAATTTCGGTTTCTGGTAAAGGTTGACCTGCCGAACCTCGAATATTGTGCTTAGGTGTGCGAGCATTAGTGATGGGTGAAGTTTCAGTTAGTCCATAGCCAACAAAGACGTCAACGCCGATGGTTTCATAAAAATCATCGAGATACTTAGCTAGAGAACCACCGCCACTGCAAACTGCCTTGATATTGCCTACTCCCTCACGAATTTTACGATATACCAATTTATCTGCTAGGGCATGGAGAGGATAAAGACTTCCTGCTTTTAAGTCGGCTAGCGATCGCTGTATCGAAGAAGCATCAAAATGTTCTAGGCTAGTATCATTAGCAATCCGTTTTGCCATGATGTAGCGTTCTGACTGCTTGAGAAACAACTTCACTAACTTTTGTTGGGACTCAGATTGTTCACCCAACAGCTTTTGCACTCCATCATAAAGAGATTCCCAGAGGCGAGGCACACCAACCATGTAAGTAGGTCGGAATTCTTTCAAATCCTGTTTAAAAAAACGAATATTAGTATAAATTTGAGTACCACCGTGGGCTAAGAAAAAATATTCCGCAGCTCGTTCGTAGGAATGCCAACTAGGGAGAATCGAAAGTAAAACATCCCCCGGCTCAGGTTGAAAGACAGTTTTAACGTAATTTACTTGATGTAAGAGATTACCATGACTTAACATCACTCCTTTTGGTCGCCCCGTAGTCCCAGAAGTATAAAGTAATGTTGCCAGGGTATCTTTATACTGCTGAACTGGCTGCAATGAATTATTAGCACCTAATTCCATCAATTGTGGAAAATTAATAGTTTTAATAGACTGTTCTTCAGCAGGTACTTCATCACTCAAGAGAACAATCAGTTGAATGGGCAAATCTGCTAATTGAGGATCTAATTTAGCTAAAGTTTTTAAATTTTCAACTACAAGACTGGTACTATCGCTATGCTCCAAAATGTAGGCTAGTTCTTGCTGCTCAGCTCCCGAAGAACGTACCACATCTACCCCTCCAGCAGTCATAATTCCTTGATCGGCAATAAACCAACGAGGACTATTATCGGCAAACAGAGCAACTTTATCTTGGGGCTTGATCCCTAAAATTTGTAATCCAGCAGCAAATTGTTGAATTTGAGTCAATAAATCTTGATAAGTAATTACTACTTCTGGTTTAGCGTGGGGATCTTTTAAAGCAATGGTATCACCAAACTTATCGGCAGCGATCTGCCACACTTCAGGTAGTGACTCAAGAGTAATATAGTCAAAAGTAATCGCTTGAGATGCTGTATTCATAATTATTTTACCTACCTATTTTCCCCAAGAATAAGTAAATGATAATCAGTTATACAGCAATACTCCACTACTAAGTGGGCAATTTAATATTTGTCATCCAGTCAAACCTAGAAAACATTCCCTAAAATTCGATGGCTGATAGCTGAAAGCTGAGAGCTAAAAACCGATTGACCAACAGCGTAGTATCTCAACTTATAAAAAATACCCAATTTTTTTAGCTTAGAGCTTAGAGCTTAGAGCTAATTGACCGTATAGGTAATTTCTTCAACTTCGCCTGGTGCGCCTAAAATCTTTTGCTGTTCATTATTAAAACTGATTACTACCCCTCCTGCGTTTCCTGCCCGAATTGTCACCTGTTTTTCACCTGTCCATTGACGCTGAGTACCTTTGGGGAGAGTCCCCTCAAAAGCCAGTTTCCCGTCAACCATAACTTTTAACCAGCAACGCTCTTGTAAATTAATTCCTACTATTACTGACTCAGAATTATTGGATTGAGAAACAAATTGGGGAGCCGATTCTGGCTGTTTTATTTGCGCAGTAGCTTCAGATTCCTGTACCTCAGAATTAGCAGTGGGATTTTCCTCGGGTACTTGATTGATAATTACGGGAGATTCTACTAGAGAGGTAATGATCTTGACTGAAACAACTATTAGCAAAATATATAGCAAGTAAAGATGAAGCGATCTTAATTGAAAATTAAGCCAATATCGGCGTTCAGTGTGGGATTTTGTAGTTTTTTCTGTCGCTTCAGTATCTTTAGAAGATTGGAAAATAAATTCGATTCCTGTTGCACCAATCTCTTGAGCAAATTTTGCTACTAATGCTCGAATATAAAATGGTTCTGGTAATTCCTCGCTATTTCCCGATTCTATGGCTTTTAGTAGACGTTTAGTAATCCGGGTATTAGCTGATACTGTATCCAGAGAAATATTTTTAGCAGTACGAACCTGATTTAGTTTAAGACCTATTTCTACGAGCTGTTGTTGTTGAGCAGAATTTAAATTTTTATTATTCATAAACTGCGTCCCCAGGTTGTGCAGCTAATTTAAAGGGTTTTAGATTAAAAGAGTTTTTGAGAAAGTTAATTTCCTTTTGCTCCAAATGTCTATAGTTGCCCTGGGGAAGTTCCAACTTGTTCATAGAATTTAAAGTTATCGAACCAATTGCTGTACGATGCAGCTTCAGAACTTGATAACCCAGCCTTTGGGCCACACGACGTATTTGCCGATTTCTACCTTCAGTCAAAACTATTTCTATCGTCGTAGATTTAGTAGATTTATTAGTCTGAACTCTTCTAATTTTGGCAGGTAAAGTTTTTCTTTGGTCTAACATGACTCCTTGGCGCCACACAGTCAAATCTTTTTTAGATGGTGGACGATCTAATTCCACCAAATATGTTTTGGGTAAATGGTAACGGGGATGAGTTAAGCCAAGAGTTAAGTCACCATCATTTGTCAAAATTAAAGCACCACTAGAAGAAAAATCAAGTCTACCCACAGGATGAATTCCTGTTCCTTGTCTGAGGTTTTTAGGTAATAGATCGATTACAGTAGAGCGATTTTGGGGATCGGAACAGGTAGAAACCACCTCTGGAGGCTTGTTTAACAGTAAATAGATAGATTGAGGACGATTAGATGCTTTAATTTCTTTATCATCTATATGCAGAACATCTACACGTAAATCGACTTTGTCTCCCAAACTAGCTGTTTGACCGTTAATCAGAACTCTTCCTGCTAAAATCATTTTTTCCGCTTTTCGTCGAGAAGCAATACCCCATTGAGATAAAACTTTTTGGACTCTTTCCGTCATCGAGAGATTTTCCTACCAGCAATGTAAATACTAATCTTACATAAAAGACTTAGCAAATCTCCCAAAGTTATTAGCTTATTCATATTCTGCCCAAAAAAAATGATAAAGTATCAGTCGACCAGAGAAAATTGTTATCTATTCCTAACTCAATATTCCATCAGCGTAATTTGTAATATATCTGGTGATTAATAAGTTACTATCAACCGCAATCAAATTTTATTTGCGATCGCAGGTAACAAAAGCAGAAGATTTGCAAGTAAAAATTGTGGGCAAAAATCGTCAAATTCTTCAGGGCTATATCCCTCAAGTGCTTTTATGTTGTAATCGTGCAGTCTATCAAGGACTTTTCTTACGCCAAATTGAAATTCACGGTATTAATATTAATTTTAATTTACCCGAAGTACTAAAAAAGAAACCGTTCAAACTCTTAGAGCCTATTATTGTAGACATTAAATTAGGATTGGATGCGGCGGATTTACAAGCTTCTTTGGATTCTCCTTTACTTCAAAGTGGACTAAGTGATCTTTGGCAAATTATTTTAGCTGCACAGCTAACAGACGCTAGAACGGAAAAAATAGTTGATTCAGTAATTGAGTGGCACAGTATTGCGATCGCTTCTGAAACTTTAAATCTAAGGGGAACATATCAAGATACAACGGGTAAAGTCAGAGAAATCAATTTATCCACAGGAATAGGGTTGACTAATGACCATACTCTTGATTTATCTCCTCTTAAAATTACTAGTGAATCAGTTAGTTCTGAATTAGGAGAACAATTAGAAATTGAATTGGGAACAGATGTCGCTATTGAACAATTAGTTATTGAATCAGAGCAAATGCTATGTTCTGGAAAAATAACGATTAATAGTTAAACTGTTTTACAGATAGCTATCAGCCAAAATCTACAGGCTGAAGTGACGGATATGTTAGATCAGTTGATATTTTTAGTAAAACAGTTGTTTTTGCAGTTTATACACAAGGTGACGCTGGTACAACTTATTTTTTGTTCAAGACGAAATTGACTGGTAAATCTAAGGGATTTTTCCAGGGCAACTATAACTGCAATTTAGCCAATAAGGGATCAAAATAATTTGGTCAAGAAATCAATAATTATCTTGATTCAAGTATAAAGACAGCAAAGTCTATTGCTTGTTGTGGTGTGGAGATCTTTGATTCGATCTGAGCAATTTGAATTTCGGTGAGCAATGTGCCAATCACTGGAGATGGCTTTAGGTTTAATTTATGAATTAAGTCGTGACCTGTAACCAAAGGCTGAGGATGGGCAACTTGATCTGTAGGGTCAAGATAACGTTCAATCAAGGGATTGAAAATATCTTCTGCTACTCCTGTTGCGATCGCTCTAACGATTAATAATGGAAAAACGTCTTTAACTTCTAAGAACCAAAAATATTGCGATCGCAAACTCATCATGTTATTCATGGCTTGCAATTGCGGTAGATGTTTGACTGTTTTGGTTACTGCTTTAATTTGAGCGCGAGAGTATTTGAGTTGAGTTAACTCGGTTTCTGCCAAAGTAGGTTCTGAAGCGACTAAGGTTGCTAACTTGGCTAAGATGGATAAATTTGCCAGTTTCAAACCCGAATTGAGACAAAATTCCAGAGCATCTTCTACTGCTTCTAACTGCTCAATTTTCTCTTGATTAATATGGGGCAGCCAAAACTGTAATAAACCACACTCAATTGCTTCCACTAGCCATTTATTACTTTGCGGTGCAGCAAAAATATAATTTAACTCTGCTTGAACTCTCTCAGCAGCAATTGTTTTTAATAAAAACGCGCGATCGCTAATGGCTTTTCTGGTCTGATCTTCAATCGTGAAATTTAGTTGAGCTGCCTGTCTAAATGCTCTGAGTAATCTTAAAGGATCTTCTTCCAAGTTGGCTGCAGAAACCATGCGTAAGATCCCCTGCTTGAGATCGGCTAATCCTCCCAAAGGATCTACAAGTTGTTGTGATTGGATATTATAGGCGATCGCATTGATTGTAAAGTCTCTTCTTTGAAGATCTGTTTCCAGGCTTCCCCCTTCTTGGAGAGCCAGGTCTAGAGTTCCCTGGGGAAAAACGACCCTAGCAATCTCCCGCTCCCGATCTAAAATTACAAACCCAGCTTGATAGAGCTTAGCCATTTTTTGAGCTGTTGCAATGGCTTTTTCGGGTAAAACAAAATCTAAATCTACAGGAATTTTGTAACGTTGCAATAAAGCATCGCGCACCGAGCCACCGACTAAATAAGCTGAGGTTGGCAAATTATTTACATCGCAGGGAAAATCTACAGCAGCCAAATATGATTTTATTTCTTCAACAGCCATTTAAATTTATATAAATTAATTTTTCAATCAGGTTGCCGTCTAAGCTAGATTAACAATTAAAGCATGAAGCCTAGCGAGAAAAACTATGTGTATTTGCATTAACTGTAGTTATGTCGATCGTTGCGAAACATACAATGCAGTGGAAACCCAGCATCAACAACCTCATTTAACTGAAAATCCAACTTTTGAACCAGTTGAACCCACAATTAACGTCAATATCCGCACCCAAGGCGAGACTATTGAAATGGAATGGGATGTAGTTGGCTGTCAAAGTTTTGTCGAGGAAATGGGTAGATGGTCAAAACTACGCCCTGGTGAAGCTGTTCCAACTTAATACAATAACTACAGATTTATCTTTAGTGTAATAATTGACACCTCTGCCCAATTCACGTCAAGATAAGAGAGAACATTAATGTTTGTTAAGCCATTGAATGTCACTTGAGCTGTTTACTTTAGATACTTTGCAAGAAGTCGCTCGCCTCTACGGTTACTGGGCGGTCTTCGTAGGAATTGCCTTGGAAAATACCGGGATTCCCTTACCTGGAGAAACCATTGTGATAGTTGGTGGTTTTTTAGCAGGTAGTGGTGAATTAAACTACGGACTAGTTTTGGCTACAGCGATCGCTGGTGCCGTTTTAGGCGATAGTTTTGGTTACTGGATTGGTAGAACTGGAGGCTGGCAGCTTTTAGTAAGAATTGGACGGATTTTTCGGATTCAAGAGCAACAGTTAGAACAGGCTAAAGACCGCTACAGTGAGAACGCGGTCAAAGCAGTGTTTTTTGGTCGTTTTATTACTATCTTAAGAATTTTTGCAGGTCCTCTGGCTGGCATTACCCGAATGCCCTATAAGCAGTTTTTACTATGTAATTTTGGTGGAGCAGCTGTCTGGGCAACTACGATTGTTAGCCTGTCTTATTTCTTGGGTAAAGTTGTTGCTTTAGAGCAAATTGTTAGTTGGGTTGCTCAAGTTGGAGTAGGTGCCTTGCTACTAGTAATTGCGGTAGTATTGACTCCTATTCTTTGGGAATATGGACAAAAGAAACTGCTCCAAAAAGATTAGTCCAAACTCTAGTCGGGCGAACTGCCCTTCGCCCCTACGAACGCCGAACTCTAATTAAATCATTGAAGATATTCTTGCAGTGCTTTAACTTCTAAAGGTTCAGATTGCAATGAACGAATTGCTGCTACGGTAGCTTTGGCTCCAGCGATCGTCGTAATAATCGGCAGTTTATAATCTAGTGCCATCCGTCGAATTAATTGAGCATCTGTTTGGGATTCTTCTCCAGTGGGAGTATTGATAATTAATTGAATTTCATTGTTTTTGATAGAGTCTACTACATGAGGTCGACCTTCATGGAGTTTGAGTATTAGATCTACATCTTGAATGCCATTAGCTTGTAAGGCTTTTTGCGTTCCCGCAGTAGCAATTATTTTGAAGCCTAAATCAATAAAGTCTTGCACTACAGGTACGATTGCTTGCTTATCTCGTTCATTCATCGAGACAAACACTGTACCTGACAAGGCTAAATTTACCCCTGCACCAATTTCAGCTTTAGCAAAGGCTTTCCCGAAATCGTTATCAATTCCCATTACTTCGCCTGTAGAACGCATTTCTGGTCCTAAGAGCGTGTCCGTGTTGGTGAATTTATTAAAGGGTAAGACCGCCTCTTTTACCGCAATATGTTTGGGAATAGTTTCGCTAGTTACTCCTTGAGACTCTAAGCTTTCACCAGACATGACTAAAGACGCTACTTTAGCTAAGGGAACTCCAGTCGCTTTAGATACATAGGGAACGGTTCGAGACGCACGAGGATTAGCTTCAATGATAAATACCTGTTCTCCCTGAACAGCATACTGAATATTCATTAATCCCACTACCTTGAGGGCTTTAGCTAGTTTTTGCGTCCAGTCTCGGATTGTAGCGATCGCTGATTCTGGTAGAGAATTATAGGGAATAGAACAAGCAGAATCTCCTGAATGTATTCCCGCCTGTTCAATATGTTCCATAATGCCGCCAATGACTACCTTGCCACCTCGATCGCATAAAGCATCTACATCCACTTCGATCGCATTTTCGAGAAATTTATCAATCAAAATGGGATGATCTGGTTCTACCTGAACTGCATAGGTCATATAGTGTTTTAAATCGGCATCAGAATAGACGATTTCCATGGCTCGTCCCCCTAAAACATAAGAAGGACGTACTACTACAGGATAGGAAATACGATTGGCAATTTTTAGGGATTCTTCATAGCTACGGGCAATACCGTTAGGTGGCTGTCTAATATCTAATTCTCGTAGTATTTGCTCAAATCTTTCCCGATCTTCTGCTGCATCAATAGAATCGGGTGATGTCCCCCAAATTTTAGTAACTGGAGATTTACTTTTCTCCCCATCTTCTAAATAAGTTTGCAGAGGCACAGCTAATTTAAGAGGAGTTTGTCCGCCAAACTGGACGATAATCCCTGCGGGGTTTTCCGCTTCAATGATATTAAGCACATCTTCTTTCGTCAGAGGTTCAAAGTACAGGCGATCGCTGGTATCGTAATCCGTAGAAACAGTTTCGGGATTAGAGTTAACCATAATCGTTTCGTATCCTGCATCAGACAGAGCATAGGCAGCATGACAGCAACAATAGTCAAATTCAATTCCTTGCCCAATACGATTGGGACCCCCTCCCAAAATCATCACTTTAGGTTTATCTGAAGGAGTAATTTCGGACTCTCCTGCTTCGTAGGTGGAGTAGTAATAGGGAGTAAAGGCTTCAAATTCCGCTGCACAAGTATCTACTAATTTATAGACAGGTAAAATACCTAATTCTTGACGATAAGCCCTTACTTCGTCTTCAGTGGTTCTGGTGGCAAAGGCAATTTGGCGATCGCTATATCCCTGTTGCTTAACGTAGCGCATCTGTGACGATGAAATTTTATTGAGGGCAGTACCTTTAAGAAACTTCTCAGTCAGCAGTAGCTCTTGCATTTTATCTAAAAACCACATATCAATTGCCGTTAGCTCATGGATTTCCTCTGGAGTCATCCCTAGCTTTAACCCTTGATAAATACTGAAAACCCTTTCAGGATTGGGAGTCCTTAGACTAGAACGTACATGAGGGATCGAAGGCAAAGTTTCCTGGCGATCGCAACCAAAACCATAGCGACCAGTCTCAAGAGATCTCAGAGCTTTCTGGAAAGATTCGTTAAAAGTTCTGCCAATTGCCATCGCTTCGCCAACAGACTTCATCTGTGTGGTGAGTATTGGTTGGGTACCAGGAAATTTTTCAAAGGCAAAACGGGGAATTTTGGTCACAACGTAATCAATCGTGGGCTCAAAAGAAGCAGGGGTCTTTTGGGTAATGTCGTTAGGAATTTCATCTAGGGTATAGCCCACTGCTAATTTGGCAGCAAACTTGGCAATGGGAAAACCTGTGGCTTTAGAAGCTAGTGCCGAAGAACGAGAGACCCGAGGATTCATCTCAATCACAATCACTTCGCCATTAATCGGATTTACAGCAAACTGAATATTCGATCCCCCTGTTTCGACCCCAATCTCACGGATAATTGCCAGAGAATAATCCCGTAAACGCTGATATTCTTTATCGGTTAGAGTTTGGGCAGGAGCAACTGTAATCGAGTCTCCTGTATGAACCCCCATCGGATCAATATTTTCAATGGAACAGATAATCACGACATTATCTGCTAGATCTCGCATAACTTCTAGTTCGTATTCTTTCCAACCCAAAAGAGATTTATCAACTAGAATTTGACTAACAGGAGAAGCATCTAGACCTGCTGCCGAAATCTGCTCATATTCTTCTTGATTGTAGGCAATCCCTCCCCCTGTTCCTCCCAGCGTAAATGCAGGACGAATAATTAAGGGATAACTGCCAATTTCTAGAGCAATTTTTTTCGCTTCTTCTATGTTATTTGCAATACCCGAAGGACACATGGGAATTCCAATTTTCTCCATCGCCTCTTTGAATAGCAGACGATCTTCCGCTTTTTCTATAGCGGGTAACTTTGCTCCAATCAGTTCTACGCCATATTTAGCCAATACTCCACTTTTAGCTAAAGACACTGCCACATTTAAAGCAGTTTGCCCCCCCATAGTGGGTAACAAAGCGTCGGGCTGTTCCTGAATAATTACCTTCTCAACCATTTCAGGAGTTAAGGGTTCAATATAGGTGCGATTTGCCATTTCAGGATCGGTCATAATCGAAGCGGGATTGGAATTGACCAAAACAACTTCATATCCTTCTTCTCGTAAAGCTTTACAAGCCTGTGTTCCAGAATAGTCAAATTCACAGGCTTGTCCAATCACAATGGGACCCGAACCAAGAAGTAAGATTTTGCGGAGATCGTCGCGACGGGGCATATTACTCTGTCTTGTGCCTAACTTATACTGCTAGCGATTAATTGTATAGTTTCTTGCCCCCATTAACAGTAGTCGCCTTGTCTGGATTTGATAACTTAAGACGATTTTTAAGTTTGAATACAGATTTATGTTGTTGTAGTCTACATTAAGACATATTTATTGTTTGTCAGTCAAAAGCTAACCGTCAAAGCTTTATTTTTTTCTCATAATTTTCCCAACTAGGTTTTATTTTTTCATAATCACCTATATTTTCTCTACCCAATTACCTAGACAGAAACAAGTAATTAAGGCATTAGTAGCATATTTGGCTGGAAGATTTACTGGATACCAAATCTGAATTTTCTATTGCTATTTGTAACAATCCGCAGGGATCATTAATATTTGTTGATGATTGTTGACATAGTTGTTAGGTTGTGAATGTAAGTTCATAAGGAGGTTTAACTATGACTTTATCACCTGATGCGATCGCTTTGATTACGGTTCTTATACTCGGCTATCTATTAGCTGTCAGTATTGGAACTTGGGCTTATTTTGCCAATGAAAAAAACTATTAAACTTTTAGTCCCTTAAAAGTTTAATAGTTTGAAAGTGAGATGAAACTAATCTGCAGCTAGCTAGTTTGCCAAAATTTTAGCTAGCTGTTACTTAAAATATCTAATATTATAGCCATACTATTGAAGTGCAGTTAAATTTAATCATTTTGTAAATTAACAAACCAATTAACAGTTTTGGGATTAACCCAACCTTTCTGTATAACAATTTCACCAAATTTACGCTTAGTCAGAGATTGTTGTTGTATAGTTTCTGATATTTGTTCAAGGTTAAGTAAACCAGCACTATTTAAATAATCTCCCAGCCGCAGCTTATTAGCTTGATAAACTAACTGAGGTAAATAATTTACAAAGAAATTCACTGTTTCAGGCTTTAGTCGTCCTTGATTGATTAAAATTTCACCAAATCGATAATTATTATCTTTCTCTTGAATTTTTAATGCTTGTCTGATGTCTTGAGGCGAAAGTAAACCTGCCTGTTGTAAAATTTCCCCTAAAGGTAAATATTCTGTTTGCAAATGATGAGGAAATCTATATTGATTGATTTTCTGTTTGCTTACTAGCCATAACAAAGGTAGGCTATCAACTAAATATCTTTTCCAGAGTCGATTGGGTTCGGTAAAAAGTCGATATAGCCACTCCAAACCAATTTCGCTCATTATCTTGGGCGCTCGTTTCGTGGTTCCCGCTTCAAAGTCAATTGTGGCACCAATAGCTAAAAAAATTTTTATCTTGTGTAATCGTTGCCGATACTTTGCAATCCATTTTTCTTGTTTAGGTGCGCCAACTCCTACGGCCAAGACTGTCGCTTCAGAATGGTTAATGCGCTCAACAATTGCTTGGCATTCTGGTTCATTCTGTTCAAACCCAAATGAAGGGGAATAAGCACCCACAATAATATCTCGTCCCACTTTCTGATTAATATTAACTAATGCCTGTTGAGCAACGCCTTCTTTAGCACCTAAGAGAAAGATTCGAATATCTTCGTTATATTTGTTGTATTCATAAAAGGCAGGAAACAAATCTGAACCCGAAATCTTCTCTTTAATCGGATTTCCTAAAAGAAAAGAAATATATTGCAAAATTTTGCTGTCACAAACTCGATAATTGGAGTAATAATAAGCCTTTAATAATTCGCGATCGCTCTGTATTTGAACTAAGTGATCGACGTTTGGCGTAACAACAAAACCACCATTGTAATTCAAGTCTGTTAATAATTCATGGATAGTAATATTGTGAATTGATACATTTAAAAAATCAACTACATCCATTAGTTAATTTCTGCTTTTAAGCGTGATTGATTAAAAGTCAAGCTATTAATAATTAATAATCAAGTCAAGAAAATTATTACCTGAATAAAAGAATAATTCTTTTTACCTTACATTTTTAACTCTTGGTAAACTAGTTAACAATTATCTGTTTATTTCGTGATCTAGTTGACAATTAGATGTTTAATCAGACTATTAATTTTGTATGGCTACTTATAAATAATCAATGATGTATAAAACAAAAAAAGTTAGATTCATTAATAACATGAATTCTAATCGTTTTCCTTCTCATTTTCAACTTTTGGTAAACTAGTTAACAATTATGTGCTCAGTTGGTAAACTGGTTAACAATCATATGTTTAATATCGTTTTACTTTTTAGTTGAGACAAATAACTACGATCAACTTTGATGTTAGATATTTAAGTAGGTAGGCAGAATAATTTATAAAACCATACTATTAAGCTGTTCCCTGTTCCCTGTTCCCTTCTTACGAAGTTTGCTTATGCTTGCGGTATCCCTTTGGGACAAGCGGGGGAACCCCGCCACCGCAACTTCGCGCTGTTCCCTGTTCTCTTCCGTAGGCATTTTATATTTAATTACACTCACCTACTTAAAAACTGATAGCTGATAGCTAAAAAGGATGAATGATGTGTCTTAGCCAAAAACTTAAATCATATAAGAAGCCTATTGATTGAGTATAGCTACTTGTAATTAATCAATAATATATAAAACAAAAAGAAGTTAGATTCATCAATAAAATGAATTCTAACTTCTCTACTAAAATTGACGATTGATTAAAATCACCAACGTCAAACAAAATTCAAAAACCTATTGGGATTATTCGCTAATAAATGCTTCGGTCATTTGATAAGCTTCATCATCGGTAAACTGTTGAGGTGGGTGCTTCATAAAGTAAGCTGAAGGAGCGGTCAGAACACCACCGATACCACGATCTAAGCCCAACTTGCAACAACGAATAGCATCAATTACGACTCCTGCTGAATTTGGAGAATCTTCTACCGAGAGTCTCATTTCTAAATTCATCGGTACATCGCCAAATAATTTACCTTCAATACGTATAAAAGCAACTTTATTATCTTTTTGCCAAGGGACATAATCACTTGGTCCAACATGTATATCTTCGTCTTCTAAGCGTTTAGCAATAACTCCTTGTACCGCTTCGGTTTTTGATTCTTTTTTAGAATCTAAGCGAGAACGGTCAAGCATATTACGAAAATCAGTATTACCACCAGTATTCAATTGGTAGGTTCTCTCAACCTTAACACCGCGCTTTTTACAAAGATCGACTAAGGTACGGTGACTAATAGTTGCTCCAAACTGAGACTTGATGTCATCGCCGATAATCGGAATCTGATGATGTTTAAATTTATCTGCCCAGAGAGGCTGGCTAGCGATAAATACGGGGATGCAGTTGACAAAAGCTACTCCCGCATCCAAAGCGCACTCAGCATAAAACTCTACTGCTTCTTGGGAGCCTACAGGAAGATAGTTAACCAGAACTTCTGCACCTGATTTCTGGAGACTACTGACAATATCAGTCTTCGATTGTTCTGGGCGATCGCTGATAATAAAGGTATATTTGGCATCAGCACCATTCATATGTGGTGCCACTCCGTCTAGTACGGCTCCCATCTCTACCTGAACCCCTGTCTGGGGGACATGGTCGCAAAAAACCTTAGTACAGTTGGGAGGAGCGAAAATTGCCTCAGCAACATCTTTTCCTACCTTACGTTGGTCAATATCAAAAGCGGCAACTATCTGAAGATCGTAGGGTTTATAGCCTCCAATATCCCAATGCATTAAGCCGATCGCCTCTGATGCTTGTTTGCCTTTATAATATTCAATTCCCTGTATGAGAGAACTGGCACAGTTCCCCACACCTACTATTGCAATTTTTATACTCCCCACGATTTAACCTTACCTCCATTATTGGACTACATTATAGGGAAATCTTACAGTCATTGTTTAAAGAATGGTAAACGAATGGTAAATAATTCCACCATAGTAAATGTTCTACTTAAGAGATCGGTAAACCAACCAAACCAAACTGCCTATACTTTTCTAGCCGACGGCGAAAATGAATCGGGTAGCTGTACTTATCAAGAATTGGATCTACAGGCACGGGCGATCGCGGTTCAACTATTAACCAAAGTCAAACCAGGCGATCGTGCTTTATTGGTTTATCCCTACACTGCCGGATTAGAATTTATTGCTAGCTTTTTAGGTTGTCTTTATGCTGGAGTTATTGCCGTCACCGACTACCCTCGACAACATATTAAATCTCTCAATCAATATCAAGATCGGATTATCGATTGTCAAGCAGCGATCGCATTAACCACTCAAGAATTTGCGGATCGGGTCAAGGGACAGTTTATTGCCAACCCAAGTATGGCTCTAAAACTGAAAGCATTACCTTGGATTGCCAGTGATCGAGTTGATCTAGATTTAGCTGCCAAGTGGCAACAGCCAAATATTACGAGTAATACTTTAGCCTATTTACAATACACTTCTGGTTCTACAGGACAGCCCAAAGGAGTGATGATAACCCATGGCAATGTACTACACAACTCAGAAGTAATTTATCAATCTTTTGGACACCACGATCGGACGAAAATTTTGATGTGGTTGCCAATGTTTCATGATATGGGGCTAGTTGGTGGGGTCATGCAGCCTTTGTATACAGGTTTACCCGCAGTTTTAATGTCCCCGATCGCCCTAGCACAAAAGCCTTTTCTTTGGTTACAAGCAATGTCTCGTTACCAAATTACCACTAGTGGTGGACCTAACTTTGCCTACGATTTGCTGTGTCAAAAAGTTACTGATGAACAAAGAGCTAGTCTGGATTTAAGCAATTGGGAGGTAGCTTTTGCTGGTGCTGAACCAGTACGGGCAGAAACTTTAGCCAAATTTGTAGAACTATATCAGCCCTGCGGGTTTAGAAAAGAAGCTTTTTATCCCTGCTATGGCATGGCTGAGGCGACATTATTTATTACAGGAGGAAATGCCCGAAAACAACCTATCATTACCCATATAGATAAAACAGCCTTGACTGAAGATCAAGTTGTCAGCGTAACTCCAGACCATCCCAACGCTAAAGCTGTGGTTAGTTGTGGCTATTCTTGGTTGGGAGACGAAATTATTATTGTCGATCCAGAAACTAAAACTCTTTGCGATGGCGTTGGGGAAATTTGGACAGTAGGTAAAGGTATTGCTCTAGGCTATTGGCAAAGGGATGAACAGACTAAAAACACTTTTCAAGCTACTTTAGCTAATAATCCTGACCAAACTTATCTTCGCACGGGGGATCTAGGCTTTATTAAAGATGGAGAACTTTATATTACGGGGCGCATCAAAGATATGATGATTCTCTGGGGACGTAATCATTATCCCCAACACATTGAAGAAACTGTCGAAAGTTGTCATCCTGCCTTACGTCCCAATCATGGTGCTGCCTTCAGTATAGAAGTGAATGGAGAAGAACAACTTGTAATTGCTCACGAGATTAATCGTACTGACCTCCGCAATCTTAACGCTGAAGAAGTGATTGGCGCAATTCGTCTTGCTGTTGGTGAACAAAACCTTGCCAATGTCTTTGCTGTAGCGCTACTTAAAACTGGTAGCATCCCCAAAACTTCTAGCGGAAAAATCCAACGTCGCGCCTGTCAGAGTATGTTCCTCGATGGCAGTTTAAATACAGTGGCACACTGGCAACAGTCAGAAATCCCTGATACTGATATTACTGATTTGGCGGGACAGTTTTTTAGTGATTAATTTGGCGATTAGATTAATTGTTAGTTAGAGCGGCTTTATACATAATTGCTGAATTAAAACCTGAAAAATGACTATGCAAAAAGAGACAAATATTCGACCTGTCAGGCAAAATGATCTACCCGCTTTAAAAACAGTAATTAAAGCTAATGACTTGTTTCCTCCAGATATGCTGGATGAGATGATAGCGGGCTATTTTCATAAGGAAGATATCAATGAGTTTTGGTTGACTTACGAAAATGAGAAGCCTGTGGCGATCGCCTACTACGCCCCAGAGAAAATGACCGAGGGAACTTGGAATTTATATTTGATTGCTGTCCATCCTGACTACCAAGGACAAGGTGTTGGCACTGCCATGATGAATTATATTGAGGAGGTTTTAGCAAAGCGAGGAGAGCGAGTTTTGCTAGTAGAAACTTCTGGGTTAGCCAGTTTTGAGGATACTCGCAAGTTTTATCGTAAATGCGGTTATGAAGAGGAAGCGCGAATTCGCGAATTTTATCAAGCGGGAGAAGATAAGATTATATTTCGTAAATCTTTGATCGATAATCACTAATATTTTGAGCTACTGATGGATTGGATACAGTTTTTTATCCCAGATACTTTAAATTTACTTTGGCTAGCAATAGGTTTATTTTTAGCTGGTGTAATTGAAGCTTTTTTATGGAAAACTAGTGTTTTTCAATTATTAAATATTCCCATTCAAACTCAATGGTTTGGAGCGAATAAAAAGTGGCGTGGATTAGTTAGCTTACCCTTAGCTATGGTCGCCAGCGTTTTCCTATTACAGTTGCTTGAAAAATTGCTGCCGAGATTATCTCAAGATGTAATTTTATTTTCTAATTTTAATCTTTTAGAATTTGGCTTATTAGTAGGACTTATTTTTAACCTCTCAGAATTACCAAATTCCTTTGTCAAACGTCGCTTAGATATTCCCCCTGGAGATGAAAGCAGCAAAATTTTTTATTTCATTGATCATATGGATTCAACCTATGGAGTGTTGCTTCTTTGGTATTTCTATTTTCACTTTCCCTTACACTTTATAATTACTGGTTTAGTTGTTACGCCATTATTATTCATGGGCGCGACAGAATTGCGTAAAAAACTAGGATTAAAGTGAATTCGGAGTTCGGAATTCGGAGTTCGGAGTTATGATTTTTTCCAAGAGATAATCAGAGATTAAGACATCTAAAAACCGATGAATTTCTGAGTTTTTAGTTTTGTCTAACTCACGTAACTTAGCCCTCAGACATCCGTTGTCAACTATTACCATCGTTCTGGGTTTAAAGCCTCTTTCTTCTAGGAAGACTTCTTTTAGTAATTAGTAATTAGTAATTAGTAGTCAATTTGAACTAAAAACTAAAAACTAAAAACTAAAAACTAAAAACCAGAATCACCGACTCTTTAGGGCGGTGAGGAGTCAAAAAGATATTGATCCAAAGCTGATAACTTAGAGCTTAGAGCTTAAAGCTTAGAGCTATTTAAAACTGCTAGATATGCATCTAAGTTGCTATGATCGTAGACTGAGATTAAATTGACGATAAAGCCCTGTGGAAATAACTTTTTTAGGTACCAGTTCTGGAGTTCCAACGCGATCGCGTAATGTATCTAGTGTAGCTCTCCGACTTCCCCAACGCGCTGAAGTGTGGCTATTGGATTGCGGTGAGGGAACACAGCATCAACTACAGCGAAGCGACATTAAAAGTTCTCAAATTCGGCGCATTTTTGTTACCCATATGCACGGCGACCATACTTTTGGCTTAATGGGGTTAATAGCTAGCTGTGGTTTAGCTGGTAGTGGTCAACCAATCGATATCTACGGTCCTGAAGGTTTAAAAGAGTATCTCCAGACTACAGCCAAATACTCCTATATCAATTTTGGTTCTCGGTTAAATATTCATACAGTTAAACCAGGATTAGTCTATGAAGACAATGAATTTAGTGTTAGCTGTCAGCTGCTAAAACACCGTGTACCTGCTCACGGCTATCGCATTGTCGAGAAAAATCGTCCTGGGATGTTTAATCTAGACAAAGCAAAAGCCTTGGGAATTCGCCCAGGTCCTATTTACGGTCAACTCAAACAAGGTTTAGTAGTTACTCTAGATGATGGTCGTAAGATCAGCGGTAAGGATCTTTGCGGTAAGCCAGAAATAGGACGTAAAGTAGTTTACTGTACTGATACAGTATTTTGTGATGCTGCGGTAGAATTAGCCCAGGATGCTGATGTTTTGATTCATGAAGCAACTTTTGCCCACCAAGATGCAGAAATGGCGTTTGAAAAAATGCACTCCACTAGTACGATGGCAGCACAAGTAGCTTTGCTAGCAGGTGTAAAAAAATTAATCTTGACTCACTTTAGCCCACGTTATGCCTTTGGCAATCCGATTCAGTTAGATGATTTAAAACGAGAAGCACGAGCAATTTTTCCCAATACCAAGTTGGCTTATGATTTTTATTCCTATGAAGTTCCCAGACGTAGAGAGGCAAAAGAAAAAGTTAAAGTAGCAAATTAAGAATATCAATAAATATCTCTAAACTACGACTAACTAAGCAAATGGTAGAATTATTACAAGTTATTAAAGATAGTTTTCTAACTGGGCAATCAAAACTTAGAGAACAATTATTAAATAGATAAAATACTGATAAATCATAAAAATTACTATGCTAAAGAGACTGCTGGGCGATCCTAATGCACGCAAACTAAAGAAATTCCAGCCCTTGGTGGCAGAAATCAACCTCATTGAAGAGGAGATCAAGGACTTATCTGATGATGATTTAAAAGCCAAGACGCTAGAATTTCGAGAGCAGATTGCTAAGGCGAGAAATGATGAAGAAATCAAAGAAATTCTTGAGGATCTTTTGCCTGAAGCTTTTGCTGTAGTTAGAGAAGCTGCTATTCGTGTTTTGGGGATGCGTCACTACGACGTGCAGTTGCTTGGAGGCATAGTTCTACACAAAGGACAAATCGCCGAGATGAAAACGGGTGAAGGTAAAACCCTGGTGTGTACTCTTCCAGCATATCTTAATGGTTTGACAGGTAAAGGAGTTCACGTTGTCACGGTAAATGACTATTTGGCAAGAAGAGATGCCGAGTGGATGGGACAAGTCCATCGTTTCTTGGGTTTGACTGTAGGACTAATCCAATCGGGGATGAGTCCTGCTGAAAGAAAGAAAAATTATGCCTGTGATATTACTTACACCACTAACAGTGAGTTGGGTTTTGATTTTTTAAGGGATAATATGGCTGTGTCTATGGAAGAAGTAGTGCAGCGTCCTTTTAACTACTGCGTAATTGATGAAGTAGATTCGGTATTAATTGACGAAGCGAGGACTCCCCTTATCATTTCCGGGCAGGTAGAGCGTCCTACGGAGAAATATCTTCAGGCAGCACAGATAGCCGCTCAGTTAATAAGGCAAGATGAAGACTACGATGAAGAAGTTAGCGGTGATGAAGGTATCGGCGACTATGAAGTAGATGAAAAAGCTCGCAATATTTTAATGACTGATGAAGGCTTTGCTCGTGCCGAAGAACTTTTAGGAGTAAGCGATTTATACGATCCGGAAAATCCTTGGGCACACTATATCTCCAACGCAATTAAAGCCAAAGAACTCTTTACCAAAGATGTGAACTATATGGTACGTAATGACGAGATTGTAATCGTCGATGAGTTTACGGGTAGGGTTCTGGCAGGAAGGCGCTGGAGTGATGGCTTGCATCAGGCAATTGAAGCTAAAGAAGAAGTGCCGATTCAAAAAGAGACTCAAACTTTGGCTAGTATTACCTATCAAAACTTCTTTTTGCTTTATCCTACCTTAGCCGGGATGACTGGTACGGCTAAGACTGAAGAAACTGAATTTGAAAAGGTTTATAACCTGCAAGTCACCATTATTCCCACTAATTTACCTTCCAGACGAGCCGATCTTTCTGATGTGGTTTATAAAAAGGAAATTGGTAAATGGCAGGCTGTAGCAGAAGATTGCTCTAATATGCACGAAAAAGGTCGTCCTGTTTTGGTTGGTACAACTAGTGTAGAAAAATCTGAGTTAATCTCTCAACTGTTGCAGCAAAAAGGCATTGAACATAACCTACTCAATGCTAAACCCGAAAATGTGGAACGGGAATCAGAAATTGTAGCTCAAGCTGGTCGAAAAACTGCTGTCACCATCGCCACTAACATGGCAGGGCGAGGAACAGATATTATCTTGGGTGGTAATGCCGATTATATGGCACGTTTAAAAGTGCGTGAATATTTGATGCCTAAAATAGTAGCCCCCGAGGATGATAGTCTCATGGCAAATGTCCCAGGAATTGACATGAGCAAAAACTCTGCTAAAGGTTTTGCTCCCGATGGCAGTGGCAAGAAAGTTAAAACCTGGAAAGCATCTCCTCAAATCTTTCCCACAGAACTATCGTCTGAAGCAGAAAATATGCTCAAGGAAACGGTTAAATTTGCCGTACAGCAATACGGAGAACAAAGTTTACCTGAACTAGAAGCCGAGGAAAAAATTGCCGTGGCAGCCGAAAATGCGCCAGTAGACGATCCTGTTCTACAAAAATTGCGCGAAGTTTACAAAGTAATTCGTAAAGAGTACGATAAATTCACGGACGCTGAACATGAAGAAGTGATTGCTAACGGTGGACTGCACGTTATTGGTACAGAACGGCACGAATCCCGTCGGGTAGATAATCAATTGCGAGGTCGGGCAGGTAGACAGGGCGACCCTGGATCGACTAGATTTTTCCTCAGCTTACAAGATAATCTTTTGCGAATCTTTGGTGGCGATCGCGTGGAAAAATTAATGAATATGATGCGGGTTGAAGACGATATGCCCATTGAGTCGAAAATGCTCACCAACTCCCTGGAAGGGGCGCAAAAGAAAGTGGAAACTTTCTACTACGATACTCGTAAACAAGTCTTTGAATATGACGAGGTAATGAATAACCAACGTCGTGCTATCTATGCTGAACGTCGTCGGGTATTAGAGGGTTTAGACCTCAAAGAGCAGGTAATTCAATATGCCGAAAAAACTATGGGAGAGATTGTTGATGCCTATGTCAACCCTGAATTACCCCCTGAAGAGTGGAAGCTAGACAAGATGGTGGATAAAGCGAAGGAATTTATCTATCTCCTAGAAGACGTTGAACCTGTTCATCTCGAAGACATGACTGTCAATGAGATGAAAAACTTCCTCTGCGAAGAAGTCCGTAAAGCTTACGATATCAAGGAAAATCAAATCGACAGTATGCAGCCTGGGTTGATGCGTCAGGCAGAAAGGTTCTTTATTCTGCAACAAATTGATACCCTCTGGCGCGAACATTTACAGGCGATGGATGCTCTGCGAGAGTCAATAGGTTTACGGGGTTATGGACAGAAAGATCCGTTAATCGAATACAAGCAAGAGGGTTATGAAATGTTCTTGGAAATGATGATTGATATTCGTCGTAATGTCGTTTATTCTCTGTTCCAATTCCAACCCCAACCTCAACCACAGCCTCAAGCAGTATAAAACGAGGGATGAGGAATATGAACAAATAGACTAGGTGTAATTAATAAATCTGAACATCGCTGTACTTTGTTGGTAATTGATCCTTCAAAACTATATTTGTCTCTGGGGGAACTTTCCCCCAGACCCTCCTCGCGCATTCCCTTGCCCAGATAACGCTCCTGGGTAAACGCCTGACGGTGGCGCTGTGAGACAGTCCGTTGGCGGGGTACGATGCGGCCATACGCTTGGCCTTTGTCCCGCTTGAAGGAACTGTTGAACCCTTTAGGGGGTCGCTCGTCTTCGTAACTAAAGTTCAGTCAAGATATCTGCCTTGCTAGTTAATTAAATTTAGTTGGTTTGAGTAGTAATTTCCTATAATGGTTGCTTGAGATGAGATTCTAAGAGCTGGATATTTTCATATGGCTCTAGCTGAATAGTAGCGTGAACCGAACCGTACTTCTCCTGAAGTTTATGTTCGACTTTTTCCACAATTTCGTAGGCTGCCTTAATTTCTCGCGGAGCAACAACGAGATGCATCTCAATAAATATTTCTTGACCAACAACTCCTCTGGACGTGATGGAATGACAGTTAAGCACCCCATAAACATCCATCACAATGTCCATGATTTCCTTGGCGGGAATGGCGACGCGATCGCTTAAAAAGGGAATATTTTCACTGATTACTTCCCAGGCACTCCAGAATATCAAACCTGCCACCATAAAAGCTAAAACAACATCTAGCCATAGCAAACCTAAACGAACTCCTAACATCCCAATTAAGAGAACAACTGTAATCCAAACATCGCTCAAGGTGTGTTTAGCATCAGCTTGCAATAGCCTACTATCAAGATCTTTACCTCTTTTAGCTTCGTACAAAGCAACGATAATATTAATGATCAACACGCCAATCATCATCATTAAATTAAGATTGCTTACTGTCAGAGATTCTGGATCCAAGGGAACAAAAAGACGTTTTAAAGCTGAACCAAAGATTTCAGTTCCAGCTACAATCAAGAAGCCGGCAACACCCAATGCACCCAAAGACTCAAACTTAGAATGTCCGTAGGGATGATCCCAATCTGGTTTCGGGTTGGCAAGACGCATCGCAATTAAACCCAAAACATTGCTAGCACTGTCTGAAAGTGAGTGCAGGGCATCAGCCAACAAGCTGAGAGAACCCATTGCCAAACCTAGGCTAAATTTTGTTTCCAATACCAGCAAATTCAAGCCCAATGTTATGTACAGAACATTTTGAATTGAATTTTGCCTTTGAGCTAGTCGCTCATCGAATTGTACCTGAAAGTCGCTCATCATCTTAGCCAAGTTTGTATAGCTCAGTTTCTAATTTTACTAGTAAATATTGGGATTTTCCATGTTATTTAAGTGATCTTAAAATCAGGAACGACCATTTCTATAGTTTGACTCCAGGGGAGAAGATACCCAACTAGCCGCACTTATTTCTACTTTTGCCTTTAGAATAGCCAATACTTGTTGTATTTTGATTGAACCGGTGTTGTTATTATCAGAGACTAGATTAACCTCAATTTCAACTTCGGGAAAAATTTTGTTATTATTGGCAAACTTTTTACTACTGATACCAGTGGGGATTAATTTCTCTTCTTTGAGTAATTGAACTAACATAGCCAATACCTCAATTTCTTTTTCTGCGGGGCAAATTACTTGGCAATAATACCGAACTTCATTGTAAGTAGTTGGTATTGATTGTTCAATTACCTCTATTTTGGGCTTGGTCGTTATGCTAGATGCTGCTGCATCATTGTTTTTTTTGCTTATTTCTTCTTTTGTTATGTCTTCTTCTATGTTGGGGATAAATTCTTTTTCGGCTGTTTCAAACAGCAAATTAGCGAAAACTAACGCTAGCCCACCACAATAAGCAGGGAGAAAATAACCGAAACCTACTAGAGAACCTACCGCTCCTGCACACCATAATTTGAATACTTGATTAATACTTTGAGGATCAGTTTGTTTTTGCCAAACAATACCTGCACTAACAATACTGATGCCAATAATCAACTGAGAGGAAAATATAGTTTCTGAGTTCAAGCTGGCGAGTATAGCAAACAAAGCTGCTCCCACTGCTATTTGAGTGTTAGATTTAATGAATTTTCTGGTGAGATACCATCTTTTTTCGATCGCAATGGCACTGCCGAGAATAAAAGCAAATAATAGACGTACTGCTATCTCTTGCCAGCTTATGGTGTCCATGAGATTATGTCAGAGTTCCTCTAATTATGTTTAAACTAATTAATAAGAGATTGTCCTCAGGCTTTTCAGAGTATTGATCCCCAAAAACAAGAATTGATCCCCAACTTGCAAGTTGCTTCTCTAATATCCTATCCTTGTTACAATCAGATAGCAATAAGCAGTGATAATTGACTATAGATAAGTAAATTCTAAGCTGTAAGCCATAAGCTCTAAGCTTTTTGGGCTCATTTTTCCGCCAACTTCGTTATGATTTAACGTAAATCATGGTTTTTCGCTCAACTGCACCAGAAGTGTTTCAGCTTATCTCGAATTCAGGTTAATTTACCTTAGGCGTATAATTATTGCTCTGAAGTAATCTTCACAGAAGGAAACATTTCATTTTCTACAGATTCAGCATAATTATCATACTGATCTATACTCGCTTGAAAAGTTAAGGTATAGATGCGATCGCCATTGAATATCCAAATTTGCAGATTTTTTAATTCCTCATTATTATCTGGGTTTCTAGCAAAGTAAATTACTTTATGAGCTGGTTTGTGGTCAAACTGAATCGGACGAGAATCAAGAATTTTAGCTTGAGGTAATTGGGTAATTAAATAAACAGTATTAGTCGTATATTCATCTAAGGATTTGGATTGAGGAGACTTCTCAACCTTAATGGTTAATTTTGGAACAACCAATAAGGACTCACTTTTTTGGGGCGTAAATTTAGCTATGGTTCCCCAATCTTGATTTGGTTGATTAAGTTCCCAACTAGAAGGATATTTCATCTCAACCCCATGAGTAGAATGGCGATAGAGTAAAGAGAATTGAGCCCGATCTGTTTCGTAGTAATCAGTATCTAGTGCTTGATTAAGAGAACTTTCCAAGTGCCAATAATAATATCCGGCTCCCGCAACAACTATTAATAAAGTTCCACTGCCCAAAATAGTTTTTAAGTTCGACACTTTACTTTTCAACTTAAGACTTAATTCTCTAAACCTAGCGGATCTATTCATCAGTGAATATGAATAGATATGCCAGCGAATTATCCGCCCAAACCAATCCGACTGGCTAAACCAGAGCTAAGAGGAATCAAAGTTGCCAACATCAAAAACAGTGCCAGCAATCCCCAAGCCGCTCGAGTATCATCAGGTTCAGTTAATTCATTTTTTACAGGACGTTCTAAATCTCGTTGCAGAAATAAAATTAACACCGCCCAATACAGTGGAATAGGATTACTAGGATTAAATAAGGCAATCAACCCTAAGATAATTAGAGTAGCTACAGTAGTACGTCGAGCAGTTTTACGACCGTAAATTCCATGAACAATTCTGCCTCCATCTAATTTGCCTGCAGGTAAAAGGTTTAATGCCGTAATTACTAAGCCCAACCATCCAACTACCACCAAAGGATTAATATCGACTACCGCCGCTTCTAAAGACGAACCTAAAATGACCTTAGCCAAAGTACCAACTAAGATTGAGCCTCTAAAAAATTCGGTGGGCAATTGAAACAAACTGCCGGGGTGAGATAAAGTCAAACCAGAGACCAGTAGTACTAAAGAGATAATTCCAGCAGTAGCTGGTCCTGCAAAAGAAATATCAAATAAAGCTGTACGATTGGGTAACAAAGATTCAAAACGAGTAATTGCCCCAAAAGAGCCAATTTGCCAGGTGGGTAAAAAGAAGGGAATACTGAGACGAATATTGTAACGATTAGCTACAACTCGATGACCAATTTCATGGGCTATTAATACAGCCCAAAGTCCGAGACTCAGAGGAATAGCCTCACTATAACGTCCAAAGTCACTAAATAAATCAAAACCCTGTAATAAGCTGGCTGCTTCAAGGCTAGTAAGAATTGTGCCCACGAACAAAACTAAAGCTAAGTTTTTCTGAGCCAGAGTAGTAGTATCCGGGTCATTTGTCTTGGGTAAAATTACAACTACTGGCTTTTCTTCGGGACTTTCTACCAGAAATAAACGATATTTATCTTGGAAAATTCCTTCTAGCTTTTGATTCATTTTGGAGTGGGCTATATCTGGTTCTCCTCGGAGATTACCTTTAAAAATTGCTCCATCTTGATAGGGTATGGTTTCGGTAGCAAAAAAGGTATCAATGCCAAATATTGCTTTTAATTGCGCCAAATCCTCATCAGGAATCGGTAATATTTCCTGTGATGGATTATTGTCCAATTCTGAAGTGGTTGGAGGTTGAGCTGGCTCTTCCGTAGTTTCTGCTTCTTTTTCAATTCTTTCTGCCGCTTTTTGCTGCAATATAGCTTCTTGTCCTGCCGCTCTAAGCTGTCTGCCTAACCAGATATAAACGGCAATGGAAGCTATTAATAAAAATAATATGCCTACTAAATTGAGATATATTCCCACCGCAAAGAGACCAAAGAATAACAGCCAGGGACTCATCAGTACAATTGACTGTAACCAAGCGAGAATTCCTAACCGACCATAACCTTTTGCTCTGTTATAACCTAAAGTTAGGATGGCGATCGCAGCAGCAACAATGATAAAAGTGACAATAGATTCTGATCCATTCAACATTAGTTATTTAAGTATTTATTAGTAGAGTAAATTAAATTGACCTTCAAAAACAGTGTTTAAATTATTTTGTTTATTATTTTATTATCTCGGAATTTCTCATTGAAGAAGGAGAAAGCAAATAAGAAATAAGGTGTGTGCGTAATTGTTTCCACCCACCTAGGTATTTACTGCTCTGACAGCACCGAGCGTAAATCTCCTTGATGTTGATCTAAGAGAGCTGCGCCTGAAGTGGCATCTAAACCTGTCCAGTGCATCAGGAGAGCCAATTTAACTTTTTTAGCACTTTTTTCCAGTAAAACTCCGGCTTCTTGACGATTCAGTTCAGTTAAGTCTTCAATAATACGTAGAGCGCGATCGTGCAATTTATCATTCGTCACTGCCACATCGATCATCCGATTGCCATACACTTTGCCATAACGTACCATTGCTCCAGTCGAAATAATATTTAGTGCCATTTTGGTCGCAGTACCTGCTTTGAGTCTAGTTGAACCAGCGAGAATCTCTGGACCTACCAGAAGACGAATATCAATATCAGCATCAATGGGAACTTGCTCAGCACTGACACAACTCATAGCGACAGTTGTTGCTCCTCTAGCTTTAGCCTCTTGTAATGCTCCATGAACAAAGGGAGTTGTTCCCCCTGCAGTAATCCCAATTACTACGTCTAAATTGGTTATTTGGTTGTCAGCGATCGCCTGTTGACCATCTGGGGCAAGATCTTCTAAAGCTTCGGAACTTTTGATCAGAGCGGCTGTACCACCTGCTAAAATTCCTTGGACTAATTCTGGAGCCGTACAAAAGGTGGGAGGACATTCCGCTGCATCCAAAACACCTAATCTTCCACTAGTGCCAGCACCAACATAAAATAGTCTCCCATTTTGTTTGAGGGCAGCCGCAACAGCGTCTATAGTCTGAGCTAGAGGTATACGAGCCTTAGCGATCGCCTCTATAGTTTTGGTGTCTTCTTGATTAAATAAATCGACTATTTCTAGTGTAGATAAACTATCTAGATCCTTACTCTGGGGATTAATCTGTTCCGTTAACAGATGTCCTCTGGACTGTAAATTATCCATTGCCATGATTGATTACTGATTACTTGTTCTTGTAACTTATAACAGTCCTTCTAACTGACGACGAATACGATCAAGCTCTTCATTAGGCATCGATTCGGCCTCTACATCTTCAGATTCAGAAACAGATTTTTCTGACTCTTGCTCCCAGTCAAGTTCTTCGACATTTTTTTCGGGAGGGATTTCTAGTTGTCCGGACTCAACTATTTTCCATTCGTAATCAGCCTGACGGCAAAATTGCTCCACTTCTTCTGAATCAATTGCTTCTACTGTTGCTTCAGGAAAATCTTGAGCTTCTAATAAACCTGCATAACGCAATGCATCATCTTTTGCTTGGAACATTAAGATAGTGTTGCGTTCACCAATTTGGACTGTATGAATTCCCTCATTATCAGTTCCCGCATTGAATAGTAAAATGTGCACCAGCATATTAATTCACACTAAATTTATGGGTTTATGCCAATTACACCATAAATTTACTTTCAATATAAATACGTTTGCCAATATTAATAATAGACTGAGATTTTACCTGTCAGCAGCACAAAGTAATAGAGACGATACAAAGTAAATATCGTCTCTGGAAATCAAATCTATTAAAGTTTGCTAATGCTTAGTTTCTAGTTAACCACTTCTGGGCGTTGAGACGCTGCACCGTATACATAACTATCAATTCTAGTGTAACTCTCCTCTCATCAATCATAAAAGATTCGATGGTGCTGGGACTATTACCATAGGTGGCATAGGAAAAAGCTTTCTGACCCTTAATGCTTTCATCAGGGAAATAAAGATTAAATTGACGAGTTCCACCCTGCCATTTTCCAACCACCTGCCAGCAAGGCTCGTTAGGATTTGCTCCCTTAATTGGCACTCCCTGTTCTACAAATGACAACTCTACGTCTTCAATCCCTTCCTTAGCCATTGCCTCCTTGAGTGCAGGAAGATAATGCTCTTGAATAAATTCACTGAAGGGCTTATCTTCTAATTTCGGAGGTTTCTTAGCTTTTGCCGCCTTGGCAGCAGGTTTAGCAGGAGCCTTTTGTGCTGCTGGTTTTGCTTTCTCTTGTTCCTTATTTGTTTCCTCTGCCATGTCTTACCAAATTTACAGCTTGAGCTAAAGTTTTAGTTGACTGTAATTTTATCACGGCTTCCAAGTCTAGTAAGTAAACAGTATTTGGATAGCCCAGTTCCCTCCAGTGACATCCTCCCAACACTGAATTATTTTATCGCTTTCGCTCTAAAATTATTACAGTGTGGGCTTCCATTATCGCTAATGGATCTTGCTCCCCTACTATCCAAAGATAGGTTGCGCCACTTATCTACAACCAAGTTGCCCGACAGTACGACTTGAGAGCCAATTTCTTGCTTTTCGGGAGTCCCCCGATACGTTTCTCTACCTCGGTTACAGATTTCCTGACCAGAGGCAATATCCCTGTTGACAACATAATTACATTCATGACACTCACTTAGTCGAACCCTTAGATCCTTTCTGACTTCAGAGCGACAATTAGGGCAAACCTGGCTAGTGCCACGATGATCAACCCGACCGACAAAGACATCTCGTTTCTGGGCTACATATTCTAATATGTCTCGCAATTTTCCCCAACCAGCGTCTATCGTATGCTTACCTAACATCCCTTTCGCCATAATACGAAAGTCACAATCTTCAACGTAGATTGTATCTGCCATATCACACAGTTTATGGGCAAGTTGGAACTGATAGTCAGATCGCCTGAATGCTATATAGTTATGTTGTTTAGCTACTTTTAGTTGAGCTTTTTCATAGTTTTTCCCTCGTTTCTTTTTTCTTGACAGACGCTTTTGTAGCACTTTCAGCCGACGATAGGCTGTCTTGAAAAACTTGGGTCGCTTCTCTATATATCCATCGCTTGTTGCCACGTAGGACAACAAGCCGACATCAACACCGATTGCGTGACCATGAGGTACGGGACTAGGAAGCTCAATATCTGATTCTATCGCTACCACTGCAAACCAACCTATTGCCTTTTTCAGTACTCTGACTTGCTTGATAACAAAACCTTCAGGGATTGGTCTATGTAGGTTGATTTGTACTTTTCCTAATTTAGGTAGTTGAATTTGCCAATCACTCACTGGGTTGGTTTTGAACTGAGGAAACAACATTGACTTCATTTGTCCATACTTCTTAAAGCGTGGGAAGCCATAACCTCTAGCTTGGAATGAATCCCAACTATCATGCAATCGTCTAATATTGGTTTGCAATACTTGTGACGGTACAGCTTGGAGTCGTGAAAATTTCTTCTTGGCTTTTGGTAAGTTGTTTTGCTGTTGGTGGTAGCTAGGGAACGGATAATCCGCAGCCATCATATATTCTGATTCTAAACTACACCTATCGAGAGAACATTTTCGACTGGCTATCCAATCTTTTAGTTCTCTGAGAGCATAGTTATAGCTGACACGGCAAGTTTCCAGCCACTCATCGAGTAGCTCAACTTGTTCATTATCAGGATAGATGCGATAGCGATAGTTGAGAATCATCTGACTATTCTACCACTATCTCTTAGCAATGGTAAACCTGCCCCACTGCGCCGCTCAGTTCGCTTTCATGAGGGGCTGTCGCCTGTGGTTTCCCAGGCGTTTATAAGCTCCGTCCCAACGCTAAGTGCTATATGCGAAGCGGTATCCCTTTAGGGACATCCTTGGCACTATAGCGTGGGACTTTCCCCTCACAGGTGTTAAAAATACTTAAGTATTTACCGATACCCAAGATGAGAAGGCTTCTCTAAAGAAGAAGTAAGCATCCCAAATGCAATAGCTATACAATCCCATCAAAGCAACAGTAATTATTAGCTTTCTATCAGTAGCTTGTCCTTGACTCACATAAGATAACCAATAAATCATAAAAGGTGTTGTCAAATAGCAAAAAAATCCATATCCAAAAGATTTAAATAATAGCTTGATGGGAGAAAAACTGATAGTAGTTGATAATTTAATAATTACTAATAAGGATAATATTCCTGCAATAAACTGTACAATGCTATTTTTAAATAGCAAAAATAATATAATGTTTTTATCATCTTGAGAGCTTTTCATAATAAGACGCATACTTCCCACTTTAAGTACAGGATACTTATTTGAGTCAAAGTATCATTATGTAATTATACGCAGGAGTTAATCTAAATTATTTAAAGAATTTAAGAAGTTTTCCCAGAAAATATGTAGCTCGTATATGAACATCAAAAAATCCCCGACTTTTCTATCTAGTCAAAAAAGTTCGGAAAAAGTAGTGTATTAAGCAATTAATTATCAATGCTGCCTTAAGCTACCAATTAAAAATTATTTCCAAATACTCTTCTAATCGCTTATTGTGGGGCTCAAAAAAGTTACTTAATTGCTCTTGAATATCTTCTCCAACTTGAGAATATGACCCAATATTATATGTTTGATAATTATCTATGGCTATATTAGATAAATTCAAAAACTCAAATACTTGCTGCATTGATTGAGCTGTATTATTGAAGAAATTCTCACTTTTGATAATCAATAACTGCTCTTTGGGAAATATCTTCAGCCAACGTTTTAATTTATAGTAATAAAGGCTCTGTAATAAAGGACCTCCGTGGTAAGACAATTCTAATTCAGTTTTCTGCTTAAATCTTTCTGTTTCTCTCTTGATTACTTCCAGTAATGACTGGTGATTACGCCCTGTTTTTTTATTTTGATAATAGTCAGAGATAGATCGCTCTACAGGATTGCGAAGCATCACAATTAATTTAATATCTGGAGCAAAATCTCGAATTCTTTGCGCAACGTGAGGCAAAAAGAAATAGCTAGGTGAAGCTTCTCCTGTTATGAGATCGCGGCGATCGCTAATGGCAGGAAATTGAGCTAAATACCATTCATAGCCGTAAGCAAAGTTTTTATCAAAAAAACGTAGCTCTTTTTTATTAGGTAATAATACTTGGGGATGATAGCCTAGATAGTTATATAAAGAAGTAGTCCCACATTTCCCGGCACCAATAATTATAAAATCTGGGGCTTGTTTTTTCTTAACTGACCAATTAGCTTGAGCAAGATCGGGGTGATTGTTAACAGTTTTAATATAAATTGCTCGACGAGAGATGGAGATCGCTTCTGCCAAATTACCTTGATAGGTTAAAACTTCAGCTAAATTAGTCAAGGCATCAGATAAATTAGGATGCTTAACTAATATTTGTCGATAGAAACTAATTAAGCGATTACATAATTCTAATTTGAGATCTACATATCTCAGAGATATATAAGCTGGAGAGTAAGTAGGATTAAGTTCAATCGCTCGACAAAAACAAGTGATTGCTTCTTGATTTAAACCTTGATTTCTGAAAGACTTACCTAAACGGAATTGTAATTGATGATCTTGAGGGTCTAATTTAACTGCCTGCCGAAAACAGATAAGAGCTCGATCAATTAAACCTTGTTGAACTAACGCCTCGCCCAAATTGTAATAAAACTGTGGCTCCTGCTGATTAAGAGCTACTGCTTGAGAAAAAGCTTTAACCGCATTATCAGTTTGTTCTAATTTTAATAATGCTGTACCTAAATTATTATAAGATTTATCATGCTCTGGTTTTATCAGAATAGCCTGCTGAAAGTATTTTGCTGCTTCCTGATATTGTTGCTGCTTTAGAAAAACTGCTCCTAAATTAAAATAAAGATCCCAACGATTAGGTTGTATTTGAATTGCTTTCTGAAAATTTACTTGAGCTTCTTGCCATTTATTTTGATTTATCTTTTCTTGTGCTAACTTGAGATATTCTGCAACAGCTTGATTCATAAAAATAGGTAAGGTAAATACAAATTATCAGCAACCAATTTTTAGACAATTGATTGTCCATGCTATAGGTAGCTTTACCAGTTAAATTTTGGCGTTTGCATTCAAGCTTAGAGCGACAAAGAGATTTGAGCCACATTAATGGCGTTGATTTTAGGATTGCGTTCAAATAATACCTTAGGTCTTAACAGGATTTTGAATAGTAACCAAAGAGAATGCAACTCTCCTGGAGTATTTTTTCTTTTCCATTGTCCAGGACGGCAAAATAAAAGAGCAACCAGTTTTCTTTCTTGTTCTAAATTTAGAGTTGTAAAACTCACCCGAACATTATGGAAATCCTCACTGATTTCCGCAGCAGTAATTTCCCCTGACAGAGTAATATTCTCTTCTAAAATTGATATGTTTACCGGTATAGTTTCACCTGGAATTAATTTGTCTATTCCTGTTTGGGTTAAAGATATATCTGCTCCCGTTTGCGAAATACGAGTAGTTACCCCCCAAAAGGTTTTGGGTTCGCCATTTACTAGTTTCAACTCTAATTTAACTAGTCGTCGTAAATTAAACCATTCATTAAGATCCGGCTTGGGAACGTCTAGTAAAATGAGCAATGCCGCCCCAATAGATACTAAATTATAAGTACTCCAAATCCAACCTAAGTTTAACCCTCTCATTTTTTCAGCCATTTCAGGGGAGTCGTGCATTGCAGCTAAGGCACAAGCACATAAATTTGACCATAAACTAATGGCAGTAAATACAAAGAGAATTAGTAAAGGAAAAGCTAATTTCCAATTAAAAGAAAAGCGATCGCTTTTGGTACCTTTGGGCGTAACCTTAAACCCAGTAGAAAAAGGATTAAGCATAACTTGAATTACCGTTGCTGCCAGAGGAAAAGCCAAGACCAAACCATAGATTCCAGATAAAATAGCCGAGCGCGATCGATAATTAAGCCAAGAAAAGACTGTTAGCTGAGTCACATAATAAGGTAAAAAGAAAAAGAGAAATTCATCAGTAGTGGCTCGAATCGGAATGATATTTAAAAAAGCATAAGCTAAAGGCATTAAGAGGAAAAATACACTAGCGATACTGGTAAACCAATGTAGCAGACCTTCTAAATGAGCTAGTCTTTGCAAGGGATTTAAACCAGGAATAGTTAAAGGATTAGATTTAATAAAAAAAGCTTGTAAAGTTCCCCTCGCCCACCGTAATCTCTGAGTTGCATGAGCAGCAATATTCTCTGCTGCCAAACCAGCACTAAGTTTTTCATCAATATAGGCAAGACGATAACCTTGGGCAGATAAACGTATTCCTGTAAAGTAATCTTCGCTTAAAGAATCGGTCACAAAACCGCCAATAGATTCTAGGGCTTGGCGACGCACGACAAATGAAGTACCAGAACAAACTACACTTCCTGCCCCATCTTTAATTGGCTGTAGTTGACGATAAAATACTTCTTCTTCGGGAGTTAAAATATCCTCTAAACCAAGATTTCGAGCAATAGGATCAGTATTGTAAAAACTTTGGGGAGTTTGGACTAAAGCCAGATTTTCATCTTGGAAAAAGCCTAAAGTACGTTGGAGAAAATTTTGAGTGGGGATAAAGTCAGCATCAAAAATAGCAATGAATTCACCGTCAGTTAAAAGAATAGCATGATTAATATTACCTGCCTTAGCATGATCATTATTAGGACGAGTCAGATATTTACAACCTAATTCAGCTGCTAACTGAGCAATCTGAGGTCTTCTCGTATCGTCAAGTAGATAAACTGTTTTTGGTTCATAGTTAATTGCCTGACAACCAATAACAGTCCGACGTAAAATAAATTCTGGCTCATCATAAGTAGGAATGAAAATATCTACTTGTGGTTGAAAAGTGCCGTCAAGTACTGATGTTGATAAGATATCTACTTCTCGCTGTCGATTTTTAACTTTTAGCATTAGAAATAACTGAAGACTATTGCTAAAGAGAACAAACATTTCCAGAACAAATAGAGTAATACTAAATGTTCCATCTAAAGGATTACTAAGATTCAAAGTAGAAAGCGATCGCCATTGAATATAATGAACAGTTAAAATTAATAAAATTGCTACAACTACAAATCTTGACCAAGCTCGCGGTTTAGGAGAAACTTTGGTAATTGCCAATACTAAAATAAATATTACAATTGATGGCAATAGTAAAAACCTACTCATAACCATTGGTGCTTCTACCCACATAGGGGGCTGTTCCTGCAGCAGATTTAAGTAAGCAAAAATATCTTCAATTACTCTGAAACCAATTGCCCAAGAGAGAACAATTAATCCTCCAAGCAAGACAATTCCCAACAAAAATAAAGTAGCTAATTGTGGTTTAATAGTTTGGGTTTTGATTTTATTAGTAGTCATTTATAATTGCACCATATTTTTCATCAAAACTAATTTTGAAGTAGTCGCCATCACCATTTAGCTATTAGCTTTGTACAGTAGACTAATCTTGATGTTTAAACGTTTTTTTTCTCAAAAATAATATATGATTGATAAATGAGTTAAAGCTGAAAATGAAGTTAATATTTAGTATCTATTAGTATCTATTCAACCCACCACAATTCTGTAACTTTTGGAATTCCAAAAGTAGCAAAAAAGGTAGTTGATCCTAAAGTCTAAAATAGTTATTATTCGTATACTCGTGAAATTCAAGAGAGTTATTTAGTTAAAAAGCGATTAGCAAAACCCTAATCGCCTATTTAACCAAAAAGAGTTGTAATTACTCTAAGTAACTAGTGAAGATATTGTAAAAGTATTAGGTTCTGGTAAAGATTCTCCTTGAGATACAGATGATTCAACCAATGATGCCAAAACTTTCTGGGCGTTTTCTAATGCCTGTTCATAAGACGTTCCCTGGGTATTACAATTTCCCCACTCTGGAAGACTAGCAACAAAACATTCATCTTTTTCAGACCACTGAATAACTATTGAGTAATTATCATTCATTATTATTTAATTCCCATAATTTAATGTAAGGTCGTATTGATCATCTCTGTTATAACCTAGGTCATTAGACCTACTGCAAAATAATTTCTATTTATCTTGAGCTAGTTAGAATCAAAATCAGCAACTTAAGACTTAATAGTATTTTGCGGAGAAGGTTAGAAAATAATATTAAAATGACAGACATTTAAATTTAAATTCTTGATAAGTCGGTTTGATGTCTGAAAACCTTGTCGGCAAGAAGCTTAGAGAACGCTACGATCTTCAAAAAAACCTTGGTAGCGGTGGTTTTGGCACTATCTATTTAGCTAAAGATACAACTACTGCCATTGGTGGTACGTATGTTGTCAAGCATTTTTCACCTAGCTATACTAATGAAGCTCAGTTAGTTACAGGAATGCGCTTGTTTAGACAAGAGGCTGCCAGTTTACAAAAGTTAGGTAAGCATTCTCAAATTCCTAACATTATTGACTTCTTTGAAGAAGATAATAATTTTTTTCTAATTCAAGAATTTATCGAAGGTCAAAACTTAGATCAAGAATTAGCTGAAGTTAAATATTTTGATCAATCTCAAACAATAAAGTTATTAACTGATACTTTAGAAGTTCTCAAATTTATTCATCAAGCAGGATATATCCATCGAGATATAAAACCTTCTAATTTAATCAGAAATCGTTTTGATAATCGATTTTTTGTGATTGATTTTGGTGCTGTTAAAGAGAAAATAAATCCCCAAAATATTGGTGTTCAAGGAGAGCTTGTTCTTACTGTGGGTATCTTGAGTCCAGGTTATACTCCCGATGAACAATTACATGGTAGACCAGAATTTTGTAGTGATATCTATGCTTTGGGAATGGTTGCAATTCAGGCTTTAACTGGAGTGCATCCCCGCATCTTACTAAGAAATATCAACTTAGATTTAATGTGGCGCGATCACCTTCAACTTCATCTTGATTATCATCCCCATTTTTTAGATGTAATTGAGAGAATGGTCAAGCAAAAATGGCAACAACGCTATCAATCTGCTATTTCCGTTTTAGAAGATCTGAATAAAATGAATCTTCTTCAGATTTCTGTTTCTGCAATACCGACCAAACAGCCAACATTATCAGCAGTATCTGATATCCAGGTACAAGAAACATCATTTAGTCCAATTCAATTTTCCAAAAATTCAAATTTAATTAAATATTTATCTGGTTCAGGAATACTTGTATTAATTGCTATTCCGTTATTTTTACTGCTTAGTAATTCACGACTCGGTAAATTTATTACTTACGAAAATAAATTTATTAAAGTTGACTATCCTCAAGGATGGTCAAGAGTAGATCAAAGCAATTTTTTGAATACCAGTGTTAGTTTTATTTCCCCTCATGAAAGTAGTTCAGATAGATTTCGAGAAAGAGTAACTGTAGTCATGAAAAATTCATCAAGACCTTTATCTTTAACTCAGTATACAAACCAGGCAGTAGCCCAAATAGAAAGTTTATCTAACTTTATTCTGGCACCACCCAGACCAACAAACTTAGGACGTAGTGAAGCGAAATACGTAATTTATCAGGGAAAAGATAAAAATATAGATGTTAAGAGGCATGAGGTTTGGACAGTAAATTATGATCAAATATATAGCATCATTTATACTGCTGAACCTGATAGGTTTAATAAGTTCTTACCCAGAGCTGAAAAGATAATTGAATCTCTAGAAATTAAGAATTAAAAATTTCTGGTAGCTTAAAGATCTTTTCTAAATCCTTCTCCCTGATTTATTCTTTCTGTGGGAGAACTAGGTAGTTCATTTGGGGAGTCAGGGGTATTTGGTTGATTGTCGGTTATGGGTTGTCGAATAAATAAATACATGCCACCCATGATTGCTACTCCACAAGCGATCGCCACCCCCAAAATTTTTCTGTTCTTGGATTTTCCTGCAGGTTGCGCAGGTTCAGAAATATTTTCGTAATTAGCATCGGGAAAAGGACGAATTTTGGAGGCTACAGCCTGAGAATTTTGGGGAGCGGGGAAGTTCGAAGTTTGCCCAATTATGTAATGTGAAGTGCCACCATCGATAACCGATGTGGGTGGTAGTCCATTGTCAATAGTTGGTGAAGCAGAAACTGGTGTTAGATTATGAAATTCAGTCGAACTTGAGGAAGAAGGCTCATTAGCTGACGCAGAATCAGACTTACTAATGGTTTTGTCTAACAAGGGAGTTAAAGCTTGCAATACTTCTTCAGCAGACTGGTAACGATCTTTAAAGTGATAGCGAGTTATTTTCGTCAAGATTTCAGCCAATTGGGGACTAATATCCGCTAAAGATTCCCAGATTAGCTCCCCTTCATCATCCTCTTCCAAATCTAGAGGTTCAACTCCTGTTAATGCCTGTATGCAAATTATACCTAAAGCATATAAGTCACTGGTAGGACGGGGTTTGCCCCTGGCTTGTTCGGTAGGCATATAGCCTTGTGTACCTACTGGCACTGTCAATTGACCGATATTGGTTTGCCCGTTAAGCACGTTTTTTACAGTGCCAAAATCTACCAACACAAGTTTGTGATCGGAGTTACGACGAATCAGATTATCCGGTTTAATATCGCGATGAATCACTCCCTTAGCATGAATATATTTAAGAATATTCAGACTATCGTTCAATAATTCAATAATCTGAGCTTCAGACCAAACATGACTCGGATTCAGTTCTTTTCCTAGAGTTTGTCCCTCAATGTATTGTTGTACCAGATAAAACTTCTCTTCTTCTTCAAAGTAGGCTAACAGTTTAGGAATTTGGTCGTGATTCCCCAGATTATGTAATGTTGAGGCTTCTGTCTTAAATAACCGTCGAGCTACAGCCAAAAATTTTGGATCTTCGATACTGGGATAAAGCTGTTTAACGACACATTTAACTTTACTTGGTAGTTGGATATCTTCCGCAAGGTAAGTTCTGCCAAATCCTCCACTGGCAATATAATCAATAATTTTATAACGAGAGGCTAGTATTTTTCCCTTCACAGTTGAGAGTGGAGCTGAATTCCCTTACATTTACGATACACAGTGATGACAATGCAAATTAGTTATAACTGATTATACTAGTTCACCATGACAAAGATATCTTTAAATTTCGATCCTGGTTGCTCAAAAATACTCTTGCTCTACCTTCTTGATTAGGCTTCTGCGTAGAAGATCGAGTGCAGAACAAGAACTTAAATGACGGATTAAACTACGTCCCCGACCTTTACCAAAACGATATTCTTTAATAATAGTTTGATTATTAGGAGTAGCCAACCCAATGTAAACTAAGCCTACGGGTTTATTTTCCGTATCTCCAGTAGGACCAGCTATTCCAGTAATGCTAATACCCCAGTCAGTCTGCATAAGCCTTTTTACTCCCAATGCCATTTGTTTGGCAATAATCTCACTTACTGCACCGTGTTGCATTAGATCTGGTTCATTAACATTCAATTGCCCCGTTTTAACTTGGTTGGCATAGGCAATTATTCCTCCTAAAAAATAGCTGGAACTACCAGGAATTTCTGTTAGCATAGCGCCCAAACCTCCCCCCGTACAGGATTCAGCTACGCTTAAAGTTTGTTGTGCATCTTGTAGTAACTTTCCAACTACAGAAGCCAAGGTATCATCATTGCTACCAAAATAATTAAGTCCCGCAATATTTTTAATTTCTGTTGTGACAGGCTTAATTAGAGACTCTGCTTGAGTTTTTGAAGCAGCTTTTGCTGCAACCCGAAGACGAACTTCTCCTTTACCAGCGTAGGGAGCAACTGTAGGATTATCTGAATCAAATAGATGAGCTACTTTTTCAGCTAAAGCAGACTCACCAATACCCCGAAAACGCATCATTTCACTATAAATGATATTTTTACCCCAACCCTCTTGTTTCAAAAAGGGAACAGCAGTTTCTTGCCACATTCGATGCATTTCTGAGGGAACCCCAGGAAAAGTCATAATTGAGATACCGTCTTGCGGTTGCCAAATGATACCTGGGGCGGTTCCAGTTGGATTAGGTAGGGTGATTGCCCCTTGAGGCACAAGTGCTTGTTTACGATTACTGGGAGTCATCTTTCGTCCCACAGAAGCAAATTTTCGACTAATATCTTCGATAATTGCCGGATCTTCTATCAGAGAAACACTAAAAAAACTGGCGATCGCTTCTGTAGTTAAATCATCGGGGGTAGGTCCTAAACCACCTGTAAAAATTAAAATTGAAGATCTTGATATTGCTGTCTGCAAAACTTGGTGAATACGAGATAAATTATCCCCAACAACCGTTTGATAGTAATGGGGAATACCTAATTTTGCTAGCTCTTGGGCTAAATACTGGCAGTTTGTATTTAAAATATCTCCCAAGAGCAATTCTGTACCGATACAAATAATCTCTGCACTCATTAATTTTCTAAGTTTTGTCTAATGTTAATTACTCATTGTTGACAGTTGATCTTTAAATTACTTACGATTTCGACTATCTCGCCAGACTTGCCAAACTTGCCAAACTAAAATCATAGTTGCTCCGATCGCATAGCCCCAACCACTGGGAATATTGGAAAAACCCAAAGCTAAGCTGCCAACCCAGAAAGTTAAGGTATAAATAAACAAAACGGTTTGACGTTGAGAGATGCCAGACTTGAGTAGCCAGTGATGTAGATGGCTTTTATCGGCAATGAAGGGAGATTTCCCCTTACTGATACGAGAGAAAATAACTGTCGACATATCTATAATTGGGACCGCCAAAATTAAATAGGGCAGTAAAACGGCTGTAATTGCAGTAGTTTTAACTAAGCCAATGATCCCTACCGCTGCCAAGGTGAAGCCCATAAAATAAGCTCCTCCATCCCCCATAAAAATTTGAGCAGGATTAAAGTTATAGCGCAGAAAACCTAACGCACCTCCTGCTAAAGCCGCAGCTACTAAAGCCGCGGCAGGTTGATCCATGAATAAAGTTACTACCAACATGACAAAGGCAGCAATACCGGATACTCCAGCCGCTAAACCATCAACTCCATCCATCCAATTGATAGCATTAGCCATGCCTACTAACCAAATCACGGTAATGGGTAAACTAAGCCAATAAATTTTGATTAGGGAATAAACGGGAAAAGAAATAAAATCTATGCGAACTCCCATATACCAACAGCCAGTTGCCACCACAATCTGCATTAGTAATCGTGAGAGAGGAGTGAGATTAAATATGTCATCAGCAAAACCAATCCCAAAATAGAATATGCTGCCAATGATAACCACCCAGAGTTCTGTTACTTTGTGGGGCGCTAAGCTAGAAAATCCACCTATTAGCCAAATAGTGGCTAGGGCAGCAATTGTTCCTGCAAAAATTGACACCCCGCCAACACGAACAACAGGGTTTTTGTGTATCTTTCTGGCATTTGGTCGATCAACTATACCTAACTTGAGACCAAGAGTCTTGACATCTGGTATCGTCCACAGCACAAAGGTCACAGAAGTTAGAAAGGCGATCAGATGATATAGTTCAACAGGCATCTGAGTTTAAGAGTTCTCGAACTGCTAGTAAGAATATAAGCTTTGTCTGGCACAAATTTAGTCATAGTTGATGACTAGAATTTGCTATTAATTTGACCTTAGATTTTGGCTGGTACTGGAATTTGTAAATAGGGATAAAGAGGGAAGCGATCGCATAAAGCTGCTACCCGACGTAAACAATCCTTTTGAATAGTCTCATCTTCTGGGTTAAGTAGTTTGTCAGCAATAATATTAGCAATCTCTTGGAATTCTGTCGTTCCCATACCTCTAGTAGTCATAGCGGGAGAACCCAAACGTAGACCGCTAGTAACAAAGGGAGATTCGGGATCGAAGGGAACAGTATTTTTATTGGCTGTGATCTGGATTTGGCTAACTAATGCATCTGCCTTTTTACCAGTCATGCTAATACTACGCAAGTCAACCAAGATTAAGTGGTTATCAGTACCATCAGATACTAGCTTAAACTCTCTGTTTTTAAATCCTTCTGCCATTGCCTGAGCATTGGCAATTACCTGAGCCGAATATTCTTTAAATTCTGGTTTGAGGGCTTCGCCAAAAGCTACTGCTTTAGCTGCAATGACGTGTTCTAAAGGACCACCTTGGGTACCAGGGAATACGGCTTTATTCAGTTTTTTGCCTAGTTCAGAATCGCGAGTCAAAATTAGTCCACCTCTGGGACCTCGAAGAGTTTTGTGGGTGGTAGTAGTTACAACATCACAGTGGGGGACAGGATTAGGATGATGACCAGTTGCTACTAAACCAGCAATATGAGCAATATCCGCTAGTAAATAAGCCCCAATTTCATCGGCGATCGCTCTAAATTTAATAAAATCAATTGTACGAGGATAGGCAGAATAACCACAAATAATAAGTTTAGGACGTTCCTTAAGAGCTAGTTCTCTAATCTGGTCAAAGTCCAGCTGTTCTGTCTCTTGATTGACACCATATTGAACTACTTTAAACCACTTACCTGATACATTGACTGGTGAGCCATGGGTTAGATGCCCACCATGGGATAAATCCATCCCCATAATGGTGTCACCGGGGTTTAGTAACGTCAGAAATACAGCAAAGTTAGCCTGTGCGCCAGAATGGGGTTGAACGTTTGCCATAGCTGCACCAAAGAGTTCCTTGGCACGATTGATCGCTAGCTGTTCAGCCCGATCAATAAATTCGCAACCTCCATAGTAGCGTTTACCGGGCAAGCCTTCGGCATACTTATTAGTTAAGACTGAACCCTGTGCAGCCAATACAGCAGGAGAGGTGAAGTTTTCACTGGCGATTAATTCCAAGTGGGATCTTTGGCGTTTCAATTCCAAACCGATGATTTCAGAAATTTCTGAATCTGTCTGAGCGAGAAAATCTAAATTAGTTTGAGTCACAATCTGATTCTGTAATGGTGTGAATGAGTATTATCTATGCTATCTAATTCAGTCAATACTGAAAATATTATCTAGAAGATAGTTGTCTAGATCTAAGCACATCAAACAACAGAATATCTTGACTGTTTGCAATCAAAATTGCAACCCATAATTGATAATTCCTTGAAATAAAATAAAAGTTATTAAAACAAGTTAAATTTAATTATTGTATTTTGCAGCATTTGGAGATCACAAATGCAATTTTATTTGGTTTTTGTTTCTTTGTAATTGCCAAATTAAAATTAGCGATCTGTCTATTCGTTTTCTTGGACTTTGACTAAACGTCATTATCTTACCCTCGTTGTTCAGTAGTACTAAAATACCAAATAATTAAACTGTGCTGATTATCTATTATTTGGTTAAAAAGACAACTAAAAATTGGTAATTTTAACTGTTAAGCTATATAGCAAAAATTGGAATAATAGCTAGGAAAAAACTAGAATTGAAATATAGCCACTGGAGGATCATCATAATGGTAATTATGATTGCAGATGAACAAATCTTGTCAGCAAAACAAGTATGCCAAAATTGTTTGATGGCAGATCATAGCGGCTTGCCTAGATGGCGTGGAGATCAGCTGGGCTGTGGCAAAGCTTTACAGAAATCCAACTCCAGGCAAGCAACTGTTTATAAGTGCCAGATGGGATTTAATGTCACCCAAGTTGATTAATTGTTGACTCCTCACCATGATAAATGGACGATGATTCGTAGGTTAAAGAGAAAAGGGAAAAGGGAAAAAAATTAATCCTTTCCCCCTTAACCTTTTAACCTTTACCCTTTCCCCAGTCGTCATAAATGACGGGGCTTTACATTGTGCCCTTGTCCTAAAGGATACCCTAAAGGGTTCAGCAGTTTCTTTAAGCGGAGGAACCCCGCCAACGAACTGCTTCACCGCTCCGCATATGGTAAACCCATTTATTAAATGGTCACACCGATTGAACTAAAAGTAATAGGCAACTACGCTATCCTATTGGTTTATGATGCTGCAAAATTGTACTTCTAAATTGAGGGGATAATTCATATGGTATGGCGTGGTTCAACAGATTTTAAAGACCGCTTTTTCGGAGCAGCCGTCTATCTCTTTGCTATCTATGATGCAATGGCTTTAGGAGGAGGTTTACTTCAGATTCCGGCTCTACTGCCTTTATTCCAACTGTTACAATTGCTATTACTTCCCATAAGTTTAATTTACGGTATTTTCAACACCATCATTCCATTAGGGTTTGGTAGTTTAGTAATTTTCTTTATTCTATTTTTAGCAGTGGTAAGAAATGAAAAAATTGCCTATTTCATTCGCTTTAACACCTTGCAATCTATCTTATTTGGCATTGCCATATCTTTAATTCAGATTGTTTTCGGCACTTTAGGCGCACTGGCTATAATCGGCAGTGCGGTTTTTGTTGTAGCTACTGCGGCTAGCATTTTTTGTATGGTGCAATGTATTCTAGGTCGCTATCCCGAAATTCCTTCGATTTCTGATGTTGTTTACAGTCAATTACCCAGATAATCCAGATATTACTGCGCTTTTTACATGAGTAGACTAAACCTAAAATTTAGGATAGCTGATAGCTACAAACTAATTAATTATCAGCGGAGTCTATCCAATTGAAAACAGCTATAAGTGAGAAAATCATCGATTAGAAGATTTGATCGCTGGTCATAGCAACTTGATTTGATAAACAGCCAATGCCTTCAATTTCTACTCGAATAGAATCTCCCTGTTTCATTGCTCCTATTCCCTCGGGAGTTCCGGTCAAAATAATGTCTCCTGGAGTTAGGGTCATCACCTGAGAAATATAAGAAACTAAGATATCAGGACCAAACACCATATTGTCAATCGAAGCAGATTGACAAGGAAGATCGCTGTCATTGAGGAAAGTCTGAATCTTGGCTTCAACACTTAATTCGCGGACAATCCAAGGTCCTAAAGGACAAAAAGTATCAAATCCTTTGGCTCTTGTCCACTGTCCATCTTTTTTTTGTAGATCTCTGGCTGTAACATCGTTAGCAATTGTATAACCCCAAATGCTTTTGGCTGCTTGTTCAGGACTCACATTATGGCAGCGATCGCCAATTACCAAAGCCAATTCGCCTTCATAATCAACTCGTCGAGACTGGAGAGGATAGTAAATGTCTTGACCATTGGCAATAATAGTCGTCGGGGGTTTAAGAAATAATAAAGGTTCTTGGGGAACTGGTGTTCCCATTTCGGCAGCGTGTTTGAGATAGTTTTTGCCTACCGCTACTATTTTAGAAGGTACGCAGGGAGCTAGTAGTTGATAAGTATCTAACTCTTGTTCCATATCTGTTGCTTGCCCTCCTAACCAAGGTGGAGCATCGTAAATGGCCACACTGCGATTGGGCTGGAGTACACCATAATAAATTTGTTCACGATCGGTTTTTATGCGGACATAGCGTTGTGCCATAACAAAATCATGCTCAAAAATTGATTATCGGACAAGATTAAACTAAAAGTTTAACAATGGTAACAGTGGAAAACGCAATGTCGGAGATTACCTCCAATATTTCAGCTGTCCGTCTGCTTTGAGATAGCTCAATTTTAAGTTAATCTGCATACTTCAAGAATTAAAATACTGGCAATTGAGCCTCTAATAATAGTAAGATTATAAGTCCTTGCTTTCTATATAAATCACCAGATTATGGCAAGTGCTACTAATAAATCTGGTCTTTCATAGAAAGCCGTCTTGTCCACAAGGAAAGTATTAATTATGAGCAATAGTTACGAAATGATGTATATTCTTCGTCCTGATTCGTCTGAAGATCAGGTTGGAGATTCAATTAACAAGTATAAAAACTACCTCAGTGAGCACGGTGCAGATCAGATTGAAATTCAAGTTAGAGGAAAAAGGAGACTAGCTTATCCAGTTGGTAGATATCAAGATGGTATCTACGTGCAAATGAATTACCAGGCTGATGGAACTCAGATTGCTCCCCTGGAAAGGATGATGCGTTTAAGTGAAGATGTAATTCGTTACCTAAGTCTAAAACTCAAAAAACGAGCTGTTGCTGCAGTGGCTAACGTAGAATCTTCTGAACCTGGAGAAGAAATAGAAGAACCGGAGAACGTTTAACTCTTTGAGCATCTATTAGTATCTGGTTTTAATCACCTGGAGGCGATCGCCTAAGCGAATTATTCCTTTATCGTGAGGAACCATATTTACTCCAAACATAACCCCTTGTTCACTTAACTGTCTAAAGGTTCCCAGTGTATTTAGGGGTTCTTTTAATTGATTTTTGGCACCGTCTTGTTGGTCAATGGTAGTAATAATGCAACGACTACAGGGTTTTACTACTGTGAATTGAATATCGCCAATTTGAATTATGCTCCATTTGTCTTCAATAAAAGGTTCTGTTGTTTCAATGACAATATTTGGGCGAAAGCGATTCATCGGTATTGCTTGCTTCTGTTGTTGGTGAATTTCGACAATCCTATGATTTAATTCTTCTAAGGAGGCAGTAGCAGTAAGCATTACTGGATAATTATCGGCGAAATTAACTGAATGCTCACGATCGAGAGAATATTTTTTGTCTAATAGGCGAACGTGCTGGGGAGATTGTCTTACCAAACGGCAGAACTTGCCATTGTCCATATCTAAGAGCTGATGAAACCACTGTGCTACTTCATCTCCCTGATCGATTGCTATGAGACGGTCTCGCCAAAGCTCTACTTCTCTGATGGCTCCACTTAAGGTAGGAGTAAAAGTCAAAGGAGGAAGGCTTTCATCTTGAAGCCGAAGGATAATATTCTGTTCAACAATTTCTACTTTTACTTTGGCTAATTGAGGATACTGTCTTTGAGTTAAAAATTTACCCTTACCAGAAACTAGCATCAGGTAACGATCTTTAAGAAAACCTTGAATTCCGACTTCGGCTTGTTTTGTTGCAATTCCCTGACAGGATTTAAGAGGATAAACACACAGTTCCGAGACAATCATAAGCTTTGGTAAATTGGCAAAAATAAGGCAGAGAATTTATGTAGGTAATCATTTTGCCCCCATCGTTTCCAGATAATTACCTCAATGCAAGATAGCAAGATAGATAGGTGGTTGTCATCGCTGTTCTCTCTGTTTTGTAAGGCAAAATTTTCGATTCGTCCACTTTTGTTCTCAAAAGTCATTGTTTATTGACATCTTTACCCTAAAAATTATTGCAATGAATATTTTGCTTTAGTATAGTGCTAAATCTTAATCTCTGAAAAAAGCAGCTCTAGTTAAGCATAATTAAATTAAACATGCCATAGTCAACTGCATTTTAGATCGCCAAACGTAATTTTGTTCAACAATCAAATTCAATTGATCTGGTTGTTGTCTCTAAATAGTCGACGATCGCCTTAGCAATTTGATCTTTGCCGATTACTTTTTGTAGTTCACGATCTTGAGTTACTAAATAGGCAACTTGCGCTCCTAATTCTACTTGTTCTTCCCCTCGATTTGCTACAACCATTTGATAACCTTGTCGTAATCGTTGCTGGGCAATGGCGATTAATTCTTCGTGGCTAATATTTTCTTGATATTTAAACGTAATCATTCCTAGCTCAGGGAATTTTGCTTTTACTAAGGCAATTACTTTTTGAGTAGCAACTAAATTGATTGTTTGTATAGCTCCTCCGCTGGGAATTTTACCTGGAAATACTTGCTCGGGTTGATAGTCAGCAACGGCAGCCGAAAAAATACCAACACGATATCGTTGCTGCTGTAATTCTTTCATTACCTCCGTAAGATACTCATCATAGGTTGTCACAATTTGCTGAGGAAGATAACTAGGGGGCAAATAACTTCCTTGTCCCAGAATTAATTTTACGTTTGCTCCCCGAAGATATAATTCTTCGGCAATGCAAGTGCCTAATTTACCCGTAAAACGATTGGTGAGACGACGGATATTATCTATTGGAACGGGAGTCGGACCTCCTGTCACCAAAATAGGGATGTTTTTCAGAGAAGATGAACTTACGGCGCGACAGACGGCACAAGCGATCGCCTTTTCTGCGGGCAAATTGTTTTTACCATTAGCAATCTGTGGCGGAATAATCCCAACTCCCATCTGATGTAACTTTTGAAGAGATTCAGTCAAAATGGAATTGTGAAGGCTACCGTGCATGGTAGGAGCCAGCAAAATTTGAGTTTTTCCCTGTTCCATTCTGCCAATAGCCGAACCTAAAGCAGCAGTGACTACTCCATCTGCTATGCCATTACTTATCTTATTAATAGTGTTATAGGTGGCAGGAGCAACTAAATAAGCTGAAAACGGATTATCGTCGCTGAGATGTTCTGCTGCCGCCGTTAATTTAGTAATTACTGGATTTGTAGTACTCCACTCCAAAGCATCAATTGTGGTGTACCTTAAAGCTTCCTGTGATACGAACGCCACCACATCTGCCCCCTGACGACGCAATGTCCGGGCAATTAGCGGAGCCTTCATGGCGGCGATACTACCTGTAACCAATAAGGCAATTCGTTGATGCTGAAGATGAGTTGATTCTAAAGCAACTTGGCGATCGCCCAATGTTGATTCTGGAGGTGGCTGAAAATCCCAACTGTTCATAATCAAGTATTAAGTTAAGGCTGAAAAATAAACTGCTAGCTTAAACAAATTAACAATTACCAATATCTGTAATAAAAATTTATTTTTTCGATCTTGTATCTGACAAAAATTGAGTTACTTTAGAGTTGTCTTAAATTGGGGTTACTCTGTGAATTCTACCTCGTCTACACGCAACAACAATTCAGCTAAAGCTAAAGCTAGAGCCAAAGATACCGATATGATGTTTTTTGATCCAACATTAATCAAAGCAGCCAGAAACATTTACCGCAATTACTGTAGTTTAAATATGAGAGCAGATATTCAACCAATGGGAGTAGTTATTAATCGAGATAATCATCGAGGACAATTAGCCTTCAGAGCCAAACCCATACTGTTGCCCAGAGAGTATTTTATTTCGATTAAACAAATTGAAGCGGAAATATATTAATTTAAACAAACACTAAATTATGGAAACGCTGGCTAAGGCGATCACCCTCTTTACTGCATTTACCTTCGGCGCCTGCATTGGTAGTTTCTTAAATGTTGTTGTCTATCGCATACCTGCAAATATATCTTTAATTTATCCTCCCTCCCGATGTCCTAATTGTCTCCACAGATTAGGTATAACTGAGAACGTTCCAGTGTTTGGCTGGTTGTGGCTTAAAGGGCGTTGCCGATGGTGCCAAGTTAAAATATCTAGTCGTTATCCGGTCGTCGAAGCAGTTACAGGAAGCATCTTCATGACAGTTTTCTGGCGATTTGGTTACTCAATCCAAACTATCGGTTATTGCGTTTTTTTCTCCTGGTTATTATCTCTTTCTCTAATTGATTTGGATACTATGACTTTGCCTGCTCCCTTAACTAAGTCGGGGTTAGTTTTAGGGCTAGTTTTTCAAGGATTTGTGGGTTGGCAAATTGCCCAGGGACCAGGAGTCGCTAATCAATTAATGTTTGGTGTTAGTGGTGCAGTTTTAGGAATTTGGTTATTAGAAATTATTGCGCTCGTAGGTTCAATTGCATTAGGACAACAAGCCATGGGAGATGGTGACGGCAAACTTATGGCAACTATTGGGGCTTGGATTGGCTGGAAATATGTTTTAGTCTCCAGCTTTATCGCCTGCGGCATTGGCTCAATTATTGGCGGTAGTGCGATCGCCCTGGGCATAATTGGCAAAAAACAACCAATGCCTTTTGGTCCTTGTTTAGCCTTAGGTGGTGCTTTGAGTCTATTTTTCGGCGACGCAATTATTAATGCTTACGTCAATACATTTTTTAATGGAATATAGTTCTAAGCTATTAGCTATTAGCTATTAATTTTTGATTTCTTGTTCTTGGTTCTATCCTTAATTAAAGCATTGAGCAACTGGAAAGAACTTAATGAGTATGACAGAGCAAGGAAAAGTTTATTTAGTTGGTGCTGGAGTAGGCAACCAAGATTATTTAACTTTCAGAGGTCAAGAATTAATTAGTACAGCCGAAATTCTCATTTATGATGCCCTGGTAGACGAGGCGTTGCTCAGTTTAACTTCTGAAAACTGTCTTCGACTGTGTGTCGGTAAACGTGGGGGACAAGTTAGCACTCCCCAAGAGAAAATCAATCAATTATTGGTGGCTTACTGTCTCCAAGGTAAACAGGTGGTCAGGTTAAAAAGTGGCGATCCTTTCATTTTTGGACGTGCCAATGAGGAAATAGCAGCACTACAAACAGCAAATTGTAGCTATGAAATCGTCCCAGGTATTTCTTCTGTATTAGCTGCGCCCTTACTAGCTGGAATCCCCCTAACTGATAAAGAGTTAAGTCGCTATTTTGTAGTCATTAGTGGACATCAGCCCGAACAATTAAACTGGTCTGCCTTGGCAAAGATTGATACTTTAGTAATTCTTATGGGTGGACGTTCTCTCCCCTCAATAATTCAGTCTTTAATTGACAATGGGCGATCGCGGCTAGAACCAATTGCCATCATTCGTAACTGTGGACGATCACAACAACAAGTTTTTCAGGGTACTTTAACCGATATAGTAGAAACAACCCGAGGAGTATCTCTTTCTCCCGCAGTAATTGTTATTGGTGAAGTCGTGAAACTTAGTAATCAGGATGCCCAGAAAGTCATCCCCTCTCTCCACCCTCTTGCAAACAAAACAATTCTTGTTACTCGTGCTGAGTCGCAATCGAGTAAATTTACTAAGCTGCTACAGCAACAAGGAGCAAAGGTAGTAGAGATGCCCGCTTTAGCTATAACCCCTCCTTCCAGTTGGCACGAGTTAGATCAGGCGATCGCCAATATAGCTCAATTTCAATGGTTGATTTTGACTTCTGCTAATGGTGTGAATTACTTTTTTGAGCGTCTAGAAAATTTAGGTTATGATGCCCGTATTTTGGGAGGAGTTAAAATCGCAGTTGTAGGTCGTAAAACCGCCGCAGTATTACAAAAAAGACAGCTCAATCCTGATTTCATTCCCCCAAACTATGTAGCGGATTCTCTAGCAGCTAATTTCCCCGAAGAGCTGACTGCGAAAAAAATTCTCTTTCCCCGGGTGGAAACTGGTGGTCGAGAAGTATTAGTTAGAGAATTGACCAGTAAAGGGGGCGAAGTGATTGAAGTGGCAGCATACCAATCTAAATGTCCCGAACAGATAGAACAGACTGCGTGGAAGGCATTGCAACAACGGCAAATTGACGTGGTAACTTTTGCTAGTTCTAAAACAGTCAGGAACTTTTACCAATTATTGCAACAGCAATTATCATCTGCTGAGGCTGTGCAATCTCTGTTAGAAAATATTTGCCTTGCTTCTATTGGACCACAAACATCAAAAACTTGTCACGAATTACTGGGTAGATTCGATTTAGAAGCGAAGGAATATACTTTAGAGGGATTAACAACAGCGATCGCCAATTATAACTTTGGTTAATGTTAGAAATCATATATTCAATTGTGTGTTTCTTATTTGTCTCCATTACAATCAGCTAAACTATAAGTGACGCTATAATTCATTTTTCTGACTACACTAAATATAGAAAAATAAATATTGCTTATAGTGGCGCATGTAAAGGAAAAAAGTACTTAATGTCTAATTTAGAACCAAGAAGGACACCAATAAGTAAAGTAAGTAGACAACCGAGCTACAACAGTAGCCCCTCAAGCTACAATAGTGAACACCCTTTCAAAGATAGTGCGCTAGGTTTAGTATCTACTACCAGTTTTCCGGCAATTGTTGGTACGGCAGACATGATGTTAAAGTCATCAGAAGTAACGATGGTAGGTTACGAAAAAATAGGTAGTGGTTACTGCACTGCTGTGGTTAGAGGTAATATTGCCGATGTTAGATTAGCCGTGGAAGAAGGAGCGAAAACTGCCGAGAAATTTGGTCAGTTGGCTTCTAAGCTAGTAATTGCTCGTCCTATGCCTAATTTAGAAGCTATTTTCCCGATTGGTAGTCATTTGGTTGAATTAACTCAAAAGAGACGGGGTTATAGTCGCTTGAGCAACCGCTCCATTGGTTTATTAGAGACTAGAGGTTTTCCCGCTATGGTTGGTGGTGCTGATGCCATGTTAAAATCAGCCGATGTGCAGTTATCTTCTTACGAAAAAATTGGCGATGGCTTATGTACAGCTATAATCCGAGGTTCAATTGCTAATGTAGCGATCGCGATTGAAGCAGGAATGCAAGAGGCGGAGCGTATTGGTGAACTACACGCTGTCATGATAATTCCCAGACTGCTGGAAGATTTGGAACATACTCTGCCAGTGGCAAGTTACTGGATGGATGAGCAAGAACCTTTACCTGTTCTGCTACCCAAAGAAGTGAAACAGAAAGAGAAAGAACTAGTAGAATTACCTCAAGCTGATACTCAACCAATGTCAGTTCCCCTCAAGAGAACTGTCGAGATTGAAGAACTCTAGACAATGATCATTTTTGCGTTTTATAGAACAGATTTTCACAAATTTTCAATAGTATTGAAGTGTTGATTAAAAGGCTGATAGCTGATAGCTAATAGCTAATAGCTGACCGCGAAGCGGTTTGAAGTCAATCACCTAATCCCGCATAGTCAACCAATAAAGATAACTTTTGGCGTAAAGTTTCTAGTCCTAGGCGATCGCTGGCAGATATAAATAAAGCCAGAGGAAATTCTTCTTTTGCTTGGGCTAGTGTTTCGCTATCTACCCGATCTAATTTGTTGAAAACCAATAATATAGGACCTGGGGCAATGGGCATTTCACCGAGAATTTCCATTACCGAACGGATTTGATGTTCCCAAGCAGGATGGGATAAGTCGACGACGTGAATTAAAGCGTCAGCCTCAGTCACTTCTTCCAAGGTTGCTCTAAAGGCATCAACCAGAGGAGGAGGTAGTTGTTGAATAAAACCTACTGTATCCGTCAATAGAATATTAGTTGGTTCACTGGTATCAGCATGAGGAATTGATAATCGGCGAGTTGTGGGGTCAAGAGTAGCAAATAGCTGGTTGGCTACATATACTTCAGAATTAGTTAAAGCATTGATGAGAGTTGATTTGCCAGCATTAGTATAACCGACGATCGCTACATTGGGAACATCTTTTTTCTGACGTTGATGACGCATTCGCGAGCGATGTGCCTGTAATTGAGTCACGTCTCTCTGTAAACGAGCAATTCGCTTCTGAATACTTCTTCTTTCTGTCTCTAGCTTGGTTTCACCTGGTCCTCTGGTACCAATACCACCCCCCAGACGAGACATTGCTTGTCCTCTGCCCACCAAACGAGGCAACATATATTCTAATTGTGCTAGTTCTACTTGGAGCTTACCGGCACGAGATTGAGCGCGCTGGGCGAAGATATCGAGAATAATTTCCGTGCGATCGACGACTCGTACCCCAAACTGACTTTCGAGGTTACGTATTTGGGCTGGGGAAAGAGAACGATCAAACGCCACTAAATTTGCTCCAACTGTTTGTACCCTTAGAGCGATTTCTTGAACTTTTCCCTCTCCCACAAGAGTTTGAGGATGAGGACGCGATCGCTTTTGGCGGATAGTTTGTAATACTTCTCCTCCGGCGGTGTTTACTAACCCCATCAATTCATTTAAACCATCTTCAAATTCCTGTTCGGAGGTCTGCTCAACCCATAAACCGACTAAAATAACGCGATCGTGGCTAATATCTACCTGTTGAGCCACATATTCTCGCTCAAACTCAGCTTCGAGACCTTCTACCAGATCCAAAAAATCCTGTTCACTAAGTACATCGAGACTAATCGGTTCCGATACTGACCAATATTCTTGGTTTTCAGAATTGGCTTCAAACTGAGGTAATAAATGAGCCAGATAAGTATTGTGAATATAGCCTGTTGCTCCCCCACCCCGTTTTAATTTACCTGTACCTGTTAGAGTCAATAGGGCTAAGGCATCCAGTCTTTGACAGACCATAGCAGTTAGGCTCGATTCCTTGGGGGGTTCGGCTTTAAGCTTGGTAGCAATACAACGAATTCCCGAGAGACGTTTAGCACCGTAACGAGGCAATTCTAGTGGCGGAATTTGGGTCTGACGAGCATTACCTACTCCTACTCGAATTACTTGTCCGCGTCGATTAATATAAGTACAGACTGGTTGATTGATCTCAGTGCTAATAGCAGCTAATCGTTGGGCAAACTCAGGTGTAACGACAATATCCCCAGGCAACTTTTGATGATAAAGTTTTTTTAGCTGCTTGATCTGACTGGATTTTAATCCTTTATATTTACCGTATATAGTATCGATAGGCGTAATCCTAATATCAATAGATGTGTTTAAAGATACTATGATTTTAGCTATTTTAGCTGCTGCCCGTCCCTATAGATAGATATTGAGTCATAACTTGTAACTTAGTTAATTAACATTCTTTGCTCTTGTCATGGTCAAAATTATTAGTCGACAATCGCTAGGTAAACAATCGGTTTATGACATCGGCGTAGCTAAAGATCATAATTTTCTCTTGGCTAATGGAATGGTAGCATCTAATTGTTTTAACAAGTCCCATTCTACTGCCTATGCCTACGTGACTTATCAGACTGCTTATCTTAAGGCTAACTATCCCGTAGAATATATGTCAGCTTTACTGACAGCTAGTAGTGGCACTCAGGATAAAGTCGATAAATATCGGGAAAACGCCCAAAAAATGGGCATTACTATTCAACCACCTGATATCAACTGCTCAGAAGAAGAGTTTACACCCTTAGACAATAACAATATTCTGTTTGGCTTATCGGCAGTCAAAAATTTAGGACAGGGGGCGATCGAAAATATACTGCAAGCCAGAAAGGCAGATGGCAAATTTAAATCTCTAGCGGATTTTTGTGAACGGGTAGAACTACGTACCGTCAACCGTCGAGCATTGGAAACACTAATTTATTGTGGTGCCTTTGATCGAGTTCAAGCCAACCGCAGGCAGCTAATTAATGATATTGATGTCGTAATTTCTTGGGCGCAAAAACGCAATAAAGAAAAAGCTAGCGGACAACTAAATCTGTTTGACATGATGAACAGTGGTCAAGATGATAGCCAAACCCAAGATACCTTTGAGCAGGCACCCAGCACCCCCACCGTAGAAGATTTTCCTCTTCAAGAAAAGCTTCATTTAGAAAAAGAATATATTGGCTTTTACATCAGCGATCATCCTCTCAAAGCGGTTCACCAAGCAGCACAAATCCTATCCCCAATTAATCTCTCTGAATTGTCGGAACAAAAAGCTAAGCAAAAAGTAAGTGCCGTGGTCATGCTCAACTCTGTCAGGAAAATCATCACCAAAAAAGGTGATCCCATGGCTTTTGTCCAGATGGAAGACATTACAGGTGAAGCGGAAGGAACTATATTTCCCAGTACCTACAATGAGTTGGAGTCACTATTGGTAGAAGGTAAACAACTAATCGTTTGGGGGAAAGCCCAGCAGCGAAATGATAAATATCAGTTAATTATTGATGATGCTGAAGCGATTGAACAAGTAAAAATGATTATGTTGGAAATTACGCCCGAGCAAGCTTTAGATCGAGCAAAAAGCAGTTATCTTAAACAAATTTTAGAGAAGCAAACTGCAGAAACAAATAAATTCAAAATTCCTGTTATTGCGGCGATTGGTACTGGCAAACAAAGACAATTTATTCGCTTTGGACAAAAGTTCTGGGTACAAAATCAGAGTCAAACTATAGCATCTTTACAAGAGGCAGGATTCAGAGTGCATTGCGAATCTTTAATTTCTGACTGATTTTACTTAATATCTTATAGTTGTTTAGTGTTACTGATGTCATTAAGGATCAAAATTAGATTCTTTTTGAAACATTGAATATCATTGCTGATCGATTATTTTAGATTAAAATGTAGAAGATAGATAGAATCATTGCCAAGAATAAATGTCAATTTTAGCAGACAGATGTAATATCAATTAAACACGTTTTTTTTAAACATTTTTTTGTATTTTTGACGAAGCAATAAAAACTATCACAAATATTTTATATTGCTAGACTCGAATATCAATATTCAGATATAAAAATATAATTCAACCAGATGGCTGATAAAAAATCCAAACTAACCTTAGTCGAGTTAAATAAAGCAGATTTAGCAAAAGGTAGACATGTCTTAATTGTCGAGTCTCCTGAATCACGGCGAGCAGTCTCTCTTAATGTCAATGTATTTTCCATGGGTCGTCATCCAAATAACGATCTTATCCTGAACGATCCCCTTGCTTCTAGACATCATGCCACTGTAGCTTGGATGAGATATACGGATGATCGACTTAAAAGTGATTATTCTTACTGGATTATTGATGGCAAAGGAAAAAGAAAGAGAAGCCGTAATGGTATTATTGTTAATGGCAAAAAAAAATCTCTACACCGCTTAACTTCTGGCGATACTGTTCATATTGGCAACAATATCAAAATTTCTTATAGTTACATTGCTTATAGTACAGATAATAGCCAGTTCTTAAATTACTGCAATGAAGAAAAAGCAGAATATAATCCTATTTTCACTAATGATAAATCTTATAAAGAAACTGCCATTGTAGATGATCCTGGGTTTATTGAAGACACTATTGTCAAAGATTAGTATTAACTCGATTTGAAGACTTGATCTTTGATTTATTGATTAGAGTTAGCGAAAAGTTTTAGATTCGTAATTCAGAAAATCGTTTAATATTACCAAGCAGTTTGGTTGTTCGATATGCTAACAGTCCAGATAAGCTGAGATTTTATTTCAGATCGTAATTTCCCAACCGCTGCCGAGCCAAATATTATATTTTTGAAAACTTTTGGCAATCAAGCTATGTAGAGCGAAAGCAAAGCCATAGTCCCAAATTTGAATTTCCAGATCTGTCTTTCTTGGTAAGGCTTCAATTCTAATTGGTATATTGATAGGCAAATTCTGATAAGCGTGTTTGCCTGCATTGGTAAAACCTACGGCTAAAGTCAACCTACACTGTAGCCAATCGCGATCGGGTATAAAATCAAGATAAATTTGATTAAATTGACTCAATACTCGGTCTAATGCCTTCAAATCACTTAAGACTTCAATGCTAATTGTTCGTAGTACTTTCAACTTGTACTTCACTTCAATGAAAAAAACAGGCAAAAATATTGCTACAGTATGTGTTTTATGATGATTGTCTGCTTAATTTTTGGATTACGTCATGGTAGTGTAATTTTCATCCGACTTATGTTTTCCCTTTTTTTTTAGTATCCTCAAAGATATGATTAATTGGAATTAATATCCTCAGTTTAACAATGCTAAGTGGCTTTTTGCTCAGAGATTATTCAGTCGTTATTAGGCAGTAATTGCCATAAACTTCGGTCATAAGACAGGAAAACTACGATTTTACTATGGCTCAAATTCTGATTATTGACGATGACTCCACAACTCAACTGCTTTTAGAGAGAACTCTAAGTCTGCAGGGCTATGATATTACTTTGGCAAGTGATGGAGAGGAAGGTTTAATTAAAGCAAAGACCATTTGCCCAGCATTGATTATTTGTGATTGGATTATGCCTCGTAAAAATGGCTTAGAAGTATGTCGTCAAATCAAATCTACTGCTGAATTATCGACTACTTTTTTTATTTTATTGACTTCTTTAGATTCGATAGAAGATCGAGTTAAAGGTTTAGATGCTGGAGCAGACGATTTTTTGTGTAAGCCTATTGAAATGAATGAGCTTAAAGCTAGAGTTAGGGCTGGGTTGAGACTGCATCAGTTAAGTAGAGATCTGCAAACTCAAAAACAATTACTAGAAGCAGAATTGGCTGAGGCAGCAGAGTATGTAAGTACTATTTTGCCTGAACCGCTACAACATCCTTCTCTTAGTATTGATGTTTGCTTTATTCCTTCACGACAATTAGGAGGAGATAGTTTTGATTATTTTTGGTTAGACGATCGCCATATTGTCTTTTATTTATTAGATGTTTCTGGACATGGTTTAAGAGCTTCTTTACCATCTTTAGCTGTGGTTAATTTACTGAGATCACGAGGTTTGAGTAATGTAGATTACTATCAACCAGATTCAGTTTTAAGCGGGTTAAACCAAGCTTTCCAAATGAGCGATCGCAATGATAAGTATTTTACTATTTGGTATGGTGTTTATGATCGATTTAGTCGCAGCCTAACTTATTCAAGTGCAGGGCATCCTCCAGCGATTTTGTTGCCGCCAACAAAGAAGGGCTCAGAGCAACGTCTTAAAACTCCAGGAGTACCAGTGGGGATGTTTCCTGACATCAAATATGTCAATGCTTCTTGTCAAATCGTAGCCAATTCTAGCTTATATTTGTTCAGTGATGGACTTTATGATATTGAGCAAAAAGCTAGTAGTCACTGGGGATTAGATCGATTAATTAATTTACTTCATAAGTATCAAACTACACCAAAACGAGATTTGAAGCGTTTGTTGCAGTACATAAGAACCTGGCATCCCAATTTTCAATTTGAAGATGATTTATCCATCTTACAAATAGATTTTTCTTGATACATTGGAAGTAGGTCAGCTATACTCGAAGGAATCTGAAGAACTTACTGTTGTTGTAAATGCTTAGTAAATTCTTCGCGGTTCTCACAGATAGAAAAGTAGCTATCCATACTAGTCAGCTCAAACAACATTTTAATTTGCTCATTAATCGAACATAAGAACAGCTTAACGCCAGCAGCGTTCATTGTTTTCAAGGCTTTAACCAAAGCTCCTAGACCAGAACTGTCCATAAAAGTGACATTGCTGAAATCAACTAAAATAAAGTTTACGCCGCTTTCTATATGTTGCTCTATTTGACGTTGAAACTTAGCAGTTTTAGTTCCGTCTAAAATCCCTTCAGGTTCAAGTATCTGAACAACAGAATTCATATAGTAAAAGTTATTTAATAATTGGAAGCATTAGCCAGTATAACAAAAGAACCAAAATATAACGAGAGTTAATTACTATCAAAGGTAATACAATAGGTGCTGATTAAACGATCTTTAACCACCTAAATGAGAGGTAAAAGGAGGAAGATTTTCGTTGCCCATTCATGCCATAGGTTCACTATTTTTAGTATTTATAGTTTATTAGGCTATTTTCAACTTAGACTAATCTTACGCAATTGTTAGAACAAGGAATTATAAATTTAATGGAAGCATATGATGCGATCGTTATTGGTGCGGGTCATAACGGACTTGTTTGTGCCGCCTACTTGCTCAATGCTGGCTATAGCGTCTTATTATTAGAAAAACGAGCTGTTCCTGGTGGTGCTGCCACTACAGAAGAAGCACTACCAGAAAGCGCGCCTGGCTTTAAGTTTAATCTCTGTGCCATTGACCATGAATTTATCTTTCTTGGTCCAATTATCGAAGAACTACAGCTTCAGCGGTACGGTTTAAAATATCTTACCTGTGACCCCCATACATTTTGCCCCCATCCCGATGGCAAGTACTTTTTAGCTCATCAATCTTTAGCCAAAACTCAAGCCTCGATCGCCCGCTACAGTAAAAGAGATGCTGCTAAATACGGAGAATTTATTAATTATTGGTCAAAATTAATGAGTGCGATCGCACCTTTTTTTAATGCACCACCCCAATCTATTTTAGGCATTGCTCAAGGTTACAAAGGTAAAAATATAGCTGACGTTCTAGCGATCGCAGGTTCTAAAGACAAGGCGTTGAACTTTATTCGTACCATGATTACCGCGCCCGAAGATTTACTCCATGAATACTTTGATACTGAGTTAGTTAAAGCTCCCTTAGCGAGATTAGCTGCAGAAATTGGTGCTCCCCCTTCCCAGAAAGGTATTACAGCAGGGTTAATGATGTTAGCGATGCGTCATCATCCAGGAATGGCTCGTCCCCAAGGTGGTACAGGGGCATTAACTCAAGCCTTGGTCAAACTTGTCACAGCCAAAGGGGGCAAGATTCTTACCGAACAAATGGTTCAGGAAGTAATAGTGGACGATAATCGTGCCGTTGGGGTTAAAGTTGCGGGGGGTCAAGAATATCGGGCTAGTCGAGCAGTCATTTCTAATATTGATGTGCGGAGGTTGTTTTTGCAGTTAATTGCTCCTGATGTGGTTAATCCCAACTTAAGAGAAAAAGTTGATCGTCGCCTTACTAATAATAATGAAACTATTCTCAAAATAGACTGTGCTTTATCGGAAGCACCCCGTTTTACAGCTTACGATCGCGATGATAACGAGCATCTAATTGGTACAGTATTAATTGCTGATTCTATGGCTCATGTAGAACAAGCTCATGCTTTAGCAACTATGGGGCAAATTCCTGATGCTAATCCCTCAATGTATCTTGATATTCCTTCGATTTTAGATCCTACTCTGGCTCCAGAAGGAAAACATACCCTTTGGATTGAATTTTTTGCCCCCTACCAAATCGCCGGGAAAGAAGGAACAGGACTACACGGTACGGGATGGACAGACGAACTCAAAAACCAGGTTGCCGATAACGTAATTAATAAGCTAGCTGACTATGCACCTAATATTAAAGATTCAATTATTGCTCGCCGAGTAGAAAGCCCTGCCGAATTAGGAGAGAGATTAGGTTCCTATAAAGGTAACTACTATCATCTGGATATGACCTTAGATCAAATGATCTTTTTACGTCCTTTACCTGAAATAGCTAACTACACCACACCAATCAAAAACCTTTATCTTACAGGGGCAGGAACTCATCCAGGAGGATCAATTTCAGGAATGCCTGGACGTAACTGTGCCCGTGTATTTTTAAACCAGCAACAGCCTTTAGTCAAAGCACAACAATCAGTTAGTTCTATTTTGCGATCGCTTTTGGGCATCGATTAAAATTCTCCCTTAAGATGATAGCTTCGAGTTATTTCAGGGAACTCTAACTCTATGTAGTACTAATTCCTGGCTCGGTTTCTTGAATACAACTCAAGCTCAAAATTCTCTTACTAATATTCTTATCGTTGATGATACCCCAGATAATTTGGATTTGCTGGCTGCTATTCTTCAAAAACGGGGTTATCAGACTATTTGTGTTGATAATGGTGTGGAAGCAATCAAAATTGCGCAATCTGGTTGGGCTGAACTAATTTTATTAGATATTCAGATGCCCGATCTCGATGGCTATCAGGTATGTACACAACTTAAATCAGCAGATCAAACTAAGGATATTCCAGTTATATTCATTAGCGCTTTAGATGATTTTGCTGATAAGAAGAAAGCCTTTCAAGTTGGGGGAGTAGACTACATCAATAAACCCTTTGAAATTAAAGAGGTTGTGGTTAGAGTTGCCAATCAAATGGCGATTCAGTCTAGCAAGAGTAAGATTATTGAACTTAATAGCCAACTAGAACAAAAGGTTAAAGAGCGTACCGCTGAATTAGAAGAGAGTAATCAGCACCTGCAACAAGAAATCAATCGCCGTCAACAAGCTCAAGATAGATTGTTAAAGATGGCTCTCAATGATCCTATAACTGGTTTTGCCAATCGCAATTCTTTTAGTAGTAGGCTCAAACAAGCTTTAAAAACTAGCGAAAAACATCCTGATTATTTTTTTGCAGTTATTCTACTCGAATGTGATCGCTTTAAGCAGATTAAACGTACCCTGAGTCATATTGATAGTAATCAGCTATTAATGGCAATAGCTCATGCCCTAGATTCTTGTTTGCCTGAATCAGCTTTATTGAGTCGGTTAGAAGGTGAAGAGTTTGCCATTTTTTTGGATCGGATTCAAGATGAAAATGATGCGATCGTCATAGTGGAGAAAATTCAACATAAACTAACTAAACCTTTTGACATTAAACGACGCCAAATATTAATTAATGCCAATATTGGTATAGTGATCGGTAATCAAGATTATCAAGATATAGATCGTTTATTTAATGATGCCGAGATTGCTATGCAGCAAGCTCTAGAACTTGAAGGCGATCGCTATCAGGTATTTAAGCCAGAAATGTATATTCAACTCCAAGAAGATAGAGAGTTTGCTAATCATGAAATCGCATTAATACAAGCAATTAAACGTCAAGAATTTATTAATTATTATTTACCCATTACATCTTTAAGAAAGCATAATGTAATTGAATTAGAAGCTTTAGTTCGTTGGTATCATCCCCAAAAAGGCATGATTTCGCCACATGATTTTATTATGGAAGCAGAAGAGATGGGATTGATGAATTCCATCGGCAACTTAGTTTTAAAACAAGCTTGCAAACATATTAAATACTGGCAACAAAGTAATAAAAATCAACAGAATTTGGGTATTTGTATCAACTTATCGACTAAACAATTTTTTCATTCTGGCTTGATCTCTAAAGTTGATTTAATCTTACGTAAAACAAAAATACAGGGAAAACACCTTAAATTTGATATTCCTGAATTGGCAATTATCGAGAATTCCACAATTGCCCTCAAGATTTTACAAGAGTTAAAAAAACGTCAGGTTAAACTCAGTTTAGATAATTTCGGGATTGGTTATTCTTCCTTAACCTGTCTGCATCGCTTTCCTTTTGATGAACTAAAAATAGACCGTTCTTTATTTGCTCATATTGGTCAAAAAACCCCAAATTTAGAACTGGAAACATCTGCTACCCTTTTACTTAAGCAGATTATTACCATCGCCCATCAACTGAATATGGTGGTTACAGCTACAGGAATAGAAAATAATTATCAGCTAAATTTACTCAAAGATCTAGGATGCGATCGTGGACAAGGACATCTAATTTCTCAATTACTAGATCCAGATTCCGTCGAACAATTTCTCATAAACTTCTATCAATAACTATTCTTAAGTGGAAGTAACCTCGCTCCCGCCTGAAGGTAGGAAGCTTTACCCCAACCTCTCCTAAAGGATGAGGGGATCTCAGAACTTATTATGAGAAAGAAGCCAATTCACATCAGGTGAAAATTTTTCCTAACCAGCTAATATTGCGTTACCCTCATACAAGTTGAATATGTTATGTCAATTTGGAAAATACTTGAGATACACAATATTGTCGTAAGGGCGAACCGCCGTTCGCCCCTACAAATAATCTGTCTTACCTAAAAACTGAAATGATATTACTTGGTGTGTGAGGGTTTATAGATACAATGCGAGCTTTACTAATTTATCCAGTCTTTCCTCAAACCTTTTGGTCTTATGACAAAATTCTAGAACTAGTTGACCGCAAAGTACTACTACCACCTTTGGGGATGCTTACTGTGGCGGCAATCTTACCTCAAGATTGGGAATTTAAACTGGTTGACCGCAACATTAGGGACGTTACCGAAGCAGAATGGGGGTGGGCAGAATTAGTGATCTTTTCTGCCATGATTGTGCAAAAACAAGATTTATTAGAGCAAATCAAAGAAGCAAAAAGACGGAATAAATTAGTTGCCGTGGGTGGTCCTTATTCTACTTCTTTACCAGATGAACCAAAGGGTGCGGGAGCAGACTTTTTAATCTTAGATGAAGGCGAAATTACCCTTCCGATGTTTGTTGAAGCGATCGCGCAAGGAAAAACTAGTGGTATTTTTCGTACTACAGAAAAGCCTGATGTCACTATAACACCTATCCCTCGCTACGATTTATTAGAATTGGATGCCTATGATTCTATGTCGGTTCAATTTTCTCGGGGATGTCCTTTTCAGTGTGAATTCTGCGATATTATTGTCCTTTATGGTCGTAAACCTCGCACCAAAAAACCATTACAACTTCTCCAAGAATTAGATTATCTTTATGAATTGGGTTGGCGAAGATCAATCTTTATGGTGGATGATAACTTTATCGGCAATAAACGCAACGTTAAATTGCTGCTGAAAGAATTAAAAACTTGGCAAGAAGAACATCAATATCCCTTTGATTTTAATACTGAGGCTTCTGTAGATTTAGCTGCCGATCCCGAACTAATGGAATTAATGGTGCAGTGTAATTTTAACGCCGTCTTTTTAGGCATCGAAACCCCAGACGAATCTAGTTTGCAACTAACTAAAAAGTTCCAAAATACCCGTAGTTCTCTAGCCGATACTGTAGATAAAATGATTCAGGCAGGATTACGTCCTATGGCAGGATTTATCATTGGCTTTGACGGTGAGAAAAAAGGTGCAGGTCAGAGAATTATTGATTTTGTAGAGGAAGCAGCTATCCCCACAGCGATGTTCGGGATGTTGCAAGCTCTACCCTTAACTGCTTTGTGGGAACGTTTGGAAAAAGAAAATCGTTTACGAGACAGCACCAGAAAAGATATCAATCAAACTACCTTGATGAACTTTATTCCCACTCGTCCCATTGAAGACATTGCTCAGGAATACATCGAAGCATTTTGGACACTATATGAACCCAAAAGGTATTTAGATCGTGTATATCGTTGTTTCCTTAAATTGGGCGTTCCCAAGCATGAATCCTCCTTTACAATGCCCAATTGGGTAGATATCAGAGCTTTAGGCATCGTCATCTGGCGACAGGGTTTTAAACGTAGTACTCGTTGGCAGTTTTGGCATCATCTATTTGGTATTTTGCGCCATAATCCTGGGGTTTGGGAACATTACCTAACTATGTGCGCTCACAACGAACATTTTTTAGAATATCGCCAAATTGTGCGAGATGAAATTGAAGCCCAGTTAGCAGAATTCCAAGCACAGGAAAAACAATTGCAACAAGTTCCTTCTGAAAAGATAGATGCGATTGCGTAGCCTGGACAGAGCCCAATCGCTTAGCCCGAAAGTAGTTCAATCGCCTATTTTGAAACGAATCCAATGCAATAATCAAAACAGAGAATTAGCTAAGACAACACTCACGCACAGTCTTAAAAGTTAGATTCGATTTTTAGGGAAGTATTGCCATAGAGAAAACAAAAAGCTAGCTTAGACTCTGCTACCCTTGGTTTTGTTTCCAGAGCATAATAGGCGATCGCCCTAATGAATATTTTTCTTGACCTGCTTGCCAAATTTGAATCAGATTTTAAAGCAAAAAATCATTCTAAAGAATATAGTTTTAAAAAGATCTTTAAGGATGTAACTTATAAAAAAATATCTATCAAACAAAATCATCTGTGGTTATTAAGTTACGATCTAGGAATGTTTTCTTATAAGCAATTAATCAGCTTATTATATTTAAAAAATATTATTGATTATAAAGGAACTATCGATATAACTCTTGATGCTAATTCAGTTGAAAATTTTGAGCTTCCAGAAAAAGAATTATATGAAAATAGTTCTAGATTCCATGTGGAATATAAATTTTATCTACCCTACAAAATTCAACATAACCAAGATGAATTTAAGATGATAAGAGAAATTTGCTACATTGAAATTGTTAGTATGAAATCAATTACAAAAGATATTTAATTGACTTTCTCTTCATCTACAAGCTAATCACCTAACAGAAGTATCCAAAAGTATAGACATATGGTCATTATTCATTTGCCACTTTTCATGACATGGCAATTCAAATTTAAAGACTCCAAACTTAGGCAAATTTTCATTAAAATGTGGTTTGAGCTATTTTCAGGCGATCGCCATTTTGCATAATCAGTTAAAATTTACCACTTCTAGCAAACCACCTCACAACCGCAGCAATAATAATAAAAGCTATTTGTCGCCCCTTTTTTATTTTATGACTTTAGTCCTTAAGACGGATTTTATCTTTTAGAGCATAACCGAATCATAATAATCCTTAAAAACCAAACTTTTCTACTGGGGGAACTTTCCCCCATATGCGAAGCGGTATCCTTTAGGAGACCCCCTGTTGGGGAAGTGACGGCTTCCCCAAGCCCCTTCGTAACTGAAGTTCAGTCAAGATATCTATTTTGCTAGTTAATTTTTACTTGAAATGATGGGTTTGATTCGCATAAGACGTAGTTTGGTTACTTTGATCAAAAAAATAAAAAAAGCTCGCTTCGCTCGCTTAAAAGGAAAAAGAAAAAAGTGCATAGGGCAAGAGTGAAAGAGAGCAAAGGGCTATGTAGTCCTGGGGACGACACACACAACACGGAAACCGATATTGTCGTCACGGTTATCGCGCGTAGTGTAGTTGCGGTACGCACAACGGCAGAGGCCAGGATAGAAGGACCATGAACCACCGCGTATTACTTTTGTACCACTGCATGACAACCATGCAGCACCATCCTGAGGTACGCCATTATAATTTTCGTTCCAATCATCAGCACACCATTCCCAAACATTACCATGCATATCATACAAACCAAAAGCATTGGGTGGAAAACTTTGTATCGAAGTAGTTTTTCCTCGAAATTTTCCTTTTGGCTCATTGGCAAAATTCCCTGGATAAACTTTGCCCTTATACTCCCAATCGGTTCCTCGATAATTCGCTAAGTCTGTAGTGATAGTTGCGCCAAAATAAAACGGCGTATCCGTTCCTGCGCGACAAGCATATTCCCACTCTGCTTCACTAGGTAAACGATAATCTCGATCAGTTTCATTGGATAAACGAGCGCAAAATTCTACTGCATCATCCCAAGACACTTGTTCTACAGGTAAATTGTCATCTTTAAAGTGAGATGGGTTTGATTCTAAATCTCGCAATACTTTATCCATCTCAGCAACAACTCGCCATTGAGCTTGAGTGACGGGATATCTTCCCATCAGGAGACTTGGGATATTAGCCTTGTGTCGAGGTCTTTCCCTCTTATAGCCTTCCCAATTATATTTTTTACACAGTCTAGCTATTTCCTCGTCATCTGTTCCCATCAGAAACTCTCCCCCAGATATAGAAACCATTTCCAAGGTGACGCCATTACCTAAATCTTCCCTAAAAACATCTGCTTCTTTCTTAATTCTGCTGTTTTCTATTCCTCTATCATCAACTGTAGTAACCTCGAAGGTAATTGTTTTAGTTCGGATTTGGATTTCTGCTTGTTCCAGAATAGCTTTAGAAATTTCCTCTACTTCTAAATCACTTAATTTAAGGCTTGTCTGCAAATCTTTTAGTTGCTGCTCAAGTTGCTCATTAAAGGGGTAATATCCCTGTTCAATAGTTTGTCGTAATACAGTTTGATAATCTTTTTTTGCTTGCTCGATTTTCCCTAATTCTGCTTCCAAAATATTATTGGCTTCTGATTCTGATATTCCTTGCTCCTTAGCAAATGTGGCTAATTGAAACTTGGCAATAGGTGTTAAATTGCGGTCTGCTAAATACTCTTTGATTCGTTCTTGATATTCTTGAATAGAATTTGTGTTTGTTGTAATGGTCTTATTGTGAATAGGTTGATTATTGGTTAGAGTGATATTTTGAGGAACATTTATGGTCTTTTTGAGTAAAATTGGCTTGAGATGTTCTGATAAAGTTGCTTGAGATTCAACCTTTTCAAAATCAACAGGGATCATCTTGCGATTTGGATCGGAAGTACTGGACAACTCGAACAAAATAGCGCTACGACCGAATTTAAAGGCATCATCAATAGTTCTACCGTAGCCCAAACCATCGTAAAAACCAGTTGCAAAAAAAATTGCTAAATCATCTAATACTGTATGCCTCATCCCAATGACGTAATCGATGTGTCTCACAATCGATTTAGCTTGTATTTCTGCATAACAAGCGTTTAATAAAACACATTTGATACTAGGAAATAGAGAGAATAAATCAGCTAGAGCTTCTCCTGTAGCTGGTTTTGCTTCGCCCACTTCATTTTCTAATACTAAACCTGTATCTCCTTCTCCATGTCCAGAAAAATGAACAATATCTGGATTTTCTTCTAGTAAAGCACGGCGCAAATCTTGGGGACGCACTGCCCACCTTTGAACAAATTCAAACTTATCGGCTAATCTCGATCTTTTTAATCCTTCTTTTATTTCTCTCGCTTCTTTCCCTAAATTTAAGCGACTGGTTGACTGGGGATTGGATGCCAGAAAGAGAATCTTCATCTAGGAGAAGGTTATCTGAAGAGATACAGAAATATTCTAACTCGATTTGAGTGATTATACTTCGGTCACTACTATAACTTGAACATCAATAAATTCTGTAAGGTTGAATCTTCTCTGAACTCCGAACTCCGAATTCTAAACTCCGAACTCCGAACTCACATTTATTCCTTGTCTAATCCTGCCAAACCCCAACCTGCGATCGCTTTGGCGATCGCATCTCGACTAGCTTCTGCGCCAAATCCCCAAGCTAGGAGAGAAAAATAATCTCTAAAAGGGCGATCGCCAAAAGTTTCATTCTCGATATACTATTCACTAAAGCCAGCTCCAACTAACAACAGGAGAGCGATCGCCTATGGCGGTGAGCTTCGCTCAATCGCAAGACTGCAGTGGGCGGAACCCAATCGCCCGCTAAATAGAAAAGAAGTGCAGAGTGCAACAGGGTAAAAGACTATGTTGCTCTAAGAGCAACGCATGCAATACGAAAACCGATATTGTTGCTACGGAGGTCGCGGGGAAAGCTGAAGCGAACCGCTGAACGGCAGACATGAGGCTCGTTGAGCCATGAACCACCGCGTATTATTTTATGGTTACTAGTTTTTAATGACCAAGCACTGCCGTCGTGAGGTGCGCCATCATAATTTTTGTGCCAATCATCAGCACACCATTCCCAGAGATTCCCATGCATATCGTATAGACCAAAAGCATTCGGTGGAAATATTCCTACTTCTGTGGTTTCTTTTCGATATTCTCCTTTAGGTTCCTTAGCAAAATTCCCTGAATAAACTTTATCCCCATAATCCCAATCGCTTCCTCGATAATTCGCCAAGTTCGTTGTGATTGTTGCCCCAAAATAAAACGGGGTATTAGTTCCGGCGCGACAAGTGTATTCCCACTCTGCTTCACTAGGTAAACGATAATCTAGACCAGTTCTATTGGATAAACGAGCGCAAAATTCCACTGCATCATTCCAACACACTTTTTCCACAGGTAAATTGTCATCTTGAAAGTGAGAAGGTTTTGGTTCTAAATCCCGCGATACTTTATTCATACTGGCAACAACTTGCCATTGGCTTTGAGTGACGGGGTATCGTCCCATTAAGAAACTAGGAATATTAACCTTGTGTTGTGGTCTTTCACAGTGAAACCATTCTATATCATGAATTTTGCAGAGTCTTGCTATTTCCTCATCATCTGTTCCCATCAGAAACTCTCCCCCAGGAATAGAAACCATTTCTAAGGTGACACCTTTACCTAAATCTTCGCTAAAAACTTCCGCTTCTTTGGTGATTCTGCCTGATAGATAGTTCTGTATGCGATCGCGATATAGTTGAATATAATTTTTGCTTGATGTTTGAGGGGAATTTGCCATCTTCACTTCGTTAGAGAACGAAATATGCGGATTAAAATTGACTAATTTTTTCAGCAAAATTGGTTTCAGGTTCTCTGGTAAAGTTGATTTGTTCTCAGTATTGGTAAAGTCAACTGGAATCATTTGGCGAGTCTTATTAGAAAAACTCGAAAGTTCCCACAAAATAGCGTTACAACCTAATTCAAAGGCATCCTCAATATTTCTGCCATATCCCAACCCATCATAAAAACCAGTAGTAAAGGAGATCGCCGCATCATCTAAAATAGTATTCTTCATGCCAATTACATAATCAACATGTTGCACAATGGCTTGAGCTTGAACTTCTGTATAACAAGCATTGAGCAACACACACTTGATACAGGGGAATTGTATGAATAAACCGACTAATGCTTCTCCTGTTGCTGGTTTAGGTTGTCCTGCCTTATCGACCAAAACTAGACCGGCACTTCCTTTTCCATGTCCCGAAAAGTGAACAATGTCTGGATTTTCTTCTAGTAAAGCCCGACGTAAATCTCTGGGACGTACTGCCCACCGTTGGATAAATTTAAACTTGTCCGCTAATTTAGATCTTTTTAATCCTTCTTCTATTTCTTCTGCTTCTTCCTCTAAACTCAACTGACTGGTTGACAGAGGATTTGAGGATAGAAAAAGAATTTTCATCTAAGAGAATATTATTTGAAGCAATACAGAAGTATTTTAACCTGATTCAAGTGATTATTCTTTATCCAGTCCTGCCAAACCCCAACCCTCGATCGCCAAAGCGATCGCCTCTCGACTAGCCTCTGCAACAAATACCCAAACCAAAAACTCAGTAAACCTATACAGGATAAGCATAATAGGCAATGCCTTCAAAATCGTATGAGGGATTATTGTCGACAAAAACCCTCTCGTCTATATTTTCAGTAAAATAGTGTGTGCCGAGAGTTGGATTATAGAAACGATAGATGGGAATTGTTCCCTCTACTTCAGTTTGATAGGCATTGAATTGACTATCTTCAAAAACATAGCGATCTATATTATCGCGTACGAAATCTTTTTCTGTTGGAGAAATGGTATAAAAATATGTTCCAGTATCTTGATTACGAAAACGAAATACTTCTTCTCCTCCTGTTAACGGGTCTACTGAAATGTGAGATGCACCCTCAAAATTGTAATTAGTTGGTTCGTTTAGCAGTGATTCATATTCTAAGGGATCGGCAGTGTAAAGAGGTACACCTGATATGGGATCGACAAAGCGAAATACAGTAGAACCCATCTGAGCGTTTTCATCAGTAGCAGTCCCCTCACTGTCTAGGGAATCAGAGGCAGTAGTAGTTGAAGAAGTACTACCAAATATCTCATCAAAGCTCGCTAGCCATTGATCAGCAAATTTATTTTCGCCCCTGCTATTAGGGTGTACAGAATCATATGTATCATCGCGCAGGTTAAATCCAGAAGATTGATCTACAACAACAATAGGTGAATCAACTTGGCTTTTTTCTGCTGCCAAAATAGAAATCTGTTGGTTTAATTTTTCCCGCTCATCATCATTTCTTCTGGCTGGAATAATTTGTGCGAGAAAAATAACTATGTTAGGATTATTGGCTCTAAAAACATCAATAACTTCTCCTAATTCATCGATCGTACTATCTGCTGATTGACCCTGGAGAATGTCATTAGTTCCCAGATGAATAAAAGCTACATCAGGTTGAGCTGAGGCGACCCAACCATCTAGCTGATTTAAGATCTCGTCAGTTCTCCAACCCCAATGACCTTCATGATCTAGATCAAAATCGGGATTTGGGTTGGAGCCGCCTTGATTTTCTTGTAAGCTACCAACAAAATCGATATTGTTAAAACCTGCTTCGTTTAATTTTTGCCATAGAGGGCGGCGATAGCTATCATGTTCAGTATTTGCTTGGGTTATCGAATCCCCAAGGAGCATAACCCTGATGTCAGATAATGTTTCTGAGTTGTTATTGTCCATTTAGAATAATTGCTATCTATTCAATAACAGTAGCAAGATTATCAAAAATCAAGATGAGATGATTTAAATGTTTATTTTTCCCATTTGAATCTTGAATATAGTGATTATTGCTTTTAATGGTGCATAAAACTCAATTTTATTGAAATTTTGTAATGTTTGGATCCTAATTATTATTCCTTATCTAATCCTGCCAAACCCCAACCCTCGATCGCTTTGGCGATCGCCTCTCGACTAGCTTCCGCACCAAATCCCCAAGCTAAGAGCGAAAAATAATCTCTAAAAGGGCGATCGCCAAAAGTTTCATTATCGATATACAATTCACTAAAGCCAGCTCCCACTAACAACAAGAGGGCGATCGCGTAACTTGACCAAGCAAATATTTTTAAATTTAGATTGGCTTTCTGTAAACTCTTCTGGATATTGAAACTGATTCCAGTCGGCGCATCCCCAATAACTGGTTGCTCAGTAGTCATTGCCAAACTCTTTTCAGATGCCACTCCTCTGCCTCTCGGTATGGCTTCATTGATTTCTTGAGCCATATTTTTAAGCTCTGCCGCTAGATTTCCCATATCGTCATCTAGGGTTAAATTAGCAAATTGTTGTTTCCAGCTATCAATTTGAGGTTGCCATTCATCAGCCTCATCAGGAAGTACCTGAGCTAACTCCTGCCATAAATTTTCAACTTGTTCCAATTGGGTTTGCAGTTGATGATAAGTATTGATTTGTGAGGCAATTTGATTCAAATTTATTCTTAACTGATCAATATCATCTAAGTCAGGAGCATTTTCTACTTCTTTAGCAATTTTATAGCTTATTTGCTGTTTAAAAGGTTGATGCGGATTAATGTCAGCAACTTTCTGTTCGAGTTCAGTTGCGTACTCTAATTGCGGTAGTAACAGAGTTTTGCCTTTATTCCATTTTTGCCAAATAATTTTAGCAGAAGTTAATGCCGATTCAGCGTCTTGCCAACGTTCTTCTTGGACGGCAGATCGAACATTATTCAACTGATATTCAATTTGGTTTTTAAATCCTCTAGACTGGTCAAATTGAGGATCTTTTTGCATCCAGATGCGAAGTCGTCCGACTCGTACCAAGATTTCATCCCTTGGTCTGCCTTGAGAGCGATACCAGGACAATCCTGTTCCAATTCCCGTTCCCAGTACAATGCATAATAAGGGCAACCACCAGTTACTTTTGATTTTGGTAGTTATGGGCAGTAAAATTTCTTGAGGAATATTCTCTCCCTGCGGTTGATACCGTAGTACAATTTCTCCCGAAAACTCTCCCATACTAGAGCTTTGCTGTAAATCGAATTCCAGAGGAAGTTGATACTCAAATTGGGAATTTTGAGCAATATTTTGCTTTGCTTTTTGAGCAATGACCGGAAAAATTTCCAATTCATCTGTTCGATATAAATCCCGAAAGCTAATCTGTAAATCTTGAGGATTTAGTGGTTTATTGGCAGTGATGGTCAGAGTTCGCTCAATTTTTTGTTGTCTAGTTCCAGCTATTTTCAGAGTCTTGGGATAAACCTGAAGCTGAATGCTTTCTTGTGCCTTAACTTCTAGAGGAGCAAATAATACTAATCCAACGATCAATATCAGCTGGCACCGGGCGATTACCCTTCGGGCTTGCACTCGAATGGGTGTATGCTTGGCGATTACTCTTCGGGTACCCTTGGCGATCGCGACAGACAACAAGCCATTATAAATTCGAGTATATCTAGGGGTCATTTGCTAGACACGACCTCTCTTGCTACTGCTGGCTTAAAGAAACTAGCAATTTCTTTGACTACTCGATCGCTTTCCCAATAACTACCATGAGCTTTCCCCCCTTGTAATAAAGCGACAACGGTTTGTCTCAAAGGTATGGAGATAATATCTAATAGTTTACGGTCGTGACTCAATAAATCTTCAAAGTCTATATATTGTTCATCTTGATCGACTAAGCTACTCATTAATTCATCGAGGGGATAGGCGATCGGATCTCCGGGATGGATATAATTTCTCCAAGGTAGTTTTTTCTGACCTCGCCTTTCATAGAGACTTTTCAGCAACTCTTTTAATCTTGGAGTAATGTCGTGAGTACTGGGAACAGTAGAGGCTAATTCTTCACTATCATCAGCATCTGAACTGACGTTAGTTAAGCTAAAAATTGCCACAGGCGAACCCATAGTATGCAGACTCGCTAAAGGCATACCTTGCAAAGGATTTTTATCGTTTCCAGCCAAACCAAAGATAGCGTCACGAATTGCCATTACATCTTTGTGTCCTGGTGCATCAGGATTGTTCCAGCGACCGGCAAACAGCACGTCAAAAAGAATCACTGTTCCCCAACTATGAGTAACTAAGTGAAGACAGTCTCCAGGTTGAGGATCTTGAATTCGGGCGATCGCATCTTCTTTTAGTCTTTTTACAACTTTATAGCCAAGGTGACGACTAATGTAGAGAGCAGCATCGCCAGCAAATTGAAGTAGTTGTTGTTCCCGGAAATCTCTAAACCACATATCTTTCCAAAGAGGAGATGCTTGTAATTGTTTCCGTAGCCTATTCTCTGCATTAAGATTGGCATCTCCCCAGTACAGTGGGATGTAAACAATATTACTTGTTCTATCTTGACCTAATTCTTGATTTAAACCTTTAATTAGGCTTTCGGCAAATTTTGGTGTTTCTCTTTCATCGCGAGTATTTACACCGTGGACAAATAAGATGTAGTCAGTAGCCATAGTTAGTTGTTAGTTGTTAGTCGTTAGTTGTTAGCTGAGTACTCAGACAAAATTAATTACATATTCCATTTATCCCTCCAAAGGATTTTAATTTTTTCGATTTGTTCTTTGTTTTTAATTGCCTTCCATCCATGTTTAATGGCATCTTTTTCTTTTTGGGTTAACTTCCAAGAAAGAGGTGGTCGATATTCACCTTGTTCGTTATAAAATTTGTCAGCTACTTCTGGAGGAAATTCTTCTTTAGAAGGAAAGTAAATAGGAAAGTATCGAATATCTATTTCTTGTTCTTGGCAAGCTTGGCTTACCTCTTGCCATTGTTCCAAAAGGTCTACTTCAGTACAGTTACGAGCATTGAGAATGGGATCTCGCACTTTGAATAGGGTTAATAATGGACCGAGGGTTGCCAGAAATAAGCCTTGATTCTTTTGAGCTTTTTGGTTGTTTTCAGCTTCTTGGCTATCTTCAGCTCGAGTTGTCGGAGAACTTTTGGGAAAAGCATTAATTTGCAATATTAGAACTCTTTTGATTTTGTTTTCTTGGGAGTCTTTTTTAAACAAATCTAGAAGCCATTCTAATGCTGTCACAAAACCAGAATTGTCGAAATAACCACCATCAGCTATATGATAATTTTTTTGAATATTTTCACTATCTCGGCAAATGGGAGATACATAGGGAAAGGTCGCAGAAAGCCTGGCAGCAGTAGCAACATTAATATCGTAGCCAGGATAAAGACTATGAAAATCAAAGAATTTTTTCTTCCTAGACTCACCAAAATCCATGGGAGTAATCAGCAAACGAAAACCATTTTCAACTAAAGTTGAATTAAATACAGGGATAGGAAGTTTGCCTTCAATGATTTTTTGCCGCCAATTGGCTAAAGTTGTATTGGGTTCTTTCATTTCACCTTGCCAGTCTGTTTCTAAAGCAGTACCTCGATCAAGTAATCTAGGAGCGAGAATGGGTAAGGCAATAATGCGCCACAAGTCAGGATAGGCTAAACCCCAACCTACAGCATCTAAACTATCTGCCGTCGCACCATCGAAGATAGGTTTTAATTGGTCATCTGGTGGAAACCCTTTATCCGTAAAGCGATCAAGATAATACATACTTCCTACTGAGCCACCAGAAACAGAACTAATTAAGTTAATTGCTTTCGGGAATGATATTCCTAAAAGATCTTTCGCCTGTAAACCAGTTAAAACTTGAGTTGTCCATCCAGCAGCCTGAATTCCACCACCACTAGCACAAACGATAACTAAAGTTTGTTTGTCCAAACGTTGTTGGATTATATTATTAAAGTCTTTTGCTCGTTCTAATTGTTGGGGATTTTCTTTAACTTTTTCAATATGGAAAAAGTGATCGACATTGATTAGCCAATACATCAATCCAGCAATTACTAACCAAAACAAGAAAACAGAAACCCGCGAGTAATCGAAAAAAAAGGTGAGATTTCCTAAAAACAATGTTGCTATGGAAATTAACAACATTACGTATAAGAGTGCAGCTACTTCATTTTTTTGTTTTGAAGGGACTGATTTTGGTCTATAAAGGACAAAAATGACCACATATATGCCCAGAAGAACGACAAAGAAAACCAAAGCATTAAAATTAGCAGTAGTTAAATTACCAGTTACAGGATCGATATAACCTGCGGTAGAGTGATTCGCCAGTAAGGAAATGACTTTCACTAAAAAGTTATTTAGTCCAGATAATAGCTTGACTAAAACTGGATTAGAAGCATTGTCGATCGAGAGATAGTGTCTTGTTAGCTTGAAGATGAATAAAAAGATACCACTCAATGAAACCCCCAAAAACAATCCTGGCCATCTTTTATTGCCAATTTCTTCTTTTGATAAATCAGTAATAGCCAGAACAGTAGGTAAAGCTAAAGCGATCGCCAATCCGTAGTACCATGACGGAGAAATTGTTATTAGTGAGAGAACAGAAAAACGAGCTTCTGCATTATCAATAATGATTGCCGAAACGAAAATTACAGACATTCCTGCAATAATTGCCCCCAAAATTGTAAAAGCAATTTGCCAGATACCACGCAGAACAAAAAGATTCTTGAGCATTGCTGGGAAGAGAAACTCAGCGATCGCAGGGAGAGCGATAAGCAGTATACCCATAAGCAGAGGTATACGCAGGAAAAAGGCATATTGCCACAAGTTATTGGGAACTAAAAGCCATCCAGTGACAACTACTATTACGATCGCCAGCCACAAAAAGAAATTATTTTTCATGAAACCAAGTTTTGAAAGTATAAGCTTTAAACATTTTTCTCAGTTTGTTTAAAACTCTAGAGTGAAGTTTGATACTCGCTTGTCTCCTATATAAACCTGGGCAAGATAAAAGCCAGGAGCAATTTCTCGCATTTCTTCCTTAACTTTTTTAAAAATGAGAGAAGTTTGAGAATAATCTAAGATAATGGCTTCCCCTTCGCAGAACCGACCATTGCCTTTATAGATCTCGCCTTTGAAAGCTCTGATTTCAAAAGGAGGAAGTATATTGAGAAAGAACTTTTCTTCGCGAACAAAATATTTTCCCTCCCAAAAAAACAACTTACTCAGCAGTGCCAATATTTTTGCTAAGATAGTCCCCGCAGCAATAATAGCGATACCTTTACTCTTGCCGTTAGGGATTTCCCCTACTGAACCCTGTTTGTAAAGTTCATCTATTTCCGCTTGAGACATATTTAGTAGATCGAGTGGTTTAGGGATTGTAGTTGCTAAGTTTTGATCTTCTTGTTGGAGACTTGTTGATTTCTTGAGTGTCAGAATCAAAAGAATTATCTCGATAATACCAATGCTGAAATCTCCGATTCCCAGAGTTATGAACCCCTTAGGCATAAAGGCAGTCAATACACCAACAAAGAAGGTTGTGGCAGGAATTATGCGAGCAGCAACTAATAGCCAGGAATTGACTATATAATCCTCAGGCTCATCTGCAGCAGGTATGTAGAAGCAACTGAGAAAAACTAACAGAACTGAGTAATTAAATAACCAAACAGAAGAATCGAGAGAACCTAATTGTAACCAAGTAACTAATTGATTGGGAATTACAAAAGCTAAAATCGCAAAAGTAAAATTAGCCAAAATACCAAACCAAACAATGCGCTTAAACCAAACAGCATACGTATTCATGATTTATTTTTGTAGTTGTAATTTGTTTTGATTAAAAGCTAAAAGCTAATGGCTAATAGCTAATAGCTAATTGTCAAAGTTGCTTCATGTATTCCACCAGAGCATCTTTATCTTTAGCTGGTAAGTCAGTACCATACAAATGACCGCTATTACTATTACCTGGTAGGGTGGTATCTAACTTGAAGTACTGTTTGCCATTTTCCTCGGGGATATTGGAAACGAAACCAACGTTGTCGCGATCAAATACGTCATAACCACGATAGAATGCCTTGGGTCGCTTGGCTGGAGGTTCTAATAAGTCTCTTAAGGTTGGCACTGAACCATTGTGTAAGTATGGTGCGCGCAACCATACGCCATCAAGAGGCATATTGGCATAGCCATTTGTTTTTTGGAAGTGCTTAAACTGCTGGTCTACTCCTTGATAACTAATTCCCGCAAATAGCGTTTTTTGGTTCTGGGCTAGTTCTTCTGTATAGGAGTCAAGACGACCTGGATCTGTACCGATTTCTGTAATAGGTATTACTGTGCCGACCTTGGAACCATCAAAAGCATGACAGCTAGCACAGTTATTAGCATAGATTTTTTTTCCAGCAGCAGCTAATTCTGGATTAATTGCATAGGGATAGGTTGGTGCGGGTAGTTCCCAAAGCCAATCCGCAACTCGATGAATGGCACCAAAATCAATCGTAGTCGGGGTGACTAAGGCTAAAGCAGCACTATTGTTTCGTTCGTTGACAGAGGTATTATTTCCATCCCAGTGCAATTGCATTCCCTCACGAGGTTTTTGTTGCCAGACGCTAGGAAAATCTGCAATACCATTCAGTTCTTCTTGGGGTATCTCGTCAGCAGGGGTATTAAACTGACGGGTTTTATACGAGCTAAAAGTATCCACTCGCCCAGGACCATAGGCTGACTGTCGATCTAAAAAAGCAAATTTACTTCTTTGAGTAATTAGAGCATCTCTGGTTTGAGGAATAGCAAAATAGCGATAAATCAACTTTTCCAGAGGATTCAGATTTGCACCCATAGCCTCGATCGCCGGCATCATTTTATCCGCAGTAAACCGCTCATCGATCGCCACATTTGAAAGAAAACGGATATATCCCTCTAAATTAACGGTATTAGAAGGCATAGCGGTAATAATCTGCGGTTCACTATCTGGAGTATCTCTAAGTGAACCTGCATGACAAGTTGCACAGTTTTGTGCCACGCGATCAAAGCCTATTTTAGCTTGAGAAAAACCAATAGGAAGGTCATGTTCTGGTTCTTGAATAAAGCCTAGTGAAGTGTACCCCTCTCCAGGCAATTTATCTGTAAAAACAACTGGTAGTGCCTTCCAAACCCAATAGGGAATACCATTAGCAGCTTCTCCCCCAATCGAACCATATTTGTAATGGTCGTTAATATCTGCATACTTAGTTGTACCGTTACCAAACAATAATGGTGAAACTAAGTAGATTACGATCGCGACCAAAATAGCCACAATAATCCCGAAAATTTTCCACCATATTTGCTTAAAATTAGATTCCTGATTTGTTGTTAAATTAGATTCCTGACTTTCTGTAGTCACTGCTCATCTCCCAAAACTACCAATTACTAACTCCGAACTCCGAACTCCGAATTCCGAATTCCGAATTCCGAACTCCAACTACATCGGCGGAACATATGGCTTAGGAGGAGGATCGAATACTGTCATCACCTCCTTGGTTCTCGCTTTTGCTGCTTCCTGCATTGCTTTATCTTGCTCTTCAGCAGTTAGGTTTTGAATCGATCGCTGATAAAAACGTTCTAAGTTGTAGCAGCCTAAAGGTAGCTCTAAATATGCTCCCAAGCATTCATTACAATAGGTACAAGGCTTTTGGGCAATATCCCTTCCTGCGTGGAATTGGTTGACCAGATCGTTATTGGCAACTAAGGTGCGAGCCATACTTACAGCATCTGTATAGCCTTCGGCGATCGCTTTATTGATGTACGATGCCTGTTGAAATCCTCCAGTGGTAATGATGGGAATTTCTTTTAAATTCTGCTTGATTTCTTGAGCATCCCTGAGAACTGTACCTTGATGTTTTTCTATTAGTTGTTGAAATTCTGCTGTAGATACGTGTTCTTTGAAAAAGTCATCTAGCCATTCATCCTGAATCTCGGAACCTTTGACTGGCTGTTGATAGCGATCGCCGATTTTTTTCGGTAATCGTCGCCAAAGTAATTGGAAAATTGGCTGGAGTAATCGATAGCGAAACAGAATTAAGTTACGAAAGCTGGCTTTGCCCCCACTTGATGTCATCGTATCGTAGGTATAACGCAGCATTCTCAAAGGAAAAGGTCCAGAGGGTAATAGAGGGTGCGGAAAAGTACTACCACGAGAAATGTGCAGAGCATCAACTCCATCTTCTTCTAACCACTGACAAATTTGGATTGCCTCCTCAAAAGTATTACCCGACTTTTGCCAGGGAGGAATAATATTGTTGAATTCTCTTACGCTAATTTTGGCTTGAAGATGAAAGTCTTCTCCTACGACTTTACGGATTTCTTTGACAATTTCCTGCAAAAATCGATAGCGATTTTTAAGCTCGCCTCCATATTGATCTGTTCGTCGATTGATTGCCGAACTAAGAAATTGATTAATTAAGTATCCATGAGAGCTATGGAGTTCAACCCCATCAAGACCAGCTTCTTTGGCTCTGTCTGCTGCTTTGGCAAAGTCTTGAACTATATCTTTGACTTTCCAGGTTGGCATTTTGATCGCGGGTAGACCGTTAATTTGATCGGCTTCATCCGTCGAACTAGGAGCTGGCTTGGGATCGATACCATGCGATCGAGTTAAGGTATTTTCAATTCCTTCGATATCCCTCTGACGACCAGAATGACTAAGCTGAAGGATATATTTGCAATTATATCGATGCACTGCTTCCCCCACAGTCTGCCAAAAAGGAATTCTGGCATCACAATCTATGGTGACAACATTAGGGGTAATGCGACCTTCAATCGAAATAGGTACATAGGAGGAAACAATTGCTCCAACTCCTCCTTTGGCAAACTTATTCTCCCAATTGATCCGAGCTTGAGTTCCAGAACCGTCGTAATTATCCCAACGTCCAGTAACACTAGAGCGAAAAATACGATTTTTAACTGTCAGGTGTCGAAATTTCAATGGTTGAAAGATCATTTTTTTTTCCTTTGATACTCATCGAACTAAGGGGACTAACAAGCTTCAGTACGGTGATTATTTGGTGATATTAAAATTTTGTTTTAAATATTTAATTTAAGCTTATACTTATTACTATCAATTCAAGATTTTGTCTTATTTAAAATCAATTTTTTGTAATTTTTCTTTGTAAAAAGCTAGAAACTATGTACTAAAAAAGTAGCTTGATCGTGGTTTTGCCATTTTTACTAAAAAACCTCTGAAAGTCAGGTTTAATCTATGAAAACCAGAGCTACTTTGAGTTTAGTTAATTTTTGATTTACTTGGTTTTTTAAGATCAATCAATAAAGAAGTTAAATTTTGAGTAAAGATTGATTAACTACAAAAAAGTGTGATTTTTCTTAATAAAACTAAGATAAAACTTGAAATTGATTTTCTAGAGAAAAAACTTTTATCAGAACCTAAAAATCTTATATTGTCTTTAGGAGAAGTACATGAAAAAGCTGCATATAGGCATAATAGTCTGCGTGCTGGCGATCGCAATATTGGTGCAAGGTTGTTCTCCCTATGAATATCAAGCCACGTCTGTCGAGCGTTTAAGAGAACTAATTGCCGAAGCGGAAGCTAATGGAAACGCAGTCGAGATTGCTACACCTAAGTCCACGCCAGAAGTCGCCACTCAACCCGCAAAAAATACTAGCCCAAGTTATCCAGAAAAGTCTCAACCAGAACAGTCTGAATATGATCGAGATTATCTTGGTTACCTGCCCGAAAAATCTTATGGCAAGCTAACTGAGGCAGAACGACGCGGGTTACAAACTTGGTATTTTTGGACTGCTGGCAATGAGAAATATTTCCGTAACTTAGCCAAAAGTACTCACGGAGAAGCCGACTTTTTAAGTTTGTTAGATGCTCGCCCTGATAGCGACACAGTGGATCCATCGCCTCACTACCAGCGCAATGAACGTTTTAAAGAAATTGGCATCATTAACGATCCTGGTTGTAAGGCAGCCACCAAGCCAGACGAATATGGTTTGTGGCTAGATAATTGCACTCAAGACCCAAATTCCATTGGTGTTATGGGTGCGCGTAAGTTTCCCAATCCTAATTTCGACCCTGAAGAGTGGGATGTAGCCCAATATTACGCACTAGGAGACAGTAAAGCTCAAATTGAACCTCCCTATCGCGTTGGTATCTCCTGTGGAGTCTGTCATATTGCCTATGATCCTCTCAAACCGCCCAAAGACACCGAAAACCCTAAATGGGAAAACATTGTCGGGGCACTGGGTAATCAGTATCTGAGGGAAGGACAATTATTTGGTAGTACTATCCCCGATGAAGACTTTCGTAAACAAATAATTAATAGTCAGCCCCCTGGTACTTCTGATACATCTCGCATTGCCACTGATCATATTGATAATCCCAATGCGATCAATGCCATCTTTAACTTGGCTGATCGTCCCAGATATGAAGAGGTCATGAATGATGGCACGAAAGAAAAAGTACCGCACATTCTCAAAGATGGTGCAGATTCAGTTGGTATTCCTTTAGCTTCTGAGCGAGTTTATATTAATATCGGTTCTTGTTCTGATTATTGGTTGACTCTTCACGATCCCTTATTAGGCAGAAAAGCTCAAAAGCCTTTTGATATTGCTACTGCTGAAAAAGATTGTGAATTTTGGCCCAAAACAGAAGCTCGTATGGCAGATGCTGAGGAATTTTTGACCACGATCAAGCCCATGTATCTAGCAGATGCCCCAGGAGGGAAAGCTTATTTAACTAAAGATCGAGAGGTACTAACCCAAGGTAAGAAAATATTTGCCGATACTTGTGCTAAGTGTCACTCCAGCAAACAGCCACCAGCAGAAATTGCTGCTGACCCCGAACAGGCTAAAGAATGGTATCGAGAATCTGTCCTCAGTTCTGATTTTCTGAAACATAACTTCTTATCAGATGATCAACGTAAACCAGTAACGGAAATTGGTACTAATGCGGCTCGGGCATTAGCAACTAACGCCACCAAAGGTCATGTATGGGAGCAATTCTCCTCCAAAACCTATAAAGAATTACCATCCCCTGGCAAGCTAACTCTAGAAAATCCTTTCGATGAAGATAAACCCCTAGAATTAGATGTTCCCGCAGGAGGAACGGGCTATTATCGTACTCCTTCTCTGATTAGTGTTTGGTCTAGTGCACCTTTGCTACATAACAACTTATTGGGTAAATATAATGCTGACCCTTCCGTGGCAGGACGGATGGAAGCATTTAATGATGCCATTGAAAAACTGTTATGGCCCGAAAAACGCGATCGCATTATTAATCGAACTGACCGAGATACCCATCTAGCATTAGGCTCACTCCAGGCTGATGTACCTAAAGGAACACCGATTAAACTTCTGGCTAACTTAGATCCTCGCGAGACACCAAGAACTCTGCAACGGAAATTAAACTCTGAGTTGGGAGGGAGAGTTTTAAGTTCTCTGGTTGGGTTTGTTCCTGATGATGTACTGACTCCATTACTGTTGAAATACAATCAAGCCCCTGATTTTATTGAAGATCACGGACATGAATTTGGATCAGATTTATCCGATGAAGATAAACGAGCCTTAATCGAGTTTCTCAAAACCTTTTAATTAATTTTAAGTAAGGTATTAAGGTGAGCAATGCTCACCTTAAATTTATAGTAAGGTAAAAAGCCACGAGCAAAGATTCATTTCACGACTTGGCAATTTTCGATGATTTGGCAATCGAGGCAAGTTTCAAATGCTACACTGTTTGTCCGTTGGCTATCAGTGATCAGCAATCAGTAATGATAACGACATTGAAGAAAAATTAACTTACCATTACCTATTTGATATACAAGTCGATGTTCTTGAGTAATTCTCCTTGACCAACGATCTCCAGGTAAGTATTTTAATTTCTCGGGTTTACCAATTCCTGTGGTAGGGTTTGCTATTGTCGCCTCAAGCAAGTCTAAAATACGGTCACAAATTTTACGATCTTTTTTTGCCCACCAACGTAAATCATCCCGAAATTGAGAATCAAAAATAACGCTCCTATCGCTCAATACCAAACTCCTGACAAAGTTCAGCTAGGCTTTGTGATTTTAAATCGGGTTCATTCTCGATCGCGTCTGCCCTTTCCATAGCGGCTATCAGCTTTTGAGCATTAGCAGGAGATTTAAAAAGATGTAAGGTTTCTAGAATGTTAGATAATTCATCGGCAGCTAAAATTGCCACATCCTCTTTACCTTGTCGGGTAACAACAATAACACTGCGTTCAGCGATCGCTTGATCGAGTATTGAAGCTAAATTTTGGCGTAGATTGGTATAGTTTGTTTGTTGAGCCAACATATAATTAAGTACAGATATATGTACTTAAGATAACAAATAATTTGAGCAACATGACATATTTATTCGTGGGATGAGCTTAAGGCATCATAATTTTGGAATTAACCTATAAAAAAGTCACCTTTTGAGCCATTGCTTAATGACATTGGTCAAATTATTCAGATCTATAGGTTTACTAATATAATCATCCATTCCCGCATCTAGACATTTTTGACGATCGCCTGTCATGGCATTTCCAGTTAGTCCGATAATTATCGTATGTCGCTGTTTTGCTTCTCTCTGGCGGATGATCTGAGTTGCCTGATACCCGTCTAATATAGGCATCTGGCAATCCATTAAAATCAGATCGTATTCACAGCTGGCTAAAGATTCCAATGCTTCTTGACCATTATTCACGCGGTCTAATTCGTAACCTAGAGGTTGCAACATCATAAATAGCAAATCTCGATTATCGAGATTATCGTCCACAATTAACAAGCGTTTAGCTCGAGAAGAATCAGTTGAAGTTTTCAGGGGAAGATTGGGACTAGTTTCTGACTGGCTAATGTCTCTGGCGATATCAGTTACCTTTAAGGGTAAAGTAAACCAAAAGGTTGAGCCTTGACCGACGATACTTTCAACCTTAAGTTCGCCTCCCATCAATTCCACAATCCGACGACTAATAGTCAATCCCAAACCAGTACCTCCATACTGGCGCGTAGTAGAACTATCAGCTTGAGTAAAGGCTCGAAAAAGTTTTTCCTGCTGTTTTTGGGGTATACCGATTCCCGTATCTTCTATTGTGAAACGAACGATCAAAAGATCGGCCAATATATTTGATTCAGGGGCGATCGCTATTTTAATTTGCCCTTGGTCAGTAAATTTGAGGGCATTACCGACTAAATTATTTAAAACCTGCCTCAATCGAAAATCATCACCGATAAAATATGGTGGTAGCTCTTCAGAAATAGTTAAACTTAACTCCAATCCTTTGGCTTGAGTTTGAGGCATAAAGGATTGAAGCAGATTTTGCGCCATTTTTGCCATGTCAAACGGCTCAAAATCTAGTTTTAGCTCTCTAGCTTCAATTTTAGACAGATCGAGAATGTCATCAATCAGAGTTAATAGCCTAGTGCCGTTTGATTTCAAAGTTTTTAACAAGCCACGCTGTTCGGCATTCAGTTCAGTTAAATCGAGTAGTTGACCAACCGCTAAAATTGCATTCATGGGAGTACGAATTTCGTGACTCATATTCGCCAGAAAATCGCTTTTAGCTTGATTAGCTGAGTCAGCAGCTTGAGCAACAGCGATCGCTTCTTCCAAGGCTCGATTTTGACGCATCAGCTCTGCCTCAATTTGCTTGCGTTCAGTAATGTCCATCACTGTACCGTAAAGCTTCATTACCTTTTCTTTGCTGTCACAAGCAGCTCGACCGATGCTGTTAAGATAGCGAACTTTACCATCAGGAGAATCACAGCGAAGATCTAGGTTAAAAGGAATTGAGTAATTGATTAACTGTTGAAAAGCATCTCTAATTAGCTTCTGGTCTTCGGTCGGATGAAGTTGAATCAGTTCGTCAAAGGTCGGAACTGGTTGCTGGGGCTCTAAACCGTAAATTCGATATAGTTGTGCCGACCAAATAGCCCTAGCTGAACCCACCTTAAATTGTTCAGTGGGGATATTTATTTCCCAATTACCAATGTTGGCTAGCTTTTGAGCTTCGAGTAGCTTAGTTTCACTTTCTCGTAGATTTACTTCTGCTTCAATGCGATCGCTAATTTCCATCACTACAGAACCAACACCTCGATTCCCATTGAGTAGATCTACAGGATAAAAGCTGGCAGTCCAGTAGCGAATTACGTCTGGGTTAGCATTAGTGCTACCACTCATTTCTACATTGCAAACAGGTCGTTCTGTTTCAATAACTTGACGTAAAACTGGCTCAATTGAATCTGCTAAATTGGGAATAACTTCACTGGCGGTTTTACCAATATGTTCTGCTACTGACAAACCATTGATATCGGCTAAGGCTTGATTGATCCGCAGATATTTTAAGTCTGAGTCATGTAAACTCAAACCAGCAGGACTAGTACTGTAAAGATTTTCTAATAAGGAATTTGCGCCTCTGAGTTTTACTTGGGTTCGTTTGAGTTCTTCAATTTTGACAAAAGTAACCACTACCCCATCACTTTTGCCATCTTCTCGTAGATAAAGATTGGCTCGCATCAATAACTGTACCCCTGTTTTGGCGATACTAACTTCTAACTCTAAGGGTTGTTCGCGATTAATTACCTGCTTTAAAATATCAGGCAGATCATGCAATTCTAAATTGTTAGTAATATCAGTTAAAGGACGACCCATATCCTTGGGCTTGATATTGATTACCTCTGTAGCGGCAGGAGTAAACTTACGAATATTGAGGTGGGAATCCAAAAACACAACACCAATATCAGTACTGCGAAGTAGGTTATCGATATCGTTGTTTAATTGAGTTAACTCGGCAATTTTAGACTGATGTTCGGCATTAACTGTATATAACTCTTCATTAACTGACTGTAGCTCTTCGTTAATGCTTTGTAATTCCTCATTGGAAGCCAGCAATTCTTCATTAGTTGCCTGCTGTTCTTCGTTCGTAGTTTCTAGTTCTTCAATCGTTACCTGCAAGTTCTCACGAGTCTGTTGTAGTTCGTATTCTAATTCTGTAATCTGCTGTGCAGCTTCTTCATCCAGATCGAATCGCATTGCTACAGGAGATACAATAGTGGGTGCTTCAACTTCTAGAACCACAATTATATAATCTCCCAAGGAAATATTATCGCCTTCTGAACCGACTCGCAGAGTAACGTTTAATTCTTCTCCCTGACGATTTATTTTAATTCCTGTATATAAAACAGGCTGGCGATCGCGTCTGGCACGATGAAGAGCAGTAGATAAAGGCAGTTTTAATTCTGGATTAACGATTTCGATTACGTCTAGCATCGCCTCCCCTACGGGAAACTCCAATAACTGTGCTGCATTATAAAAAACTCGTATTAGTAGATTATCTCGATCTACCAATAAGCAAGTCAACTGTCGCTCGTTCAAACAATACTTGAATACTTCCTGCAACAGACGATCTAACTGCTGATTACTTTTGGATTTACCTCTAGTTAAACCTGGTAACTTGGTTACCATTGTTTGCCTGGCAATTTGTCCAATTGAGAGGGTAATATCTCGTCGCTTACGAAACATTTTCCATTTGGTGTGTACCACCGAAAATTCTTCAGATAAATCTCCTAAAGTTTCCGACCCCCCCAAAAACAAAATTCCTTGAGGTGCGAGAGCAAAATGGAGTAACCGCAAAACCTGTTGTTGAAGCTGTGGCTGCATATAAATCAGCACGTTACGGCAACTCACCAAGTTCATTTTCGAAAAGCCCGCATTCTTGGTTAAGTCGTGGGGAGCAACAATTAACATTTCTCTTAAAAAACGTTTGACCTGAAAATGCTCTCCAGTAAAAGTAAAATATTTTTCTAAACGTTCAGGATCAATATTATTACTGATACTTTCAGGATAGATACCTTTGGCAGTTATTTCTAAAGCATTGGTATCAAGATCGGTGGCAAAAATTTTCACCTGAATCTCTTTATTTGCCTGAGAAATTGCTTCATCTACTAACATTGCCATCGAATAGGCTTCTTCTCCGCTGGCACAAGCTGAAACCCAAACTCTCATCTGTTGATGAGGTTGTAATCGCTCAATGATTTCTGGTAAAACCTTAGATTCCAGAAATTCCCAGGCGGGTTTATCGCGAAAAAACTGAGTTACGCCGATTAATAAATCCCGACGTAGTAATTTTTGCTCTTCCTCAGAATCTTCAAGTAACTTAATATATTCTTTGAGATTTTCACAGTGAGTAAGGGCACAGCGATGATGGATGCGACGGGATAAGGTACTGATTTTATAGTGAGAAAAGTCGATTTCTTCCCGTTCTGCTAAGACATTTAAAATAGTCTGTAGCTGTTCGGGGTCAATTAGTACAGCTTCTTCTGATGAAGAGTCGGGAAAATTATCGGAAAAGCGGATTAACTCGAATACAGTTTGGGCTAATTCTTGAGGCGAGAGAATTTCATCTACTAAACCAGACGGAATGGCACTACTGGGCATACTATTAAACTGAGCAGTTTCTGGAGACTGTACCAGTCCAATACCACCAACTCGGCCAATTGCCTGTATTCCTTCTGTACCATCATTGCCCGTTCCCGACAGCAAGATGGCAATCTTTTTTTCTCCCCATCCTTCCACTAAAGAGCGAAAAAATTTGTCTATCGGATAATCAAAAGAATCGGGAGACTTTAGTAAACATAAACGATGCTCATTAACTACTAAATGTTTTTTAGGAGGTAGAACATAAACATGACTTGGTTCAATCTCCATCCCATCCTCAATCGAGTGCACAGGCATAACCGTTTTGCGCTGGAGGATCTCCGTCATCATACTTTTGAAATCGGGAGAAAGATGCTGTACAACTATGAATGCAGCATTGGGATGGTCAGGCAAGTTGCCAAAAAATGACTCTAAAGCTTGTACTCCCCCTGCTGAAGCACCAATAGCTACGAGAAAAAAATTTTTAGAGTCTGAGAATGATTTAGTCATTGCTACTTATCCCGATATTTAAGCAAAATTGAATTAGCAATCATGAGCTTATGAACTTATGTGAACTATATTAATAATTCTGTAGCAATAATTTTTTTTGCGTGTGAGATTTAATTTTATTTAATCTTTTGACCGAGTTACGAGTTCAGAAAAAAAATCTATCTTTTTTGAGACGTACTACTTTAATAAAACCCTCAATCCGAATTGGATCGTAATCGCCGATCTTGTAATCGTTATCAAATGTTTACTAAGATCCAAAAAACAAAATCAAGTAATAAAGAATTAAAAATCTCACTTTTATGCTGCGTCCCGAGCAAAGAACTAAACTAGACGATACTAACGATTTAGATTTTTACGACTACCCTCGTTTTGTGACTCATGTTGACTCAGGGTTTATCGATCGCCTAACTAATCTTTATCGAGAACAACTAAAGCCCAACACCCGTATTTTGGATTTAATGAGTAGTTGGGTATCTCATTTACCTGATGACATACAGTTTGCTCATGTCGAGGGTCACGGTATGAATGAGGAGGAGTTAGCCAAAAATCCTCAGTTAGACCATTATTTTCTGCAAAATCTCAATCACAACCCTAAATTACCTTTAGAGGACGCTGATTTTGATGCTGTTTTAGTTACCGTTTCCATACAGTATTTACAGTATCCTGAAGCAGTTTTGTCAGAAATTTATCGTGTGCTGAAACCTGATGGTGTAGTAATTATTAGCTTTTCTAATCGCATGTTTTATCAAAAGGCGATCGCGGCTTGGCGAGATGGTACAGATACCGACAGAGTAAATTTGGTTCGGAAATATTTTCAGTCAGTAGATGGTTTTAGTCAGCCAGAAGTAGTAGTACATCAATCACCCTTGCCAGGTGTGCTGCAAATGCTAGGACTGGCAGGAGGCGATCCCTTTTATGCTGCGATCGCCCGTAAAAAAAGCAATTAGCGCGAGTTCGGAATTTGGAATTCGGAATTCGGAGTTCTGATTTACCTAAAAGACCGTAACTCAAAAACTTATGGCTGATAGCTGATAGTGAGACACTTCGTTGCGAGGGTTCTCCTCGTTAAAGAAAGTGTCGTTGGCAGAGCCTTCTCGAAGAGTACCCGAAGGGCTGATAGCTGATAGCTATCTATGAAGACATAATCTCTTTTCCTACAGCCTTATATTTATTCCAGCCAATATAGGCTCGGCGGTCAGGGAAATCTTTGACAATTACCCCGCGACTCGGCGATCGCTGAAAAGCTACTAAAAGAGGAATTTCATCTTTAAACATGGGAAGCTGTGCTTCTTCCAGAAACTTTTTAGCTTCTCTACCATTTTTAGTGCGAGAGTCTACCTTAGTTAACAGTACTTTATAGTTGGCGTCGAGGTTTTTTAACAACTCTACTGCCTTGACAGTGGTGTCTAAATCCAGGTGATTAGGAGTTGTGGGCAAGATCAACATATCACTACCAGCAGCCAAGTCCTCTAATTCCTCAGGTTCAGGTCTAGCTTGAGTATCAATAATAATGTGAGTAAACTTCTTAATCAAACCCGGTGCACCAGCTTGAGATGCCACATAAAAGGGCAACTTATCTTCTCTAGACCAAACCAAAGCAGAACGATTTTTGTCCGCGTCAATTAGTAATGTTGGTGCTAGGGTTTGAAAATAAGCAGCTAAGTGAACCGCCGTTGTGGTCTTACCCACTCCTCCCTTCAAAGCAGTTATTGCAATAATCATCGGCTGCCAAAGAAATAAGTTTATTTAGTAGTAGTAGTTTACCTATAAGAGTGTCTTACGCGGTGAGATGTGATTGTACCTTGTAAATATATAACTTCTTTGTTACATTAATTTACATAAATTAATAATGCCAGCAGTCTAAAGTTTTAGACACACTAGCTTATTTCTTTTGACCAAGTTTGTTTATTGTCAGTTTGACTGCAGACAAAATTGGTCTCTTATGTAAACTAGTTAGCTGCTGTCTTCACAGTATGTAAATTATATAGATTTAGCTGTACTTGTGTTAGACATTTGCTGAGTCCGTCTTAGTAGAAGCAGCCTGTAGTTGGTCAATATTGATTTCTCCTGAATTATTAGTTCCTCGGTTGGTCAGCCGAGGATTTTTTTGGTAGTTACTTAACTGTCAGAGATTGCTACAATTGTCGATCTATTTAAATCGTACAAAAAGTATTAGGAAATGCGTTGAGATAGCTTATATAGGAATTAAACTCTGCAACATTGAAAATCTAAACTTACATTTAGTTCTAGTCTACCGTTATTATTTAATCTTACTTGGCATTCTGTTCAATTACGATAGCCTACTATTCAAACAACTGGTTGTAATGCTCTCTGGAGGAAATTAAATCACCGTGTCTTCTGAAATTATGTTACAGAAACCTAAGCCTCAAAATACTCAGGCGATCGCCAAGTCATTTTTATCAGGGGTAGCAAAAGCCGCAGGGGGAACTGTATTGGGCATTACAATGATTACTAGTGCCGTAGCTGCTGGAGGTTTAGTTGGTTTAGCATTTAGTTTTCGCAACCTTCCTGATGTTAGGGTGTTACGTAGTTATGTCCCTGCTGAAACTAGCTATGTCTATGATATTAATGGCAAAATTCTCACCAGGTTACACGGTGAAGCTAACCGAGAAAGTGCTTCTTTAGATCAAATTGCCCCGGAACTAAAATTAGCAGTAGTGGCAGTCGAAGATAGTAGTTTTTATCGTCATAATGGTCTAAATCCTTACAGTATTGGTCGTGCAGCGTTAGTTAACTATCAAAAAGGGGGAGTATCTGAGGGTGCTTCCACTTTAACTATGCAGTTGGTCAAAAACCTATTTTTAACTCGTGAGCGTACCTTTAGTCGTAAGTTGGCTGAAGCCATCTTGGCTATTCGAGTAGAGCAGGTTTTTTCTAAAAACGAAATTCTAGAAATGTACCTCAATAATATTTATTGGGGTCATAATAATTACGGAATTCAAACCGCTGCTGAAAGCTACTTTAATAAGAGTGCTTCCGAGCTTAACTTAGCGGAAGCTGCAGTGCTAGCTGGTTTAATTCAAGCTCCAGAGCAGTATAGTCCTTTTTTGAACTATGCAAATACGAAAAAGAGACAGGCAGCAGTCTTGGCAAGAATGCGTACTTTAAACTGGATCACCCCAGAAGAGGAAGAAGCTGCTCGAAAAGCTCCTTTGATGGTGGGCAAACCAACAGCTTGGCGCAGGAGTAAGTCACCTTTTATTACTGAAGCTGTAACCAAGGAACTAGAAGAGCGATTTGGGAAAGATAAGGTTCTTCAAGGTGGTATTAGAGTCCAAACAACGATTGATATGAACTTCCAAAAAATGGCAGAAGAATCTGTGAAAGAGAACCACCAAATTCTTCAGCGCTGGGGGTTAAGAGCAGATCAGATTGCTTTAGCCGCAGTAGATCCTCGCACTCATTTTGTTAAAGCATTAGTGGGAGGAGTTGACTTCAAATCTAGCCAATTTAATCGTGCAGTTCAATCTCGCAGACAGCCAGGTTCTTCTTTCAAACCTTTTGTTTACTATGCTGCTTTGGCAAGTGGTAAATATACTCCCGGCACTACTATTAATGATGCTCCAGTCAGCTACCCTATTCCTGGGGGTATTTATCGCCCTCAAAACTACGGTGGAAAACAAGATTTTGCGGGTATCATGTCTCTTTCAACCTCTTTAATTCAATCTCGCAATATTCCTGCTGTTAAATTAGGAAAAGCAGTAGGGTTAGAGAAAGTAATTGAAATCTGTCGTCAGCTGGGAATTGAGAGTCCGATGCAACCAGTAATTTCTTTGCCTTTGGGTTCGATCGGAGTTACCCCTTTAGAAATGGCGGGAGCTTTTGCTACTTTTGCTAATAACGGTTGGCAATCTGATACGACGGTTATTTTGCAAGTTACTGATAGCAAAGGTAATATTTTGCTAGATAATACTCCTGAACCCAAACGAGTACTAGATCCTTGGGCAACTGCAAGTTTGACTACGATGTTAAAAGGGGTGCTACAACCTGGAGGGACTGGCAAAAACGCTAATATAGGTCGCCCTGCAGCAGGAAAAACTGGAACCACTTCTTCAGAGCGAGATGTTTGGTTTGTTGGCTATGTACCTCAATTAGCTACGGCTGTCTGGGTCGGTAATGATAACTATCAAAGTATGGGTAAAGGAATCACAGGAGGTGATTTTGCTGCTCCTGTTTGGCGTTCTTTCATGCTCAAGGCACTAGAAGACGAGCCTGTTAAATATTTTCCCGCAGCTTCTAATTTTACTCGTCCCTAACTAGAGAGATAAAGAGTGAATAACAACCAGCCATTTACTCAATCTCAACTTGTTGACTTAGGGTTGAATTTCAGCTTTCATTCTTTTAAGAGTTACTTCCATCTGGTCAAACATCTGCTGAGGGGTCATACCAAATTGGTTTAATTGGGTTTTCAGCTGTTGTACGGTCATTTGTGCCATGAAGTCTTCGGAAAGCTCAAAACGCTTCATAAAAATACGATAGCGTTCCATTAGCTCTTCCATCTTTTCGATGAACATTTTCTTGCCTTCGCGATCAAATTTACCGTATTCGCCACCCAATTGCATCAAAGACTGATAGTCTTCAAATAGTTTTTTGGCTTCTTCTTGGACTACTTGAGAATCAAAAAATCCCATAATGCTTACTTAACTTCCTCAAACTTTTAAACTTGATTATTAAACAGCCTAAAACTAAATTATATTAATTTTTGGATTTATATTTCCTATTGTAAAGCAGTCAAAAATCCAAGTAAAATACGGTTTACCGCATACATTAGAAATTCTCTTCTGATCTTATCTAACCCCAGCAATTCTCGTTACAGACAAAATGATAATTGCTGTTGAGCTTGATTTTTGTTTGAACCTCACGTACTACAAATCTTCACGGCATCCTCAAAATATTTTTTCATAATCAGGCTAGGAGCTTCAAAAGAATCAAACAATTACATAATGGAGGTCACAATGACACTTAGTAAATGGCAACCATTTAAAGAATAAAGTGGTCAAAGTCAATTTAGAAGATAGTTAGTAAATTTCTAGTAGTTATCTGTTAAATGATGTTTCTTCAAAGTTAACCGCAAACATAGCCGTATTTGAGCAAAATTAATACGGAGGAAAAAAATCATGAATGCTTTTGTTAGACGACGTTCGGAACTAGATTTTCTTGATATTTGGGAGAACTTTTGTCAGTGGATTACCAGCACTAAGAACCGCATTTATATTGGTTGGTTTGGCGTGTTAATGATTCCCACGCTTTTAGTTGCCACCATTTGTTTTATCTTGGCTTTCATCGCTGCACCTGCTGTTGATGTTGATGGAATTCGCGAACCTGTAATTGGTTCTTTGCTGGGAGGTAACAATATAATTACTGCCGCTATTGTGCCTACTTCGGCGGCGATCGGACTGCACTTCTATCCGATTTGGGAAGCTAGTTCTCTAGATGAATGGCTTTACAACGGTGGCTGTTATCAGCTAATTGTCTTTCATTTTCTGATTGCTATCTGGTGCTACCTGGGAAGACAGTGGGAACTCAGCTATCGTGAAGGTTTACGTCCTTGGATTGCTACCGCTTTTTCGGCTCCAGTGGCAGCAGCAACTGCGGTACTGTTGGTTTATCCTATTGGTCAGGGAAGCTTTTCCGAAGGCTTACCTTTAGGAATTGCTGGAACTTTTCATTTCATGTTGGCGTTTCAGGCTGACCATAATATTTTGATGAATCCGTTTCATATGTTAGGAGTGACTGGAGTATTTGGTGGTGCATTATTAGCTGCTTTACATGGCTCTTTAGTAACTTCAACTTTGATTCGAGAAACTACTGAAACTGAATCTGCCGATAAAGGTTACAAGTTTGGTCAGAAAGAGGTTACGTACAACTATTTGGCAGGACACTATGGATTTTTGGGTCGGTTACTTATTCCTTGGTTTGCTAGTAGCAACCATCGAGCTTTTCATTTTTTCTTAGTAGCCTTACCCACTATTGGTATTTGGTGTGCAGCAGTAGGGGTAAGTACGATGGCATTTAACCTCAATGGCTTTAACTTCAATCAATCAATTTTGGATAGTCAAGGTCGAGTCATCTATAGCCATGCAGATTTATTAAATCGAGCTAACTTGGGCATCCAAGCTATGCATTCTCCCAATGCTCATCACTTTCCATTAATTTTAGCTGGTGGTGAACCGATTACTATCAGTTCAATTAGTAGTTAGTTGAGAGTTTTTCAGAGCAAAACTCATCAAAAATTTTATTCTTCCTCAAACTACTGAGCAGATTTGGTCTAGCTTTTATAAAATACCTATCTCTGGGGCAGTAGTGACTATTCTAGCGATTTTGCAAACTATCTTAGCGATCGCTCTCATTGTCGGATTTTTGTGTCCGATTGTCTATGGTATTGCTTTAGGTATTAATGCAGTAACTTTTATTTCTACCTGGCAACAGTTATTAGATCCTTGGGGTTTGGCTTCGGGAGCATCTAGCAATCATCTGTTTTTAGCTGGTATACCAGTATTAGCAGGGTTTATTGCTCTATTTCTCTTGCACCCTTGGGATCTTTGGTCAATAGATGGTTGGCTAAAGCACAAACGTACTCTTGGTCGTCATCGCGAACTACAAGAACCGGTTGATGCGACGCACTAGAAGTAACCTTTGTTCAAAGTTAAAACCACTTTGCGGTTAGCTAATAAGTAGGTAGACATAATAATTTATAAAACCCAGGTAGTTAATTTTTTCCCTATCACCCATCCCCTAACCCCTAACCCCGGCAAAAACCGTTTTCTATTTAATTTCACCCACCTACTTAACTGGTAGTTAACCGCAAGTACAAATTAGAAGATTTAACTGTTTATTAAATAAGGTAATAAGTTTGTGGAATTAAAATCGATATCAATAGATATTTCTGAAGGAGCTAATTTAATTCTCGGTCAGACTCACTTTATCAAAACCGTAGAAGATCTCTATGAAATTATGGTAGGAACATCCTCTCAGGTGAAGTTTGGAATTGCTTTCTGCGAAGCTTCAGGAGAATGTTTAATTCGTGCAGTTGGCAATGACTCCAGTCTTCAAGAACAGGCGATCGCTAATGCTCAGGCACTGGGAGCGGGGCATAGTTTTATCATCTTGCTCCAAGATGCTTATCCGATTAATTTTCTCAATGCTATTAAGCAATGCCCAGAAGTCTGCAACATTTATTGTGCTACAGCCAACCCCGTAGAAGTAATCATCGCCGAAACTCAACAAGGTCGAGGTATTCTGGGGGTGATAGATGGTTATACTCTAGACGGTTGAGATCTGGACTTTTTTGAAGGACTGAAAATTCCAACTCAGTAGGCTCTCCAATTTCTCCTGATGTTCTGTGTTGGCGTTCTCAATGCAGTCGGCAATGGCGCTTTTGAAAGAAGCAAAATCTTCGTAGTACTTGGAGTACAAGCACTCATGGCGCACAAAGCGCCATAATCTCTCAATTAAGTTCAGATGGGGAGAGTAGGAGGGTAAGTACAACAGCTCAATCCCCAAAAAGCCAGCTACATCCTTGACAAAGCGACACTTTTGATAGCGGGCATTATCCAGGACGAGGGTGATCGGAATGTCCAAATCTAGCTCAGACAAATGCACCAACAATTCGCACACTGTTTCGGCATTGATATAGGTCTCATTGGTGACGCTCACCACTTCTTTAGTGACGGCATTAATCGCTCCCAAGACATTGAAGCGCTTGCGACCCGAAGGGGAGCGCATAAATATGCGGGTAAAACACCAGATGAATCCTAAATAGGCTCGATGGACAAAGTGAGCGGCATCAACAAAGAAAACGGCTTTCTTTCCTGCTTTGGCCTCTTCTAGTAATGGTTCCAGCTTTTGCTGACGGAAGTTTTCTTGCTCTTCAATCTTGTCGGGGTCTGACCCTTTGCCAGGGACAAAGCCCACCTTTCGACAGCCCATGCCGATACGGTAGAGAAAAGCCCTAATTTGTGTGGGATTGCGCTTGATTCCCGTGAGTTCTTCGATTTTGGCCTGGGCTTCAGCCACCTTTCGCGGCGGATGCTCCTGGAAGTAGACCTCAATAGTTTTGACCTGCTCATTGAGCTGACTGGGCTTCCCTTTGTAGTTCAATTGCTTCAGTTGCTCTATTCCTCCTTGCTGATACTGTCGAACATAGCTAACTAAGGTCGTTTTACTAATTTGGCATAAGCGACGAATCTCTTGATGGGATAGCCTCCGACTTTTCAGGTAGAGCACTTCCATCTTCTTTTGTACTCGGGGATGGGGATGATGATAGCGTTCGTAATTTAGCTGTTGAATTTCTTCTTCGCTGAACTCAATCTGGATCATATCTCGCCACTCTTCTTCAGTTGAATACTGCCGCATTATCCCACCTCAGCCCATCTCAAAAAAGTCCACTATTCACCCGCTCGGAGTATATTCACCCCGGGGAGTAGAACAACAAGAAGATATTGATGCACGTCAAAATTTGCTGCGTCAGATTGGCTATAAGTTATAAATGGCAATAGTTGGACGAGCTACTACTACTCTCTAATTTCTCTAGGCAGCAGAGAAGGATAGAGAGTAAACTCAAGCTAGTCTACATCGCCCGTGTCGGAAAAATCGACATCTTCTTTCTTTATGGCAAAGCAAAAGCATTGAGGCGATTTCATCTTGGGGTTTAGAGTTGACTCCTCACCGCCCTAAAGAGTCGGTGATTCTGGTTTTTAGTTTTTAGTTTTTAGTTTTTAGTTTTTAGTTCAAATTGACTACTAATTACTAATTACTAATTACTAAAAGAAGTCTTCCTAGAAGAAAGAGGCTTTAAACCCAGAACGATGGTAAAACTTTTAGTTGTGAGTATATTCCAATAATTGATCTAAATGGCTATCGCGATCGCTGTACCAAACCTTCTTTGGCAATCAGCTCTAACTGGCTATCACTATTAGTTAAAGTAGATTTAACTTTAGCTAACTCAGTATGAGATAAGTTAAAAGAGTTGAAAGACAATTGAGTCGTTTGATTTTTATCAGAGTCGAAGTTAGAAAAGTAAAATGGATACTTATTTAGTAACAGGGGCAAATCGAGGTATTGGCTTAGAATATTGTCGTCAACTTACCGAGAGAGGAAACAATGTGATAGCTGTTTGTCGCTCGGCTTCAGACGAATTAGAAAATTTAGGCATTTCGATAGAAACGGATGTAGATATTACCTCCCCTGAATCGATTGCTCACTTAGTCAAAAGACTTGATGGTCAATTAATTGACGTTTTGATTAACAACGCTGGTATTGTCGAACGGGTTAGTCTTGAAAGTCTAGATTTTAATAGCATCCGCAGACAATTTGAAGTTAACGCCCTCGGTCCACTACGACTTACTCAAGCTTTGCTGCCCAATTTAAAAAAAGGCTCAAAAATTATCATGATGACTAGCCGTATGGGTTCAATTGATGATAATACGAGTGGCGGCTCTTATGGTTATCGAATGTCAAAGGTGGCTTTGTCAATGGCGGGGAAATCTTTAGCTCATGACTTGAGATCAAAAGAGATTGCTGTTGCTATCCTCCATCCAGGGTTAGTAAAGACTCGTATGACTGGTTTTACTGACTCTGGCATTACACCAGAACAATCAGTTAAAGGACTTCTAGCTCGGATTGACGAATTAAATCTAGAAAATACGGGAACTTTTTGGCATTCTAATGGTGAAATTTTACCTTGGTAAAAGTAGATTCTCCCTAATTTCTTTTTTCTATTCTCTGTTTCAATCTGGTATATCTTGGCTGCTGTTTAACTTACTTGACGGCGATTGTGCTCTGCGCAGTGGTGAAGCCAATCACTCGATTCAAAAAGCGATCGCTTGTTAAAAGAGTTTATTGAATAAATTACTTTCATGAAATGGAGCTTTGATCAGAGGATTTTTGTCAAGTACATTTTATACCAAATTAGATGAATTTACCCTGCCCTTTTCTCTACAAATTGGGTCACTTTTTTTTCCTAACTTTTGAGATTTGACAAATCGGTATTTTAACTGTCCATGTCTCATTTTATTGATGCCTTAATGAGATTCTTCTCATACAAGTTTCACAAACGCTTCATTGAGAATTGCAAAGCTATTAATAATGAAAAACATCCCCAGTAATTGAGGACATCAATCGTTTTTTCTTGCGGACATCAAACTCACACACTACCAGTAAGAGCGTAACTATTATGGCTCACGTTTTTAATTCATCTATTACGATAGGCGAATACAAAAAAATAATGGTTTATTCTCACGACTCTTATGGTCTGGGAAATATTCGTAGAATGTTGGCTATTTGCCAGTATTTACTCAAATCAATCCCTAATGTATCAATTTTACTAGTATCAGGCTCACCAATGCTGCAAAGCTTTCGTTTGCCAAAGGGATTGGACTATATTAAACTTCCCTGTATTAATCGAAGTACATCAGGGGAAATAGCAGCTAAATATCTCAATACAGATGTTAATTCTACTCTAAAGCTACGTTCAGAAATTATCTTAGCAACTGCCAAGAACTATCAACCAGATCTAGTTTTAGTAGATAAGAAACCATCAGGTATTCAGGGAGAATTAGATTCGACAATTAATTATCTCAAAAGCAATTTACCAGCAACAAAGTTTGTTTTATTGCTGCGTGATATTCTAGATACTCCACAAAACACGATTCAACAATGGCAGCAAGAAGGTTATTACGAAAAAGTAGAGTCAATCTATAATCGCGTTTTTGTCGTCGGAATGCCAGAAATATTCGATCTTAGTCGTGAGTATCAATTTGGTTCAGCTATTACAGCTAAAGTACGTTTTTGTGGTTATCTGCGCAAGGAATCTGGCTTAAAAAATCGCCGTACCATTCGTCAAGAATTGGGTATTAAACCTGATGAAAAACTAGTTTTAGTTACACCCGGTGGTGGAGAAGATGGCTATTTCCTGATTAATAACTATCTGACTGGATTGGCACAAAATAGAGAACGATACCAGAATGAAAAAATTCGTAGTTTGATTTTTTGTGGTGCTGAAATGTCCCCTGAACAGCAATACAAGATTCATCAGCAAGCGGAAAAATATTCACACGTTACGGTTTTAGAATTTACAGATGATTTGATGAGTTATGTCAACACCGCAGATGCAGTCATTTGTATGTGTGGATACAACACAATTACGGAAGTGTTACAAAAAGGAAAGCGTGCGATTGTAGTTCCCCGGATTAAACCAGGACAAGAACAGTTGATTCGTGCTCAGAGCCTGGCAAAAGCGGGATTAATCCAGATGATTCATCCCGAAGAACTGGAACCCAATTTGCTAATCACAACTCTCTTTAATAGTTTAGATCAAGTTCCTCACGCCAGATCAATTACTAATCTTAACTTTGGAGGACTTCCCACCCTGACTAATTACTTAGCAATACTTTTATTCCATTCTTTAAATATTAACCGCTCTCAATATCTTGCAATTCAGACGGCTTAAGTAGTGTTTATATAACAGGAGAAGTTCATGAAAAAAGTCATGTTTTACTGCCAACACAGCCTTGGCATGGGGCATCTAGTTCGTAGTATTGAAGTAGCAAGAGGATTAATCCCCTATTTTCAAGTTTGTTTTATTAATGGTGGTCAGATTATCGAAGAATTTGAGTTTCCGCCAGAAATTGAAGTTGTTAATATCCCTGCATTAAAAACTGATACAGAGTTTGATAAACTCCAGTCTGTAGATAATGATTTAACTTTAGAACAGGTAAAAACTACCAGAAAAGAAATATTATTAAGTGTCTGCGATCGCTTTAAGCCAGATATTTTAATTGTTGAATTATTTCCTTTTGGTAGAAAACGTTTTGATTTTGAGCTAATTCCTTTACTACAAAAAGCCAAAGCGAGAAAAACTATAGTTGTTTCTAGTGTTAGAGATATTTTGGTTACTAAGCAAAACCAACAAGAGCATGAATTAAGAGTATGTAATTTAATAGACCAATATTTTGATCTAGTATTAGTTCATGGCGATCCCAATTTTATAAAATTAGAGCAAAGTTTTTCTAAAATTAATACCCTTAAATGCCCTGTGTATTATACGGGTTATGTATCTCAACCAGTATCACAAAATAATGTCTTAGACAAAGAATTTTTTCCTGATAAACCATTGATCTTAGTGAGCGTTGGTGGAGGTAGATTTGGACATGGCTTATTAAAATGTGTTGCCCAAACTGCACCTTTATTAAAGGAGAGTATTCCTCATGATATCAAGATCTTTACTGGACCTTTTTGTCCACTAAGCTTATTCCAAAGACTGCTTAAAGAAACTAATAATCAAGATAATATTTCTGTGGAATTATATAGTTCTAATTTACTTAATTATATGCAGCAAGCTGATTTGTCTATTAGTATGTCTGGTTACAATACCACGATGAATATATTAAGTACTGGTGTTAAAGCAATGATGATGGCATTTCAAGGTAATAAAGATCAAGAACAAGAAACTCGTGTTAAAAAATTAGCTAGTCTTGGTCGGGTGAAAATGATTCAAAATCAAGATTTAGAACCAGAAAAGTTTACTCAAGATATTATTGATTATTTACAGCACAAACCAGCTCAATTAAATTTGAATTTAGATGGTGCCAAGAATACTGCAAGCTATTTATCTCAGATAAGTAGTAAATCATTAGTAACAGTTTAAATCGATTAATAATTAATAATTTATCAAAATGAAAAATACTAAAACAATTTGCTTAACTGCCCAAGAATTCCCTCCCGATATTGGTGGTGTAGGTGTGTCTGCTAAACGTATTGCTCTATTATTAAAAGACTTGGGTTATCGAGTTCACATAGCAGTTTTCCGTGCAGTTTTTCGTAAAGAAAGAAAATTAGCAGTCGCCGGAGAGTTCCAACGTTCCTATTGTCGGACTAGCGAACAAGATGGTATTATTGTTCATCGTCTTCAACCGGCTATTCGTTCTACTGTAGCCCGCGATCAAGATTATTTAATGGATATTTATGGGCAGTTAACCGCTCTTCATAAAAAATATCAATTTGACGTGCTACACGCCTTTTTTATTAACGAAACTGGTTTTTTAACCACTATGTTAGCTAAAGAAAATAATCTGCCAGTAATTAATAGTGTTCGTGGTGCAGATTTGCACAAACATATTTTTGATTGTCAGCAACAAAAGCAAATTGCTTGGATTTTGGAGAATTCATCTTGGACTACTTTCGTCAGTCAAGATTTGATGCAACGTGCTAGATTATTCACTCCTGCTGTTACCTATAAGTCGTCTGCTTTTCTTAATTCGATCGCACCTGTAGATTTTGACAATTTACCTACTCCATCATTAGTAAATCAATTACAAGGTACAGTTATTGGTACAGTAGGTAATTTCCGTGACAAAAAAGGAATTGAATACTTGTTAGATGCTTGTCAGAAATTAGAAGCCGAATTTACTCTTTTATTTGTCGGCGATTTTGTGGCTAAAGAAAGACAATATTGGTTAAGAGAATTAGCAAATAGTGGCTTAGAAGACAAAATTATAATTACCGGAAAAATTAGCCGCCAAGAAGCTCTAGCTTATTTACCACACATGGATATCTTTGCCCTTCCTTCTCTTAACGATGGATGTCCTAATGCTTTACTAGAGGCTATGTTAGCTAAAAAAGCCATAGTGGGAACTAACGTTGATGCTATTGGAGAAATTATTGAAGATGGCATCAATGGTCTATTGGTTAACCCCTATAGCAGTCAAGAATTACAAGCTGCGATCGCTAAATTAATTGCTCAGCCTTTGCTCAGACAAACTTTTGGTAAATCAGCAAAACAAAAAGTCATTCAAGAATTAAATCCTAGTGTTGAACAAGCTAACTGGGATGAAATTTATCATAATGTTTTGTTAAGTAAAAGTCAGCTTCAAAGAGCAGTAGTCACAGTCTAAAAGTAATAGAAAATAAGCTTAGTAGCCTAAAAGCTTAAATATGATAATAAGTCTAATAATAAATAAGTAAGTTCGAGAAAGAATGCCAGCCAAAGATTACCTAACATCAGAACAACAAAAAAAACTGCAAAAATCTTTAAAAAGAGAAGAAAATGGAGATATTAGAGAAAGAATTTTAATCTTATTATTACTAAATGATGGTAAAACACAGCAAGAAATAGCTGAATTTATTGGTTGCTCAAAAAACAAAGTCTCTTACTGGTGTATACATGGAGATCCTGATAATTTAGAGAGTCTTAAAGATAAAAGAATGCAAGGTAATCACCAGAAAGCTACAGAAGAATATATAGAAATATTGTTAAAGACAATCAAAGAAAAGCCACAAGAATTAGGATACAAATTTGAGAGGTGGTCAGCTCAAAAATTAGCTATACATCTAGAGAAGAAAACACAAATTAAGTTAAGTGGTTCACAAGTAAGGCGGATCTTAAAAAGAAAAAAGTCCGTTTACCTCTGGCTAAATCGTAACTTAGATTTCCAGAGAAGATTGCTAAACAAACAGATGTTAAAAGACAAAATAAAAGAGTATTTGATAATAAAGAATTGGTTGTTAAATTCAAAACAAAGATTAAATATGAATTTAATACTCTAATTACGACTTCAATACACGATAAATTGAGTAATAAATAATCAAAGGAGATCGAAATCATGAATCAAGTAGATGTAACTCTAGTAGTAGTTCCCAGAGAACGTTTTAGCTATAGTCGCGAATCCTTAGAAAGTATTTATCAATGTACTGATCATCCATTTTCTCTAGTATATATTGATGGTAATTCCCCAGAAAAAATTAAACAATATTTAGAGCAAAAAGCAGTAGAAAATCAATTCAAGCTAATTAGAACAGAGCAATATCTTTCTCCTAATCAAGCTAGAAATATTGGTCTTAAGCATGTTAAAACAAAATATTTAGTTTTTCTTGACAATGATATTCACGTCTCACCAGGTTGGCTCAAAAAATTAATTAAATGTGCCGAAGAAAGGGACGCAGACGTAGTTGCTCCCTTGGTTTGTATCGGTCAAAAATTACATTCCAAAATTCATTTGGCAGGGGGAGAAGCGCGAATAGTGTTGGAAGTCAAAAATAACAAAATGAAGCGCAAAGTTCACGAAAAACACTATTTTGTTAATCGTCTCGTCGCCGAAGTTAAAGATCAACTCCAACAGCGACGATGTGAATTTGCCGAGTTCCACGGTGTGTTAGTCCGTACTGATATTTTCAATCAAATCGGCGTACTAGATGAAAAATTACTTAGTACCAGAGAACATATTGATTTTTCCATGTCTGTTACTGCTGCAGGAGGAAAAATTTATTGTGAACCAGATTCAGTCGTTACCTATGTACCCGATTCTGGGTTTGAATGGTCAGATCTTACCTATTTTATGTTGCGTTGGAGCGATGCTTGGGAAGTTGCAAGTTTAGAACATTTCAGTCAAAAGTGGGATTTACCCCAGCAGGATAAATATTTCAAAAAACGTTATAAGCGTCTTGGACAACGCCGCCATCAGGCTTTCTTACGTCCTGTAGTGCGTCAAGTCTCTATTGGTGGCTATTATACCTGGCTGGAAAAATTATTGATCTCAGCCGAAAGGAAATTGAATCATCATATTACTGATCGCGCTTTATGCGTTGCTTCTATTAATAGCGCAGCCTCGACACAGTTCAATCGCCTCGGTAAAGAAGAACTAATAATTAATAATTAATAATGAAGAAGAAAAAGCGTCTTCAGGATCTCAAACAACAATTATCAAGTGTTAGGCGTGTACTTAAGCATTTTTCTCCGCAGATTAGCCAACAAGGAGGATTAATCACTGTTTCTTTCATTGCATTATTGCTAGAAACGGGGTTTCGTATCCTCGAACCTTGGCCGCTCAAATTTATTTTTGATGAAATTATCTTTAAAGAATTCCAAGTTGAATCTTTACAAGTTCCTTTTTTAGACAACTTTAATGTCATTACCTTATTAACTTTTTTGGTTCTGGCTTTAATTGTCACTGCTCTGTTACGAGGCACAATGGCTTATGTCAGTACGGCAGGAATGGCAGTAGCTGCAACTAGAGTAATGAGTGAAGTTCGAGCTAATTTGTACTCTCATATTCAAAGCCTTTCTCTTTCTTTCCATCACAAAGCCAAAACAGGTGATTTAATCACTCGCGTCACCTACGATATTGAAAGACTCAGAGAAGTAACTGTCGTAGCTGCGTTACCTTTGCTCATTAATAACTTAACTATGGCAGGGATGTTGGCAGTAATGATGTGGCTAAATTTGCAGTTAGCCTTAATTGCGGTGATTATCTTTCCCTTGTTTTTAATGACCACCACCATCATGAGTAAACGTATTCATCAGGTTGCCAAAAAACAACGGCAACGGGAAGGGGTGATGGCAGCTACAGCAGCCGAAGCAATTGGGGCAATTAAAGTTGTTCAAGCTTTATCTCTGCAATCGATGATTGAACGAAACTTTGCCATCCAAAATCAAAAAAGCCTGAATGAAAGTGCGCAAACTCAAAAGTTAAGGGCAGGACAGGAACGTACAGTAGAAGTATTAGTGGCGATCGGAACTGCTTGTGTTCTCTGGCGCGGGGTAATGTTAGTCAGAGAGGGAACCGTTACTCCTGGGGATTTGCTGGTTTTTATTACTTACCTCAAAGTAGCTTTTAAACCGATGCGCCAACTGGCAAAATATACTGGGCAAATTGCTAAAGCGATCGCTTCGGGAGAGAGAATTGTCGATCTATTGGAAATAGTACCAGAAGTTAGAGACTCTAGATGGGCGGAGCCGGCTCATTCTTTTCGAGGCATAGTGGAATTTCGTCAAGTTAGTTTTGCCTACGAAAACCAATCTAATAGTCTTAATAATCTTTCTCTAACAGTTTTGCCAGGGCAAAAAGTAGCTCTAGTAGGAGCATCTGGAGGGGGAAAATCTACTTTAGTAAGTTTAATTTTACGTCTTTACGATCCCCAAGAAGGTCAAGTTTTAATTGACGGACAAAATATTAAGAACTATACTCTCGATTCTCTGAGAAAACAAATCAGTATTGTTCTGCAGGACAGTATTTTATTTGCCGCCAGCATCAGGGATAATATTGCCTACGGTTGTGCCAAGGCAACTAATAGAGAGGTGGAAGCTGCTGCCCGGTTAGCTAATGCCCACGACTTTATCATGGCACTCCCAGAAGGTTACGATACTGAGGTGGGAGAAAGAGGGGCAACTCTCTCTGGAGGACAAAGACAACGTATTGCGATCGCCCGTGCCGCTATTCGTAATGCTCCAATTGTAATTCTTGACGAACCAACAGTTGGACTCGATAATCGTAGCGAACAAATTGTAACCGAGGCTTTAGAGCGTCTAACTGAAACCTCGACTACCTTTTTGATTACCCACGATTTAAGAACCGCCAAAAATGCCGACCAAATCTTTTATCTTGAAGGCGGGAAGATTGTCGAACGAGGAACTCATCAGCAATTAATGAGCCAAGGTCAAAACTACTCTACTCTTTACCGATTACAACAAACAGTTCAATATCGTTAGTAGTGGTCTGTAAACTTTGATTTGAAGGATAAACGAGCTTTGCTCGTAGCTATAAGCCATAAGCCCTTCGGCTTCAACACTTGCTTTAAGCGAGAAGTATTGAGACTAGTAGTGGCGTATACCGGAAAGTACTGACTAAAATAGGTTGCGACATCCAAAAAATAATTGGTAAAAATCGATCAATGAACCATGTTTCTCCTTCCCCTGTCATCTCTCTTCCAGATTCTCAATCAACAACAACCACTAAAGTCATTTTGGTTCGCCATGCTCGCACCAACTATAATGAGCAGGGTCGATATCAAGGCAGTAGTGACGCCTCAGTACTAACAGCTAAAGGACATAAAGATGCCTATCGAACTGGATTAGCTTTACAACAATTTTCTTTTGATGCGATATACACTAGCCCTTTAACTAGGGTGCAACAAACAACTCAAGAAATTACTTTTGCTTTACAGCAAACAGCTGATAATCTGCCCACTGTGATTACTGAGCCGAAATTGACTGAGATTCAGATGTCTGATTGGCAGGGATTATTCTACCAAGAAGTGAAAGAAAAATTTTCTGAAGCTTATCGTTGTTGGCTAGAAACACCCCATCTTTTTTCTTTTAGTACTAGCCCTACTATTTCTTTTCCTGTATTAGATTTATTCCAACAAGCAGAAAATTTTTGGCACCAGGTTTTAGAACAGCATCGAGGTCAAACTATTCTAGTTGTGGCTCATGGGGGGACAAATCGGGCATTGATTAGCACAGCCATTGGATTAAACCCTGAGCATTATCACAGTTTACAACAATCTAATTGCGGAATCAGTTGTTTAGAATTTTCACACACGAATTATAGTAGTGGTAAATTAAGCTTTCTCAATGTAACCGATCATCTCAGTGAGGATTTACCCAAGCTCAAGGCGGGAAACACAGGCTGGAGATGGCTATTATTGTCCAATCAAGTTCCAGAAAATTTACTAGATTCGTCTGCTTTACCCAGGTTCGTCAATCGAGATTTAATTAATTGTATCTTGACAGACAATTCTCAAATGTCAGAACATTTAGCTAATAAACTGCTTAAGTTTGGTAAACAGACAATACATTTATCAGTATCTCAAGATTGCTTTCTCGAAAGCTGGCAACAGACAATTTTTAACCGACAACAGCTCAACTATGATTCCAAACCAGCCAGTTTAATCACTGGTTTGATTATTGCACCAGAAAAACTACTCTCTCAAATTGTCCGTAAAACTTTAGGTATCGCTACTCCTTTAGAAATAGCTAATCACCTTAGCGTAATTCATTATCCCCACGGCAAACGACAATCTATACTGCAGGGTGTATTGCCAATTAATAATAGCCATCTAGCTGATAAATTAAATAATAATCAATATGCTGTAAATAATTTATGATTTACTATTTTGTAGTTGGAGGTTGATGAGAAAAATCTTTAAGCCAACTGTAAAGTTGGGAATAGTTGCTATTGCCACAATTTTCTCTTCCTCTATTACTTTAGCTAATACTTTAGAATCAATTCCTGCTGTATTTAAACTCAAATTAATCCACAATTCAGACCGGGAATACCTAGCATTACAATCCTTGGCACAACGTTATAGCTGCTCTACAAAATTCTCCCACGATCTCAGTAATATTCCTATTACACGTTACGAATTTGCTGTCGGTTTAAATAATTGTTTACAGCAATTTGAATCTATTTCTGACCCCAAAGACTTAGCTACTTGGCAGAGACTGCAACAAAATTTTGCTTTAGAATTAGTTGACTTAAGCAATAAAATCGATGAGGTTGAAACTGATCTAAACCAAGTAGAAGTACATCAATTTTCTACTACAACCAGACTTAATGCTCAGGTTTTATTCTTTCTTGCAGATAGTTTTGGTCAAGAGGCAAATAACAGCGCAACTTTTTCAGGTTATCGAACCAGATTAGATTTTGATACTAGTTTTGATGGTCAAGATCTGCTCAAAATTCGTTTAGAAAATAGAAATATCGGACGTTTAGACGATGTTACAGATACTTTTTTAAGTCGTTTAAGTGTTGATGGTGATAGTGATGGTCGAACTGAAATCGCCGAACTTTCTTATGCGTTTAGTCCTGCCAAAAATACAGAGATTATGTTGGGAACTGTAGGAGTTGGTCTGAATGATATTGGAGAAGTTTTAAATCCTTTTTCCAGTAGTAGTCAAGGTGCATTATCTCGTTTTGCTCGCAGAGATCCCGCTACTTTACGTGGTGCAGGAGGTTCGGGAATTGGCATCGAACAAGAATTTAGCGACAAAGTTTCTGCCAGTGCCGGTTATTTAATCGAGAGTGAAAATGTTGCTAATCCTGAAGCTGGTAGGGGGATATGGCAAAGTTCTGCTAGTGCGATCGCTCAACTTGTGCTTAAACCTAAAGATAAATTGGCTTTAGCCTTAACCTATACCCATATTTACCAACAAAATGAAGATGTTAATCTAATGGGTTCAACGGGAATTGAAGAATCAAATCAACCATTCGGTAGTAATGCCACCACTGCAAATAATTTAGGCTTACAGTTCAATTGGATAGTTAATTCTAGTTTGGAAGTTGGCGGGTGGTTTGGCTATACTCAAGCTCAACAACAAAACAATGGTGATGCCGAAGCCACTATTCTGAATGGAGCCCTAACCTTTGCTTTCCCCGATCTGCTGGTAGAAAATAATCTGGGAGGAATCATTATCGGTGTACCACCAGCGATCGCCAATCATGATGATAGTAGTTTAATCGCGGCAGAAACTCCTCTGCACATTGAAGCTTTGTATCGTGTAGAAATCGATGACAATATCGAAATCACCCCTGGTTTTTTTACCATTATCAATCCTGATACCGATGATGGTAGTACTCTTTGGGTGGGCACAGTCAGAACTTTATTTCGTTTCTAGTCGAGCAAAAATATAGCTGACAGCTTTTAATGAAAAATCTCTCATAAAAACTTCACATCTCCTTCATCGATCGAGACGAAGATATCTTTTAAAGGCAAAAGAGTAAATAAGCATTAAATATCAATAAGCATTTTCTTAAATATTAATTCTTAATAGAAAGCTATAACTATTCAATGAAAATTCTAATTACTGGTGTAGCTGGCTTTATTGGCTACCATTTAGCAAAAAGACTATTAGCAGAAGGGAACCAAGTACATGGGATTGATAATCTTAACGAATACTATGATCTTACTCTCAAGCACGCACGCTTAGAGCAACTACTACCACACCCTAGATTCACTTTCGATTATTTAGATATTAGCGATCGCTTTTTGGTGACTGAATTATTTCAAAAACATAATTTTGATTATGTCATTCATCTAGCTGCCCAAGCAGGAGTTCGCTATTCCCTCAAAAATCCTCACGCTTATGTTGATAGCAATTTAGTTGGTTTTACTCACATTTTAGAAGGTTGTCGTCAAAGCCAAATTGAACATTTGGTGTTTGCTTCCTCCAGTTCAGTTTATGGTGCCAATACCAAAGTTCCTTTTGCCGTTAGCGATAATGTAGATCATCCAGTTTCTCTGTATGCAGCTACAAAGAAAGCTAACGAATTAATGGCACACGCCTATAGTCATCTGTATCAAATTCCTATGACTGGGTTGCGATTCTTTACCGTTTATGGACCATGGGGTAGACCCGATATGGCTTATTTCAAATTTGTCAGAGCGATCGCCAAAGGTGAAAGGATTGATGTTTACAACTTTGGTAAGATGAAGCGGGACTTCACCTATATTGACGACATTATTGAGGCCATAGTCAGAGTTCTGGCAAAAACTCCCCAATCTTCAAAAAATCAACCTCCTTATAAAATCTATAATGTCGGCAATAATAATCCCGTAGAGTTGAACGAATTTATCGCTATTATCGAGAGAATAATGGGTAAATCAGCCCAGAAAAATTTACTCCCCATGCAGCCAGGAGATGTAGTTTCTACCTTTGCAGATATAGATGAATTAATAGCAGATATAGATTTTAAGCCTACGACTACACTTGCTCAGGGGTTAGAGAATTTTATTAACTGGTATCTAGAATACTATCTTGATTCTCCTGTCAGTGTGGATAAGTTAGTCACAAGAAGATTGGTGACTGCTAGATAACAGATAACAGATAACTGTGAAATGAACTACCCCAACGCAAGGCGATGGGGTTTCCCATGAACCTTGGAATTGCGTTGTGATTTTTGACGTTTCATCTGCCCAAGTTGCTTCATCGAGCCAGTATGCTTACGCTTACTAGTCAAGGAAGTAGAGCTTAGACATCCACTGTCTGAGAGATGCGTCCCACACCCCTGTTGCTGGTTTGTAGCAACGTTATACATGACAAGTACAGAACCTCGATCACGTTCAATTTCAAAATTACAGCTATCACAAATATGATAGCGATTAGACAAGTTAGCCCAGTCTTTATGTACCGTCCCGCATTTAGGGCATCTTTGACTAGGTTTGACTCTTCTCGTGTTTAATCGAAGTAGCAAACCGCCTTTGGCTTCAATTTTGTAAGCAATCATTTGGTTAAGAGTGCCAAAGCCAACAGAAAGTATAGACTTATTAAGTCCTGCTTTCTGCTTCTTACGAAAGTTGCTCATGGGGGAAACCCCCAAGACCGCACTTTCGCGCTTCTTACGTTTGCTACCTTGTCTTGCTTTGCGTGTTAAGCCTTTGGTATTTAGCTTTTCAGTTACCCCGATGTCATGACGACTTGCTATGTCTGAGGTAATTTTGTGCTGCCAATCGGCACGCTGATTTGCCACTTTGCGCTGTAATTTTGATACTTGTCTTCGTGCTTTTTCCAACGATTTGAAGCTTTTATGCTTTTCTTTCTATTTGGTGCGCGTTTTCTTCTGAGTTTTTTTGATTCTTGCTTGACTTTCTTCTCTGTATTTTTCGTAAAACGAGGATTAGATACTTCCTCAAACTTTTTACCATCAAAGCAAGTAATAGCAGTAGCAGTACCCAAATCAAAAGCAACTATTGACTCATATTTCAAATCTGACAAAGAACCAAACTTTGCTTGTTCAACTGAAACATTACAAGTAAAACTGGCAAACCACTGTTTTTTGCTTGGCTTATAAACAATGGTTAACGTAGTTGGAGTACACCAAGATTTTGCTTGTCCTCTCATTTTCAGGGTTATACCTAAATCATTAAGAGTAACTACGCCGTGCTTACCGTTGGTTTTAGCCTTCCAACCAGACCTAGAACTATATGTCCAGCCTGAATAATTTCTAATCGCTTTGAACTTTGGCAAGCCTCTTAATCCTTTTAGAAAAGAATTATGGGCTAAATCAACCCTTTTTACTGTTGACTGCAAAGCTTGAGAATGAAGATAAGCAAATTCAACCCATTCTTTTTTGAATGCTGGTAAACAGTTTTGCTGTTGAAAATAGTCAACAGTTTTTTGATTTTTCTTCCACTCAAAGCGGCGATGAGCGATACAAGCATTATAGAGATACCCATGAAGACGACGAGCAGCAAACAATTCTCTTTCTTGAGTCTTGTTTGGGTACAGCCGAAATGTGTATCTTCTAAGTGCCATATGTGATTTAATAGATTTAATGTTTCAGTCGATAAGATAAAGCATATCACAATCAGTCGATGTCATGTCAACTAGCTTAAGAAAAGCTTCACACTCTGTTTTTTCTATTCACTTGCACGTAATTTTTGTGACTAAATATCGTCGCCAAGTTTTGACTAAGGAGATGATTAAGGATGCCAAAAAAGTATTTCAAAGAATTCTAGAATCTAACTACTCAATTTTGTCTAATTGCGAGGGTGAAGCTGACCATTTGCACTTGCTTATTGACTTACATCCAAATAACAATATTTCTAATTTGGTATCTTCTCTCAAATCTGCAAGTAGCAGGATTTTGAGAAAAAAATACCCCCAGGAAATAGCTCAACATTACTGGGGGAAAAATGCTAAATTATGGCATGACTCCAAGTGTATTATTTCTTGTGGCGGCGCACCATTAGAAGTCATCAAACAGTATATTGATAATCAGTCAGGTGGAAAAGAATCTTGATTGGATGCTGCGCAGTTTGTTATTTGTCGTGCATTCATCCCACAACTTAAGAAGATGGGGAATTCTGCACGACACTTCGTTAAATCTTAGAGACTATAGATAGGTCAACGTGAGCATCCAACGAAAAGAATTCGTTATGTCTGAGAGAAACAATTTGTTTTCTAGGAGTTCGACGAGATGGAAAAAACTGAAATATTTCGCAACTTTCTAATTTTTAGATCTCTAAAGTCCTGATTATTTCGTTAAGAACAACATAACTCCTAACTCCTAACTCCTAACTCCTAACTCCTAACTCCTAACTCCGAATTCCGAACTTACGTAGGTCAATTTTAATCCGCTTACACTGAATCTACTTTTTCCCAAAGTCAATCTCTAAAGCATTTACTCTCTGGTGCTTGCTAATTCAATTAGCTTACTCCATAGTCTTAAAAGAGGAATGATTAGTGATGTGAATTAATGCGATGACCAATAATTATTATGTAAATTGTCAATGGTTGGCAGAAAATCTAAACCATCCACAGGTAGTGATTGTAGATTGTCGTTTTCAACTTGCTTCTCCCACCTGGGGATACGACCAATATTGTCTTGCTCATATTCCAGGTGCTTATTATTTAGATCTAAATCGAGATTTATCCAGCCCAGTAAAACTTCATGGTGGTCGCCATCCCTTACCTAATCTAGACCAACTTGCCACTAAGCTAGCCTCTATTGGCATAGTCCAGTCAGAGACTTTGGTGGTAGCCTATGATGATTCTCGTTTTGCTTTTGCGTCTCGTTTGTGGTGGCTGCTGCGATATTTAGGTCACGATCGCGTTGTTTTACTTGATGGTGGTTGGAATGCTTGGCAAGCTACTGATTATCCTACTACTCAAGAGATTCCTCAACCTCAAAAAGGCTCTTTTATTTCTCAACCTCAAACTGACTGGATTGTGAATCTAGAAACAGTTAAGAGCCGTAAAGATTTGCCAGGTGTGATTTTAGTTGATTCTAGAGATAGCGATCGCTATGAAGGGAAAAGAGAACCCATCGATCCGATTGCTGGTCATATTCCAGGGGCAGTTAATTCTCCTTGGAAACAAGCTTCTGAGCCAGAAGGATACCTGCATCCTCAAAAAGAACAAGCAAAATTGTGGTCTTCTTATCGACAAGCAGAAGAAATAATTGTTTACTGCGGTTCTGGTGTAACTGCTTGTGTTAATTTACTATCTTTACAAATTGCTGGTATTGATAATGCCAAGTTATATCCAGGTGGGTGGAGTGATTGGTGTTCTTATTTAAGATGAACCACTGCTCGCTGTATGATTGTGGGAAGAGACTGCATATATTCTCTTATCCAAAGATGATTAGAATAAAATATTTGGCAATTAACAAAGCGATCGCTCTTGGGGCGATCGCTTTTTGTGACCTTTATGCGCAAAATTCAGTTCAAGCGCAGGTAATTGAAGACAACACTCTCTCTACAGAAGTCAATAGCGAAAATAACCGTGATTTCACAGTTAATGCCGGAGATCAAAGAGGCAACAATTTATTTCACAGCTTTAGAGAATTTTCCATACCTAATAATGGATCGGTCTTTTTCAATAACGCGATTTCGATTCAAAATATCATTACCCGTATTACAGGTTCTTCTATATCTGAAATCAACGGTTTAATTCAAAGTAACGGTACAGCAAACTTATTCTTAATTAATCCCAACGGCATTATTTTTGGTGAAAATGCCACTTTAAATATAGGTGGTTCATTTATTGGCACTACAGCAGAAAGTTTGGTTTTTGAAGACGGTAGCCAATTTAGCACCAATCAAAATAACTTAGAGCCTTTATTAACAGTCAGCGTACCTTTGGGTTTACAGTTTGGCAATAACCCTGGCAAGATTACTAATCAAGCTAATTTTCAAATTCCTAATCCTGCTGACCCCACTGGTCAAAGCCAAATTAAATTGGGACTTACTACACCACCAGGAAAAACCTTGGCACTATTGGGAGGGGATATAACTTTTGATGGCGGTGCAATTACAGCCACCGCAGGAAATATAGAATTAGGTAGTGTTGCCGAAAATAGCTTTGTTTCTCTGAATCCAGTTCCACAAGGATGGAATGTTAACTACGAAAAGGTCAGCCAATTTCGCGATTTAGAATTTAATAACTTAGCCTCGGTTACTGCCAGTGGAGAAGGTGGTGGCAGCATCAATATTCAGGGGCGACGTGTGCAAGTTTTAAATGGTTCGGCAATTTTTTCTGATACGGTAGGGGCAATAGATGGAGGAGATATTACTCTAGAGGCAACAGAACTAATTGAGATTACAGGAAGCGATCCCACTAATCAGGTTTTAGATCCTGGCTTTTCCCCCATAGGCATATTTTTTCCTATTTCCAGTCGCATAATTACTAACACCTTTGGTTCAGGAGACGGTGGCGATATTATATTTAAAACCCCAAAACTTTCTATCCTTGATAGTGCCAAGATACAAGCGCAAACCGTTGCACTACCAAATAATCCCGAGCAGCAATTGGGTGCTAGTGGCGATATTCTGATTACAAATGCGACGTCTGTTGAGTTAAAAGGTTTAAGACCCCTGTTGGGGGTTGCTGATAATGCTCAAGAATTATTTCCCATACCACCCGAAGCCAGAGCTGTTTTGGATTTAGCGCGTTTGATTGAAATCTCTAGGGGAAGCCGTATAGATATCGTATCGGCAAGTAATGGTCCTGGGGGAGATATTAACATTTTTACCGACCAACTAAAAATTAAGGATGGAAGTAGTATTAGTAATTCTCCTGTTCCCCCAGGTATTGGCAATGGGGGAAATATTAACATCAACGCTCAAGAATTGATTGAAATTTCAGGTTCTTCTATACCAGAAAGTGAATTAGTCGGTTTAATTACATCTAATACCTTTAGTTCAGGTAATGCCGGCAACGTCAACTTAAGTACAAATCGATTATTGCTCCAAGATGGAGGGGGAATTACAGCAGGGACTTTAGCACTTGGTAATGGGGGAGAGATTGTTATCAATACTCAAACTCTCGAAATTATTGGCACTTCAGGAAATGGAGTACTTAGAAGTGGATTAGGCTCAGAAACTTTTACTATTGGCGACGCTGGAGATGTAAATATAAATACGGAGCGCTTGACTATTAAAGACCAAGGGCAGATTACCGTTAGGGGTTTAAGCTCGGGCACTCCAGGAAATTTATTTATCAATGCTAATACAGTTGAGCTAAATAATAGTGCCAGGATAACTGCTGCTAATGCTTCTGCTACTGAAGGAGGTAATATTCAATTACACATCAAAGACAATATTACTCTACAAGAAAATAGTATTATTTCGGCTCAAGCTTTCGCCAACGCCAATGGAGGCAACATCGATCTTGATGCCAAGTTTATTATTGCTTTTCCCCAACAAAATAACGACATTGTTGCTAATGCGATTGGCGGAAATGGCGGAAATATAGCTATATCTGCTCTGGGAATTTTCGGTATAGAAGAGCGTAATTCCCAACCACCTAATATTACTAATGATATTGATGCTAGTTCTAATTTTGGAACAGAAGGTAGAGTGACACTTGTCTTTCCACAATTCACTGCCACCCAAGGATTGTTTAATTTACCTCCCGATTTTGTGGATGTGGATTATTTGTTTAAAAATCAATTTTGCCAGATTAGTCAAGAGAGTCAATACATTATTACTGGTCGTGGTGGCATTCCTCGGATTCCCGATGATGATTTACTCTCTGAAAATACTTGGTCTGACTGGCGCATTATAAATCAAGAATTGGAAACAGTAGAAAAATTAGAGCAAACTGAGGAAATAGAGCAGGTCAAAAAAATTGAAATGATTCAAGGGTGGGTCACAGATCGTCAAGGCAATATTGTTTTAACCGCCAATCCGACCGTTGTCACTCCTCATAAACCAGAATTGTCCACTCCTGGTTGTAATCAAAATCGAAAATTAAATTTTCCAACCTAATCTAGTTGGCTGTTGGTAAATCTTTTTGAGGGTATTAATATCTCTAGGGGAAATTGGCAGGGGATCGCGTACCTGAGAAAAATATAGTGCATCACTTTTTTCTGGGCTATGTCCCCAAATACCCAGTGCATGACCTAATTCGTGGCGAATTGTGGCTAAAAGAGATGCTCCTGCGGAACTAGGGCTAACTCTTACTGTCATACGATGGGCAATTAGAGTCGGATTTTTTCGTAGATAAAATTTGTAATCGGTTTCGGCCGCAACTGCTCTAGGAATATCATACAATCCTGTGTCGCGGTTTAATTTAACTTCCCTATCTGGTTGCGATCGCAAGATAATAATGTCGGCTGATTCTCGCTCAGAAATTTCTTGTAGGGGAAAATAAACATTCCATTCGGCGATCGCTTTTTGGACGGCTAGTCTCCACTGCCGGAAACGCTGAGCTGCTGCGGTATCTTGAACAGTTATCGGCTGTTGGACATAAACAGTTACAGGAAACTTTGACCAAACTAAATAACCTAAAGGAGTAGATTCAACCCGATCTAAATAATTGCCACTATTTGATTTATCTTGCCAGTTAGCTAATGATTCTGGTAAGGGATGAACTTGAGGCGATGGTAAATCAGAAGTAGAGGGAGATTGGGATAAGGCAAAATTAGGAAAAATCAAGGCAATTAATAAAGTAGCGATCGCCAATAGAAATTGTTTTTGCCATTTTAATCGCCACTTACGCCAATAATTAATAATCAAATCCAAATCAATAGTTCACTTGATTATTGTGCTAACCAACCAGCACTTAAAACAACGGTTAAAGCCACAAAAACAATACTTAAAATCCAGGTAATACGGTTTAAAGCGTTCTCAGCACTTTTGGTACTGGTGAACATCTGAGACTGTCCACCAATGCCACCCAAGCCATCACCTTTAGGACTGTGTAACAAGATAAATATAATTGATAATAAGGCAGAAAGTGCCCAAATAATTTTAACTAATTGATATGTATTCATCACAAAAATCTAATTTAGGTTTTTTCTTTAACTAGAGACTGATAGCCATTGTAGGCTGTTAACAGAGACATATTCAACTTGTTTTTAATAGATGGCGTAAATTTGCTTGGTTCTAATTGATCAACCTCTCATCGAGATCCGAATTGGAGTTCGATTAGCTTTAGCTTCGTAAGATGCTGGTTCAATTAGAGATTGACCTGTCATTTCTTTTGGTTGAGGTATCTGCAATATTTCCAGGATCGTTGGTGCTACATCCGCCAAACAACCATCTTTTCTTAAAGGTATTTCTGTTCCGTGTCCGACAATTTTTCTTGCTTCACCTTCAACTAATATGAACGGTACTGGATTCGTCGTATGTGCAGTCCAAGGATTGCCTTCACTATCTCTCATATATTCAGCATTACCATGGTCGGCAGTAATCAAAAGAGTTCCTCCAGCTTTGTTAACGGTTTCGACTACTCTACCTAAACAGCGATCTACAGTTTCGATCGCCTTGATTGCTGCTTCCAAGTTACCCGTATGCCCAACCATATCGGGGTTAGCATAATTAACCACAATCAAAGAATAAATACTTTTATCGACTGCGTTACAAACTGCATCAGTCACTGCTTGAGCCGACATATCTGGCGCGCGGTCATAGGTGGCTACCATCGGACTTTGAATTAATTCTCGGTCTTCTCCCTCACAAGGTTGCTCCAATCCACCATTAAAAAAATAGGTAACGTGGGGATATTTTTCTGTTTCTGCAGTACGGAATTGACGTAAACCATGCTGAGCAATTACCTCTCCCAAAATGTTAGTCAAATTTTGCGGTTTAAAGGCTACCTCTACAGGGGCACTAGCATCGTATTGGGTAAAAGTAATAAAGTTTAGGGGCTGAATTTTTTCCCTGGTAAACCCATCAAAATGGTCATTTACAAAAGCATAGGTAAGCTGTCTTGCTCTGTCTGGTCGGAAATTAAAGAAAATGACCGAATCACCTGACTCAACTGCTCCTGAGGCTATTCTGGTTGGAGGAATAAATTCGTCAGTAACTTCTTCGGCATAAAAAGATTCTAGAATTTCAGAAGCTAAACGCCCATCACTAGAACCGTTTTTGACCATGATCTCGTAAGCTTGCTGGACTCGATTCCAACGGCGATCGCGATCCATTGCATAGTAACGACCACTAATAGTAACAATACGACCAACACCAATTTTATCGATGGAGTCTTGAATTTTATTTAGTGCCTTGATCCCTTCCGTAGTATAGGTATCTCTGCCATCGGTAATCGCATGAATACAGACATCCTTGACATCATTTAGCTTGGCTAAATTGAGCAGTCCAATAAGGTGCTTTAGATGAGAATGTACTCCGCCTTCTGAACAAAGACCAATTAAGTGCAGTTTACCTCCAGAAGCATTAGCTTTGGTGCAAGCATCAATTAATACTTGATTATCTAATAATGAACCATCCTCAACCGCATCAGATATTCTGACTAGCTCTTGGGGAACAACTCTTCCCGCACCGAGGTTAAGATGCCCAACTTCCGAATTACCCATCTGTCCATCAGGCAAACCAACATCCTTCCCTGATGTATTAATTAATGTATTCGGATAGACTGCTTTTAAGCTACTAAATATTGGTGTCTCGGCAGTGGCAATAGCATTAGCCTCTGTGGACTCACGATGACCCCAACCATCTAAGATAGCTAGCACCACTGGAGATACAGGTGCTTGAACCATAATTGTTACCTATAATAATCTCTGGCACATTGATTGGATTGATAATATCAACGCAAACTACTTGAGTGCAAGGATATTATTTACTTTGACTAATTATTATTGCCAGCTTTCCAATCTCTAATATATCTTACATCTGCCAGGATCAGACTTAGACTTAAGTTTTTCTTGCCTTTTGGCAATCACGGTCGCAAGATCTGGTCTTCCTGTAAGCTTTAATCGCCAGTCTGCCCAAATACCATACAGCCAGTCGGCGATCGCACCCAAGACGGGCAACTTAGTAATGGCATAAATCCAGCCCATCCCCAGCTCTTCGTAAACACGCCGAAACACTTCAATATCTTTGATTATCTTGTCATCGGGTAACACAGCATGAATACGACCCATCGCAGTAGCAAAATCGATCCCCGCATTATCTTGAGAATCGTAATCTAGATCGGCAATGTCCACAAATTTGACAATTCCTCTACCTGCGTCCTTCTTGGTGAGAAAATTGACTTCACGAACGCACAAGGGACATTCTCCGTCGTACAGTAGCTTAATTTTCCAGGTTGGTTGATTTGGCTCTTTCCCACTCGATGTCGTTGTAACAGATGTCATAAAAATGCTTTGAACGTTTAATATAAATTAGCTTGATTGGAGCGTTTAGCTATTAGTTATTAATTTTTGGCTTTAACTACTCAGAAGTCAAAGGTCTCAATCAGATCTTTGATATCATTTATGTAACGATTTACAATTGCCAATTAATATTCTTAAACATAAATATTCAATAGCTTTAACTTCTGCTCTAACTATTGAGTGCGACTAGCTTACGATCAAAAATAAATTCGCTGTAATCGGCTATGGTGTCCAACCCAACATAGTTAAAACAAACCTCTAGGGTCAACCAAACCCCAACCCGCAGTATTAATTTTTTCCATTTTATTTCCATAGCATTTGACCTAAATACTAAACTGAGAATTTTGCTCCTGTTACTAAAGTTAACAATTTGCGTAACAAAAAGCAACAATATCCCGCAGATATTGAAAATACTTATATTTGCGACCACAATTTATATCAAAAAAAGAGCGAAATGGCGAACTATATTTAACACTTATTAATATTTAGGCTTATATCAAGCAATTTATGCTAATAGATATCTATTAGATTTAACACAATTTTGAAGCTAGACGGAAAAATCCCACGACTTCAACAAATGTGTAGTCGTGGGAGTGCCAAACGAAAAGGATCTAGTATAATTACCGCTGTGAGCTTAGTAATGTGGATAGTATGATTCAATGTCAGTTTGATATTGAACGTTAGATTGATTTGCTTCTTGGTCAATTACATTGTATTCACCGATCGCCGCTGCTTCATTGGTATTAACTTGTAGAGAGTTTTGAGCATCGCCAGCAGAAGGAACACCGTAGGCATCAAGACTTAGTTGATCTTGGAAGCTGGTTTGGTTAGCTTCTTGTTCAATATAGTTACCGTAACCTACTGCTGCTGCTGAGTTGCTATTGATTTGCGCCGAATTTTGAGTATCTTGAGCAAAAGCAGTTAAAGGAGCGAAAGCGATAACTGCAGTAAAAATTGCTAATGTAGATTTTTTCATGTTTATAGACCTCGTAAAAATTGAATTTTGTATTTGTTTTGCTTACATTTAATGATTACGAATGGTCTATTATTTTTATGCAGTTATACCAAAATTTTTTGGGTAAATCATTGACTTGCGTTGATATCTATAGGTAATTCAGCTAAAAAACCGAAGAGTTTTAAGCTCAATGCGACACTACAACTGATAACAATTGTTCCCAACACCATATCTAAGTAACTTGGTTCTTCGTACCAAGCTCTTTGCTTTGGAACCATAAATTGAGCTAATAATGCACAACAGATGATAATAGATAAACCATACCAAAAGCTTATTTGTAATAACCACCAAGTCGATGGTACGAGTGCGATTAACAAAATATAAGGAGCTAGATCATGGGTTTGACGTTTTTTCATTGGGAGAACTATTAACTTAACTTCTATGTTCATAGTTCCCGAAACTCCATCTAATTCAATCTACTGACAGAAGAGAGTAACCGTTGGTTCAGTTTGGGTTGGAGCAGAAAAAATCAATTTGCAGATCCTTAATATATTCTGTTTTGTCTTAAAAATTGGCTTCAGTGCAATTAATCTAGATAGTGGTTAGGATTTTTAGGCATCAAAGTCAATTATTCCCTTGCTTCCAGCAAAATTACACCAGATTTAGCGGTTAAAGAATCAGCATCAAAGATAAAAACTATGAGCTATCAAATGGATCGGCGAGCATATGCAGATACTTATGGTCCTACAGTAGGCGATCGCGTTAGGTTAGCGGATACGGAATTATTGATCGAAGTTGAACAAGATTACACTACCTATGGTGACGAGGTTAAGTTTGGAGGAGGAAAGGTAATCCGTGATGGAATGGGACAGTCTCCTATTTCGCGTGCCGATGGGGCGGTAGACATGGTAATTACTAACGCTTTAATTCTCGACTGGTGGGGAATTGTTAAAGCAGATATTGGGATTAAAGATGGCAAGATTCATAAAATTGGCAAAGCAGGAAATCCCTACATTCAAGATAATGTCGATATTATAATTGGTGCTGCAACTGAAGCTGTAGCAGGAGAAGGACATATTGTGACGGCAGGAGGCATCGATAGCCACATTCACTTTATTTGTCCCCAACAAATCGAAACAGCGATCGCGTCTGGGATTACCACCATGATTGGTGGTGGAACAGGTCCGGCGACAGGGACTAACGCTACTACCTGTACTCCTGGGGCATGGAATATTTGGCGTATGCTTCAGGCTGCGGATGCCTTTCCCATGAATTTAGGCTTTTTAGGTAAGGGCAATAGTGCCCAGCCAGGAGGACTAATCGAACAGATCCAAGCTGGAGCGATGGGGCTAAAACTTCATGAGGATTGGGGAACAACGCCTAAAGCGATCGACACTTGCTTAGAAGTTGCCGAGCAATATGATGTTCAAGTAGCGATTCATACTGATACTCTCAATGAAGCAGGTTTTGTCGAAAATACGATCGCCGCGTTTAAAAATCGAGTGATCCACACCTACCATACTGAAGGAGCTGGCGGTGGACACGCCCCCGATATTATCAAAGTCTGCGCCCAAAGTAATGTTTTACCTTCTTCGACCAATCCTACTCGACCTTTTACCGTTAATACTTTAGAAGAACACCTGGATATGTTGATGGTGTGTCATCATCTGGATAAGAGTATTCCTGAAGATGTCGCTTTTGCTGAATCTCGTATTCGCCAAGAAACTATCGCTGCGGAAGATATCTTACATGACTTAGGGGCATTTAGCATGATTGCTTCTGATTCTCAGGCAATGGGTCGGGTAGGTGAAACGATTATTCGTACTTGGCAAACTGCCCACAAAATGAAAGTACAACGAGGGGTCTTGTCTGCTTCTACAGAGGAACCAGCTGATAATTTTCGTGCTAAACGCTATATTGCTAAATACACGATTAATCCTGCCATTACTCACGGGATCGCCGATCATGTTGGTTCAATTGAAATAGGTAAGCTAGCGGATATTTGTCTGTGGAAGCCGGCTATGTTTGGGGTCAAACCAGAAATTGTGATTAAAGGTGGCGCGATCGCTTATGCTCAAATGGGTGATCCTAACGCGAGTATTCCCACTCCTCAACCTGTATATATGCGTCCCATGTTTGGCAGTTTTGGTGGAGCAACGGCGGCTACTTCTCTTTCTTTTGTTTCTCAAGCTGCACTAGATGCAGATATTCCAGAGCAAATTGGACTGCAAACTGCCACGATGGCTGTTAGTAATACCCGCAATTTGAGTAAAACAGATATGAAATTAAATGATGCCTTGTTGAATATTGAAGTTAATCCCGAAACTTATGAAGTAAGGGCAGATGGCGAATTACTAACTTGTGAACCAGCACACATCTTACCAATGGCACAACGTTATTTTTTATTCTAATTAAAGATAAAGACTGTTAATTTATCAAGTAAATTATAAAATAATACTAGTAAGCCAAAATTTAGAATATTTGTAAAGTATTTGTAAAATATTTGGATAGCTAACTAATACTCCTTATTTTTAAATTTTTAAGTTATTTATTAGCATAAGACTATTTTTTATAAATAGAATCTTCCCACATATTACTAGTTTTAGAACGAACGTTCCTGGCGTTGATTTCTGCTTCATCCTGCTCTTGAAGTTCGGCTAGGATAGGCTTAACTAGCTTAACAATATTTCTCCAGGATAAATCTTTTTCTGGTAAATATGCAGCTAATTCCTTTAAAGCTTCTTCGGCATCCTGAATATCTTGATTTAGATCTCGTTCTTTATCTGCTACTAAAGGAGTAGAGCTGCGTAATAGATCTTTTTGAATTGCCGCAAATCCTTTACGAACTTGTTGAGTAATATGAACGCTATACTCTGAGCGTCCTTTTAACTTTTGTTTATTAAAACCTTGCTGAGAAGAAGCATACAAAGCTGGTAATCTATTGAGAGCATAAGTAGCTACTTCAATGGGGTTAATAAATTTTTTGATATTACTGGGAAGACGACCAATTTGTCTATCGATTTCTTCAGCAACCAATACTTCCATGACATTGCGATTAATATTATCATTTTCTAGTCGGTTAATTTTCATCGCGGTAATTTTCACTAATATCACTAATAATTAATAGATAAGCAAATAAGAATTTAAATCTCAAATCTTACTCTCTCTATATATACATAAATAATCTGGATTGCCTAGGAATGAGTACCGTGAAATAGCCTAAATTTACGTAATTTTAATTTTATCTCGCCCTAAAACTACATCTCTTTACATAGAAATTAAATTTAGTCCTGGAAATAATACTGATCAAAACAGTTAATAATTAAGCTATTTAATTCGCTGCTTAATTAAACTGATAGCCTGATTGACTTTGTCAGGAAATACAACCACTAAATTATTTGTTTGTGCCTGATCTAAAGCAGCATTAGTCGCCTCTGTTTCTTGGAGAATAACTTCGTAGACAGAGTTGGGATTAACTTGACCAATTCCCTTGGCAATTAAGTCTGCAACTTCTCCTGGTTCTCTACCACGAGGATCTTCATCCTCCTTGATAATGATGCGGTCAAATATTTGAGCCGAGATATTACCTAATTGGATTAAATCTTCATCACGGCGATCGCCAGGACCGCCGACAACACCAATTCGTTTGCCCTGCCAATTACGGACAAAATCTCCTACTGCCTTATATCCGTGTGGGTTATGAGCATAGTCTACCAAAGCATGATAATCACCTAAATCAAACAGATTCATCCTGCCTGGAATTTGTTCTGCCGAATTTTGAAAGGTGCGAACTCCTTTGCGAATTAGTTCAATATCTACTCCTTGGGCAAAAGCAGCTAAGCTACTAGCCAAAGCATTTGCAATCATAAAGGGAGCCATTCCTCCCATGGTCATGGGAATCTTAACGGCTTTTTCAATTCTGAGGGTCCATTTTCCTTCCAAAATCGCCAGATAGCCATCTTCATATATTGCCGCCAAACCATTACGGCGACAGTGTTCGATGATAATTGGATTATCAGGATTCATCGAGAAATAGGCAACTTTGCAATTTACCTGTTCTGCCATCGCTGCTACCAAAGGATCGTCAGCATTGAGAATGGCATAACCTTCGGAATGAACTGTTTCGGCAACTACGCTTTTAACTTTGGCCATCTGTTCAATAGTATCAATACCACCTAAACCGAGGTGATCGGCAGCAACGTTTAACACCACCCCAATATCGCAACGGTCAAATGCCAAACCCGAACGCAAAATGCCACCTCGGGCGGTTTCTAGTACAGCTACTTCTACAGTCGGATCTTTAAGAATAGCTCCGGCACTATAGGGTCCGGTATTGTCTCCCTTTTCGACTAAATATTCTTGAATGTAGATCCCGTCGGTAGCAGTAAAACCGACTATCTTTCCTGTTTGGCGGTAAATATGGGCAGTAAGGCGGGTAGTCGTAGTTTTCCCATTTGTCCCTGTAATTGCCACGATGGGAATGCGACTAGGAGTGTTATTGGGAAATAACATTTCTAATACCGATGCACCTACATTGCGAGGTAATCCCTGGCTAGGTGAGGCGTGCATTCTAAAACCAGGAGCCGCGTTGACTTCAACCACAACTCCTCCTGTTTTTCTCAGAGGTTGACTAATATCCGAAGTGACAATATCAATACCTGCAATATCGAGACCAATTATTTTAGCTACCCTTTGGGCTAACCAAACGTTTTCGGGATGAATTTCGTCTGTACGATCAATGGCTACTCCTCCCGTACTTAAATTGGCTGTAGCTCTTAAATAAGCTATTTCTTGCGGAGGTAATACGGAATCCAAATTGTAACCTTGTTTGGCTAATACTGCTTTTGAGGTTTGATCGATACTAATTTTGGTTAAAACGTTATCGTGTCCATCACCGCGTTTAGGGTCTTGATTAGTTAGGGCAATTAGTTCCTCAATAGTAGATTCCCCATTTCCAGTAACATGAGCTGGAACTCTCTCTGCTACAGCTACCACCTGACCATTGATCACGAGAACTCGATGATCGTTACCCCGATAAAATCGCTCAACAATGACAGAACGTGTCTTAGAAGCTTTACTAGCTAGATCATAAGCTGCTTCTGCTTCTGGCCAATCATTAATATCAATCGTAATACCTCGACCATGATTGCCGTCTAAAGGTTTGAGCACGATGGGATAGCCGCCAACATCTACGATCGCCTGCTCCAGCTCATCTAAATACTGGATGACGGTGCCTTGAGGAACAGGCACTCCTGCATTACCTAGTATGGTTTTAGTTCCCTCTTTATCACAGGCTAGCTCCACTGCCAGGATACTAGTTTTATTACTTAAGGTAGCTTGAATTCGCTTTTGGCTAGCTCCATAACCTAGCTGCAACATTGCTCTCGCACTAAGCCACATCCAGGGAATTTTGCGGGCTTCAGCTTCCTTGATAATCGTCTCAGTAGAAGGTCCTAAAGAGGTATTTGCGTATAATTCTTTAAGGTCCGATAAATCTTGTTCTAACTCACTGGGGGGATAAGTACCGGTTTCGACTATTGATTTACAGAGTCTAACCGCAGCCCTGCCTGCATAGCGACCAGCTTGTTCTTCGACATATTCAAAGACAACATTAAATATTCCTGTGTCTGAGGTTTCTCTAGTACGACCAAACCCGACAGGCATTCCCGCTAGTTCCTGTAACTCTAGGGCAACGTGTTCCACAATATGCCCCATTAAGGTGCCTTCTTTTAGTCTTTCAAAAAAACCACCACGATAACCCCGTGAACAGTAATGTTCTACCAGGCTAGGTAAGACTTGTGTTAAACCATCGTAGAATCCAGGAATCTCATTGGATGGCTTTTCGGTTAACTCCTCTAGATCCAGCAGCATTAAAATCAGCTTATTTCGCCGAATACTCCAATAATTAGGACCACGTAAGGTTTGAGTTTTCAGAATTCTCATATTATGGTTACGGTTTGCTGTTCTGAGATTATTGACAGCATTAGAAACAAGTTAGGTAATCATCTCGTTATTTTGGGCTGCCAAACTGTTCTCACTGAACAGTTTTAGAACTATTTTCTTGTATCTAGCTTATCGAGCGGTTTAGAGGAAGGTGTTTATGTAGGTCATAGCGATCGCCATGACTTAAGATATGCAGTTTGAGATTATGCATACTTAAAGGCTCATTACCATGAACTTCCCTGTGATTGGTATAGGACATCTCTCTAGGATCGACAATAGTTACCGTGCCTTTGCCAATTACCTGAATCATGCCATCGCTTTCAAACATGGCACAGGTATCTTCATCAATGCCAATTCCTATCAATTGAGGATATCCAGCAATAGCACTCAATAAACGTGCCAGGCGATTACGATTATAAAAATGTTGGTCAACTAATACTTCAGGAATAATTCCTAAACCAACTGCCATATCTACCAGAGAGCGGTTAGGGGACTCGGCGCTACTGCCACCCGAAATCATGTGACGTCCCATTACAGCGGCTCCAGCACTAGTCCCGGCTAAACTGATTTCTCTCTTCTGCGCCCTCTCAACTATCCGATTCATTAGGGTCGTATCGGCAAGTAAGCCACAAAGACGAAGTTGATCGCCACCAGTCAGAAAAATTCCCGTGCAATCTTCGACAAAATTACGATAAACTGAGTCTTCTGCTCGAGAGCGATCGCGTACATCGAGAACTTTAATCTCTTTTGCTCCCATATCATTAAAGAGCCGATAGTAACGCTCCCCAATCAGACTAGGTTCGCGAGAAGCACAGGGAACAATCCCAATGATGGCATCTATCCCCCCTGAAAGATTAAAGAACGTTTGTAGTATCTCTTTGCCGTGAACTTTATCTTCCGCACCACCAATGACCAAAATAGCGTTTTTGGTGGATTGTGATGAGTATGTGGTTTGATTTTTAATTTCGGTATTAATCATAATTGAGTTGGCGGACAGGAGACAAACCTCTGACATACTATAGATAGTAACTACGCAAACTACCTTACTACTGTGTCAAAGACTACTTAACTCCTGGAGTCTATCAAGCTTATACTGAACTTCTAAAGTTTTTTTTAAGTTTATTACTGTGCGTTTCGATATTATCACTCTTTTTCCCGACTTTTTTGCTTCACCTCTCAATTGCAGCTTACTAGGTAAAGCGATCGCCAAAGAAATTGCCACAGTAAATTTAGTCAACCCTCGTGACTTTACTCAAGATAAACATCATAAGGTAGATGACATTACCTATGGCGGTGGTGTAGGAATGTTGCTTAAGCCGGAACCAATATTTGCCGCAGTCGAGTCCTTGCCGATCTTACCCCAACGAGAAGTTATTCTGATGACTCCCCAAGGAGAACCGTTAAATCAACCTTTGCTTAAGGATTTAGCGACTAATTATCAGCAACTAATTTTAATCTGTGGACACTACGAAGGAGTAGATGAAAGAATCAGACAACATTTAGTTACAAAAGAGATCTCTCTGGGCGATTTTGTTTTAACCTGTGGGGAGATACCAGCTCTAACCTTAATTAATGGAGTAACCAGACTCTTACCAGGAACAGTGGGCAAAGTAGAATCTCTAAAAGCAGAAAGTTTTGAAACCGAATTGCTAGACTATCCCCAATATACTAGACCAGCAGAATATCGAGGCTGGGAAGTTCCTGAAGTATTGCGCTCAGGTAATCATAAACTGATAGATCAATGGCGCAGAGAAGAACAAATTAAACGTACTCGCGATCGCCGTCCCGATTTATGGGATAAATGGCAGTTAAAAATTAATAATTGAGCAATTTTGCGGTCTTATCTCATTTTCAATTCCTGCACCTATTACTAGCAAACTCTAACAGCTGATTTGATCCAGGCGATCGCAGAAAAACGGACGAAATAACTCGCAGGCGAGACTTGCCTGAAGACCATGCAAATGAACCAAACCCATCTGTTGCAACTGGTAGCCTGGCTCTGTCTTACACTCTACAGGGCTTGAATGCCATAGGATCTGCGTAAATACTGTTAATAACTCAGGATAGCGTTGTAGGTCCCACCATTGTTGTTGTAGATGTTCTGCATAAAGAGCAGTTGCGATCGCCGAATTGGCTAACAGTTCTTCTAAGGTTATTGTTTGCTGCTGTAGGTGATAAAATGCCAACTGCAAGCGATAGGGATGTCCCCCTAAAAGGGCAAGCAGTTGCTCGATTTCTTGTTCGTTTAACTCCTCTCTATACCGAGATGCTAGATCTTGTACTTGAGCTGAGGTAAACTCTGGTAAATTAATAACCAGTGCATTATTGAAGACAGAGGGATTGATGGAAGGAGGTACCAGGATTTCTGTAGAACAAACCATCACCAGTCGCAGCTTATGCCAAGTATTATCACCTGTAGACCTTAATTTGGCTCTTTCAGACCAGGTTCGTAGCAGTTCGAGAAATTGACTAGCAATGTCTGGATAGGCAAAAAGTTGGTTGATTTCATCAATTGCTATGACCAGAGGGCGATCGCAGTTGGTTAAAGTCCCTACAGAAAAACACGAGCCTGTATCAATACAACAATAGGGAAGGAGGTTTATTAACTATGAGTATTGAAGAAAAACAAATCGATCCAATTGCATTTTCTCATCAAGAAGAGTTTAACTACTGTGGTCCAGCTTGTAGTCAAATGTTTCTTTCTCACTTTGAAATCACAAATACTCAACAAGACACAGCATATGAAGAAATACAGAAACTAAATACAGAAAATGATCCCGTGGCATTCTACTCTAGCCCCGAGGGGTTAGGTAGTTATCTAAATAAACTCACACCAGATAAGATAGATGCTTTTGCTTCAGATACATTGCAAGGAAACCTAGATCGAATTTATCATACAATTTCTTTTGAGAAAATACCTTGTGTCAGTCTCGTCAATAGTGGCGCTCACTGGACTGTAATTGATGGAATTCGATTTAATGAAGTAGCAGATGGAAAAATAGAAATTACAGCAGTCCATTATTTAGATCCTTCTGATAACTCTCCTAGTGAAGGATATAAATTTATGGCTGCGCTTCAACAACAGTTTTTCTTGGCAAATACATATGGAAACAAATGGAAAAACAAATTAGTTATTTTATCTAAGAAAACAGACGAAAAATTTAAACCAATCCAAACCGAAGCTAAAACATTAACTATTCCAGGCGGGGGGACAGGAAATCCCATAGATATAGCTTTAGCTAACTTAAATATTTATGGTTTTAATGATATACGAAAAATTCCTGACATAGGCGGTGGTGCGCCCGTCACCGAGCCTATATTTATTACAGGCTTAGATAGGGCTTCAAACTTTACTATTGTGCCTCTTGATGCCACCTCAACACAAGAATTTCAAGATTTTATTTATGTTGCCATTGAAGAGGGAACAAATACTCTACTCGAAGCAGCAAATTTCACCAAAGTATTACAAATTGATAATGACCAAGAAATGGAATCAAAATTACGAGAAAAGTTCCCAGGAGAGTCATTTGAAATAATACCTGGATATTTTTGGAAACAATGTTTTGAATTAAGAAGTCGTTTAAGTGTCGCACGTCGATTTAGGCTGGGAGACAAAGAGATGTTTTTGCTTCCCAATGGGAATGTTAGCGATCTCTTGACTGAATCCCTTGTTGGAGGAGGATAGTTATCTTTAGATAACTTACTGAGCTTTGAAAAAATGAATATAGTAGACATTGCCATAGACAGCTTAAAAAATCAAGGCTTTGAAAACATTAAAGCTATCGATCCAAATACAAGTGATATTCCTGTCTCAAAGCCCATACCTGTTAAAGATTTAGATGGGAATTCAAACTTTACGATTGTTCCTATCGATGCTAGAGCAACAAAAGAATTCCACGATTTCATCTATGTTGCAATTAAAGAAGATACAAACGAATTACTCGAAGTGGCAAGTATATCAAAAGCGCCTAAAATATATAATGACCAAGAAGTGCAGTTGGAATTAAAACAAAAGTTTTCAGGAGCTTCGTTTGAAATCAGACTAGGCTATTTTTGGAAATCAGAATTAAGAAGTTTTTTAAGTACTGCACGCCGCTTCAAAACTGGTAACAAAGAGATGTTTATTCTTCCAAATGGAAGCATAACTGATGATTTGAATGAATCTACTATGGGAGCATAAAAGTGTCAGTGAGATCGCCCCTCTTATAGTGCGATTGCGGATCTTGTAGGGCGCGTTAATGAAGTCAAACGCACCAGCCTATCATTAAATTCGGTGGGTTACTGCAAAATTCTACTCATCCCAAATCCCCTGTGGCATTTCTGGACTTCAATCCCTGCCCCAATTTGGCGGATAAATACCCTGAGTGCGATCGCTCATTTTATAGGTGGATTGCTGTCGGGGCGACACAATTGAACTAAAAAGCTTATGAGGTCTAGGATTGAGCTATGTGTGTTCTCAAGAAATCTGCAATAATAGCCAATTATTAGCCATGGGTTTAAATGTTTCCTGAACTGTATCAAACGCATCTAACAACTCAACTGAATAAAGCTCAATATTTAATGCTTTCAATTCTGGTACAACTGCTACAAAGTTATCGATGGGTAAGATTAGAAGAGTTAGCCAACAAGTTCCCTCAACCCATACTTTTTGAAAGTCGTCGAAAAAAACTGCAGAGATTTTTAGATTTACCAAGTTTAACGATTGAAACAATTTGGTTACCGCTCTTCAAAGATTGGTTAAACCAGCGTTTTACTAGGGATGAAGTGCTATATATTGCCATAGACAGAACGAGATGGGGATTGATTAATTTACTGATGGTGAGTCTGATTATTAATCATAGAGCAATTCCCATTTACTTTGAGCTATTAGACCATGTGGGGAATAGTGATTTAGAGACTCAAACCACAATTCTGAGTCGAGTTATACCAGTATTAAAAGGGTATAAAAAAGTCATCTTGGGAGACCGAGAATTTTGTTCAGTTGATTTAGCCAAATGGTTGCAGCAACAGCAGCAAACCTATTTCTGCTTACGGCTCAAACGCAACGCTTATTTGGAGATAGAACCAGAAATTTGGGTGCAGTTACAAGCGGTGGGATTAAGACCAGGAGTATCCCTCTATTTTCAAGGAGTTAAAGTGACGAAAACTAAGGGTTTTGCCGGAGCTAATATCGTTTGTAAGTGGAAAAGAAAATATAGAGGTTGGACAGCTGATGAAGCCTGGTTTATTTTGAGCAACCTAAATAGTTTGGATGAAGCTCTTAACGCTTATCAAAAACGATTTGGCATTGAAGAGATGTTTAGAGACTTTAAAAGTGGTGGCTATAATCTCGAAGGAACCAAGGTATCAGATAAAAGATTAATGACTTTAATTCTGTTAATTACTCTGGCTTATTCTCAAGCTACTTTCTGTGGAGAAATCATCAAGAATAAAGGAATAGCTAAATATGTAGGTCGAGTCAAAGAAAAAGGCAGAAATTATCCCAGACACAGCAATTTTTATCTGGGTTTACACGCGATTGCGCTCCGCGCACTGGCTTTGCCAATCGCTTGGTTAGAGTCGATTCAATTCTTTGCTGTTGAAATTCGGGAATTAATGAAGTTAAGTCCCCAGAAATGCGCTAATTATCAGCGAGGTCTTAGGGCTGCAAGCTTGATTGCATCTAGTCTTTAGCATTTTCTGTCACCCCGACAGGGTGGATTGTTAGGAGAAAACTCGATTACCGTGACTATAGAAGCCCAACCAAGTTAGTGCGATCGCGCTAACCTTTTTCCTTTCGCCTGATCAACCTCTAGTTTATGATTAACGTGAGTTCGACAGATTTTACTGAGGATCTAATTCTACTAGGACTTACGCAGTGAAACGAAAAATCAAGGTTTTTGGTTATCGGTAACAGGGAACAGAAGGTTACTAGTACTTAGTGCGTAAGTCCTGTCTTCATTAATAGAAACTAAAGAATAAGCTGTTCCCGATTCCCGATTGCCTCTTCCCTCTTCCAAAACTAGTCAATTTTGGACTCATCGAACTCACGTTGATTAGTTACAAAGAGCGATCGCATTTTTGACAAAATTATTCTGAGTGCCGGTTAAACTTTCACAGTATCAGGAATCTGAGAGACGATTTGTTTGCCAATTTCAATGGAAGAGGTAGCAGCAGGAGACGGAGCATTACAGACGTGCATGACTCGATCTCGATTGAGGATTAAAAAGTCTTCAACCATTGAGCCATCAATTTTTAAAGCTTGCGCTCTCACCCCTGCTGGAGTTGGTACGATATCTTCCCCTTGCACTTCCGGAATTAATCTTTGCAAACTACGAACAAAGATGAACTTACTATAGGAACGAATCATCTCCTGTAAACCTTCTTTGGGATACTTAGTGGCTAATTTCCAAAAGCCAGGATAAGTCATGGTATCCATAAAGTCTTGGAGATTGAAGTCAAATTTATTATAAGCTTCTCGCTTGAATCCTAACACTGCATTAGGTCCTGCCTGGACACTACCATTGATCAGAGGGTGGAAATGCACTCCTAAAAAGGGAAAATTAGGATTGGGAACAGGGTAAATTGCTCCATTCACTAAATAGCGTTTTTCAGGGGTTAATTCGTAATATTCGCCTCTGAAAGGAATTATCTTAGCTGGAGGTTTGTCTTTAGCTAATTCCGTGATGCGATCGCTGTAGAGTCCGGCACAGTTAATGAGAAATTTGGTTTGATATTCGCCGTTATTGGTTTCTAAAATATGACCTTCTGAGGTAGTCTTAATGCCCTGAACACAGGTATTAGTGAACAATTCTACACCTTGTTCTTTAGCGATCGCGGCATACTTTTGACAAACTTGCTTATAATCGACAATTCCCGTAGCTTTAACCCGAATGCCTGCCAAACAATTAACATGAGGTTCAATTTCCTGAACCTGCTCTTTAGTTAGTTTACTAATGTCAATTTCATTAGCGAGACCTCTTTGGTAGAGATTTTCTAATAAGGGCAATTCATGAGGCTCAGTCGCTATGATTACTTTGCCGCAGATATCATAGTTAATATTGTGTTGTTCACAAAAAGCTACCATGGAACGATTACCCTCACGACAAAGCTTGGCTTTGAAGCTGCCTGGTTTGTAATAAATACCAGAATGGATTATGCCGCTATTATGTCCTGTTTGATGTGCTGCCCAAGATGCTTCTTTTTCCAATATGGCAATTTTGGCTGAGGGAAACTTTTGGCTCAAAGCCATTGCTGTAGATAAGCCAACAATACCACCACCAATAATTGTAAAGTTGTACATAATAAGCCTGATGTGAATTAGCTTTAACTATATTAATCTTTTGCTCTAAATATTGTGGGTGAAGGGAAAATTTACTCGGTGCAACCTTCATCCTTCACCAATTTTGTTTTTTTATCCTTTTGTGAGCGAGAAGACCCCTGTCTTATAGACATGGGGATGAAAGCGAACTTGGCAACAAAGGGTTGAGAGTTGACATTTTCGACACAAAATCTTTATATACCAAGATTTTGAACTGATGTACTATAGTTTTGTAGATGAAAACCAAGTCTATAATCAGTACTTTGAAAAGAGAATATATAGGGTTCCACTCACAAGAGCTTGAGTGGGTAAAATATTCTAGCCACGAAGTTAAGAAGATTTGCTTCACTGTACTGGAGGACAACCAGGAACAGACTGCCTGTAATGGTAGTGAAAGCTTGTGGATCGACCTCTTTCGGGGATGTGTCTTCACCATTGGTGTTCTCATCTAGATACGTCGGGATGAATCAAGAATCCCCCGCATTCTATGCGTGGGGAGTGTCAATTTGATTACTGACTAATATAAATTAGCCTTAAACTTTAGTTGTTTGCTTTTGTTTGTTTTTTTGAATCCACCAAGAAGTACAAGGAATTTTACTCTTGTCACAACGATGGGCAAATTTTTCAGCTACTTCAGTTACTTCCTTGAGTAGACCTTGACTGAGGGTAGTAGGTTGCAATCCTAAATCGAGAAATCGCTGGTTTTTGACAAACAGCTCGTTTTCGGATGCTTCATTCCGGGGGTTTTCCAAATAAGCAATTTCTACTCCAGTCATTTCCGAAACCATTTTGGCGAGATCTTTAACGCAATGGGTTTCAGTCATTTGGTTAAGAATTCTGACTCGCTCCCCTTTAGAGGGAGGATTGGCGATCGCCAGTTCCACACAGCGTACCGTATCTTTGATGTGAATAAAGGCTCTAGTCTGTCCTCCAGTACCATGTACCGTTAAAGGATAGCCGATCGCAGCTTGCATTAAAAAACGATTAAGGACAGTGCCATAGTCTCCATCATAGTCAAAACGGTTGACTAGTTTTTCGTGCATGAGAGTTTCGGGAGTATTAGTTCCCCAAACAATGCCCTGGTGTAAGTCGGTGACGCGAATACCGTCGTTTTTATTGTAGTAATAGAAAAATAACTGATCCTGGGTTTTAGTCATGTGGTAAACGCTACCAGGATTTGCTGGATAGAGAATTTCCTGTTGAATGCGATCGCCACTATCGGTAACGACTTCTACGTCCAAGTAGCCTTCAGGAATTTTCATCCCTGCGGTACCGTAACCATAAACACCCATTGTGCCTAAGTGTACCAGGTGAATGTCTAAACCCGACTCCACAATGGCACAGAGTAAATTGTTGGTAGCATTGAGGTTATTATTAACCGTGTATCGCTTATGTTTAGAAGACTTCATCGAATAGGGTGCAGCCCGTTGTTCGGCAAAATGCACAATAGCATCGGGTTTTTCTGCCAAAATCAAGTTCAATAGGCGATCATACTCTTCTGCAATATCAATATTGTAAAATTTAATTTCTTTACCGGTTAAATCTTTCCAAGTGCTTAGCCTTTGTCCAATAGGTGCGATCGGAGTCAGAGAACTAACTTCTAATTCATTATCAATATTGCGTCTAGATAAATTATCGACAATCACTACTTCATAGTCGAGATTCGATAAGTGTAGTGAGGTCGGCCAGCCACAAAAACCGTCTCCACCCAAAATGATAACTTTCATATTGTACTCCCAACAATAAAATTCATAATTAAATGATTCTGATCTAGGTTGAATCGTTAATATGTAACCTAGAATATTTAACCAAACTTTATGCCTCCATTTTCGCTTTTACACGAGAATTGTGCTTTGGAATACTAGATCGCGATTCAAAAAAGCAATTATCTTTGTTCCCGACAATCTCTCTGAGATAAAGTTGATAGCCAAAACCAGTAAAGTGAGCAATCGGCATGGTGGCGATCGCGATCGTGCAACATAACCAGCGACTAACTAAGCTGGGAACAGGCTTTTGCCGATGATACCAAAACTCATCACGGAATACGCTCTTATATTTTAAAGTTATCCGACCAGCTTCTAAAGCGATTATACATAAACCCAAGATGATTATCGGTATTGTATGTAGTGAGCCATTCAACAGGGTAAAATCAGTGATTAAGGCTATAATTACTAAAAGCAACCCAAAAAAAGGAATTTTATTCCGTAGAGGCAGTTTGTCCGCATATCTAGCAGATATAATACAGCTGCCCCGACCATACTTGACATACTGTCGCCATAAACTGAGCCAATTACGACGAGGGAAATACCAGACTTTAATTTTAGAACTAATATAAATAGCGCGATCGCCTTTAATTTTTTGAAGACGGAAGTTTAGCTCAGAGTCTTCTTTACGAGTAACTTCATATCCACCAATAGATTCTAAAGCAGAACGCCAAAAACAGCCTAAAAATACGGTTTCAGCATAACCATTATAGTGAGGATCGCGATATTTGGCGCCCCCGCTACCCAAAAGACTCCTCGATGCCAGAGCCACTCCTGCCTGAAATGTATTAGCTGCTATAAATCGTTGAGCCCCGCCAACATTGATAGCCTGAGATCCTTGTAAAGCTGCTACGCACTGTTCTACATAGTCAGGAGCATAATTACAGTGAGCATCAGCTCTTAAAAAGATATCTCCTTGGCAAGCTTCTAGACCAATATTGAGAGCGGCTGACTGAATACGTCGTGGATTTTCTAATAACCTAACTTTAGAATAATTGTGGGATAAACCTATGACCTTATCTTGGGTACCATCTGTGCTGTGTCCATCTATGATTAATATCTCTAATAGATTAGAATATTCGGATGCCAGAAACTTCTCGACTACTGCTTCAATATTGTCAACTTCGTTATACGTAGGGATAATAATCGAAACAGAAGGATTTTTACTCACACTCATGTTGATATTTGTCTAAGGTAGTTATAGGTGTATCACTAGTTAGTGAAATTATCGTCAAATACGGCAAAAACATTTCAAATTGAGGGTGAATTTCACTTAATTGGTTGTTCCAGCTCAATTAAAACTAACCATGCTTGTTGTCTGATTCCTGGTATTCTCAATAAAATTGAATCAATCAACTCACAACAACGAAGAAGAATTTTAAATCCTGGTTTATCTGCAATGAAGCTAGCTACTAATGAGGTTAGATAAAAGTAGTGAATCTTGCTCTGTTTGAATTTAGATTTAATTGCCTTTAAATCTCTTTCTAACAGGGGATGTTCGTCTTCAGTACGAATAGTCGGTGTCAGACGGCGATAGAGGTTAATCAAAAGATTGTGTCCCAATGGCTCCAGAAATACCGCTTTCCCTTGCGGCTTGAGAGTTTTGACAATAGATTTAGTTGCTAAAGCCAAATCCAAGTGATGTAGTATTCCTGAACCACAAATTAAGTCATGAGAGCTTTCGCCAAACTCTAGGTTTTCCGCGTTCATGACCTTAAATTCTAGATTGTCGCCAAGATTTTCTCTAACTGCTTGCTGATGGGCAATGTCAATGGCAACTGGCGAAATATCAATTCCCGTTACCAACTTTGCCTGATTTTTGGCAATTTTGAAAGCACAACTCCCTTTTCCACAGCCATATTCAATTACCTGAGAATTTTGACTGCTGTCTAGCAAGCTTTTTTGATATGCTTTGGTAATCGAATCTGTAATGCTGTAGAATTTACCTACTTTTTGCCGCCGTTTATAATCTTCAGTATAACGGAGGTCATGAAATTGCTGTTCCCGTTCAATTCTCTCACTACTTTTGGTCATTTACACTGTTACCTCAATATTTATTTTGCCAATCTTAATTTTTGTCCCTGAATTGATAAAAAATTCCATCGCCAAAAAAAAATTAATAAGACAAGTTTTTGCCCTCGTCGATTAAATTACTCAGGTTAGAAGTTTTTTGTTTGATTTTATGTTTAATTGAAACTGCTTTTTGTCCCATAATTGCTACTAATAAATGCTTAGTATAGCCGATAAAAATTAACCGTAAAGCTAGCAAAACATTGTGGACAGTGCTCAGTTTGGCTTTACGAATTTTCATAGCTTCTCTGGCTCTAATCCACAAATTAGTTAATTTTTCTGATACTCCTCCCATACTCATTAAAGCTAAAACATCATCAGCAAAAATAAACTGAACTATTTTACTGTGATAGGCTCTGAAAATAAAATCATAATCTCCACCAATTTTAAACTCGGGGTCAAAGTAACCAATTGTTTCATAAATGTTTTTAGTTACAAATGTTGCAGGATGGTTAATTGGCATTCCTAAATTAATCCGCCGTCTTAAATCCGTTGGACTTCGTTTTTGGATAAATTCAATCTTGGTATTATTATCAAAACGAGTCATAGCTCCGGTAATAATTAAATATTCATTTTGCTGATTATTTTTATATAATTTGGCAACTTTTTTTAGAGCATCTTGATTATATAAATCACCACAATTTAAAATACCGATGATTTTGCCTTTTGCTACTCTAATTCCTTTATTCATGGCATCATAAATACCACGATCGCTTTCGCTAATCCAATATGCCAGGTTTTTTTCGTACTGTTTGATAATCTCTAGGGTTCCATCTGTAGACCCACCATCAATAATAATATATTCCACATTTTCGTAGGATTGATTAATTACTGATTTAATAGTTGACTCTAAAAAATTTTTGCCATTAAAAATCACCGTGATTATGGAAATCAAAGGGTAATATTCTGAATTTTGAGAGCTTATTTTAGGCTGGTAATTGTTACTTACATTTGTTTTCATTTTAATTAGCTAAAATTTCTTGATAAAGTTTAATATATTCCTGTGTTTGTTGCTCAATAGTAAATTTTTGTTTTGTTTTTTCCGTAGCTGAATTTGAGAGGCTTTGCCAACGCTCTGACTTTTCTATGATCCAAGTAATGCCCTGAGCAAGATCTTGGGAATCATATGGTGTTGCCAGGTAGCCATTTTGTTGGTGTTCAATGAGATCGGACATTCCTCCAATATCAAAGGCAACGCTAGGAGTGCCACAAGCCAATGCTTCCATTACTGTATTGGATAGATTTTCTTGGACAGAAGGAGCAATAAAAACATCTACTGCTGAATAAAGTAAAGAAATAGATATATCATCATTTAATTTTCCTAGATAATGAGCTTTAAAGCTAAAATTTGGTAAATAGTTAGGTTGAGAAGCCCCAAAAATAACTAATTCAACCTCCTCTGGTGTGTAATATTGTTCCAGATATTGTAATGCTGGCATCAGCAAGTGAAAACCTTTGCGATAATCTTTCGTGGCACTAACGGCACCAAATAAGATAATCTTCTTATCTGCTGGTAATTTAAACATCCTTCTTGCGAGGTGCTTTGGATGAGGTTGATAAATTTGTGGATCGATTCCATTGCCAATTACCTTAACAACAAGATTTTGAAATAATGAGCTTGCTTGGGCACATTCTGCTAGCCATTTGCTAGGAGTAACGATAGTTAGGTTTAGATCCTTCCAAGCATTAGCTTTGCGTTGCCAGATCCAACGAGATAAATCCCAATCACGATCGCTGTCTAGTTGAGGACAAGAGCCACAGGATTGTTGATAGCGATCGCATTTGCCACTATAGTGACACCCTCCCGTAAATGCCCACATATCATGAAAAGTCCAGACCAAAGGCTGCTTTAGTTTTGCGAAAGCCTCGATGGGCATAAAACCCCCACAGATCCAGTGAATGTTAATAATATCGGGATTAATTTGCTCTATTTTATTGACAGTTTTATTAGGGAGCCATTGAGAAGAATAAATATTAATTCCAGGGTCGCGGTTACGGTGCAGAGTGAAGGGTAACTGATCCAAAGTGGGTTTAATCGCCGCGATTCCTCTTTGAATTTTACTTGTGGGTGCAATGACCGTATGATCATCACCTAGTTTATTCTGTACTAACATCTGGGAGTCAATTCCAGCTGTTAATAAGCCTTGATGCAGTCGGTAGGCAGCCCGCGCGGCACCACCACTTATATCTGTTGTACTTAAAATCAGAACCTTCAAAATACTATGATGAATAAAATAGTCACAGGTTACTCTCCGCAAACGTCCAATATAGTTGCCTCTGGTCTCCCTAAAGGATAAGGACCTAGGAATGTTCGTCAAGATACTACGGGGTCAGCCGTAATCTTTGACCAATGAAATTGTACTGTTAAATAGCAAAAATCAAAGATATTTTGCATGAATTTGCCACCAAATCAGCTCACAATTACTTCGTATTGAGCGAAAACTTAAAAAACTGATTGCCATTGTTGCGGTAATGAACATTTAAAGTTCATGTTCTGCATTGTTTGTGGATGAAGAAAAGATAAACGATAGGCATGAAGATAATAACCACAGTCTCCAGGAACAGTTATTTGGTCTTGATTTTGAATCAGGTTAGCAAAAGTACCTCCTGCCACATATAAAGGATCTCCCAACAAAGGATATCCGACAGCTGCTAAATGAATTCTAATCTGATGGGGGCGACCTGTAAAAATTCTTACTTCCAGTAGGGTACAGTTTCGATATCGCTCAATGACATTACATTCACTACGAGCATATTTACCTTGGGGAGTTGCTCCATAGAGATAACCTAAAACAGGATGGAAAATCTTACCGATTGGCTGCTCAATAACTAGGCGATCGCGGATAGAGTTGCCTGTGACCAAAACACGATAAACTTTTTTAAGCGGTCGGTCTTCTTGTTGATGGATAGTACTATCCCGCATTTGTTGGGCAAGACTAGATTTAGCTAATGGCGATCGCGCCAATAACATTAATCCCGAAGTTCCTCTGCCTAGACGATGGATTGGCACAGGAGTATTTTGAGGATAGTTGGCTTTTAGTTGCCAGAGCAATGTATGCTCTAAAAAACCACCCCCTGGCATTACAGGTAGTCCAGAAGGTTTATTAATTAGCAATAAATCTCGATCTTCATACAAAACATCAAATTCCAGTGGTACCTCAGGCTCAATCCAAGGTGGACGATGATATGCTAACTGGTCTCCAGTTTGAAGAATAATTGTGTCGGTAACAGTTTGATTATTTAGTAATATTTGACCAGATTTAATTCTAGCTTGCCATTCATCCTGACTAGAATGGTTATATTTCTTAGTATAGTATTCTAGTACTGTCTGTCCTGCGTCAGAAATTTTAACTTGTTCTTGATAGATCCAGCCTCGATTCATATTTTGAGGTACTAAATTTACAGGCAATATGCGATGATGTTTCTCTTGGCAGCTATTGAATTATTTTTCGAGTCTACAATGGAATGCTCAATTATTAGCCGTGCTGGACAAGTATTAGCTAGAGGAAAATTAGTCCTTAAATATGAAGATGATGGCGAGATACGACTAAACCTAGAAACTAGAGGCGGAAAGCTGATTGAAGGAGGGGTTGTTGACCAAGACGGAAATTTAGAAAGTGCTAGTAATGTATTATTTGAAAATTGCTTTGCTACCTGGCGCATGACTGGGTTAACCTTGAGAGTTAATATCAGCTCTTAGAAAGAGATTTATAATTTAGCCACATAAGTTGCGATACAATACAAGTCGCTTTACTAGGACAGCAAAGGCATTATGGGGAACACATTCGGACATTTATTTCGTATTACTACTTTCGGAGAATCTCATGGTGGAGGTGTTGGCGTTGTTATTGACGGCTGTCCACCCCAACTAGAAATTAGCGAAGCGGAAATTCAGGTGGATTTAGATCGCAGAAGACCAGGGCAAAGCAAGATTACTACCCCCAGAAAAGAAAGCGATACTTGCGAAATAATTTCGGGAGTTTTTGAAGGTAAAACCTTGGGAACTCCGATCGCCATTTTAGTGCGGAATAAAGATGCCCGTTCTCAGGACTATAATGAGATGGCTGTCAAATACCGTCCTTCCCATGCTGATGCTACCTATGATGCTAAGTATGGAATCCGTAACTGGAAGGGAGGTGGACGTTCTTCAGCCAGAGAAACTATTGGTCGAGTTGCTGCCGGTGCGATCGCCAAAAAGATTCTCCAGCAAGTCACTGGAGTGGAAATTGTGGGCTATGTGAAACGGATTAAAGATATTGAAGCCGAAGTAGACCCCAACACTGTAACCTTGGAACAGGTAGAAAGTAATATTGTCCGTTGCCCCAATGCTAAATGTGCTGAAACTATGATTGAGCGCATCGATTTAGCCAGAAGAGATAAGGATTCTTTAGGTGGCGTAGTAGAATGTGTAGCCCGTAATGTGCCTAAAGGTTTAGGAGATCCAGTATTTGATAAATTAGAGGCCGATTTAGCCAAAGGCGTAATGTCTCTTCCTGCAACCAAAGGCTTTGAAATTGGTTCTGGTTTTGCTGGTACGACTATGACTGGTAGCGAACACAACGACGAATTTTATATCGATGAAAACGGCGAGACTCGCACGGTTTCTAATCGTTCGGGAGGAGTCCAGGGAGGGATTTCTAATGGAGAAAATATTGTGATTCGGGTGGCATTCAAACCCACTGCAACTATTGGTAAAGAACAGAAAACAGTAACCAAAGGTGGGGAAGAAACTGTTCTAGCTGCTAAAGGTAGACACGACCCCTGTGTCTTACCTAGAGCTGTGCCTATGGTCGAGGCAATGGTAGCTTTGGTATTATGTGATCGCCTTTTATATAATCAAGCTCAGTGTAAGACTTTATCTGTTTAAATTAGAGATTATAATATTCTGTGAGCACTACGATATGCTAAAAAATAGAATCCAAAGAGTAATCCTAGAAAATTTGGCAACCATACACCACAGAATATTGATATTACGCCAACTACAGCTAATGCTGTAAAAAATATCTGTGCAAAAAAGTAACTAAAAATAGCGATCGCGGCAATTCCCAAACTATTGGACTTGCTTGTTGTTCCTGCACTTATACCCAAAGACGAACCCAACAAAGTAAATACAAAACAGGAGAAGGGGTGAGCGTATCTTTCTTGGATGCTAATTTTAAGCTGGCGAATTTTTTTGACGTTATTGGTATTTGTAATTAATTTCAATCGTCGGTAAAGCTCCATGATATTCATCTCACGACGATCGCGATGATGATTGGCAAAATCTAAAATGTTTTTGGTTAACTTAAGAGATAGCTTTTCAAAGTTTCTAGTTTGAGCATAAGTACCATCTGGATTAAGAATATCTTGACGACCCCATAATAGCTGCCATAGTTGTTGTTTTTCGTTCCATTGTGCTGCTTGAGCAATAATTATTTCTTGCAACTTTTTATTTTGGTACTTGAATAAAGTAACACCTTGCATCTGTTTTCCATCAAAGCGATTAGCAATAAAAAGTAATTTCAAATGAGGTTTAAGTTTATTAGTCTCAAATTGTTGATAAATAATTTCTCTTTTGTTATATTTCGCTAATTTAGTTCGATCTACTCCCCATTCTTTTTCTAATATCATTGCTGCTCGATAATTGGCAGGAGGTACAATGAATTCATGAAAAACAAACATAAATCCTGTTACTATTAAGCTTACAAATAAAACAGGAATAATTATTCGATATAAGCTAACGCCAAAACTTTGCAAAGCAATGATTTCACTTCTCGCTGATAGTTGACTGAAAGTAATAATGGTTGCTATTAAAAATGCCATTGGTAAAGCCAAAGTTATAAAAGCGGGTAGTTTTAACAAGTGAATATAAGCAGCAATATTAATAGGTAATCCATCTCTACTTATAAATCTAATCTGTTCAAAAGTAATACCAACTAGTTCGCCAAGAATAGTACAAATGGCAACAGCAAAAATTAAAGGAGGAATGAACTGGCTGATAATGTAGCGATCTGCAAGAGAAATCTTTAGGTGTAGTTTTTTCAATAATTTACCCATCACCATAAAAAAGCTTTGAAAAAGTCAAGTAGATTTATGCTTTTTCAAAGCGGTAACTATAAACTTATTTTCAGTTTATTAATCTAAATACTTGTAGTTAAAGTATAATCACCTGGTGTCATTGGATTAACACTATCAACAGAAATTACATATTCAAAACCTGCTTGAATAGTAAAATTAGTTCTTTCTACTTGACCAGCACCTACATTATCAATTACGGCACCTACTAAATTAACAACTCCTAAGTTATCAATTGAAGAGATCGAAAGCTCTGCATCAAAGACTGAGTCTAGGGTAACATTAACAACATCACCTACATTACCATCAACTAAAAAATTATCTAGATAGAAGATGTCACCAGTTGCTGGATCTGTAAACCGATTATCGTCCTCGCTCAAACTACCCGTTAAACTATCTCTAGTTTGAATTCGATCAATGTCATAAATAGCATCCGTAGATGCATTAGTATCATCTAGACCTGCACTTATAGGATCAACATCTACTGTTTCAATAGCAAGACTATAGTTGCCTGTTTCATTCGGATTACGACTTTCTACGGATACAAAGAAAGGCTCTCCAGAACCAACTCCAAAAGTAAGTTCGTCATCTCCATCAGCATCAAATTCTAGTACGTTTCCCTTAGAATCTAAAATCATTAACAATGGATCAAATTCACTAGAAGAGATGTTAATCGTAACTATATCTCCTGGTTCTATCACAGTTTCTACTGGAAATGAATAGAAGTCATAATAATAGGTTTCATTATCAGAGATATAGGAATTATCTGTATCACTCAAACTACCAGTGACAGTTTGATTAGGTAGAGTAAAACTGGTAATAGTATTTTCAAAGTTGTTCGCTGTTGCAACAACTTCATCAATTGCTGAATTGATTGTCTCAGTAGATAGATCTAAAGCACCTAGGTCAATCTCTGCACCTAAACTTTGTAATTGAGAATCTGTTTGCACATTCTCCCAGGTGAAATCTCCTAAGAAATTAGAAGTAGGGTCGTTACGAATATTATTGAGTTCAACTACAAATTGATCAAAATTAAGAATTTGACCCCCAGCTACTTCAATAGTCTCTAATCTATTTTCAGGTGCTTGCCAATCAATTAAAAGAACATATTGATTAGATGTTGTATCAAAAGCATATAAATGACGATTATCGATGGTAAGAGCATAACTATCTGGACGATTAAAACCAATCCCACTGGTGATTAAACTATCTCCATTGGAATTACCATTATCCAAAATTACAACAGAATTATTATTGCCAATTAGATACTGGTCTTCCCCAGAACCACCTACTAAAACTGCATTTTGTTCTGAAGTTAAACTAGGATCTGTGCTTAGATTATCATTACCTTGTAAACCATAAATAATGTCGAGATTTGAGGCAAGTAAATTATTAGAATTATCATTTGCAAAAAAGCTGTTAAAAAGCGGGTCGTTGCCCAATGACCCTACCATTGGGTTCAAATTTCCAACTGTCATAGTATTACTCCTTAATTATTAATCTGTATACTTGAAATGTAAGTTTTGGAAAAATATTTACAATAAATCTCTAGTATCGCAGCGACTTGCATCACCAAAGCCATCAGAACATTCTACATTTGGAGGAGGAGTAGAACCACCTCCATTACTAGAACCACCTCCACTGCAAGAAGTAGTAAATAGAACAAATATAACTAACAATAGCAATGAGATTTTATTTGAGCCGAAACTTAAAAATTTGGTCATTTTTAAGATTATCCAATTAATTGTACTTTACTAACTTAAATGACAATTAAATTAAGTGTCTATAAGTGAATTTACTATGTTTTTTCTAGTGTTTATACTCAAATTTTTAAAAAAGGAATTAAGAAACTCCTAATTAGGTCTAATTTGATAGATAATAATTTTAAATAAGTGTTTTTCTTTGATAAAAGGAGAAAATAAGATCTTTCTTGATACAACTTTAATCCTTAGTGTTTTCAAGAGATATATTTGTCAATCAAGTAATTAGATTAAAAAAAAATACTTTGATATCAATAAAGGTAAGGATTCAGGTATTAAAAAGAGAGATAAGGTTGCACTCGTTAAGAAAACTGGGTAATGTAACGGTAAGATGAACCAGGAACCTGAGTTAAACGAACTAGAAAAACTCAACCAGTTGTCAAAAAAGGAACTGGTGAAGCTCATACTGAGTCAACAAGAAATCATCGAGCAGCTAAAAATAGAAATAGAGAAGCTAAAAATAAGCAGAAGCCTAGACAGTAAAATATCGTCAAAGCCTCCATCATCAGATTTACTCAAAAAACCAGAAAGAAAAGAAAAGTCATCGTCTCAAAAACCGAAAAAAAGTCCCGGGGGGCAATTAGGACATCAAGGGAAAACAAGAAAAGGATTTGGGCGAGTAGATCGCTGCGAAGTACTCAAAGCAGAAAAGTGCTTGAGTTGTGGAGAACTGTTAGCCTCAGCAGAATCAATCAAGATTGAAACCAACTCAGCAGCAGTATTAGTAGAAAGACCAATAGAAATAGTTGAGTATCAACGTCATCACTCTCTATGTCAGTGTTGTGGAGAAATAACATCGCCACAATGGTCTCATCAGATTGTACCAGGACAAGACTTGGGAATTAAGTTACAGGGATTACTAGGATGGCTAGGAAACTATGGGCATCTACCCTATCAAAAGCAGCAGGAACTATTGCGGGAGTTAGGTCAAATTGAAGTTGGATTAGGAACTTTAGTTGCCAGTAACCAAAGAATTTCAGCAGCTATTAAGCCCAGCATTAGTGAACTAGAAGAATGGATTAATCAGAATCATCCAACCTTAAATATTGATGAAACACCTTGGTCAGTAAGAGGATTAAAAGAATGGTTGTGGGTGTTTGCTAATCCGAATTTTTGCTTATTTCGAGCGGGGGATACTCGTTCGAGAAAAGAAATAGAAGACCAACTAGGCGCGCAGTATTCGGGAATCATTATCTCCGATGATTTCAGCGTGTACAATGGCTATCCGGTCGCAGCACAACAAAAATGTCAGGCTCACTTACGTCGTCACTGTCAAAGACTCATGAAAACACCAGGAATTGACAATGGATCAATGGGACTAGCTTTGACCGAAATTGTGGATTCTGCTTTTCGACAACATCGATTATGGCGTGAAAATAATCATCGGCAGCAATATCTCGATTCTACTACGCAATTAAAAACTCAAATCAATTTAGCTTTGAGTAAGTGGAGTGAGAAGGCAGGTTATGAAGCTGGTAAATTATTACGGAATTTGAAATTAAAAGCAGACCAATGGTGGTATTTCTTAGACCATCCAGAAATTTCGCCTGATAACAATCTCGCCGAACGTGCTTTAAGATTGGCAGTCACTAAACGAAAAATAAGTGGTGGTTCTCGCAGCATGACACGATTTCAAGATACAGCTAATTTATTGAGTGTGATTCAAACCTGCCGTTTTCAGGGTCGCTCTGTGATGGATTTTTTCACTCAAGCTTTATTGGCAACTATCGGTGTTATCGATCGCCCTTCTTTAATCCCTCAATTTAGTACCTGAATTCTTACCAATAAAGTCTTTTTTGAACAGCAAAAATACGTAAATAAAAGTACAGTTATAAATTCCAATTCTAATAATTCAAGTCAACTAGGTGTGCTTAATAACTCTGAACACCGCTGTATGTGATCGCCTTTTATATAATCAAGCTCAGTGTAAGACTTTAGCATCTGATTAAATTAGACAAATATTAAATCAAATGTCTCTTATTCCCCAGATTCAGCTTGCACCTTGACAGCATAATCTTTGAATCGTTCTAAATCTGCTTGGACAGTAGATTCCACAATGTCTCCAATTAAACTATCCATAATTCTGCCGATAATACCTGGTACGGCATAGGCGAAAGTCATTTTGACAATACTACTGCCTCGGCGATCGTAAAAGCGGATTGCTCCCTTATTAGGTAGTCCATCTACTGAACGCCATTCAATGATTTGTTGTGGGACAACCTGGACAATACGAGATAGCCAAGTAAAGTTAAAGCCCCCACTAGCTAATTTCCAACGGGATAATTCAGGATCTTCTTCCAAGATTTTGACTGACTCAATCCATTTCATCCAAATAGTCATCTGTTCGAGATCTGACCAGAGACTCCAAGCTAATTCAATGGGTACAGGTACTTCTATTTGTACAGTATGTTCTAGCCAATCTGTCATCTTTTTTGAAGTTCTATATTACTAAATTACCTAACAAAAATTATCTCTACACCATGACAGATTTTAGCTGTTCAGCATTAGCTAAGATTACTTTAGCTGCCTGCTTACCAGATATAGTTGCGCCTTCCATACTATCAATATAATCCTGTTGGGTATAACTACCCGCCAAGAAAAAGTTGAGTATAGGTGTTTGTTGGGGTGGACGATAAGGATCCATCCCTGGAGCTTCACGGTAAAGAGATTCGGCAAGTTTGACTACGCTATACCAAGTCATGTTTAGTTCTCTAGAAGAAGGAAATAACTGACGTACTTGTTCTAAGACGTGGTTGGCAATATCTTCATTCTTTTCTTTGATAAAAGGATCGCCGGGAGTTAAAACCAACTGAAGCAGTGAGCCTTCTCCTGATTTATAGTAGTCTCCAGGGCTGGCTAAGGCTAAATCAGCAAAGCAAGAAAAATCAGCATCGGGTGTATAAAGAAGATTATCAATTCCCATCGCCTGTTTTAACTGCTGGCGTTGCTGGGCATCATTTAATTCTGTTACCCAACCATCGAAACGTAACTGGACTGTGGCTACGGGGACAGCATCTAATTTATAAATATTGTCGAATTCTGACCATTTACGCCACTCTGAAGGAATAACTTTTTTAATTCCTGGAACATCGCAAGCACAGACATAGGCATCGGCAGTAATGGTTTCTTCAGTTTCTCCGTTAGCGACAACTATTCCTGTTACTTTGGTACTATCTGCAGTCTCATCAAATAAAATTTTTCTAACTCGCCGACGAGTATGTATTTTAGTTCCTCTCGCCTCTAAGTATTCCACAATAGGTTTATGTAAATATTCACTGGGAGAACCTTCTAACATCCGCAAGACAGAAGCCTCAGTTTTAGTAGCAAAAAACTGAAAGATAGTCAGCATACAGCGAGCAGAGATGTTTTCTGTATCGATGAAACCTAAGGCATAAGCGATCGGGTCCCACATCTTGCGTAGGCTACCATTATTTCCACCATGACTGCGAAACCAATCAGCAAAGCTAACAGAATCTAAGTTGCGAATGGTTTTCATGGCACCCTCAGAATCAACCAAAGCCCTGACAATCGGACTTGTACCCAGTGCTAAAGAGTTTGCCAGCTTATCTACAGTTGAAAGTTGTGAAGTAGCAAAAAAAGCTTTTAAGCCATTAAACGGCGCACCTGTGAGGAAGCGAAAATCTAGTTCACCTATCCTACCACCTTCATTGATAAAGGTATGGGTATGTTCTTTAAGGCGCAAATTTTCAATCGCCCCCACCTTTTTCATTAATCCAAACAAATTGTAGTAACAGCCAAAGAAGACGTGCAAACCCATTTCGATATGATTTCCTTCTTTGTCTACCCAACTACCTACTTTCCCTCCTACAAAAGGACGAGATTCAAATATTTCTACCTCAGCACCTGCATCAACTAAATCAATAGCTGTTGCCATGCCTGCCAATCCTGCACCAACAATTGCTACGCGCATTAAATCTAAAATTCCCGAAAAGCAGCTTTACCTTTACATATTTTAATATAAATTACTACCCTTCTAACTTTTCTTCACCAAATGCCTTCAACTTATTAAAGAAAGAAGAGACATCAGGTAGAGGTATAAACTGATGAATCGTCTTCTGCTCCTCAGACAATTCTGACCAATTAGCTTGATAGCGAAGTCCTAATGCTGAAACCAAAGAAACTTTCGGTTGTTCTAAATAATCTGGCTTAGGAGGAATTATGGCTGGATTTGATATTTCTGATTTTAAAACCTTATTATTTTGCCTTACTATGACAGCCTGTCGATTTTCCTTCCGTTCTCTGCTTGATTTTACTGGAATATTTGATTGATTTTTGGGAAAATCTTGCTGAGAAAGACTAATTTCTGATACTTTAGTTGGGCTTGAGTTGAAATTGGATATACTATTCAAATGCTTAGGTAGTCTTTGGCAGATTACCCGTTCAAATTCATAGGTAAAATGAGTATTTGGACTACCCAAGCGCAACCAAACGCTGAGGATATGTTCAATGGAGATTGCTTTATAACGTCCTAAATAAAGAGCTTCTATCGTTGCCAACCTAATCCAACTAGCATGATATAAATCTAACCAATATTTTAATAATTTTTCAGCATCATCTCCTCCCAAGTCGAAGCCATAACTATCTATTAAAGACAAAGCTTGATCCAATGATAAATCTGGAGTTATTTCTGTCATCGACCTTAATTTTGTTATTTTAAACTCAAATATATATACTGATTTATTTTGTGTGTATAGTAATTGACTTATTCTAACGATTAATCTTAGATAAATCTAATTTTTTTCAATAGTTTTAACATCAGTTTAGAATCATGACTCACTCACTAAACTACATTTTTGATTGTATTTTTAGAGAAGTAAGAAACAATTCATTTAACTTTAACCAGGTCAAGATTAAGGGGAAAATAACTCACATTTAATTTAAGCGATAGATTTCACACTTAGTATTCCCAAATTTATCGATTAAATTCAATTTAGTTCAGATTAGTGTGTTAGTTAATTATTTGATAATTACTTTTGACTAGTTAATTTATGCTTCTGATTGCTTCTAATAATCCTCGTGCTTTATTGAGAGTTTCTTGATATTCAGTCTCAGGAACTGAGTCGGCTACCACCCCTGCCCCGGCTTGTACCGAAACCATACATTGATTTTCCTTGTAAGATCTGACAATCATCGTACGAATGGTAATAGCACTATTAAGTTGTCCTTCAAAGTCATAGTAACCATAGACTCCTGAATAAGGGCCGCGTCTTTCTGATTCGAGTTCGTTAATAATTTCCATGGCTCGAATTTTGGGAGCCCCACTCACAGTTCCCGCAGGAAAGCAAGCTTTTAACAAATCCCAGGCAGTTTTATCGGGTTCTAATTCACCGACAATATTACTCACAATGTGCATTACATGAGAATAGCGTTCGATCATCATTAATTCATCTACCTTAACGCTACCCTTAACACATACACGACCCAGATCGTTGCGTCCTAAGTCCACTAGCATAATGTGTTCAGCGATTTCTTTGGGATCTGCCAGTAAATCTTGGGCATAAGCTTCATCTTCGACGCTAGTCTTTCCTCGGGGACGAGTACCGGCAATGGGTCTGAGATTAGCTTCAATTTTGCCATCACTTCTGACATCAGCTTTTACCATCACTTCTGGAGATGAACCAATCAGTTGCCAATCACCGAATTGATAATAACCCATGTAAGGGGAAGGATTAATGAGACGAAGAGAACGATAGAGGTTGAATGGATGACCTTGGTAAATGGTTGAAAGTTTCTGAGATATTACTACCTGAAAGATATCGCCTGCTCGAATATGGTCTTTTGCTTTAGTAACGTTATGGCAAAAAAGCTCCTTGTCAGTGTTGCTACAGTAAACTAACCCAGAACTATCTTCGGCACTATGGTACTTTGGTGCTTTCCATTCTAATGATTTTGCTTCTATCGGTAAAGGTAACTGTAGTTTAAGCATCAACTTGGTAACGCGATCGCTGGCATCTTGATAGGCTTGTTCTAAGCTGATCAGAGGATTGCGTAGGTCGGCATAAGAAATTGCCCAAATTTTTCGTTTTACCTGATCGAAGATAATCAAATTATCTACCTGCATCCAAACTCCGTCAGGCAAGTCTCCTGATTGAGGGGAATTTACAGGAACTCGTGGTTCAATCCAACGAATTAGTTCGTAACCCCAAACCCCGAATAAACCCCCTATACCAGGGGGAAGTTGAGGCAGCTTTACTGGTTTGATCGAAGCTAAACACTGACTACAAATTTCAAAAGGGTTACCAGTATATTCTGTAACTACTCCATTACGGTGAGTTTGGGTGGTTTTTTCTCCTCTAGCTTCTAGCACCCACATAGGATCGCATCCCAGAAAACTATAGCGACCCAGTTTTTCTTCCCCTTCTACAGACTCTAAAAGAAAATTATAGGGTTGACCAGCGCAAACTTTATACCAGGCAGATACAGGGGTTTCTAAGTCGGCAACTAATTCTTGGTAGAGGGGAACAAAATTACCCTGTTGTGCCAGCTCAATGAATTGGGAAAAATTGGGAAAAATCATGACAAAAGTAATGAGTAATTGCAGGTAAAAGATGAAACGAAACTACCCCATGTATAGCCGTATAAAGTTACGTTAGGACAAATTTATTTGATTGCTCGTAAGTAAAGGTGCGACCCCGCGTCGACGTAAGGCGCAAGGGAATGCGCACCTCCCGAAGGGTGAGTAACGAGTAACGAGTAATGAGTGTCCTAATAAAAGTTCGTATTGCTATAAATGCCAATTATAAAGAAATTTAGCGATACTTATCTCTAAAATATGGTTTTTTGTCGCCAAAAAGAAGGAAGGACGAGTCTGAAATCTAATTCATTCTTCATCCCTCCTAATTTTATCTTCTGTATTGCCCTTAAACTTCGTAAGGAGCTTTCCCAGAGAATTTAATCGTAGCTGGTTCAGGATTTTGACCAATACTGCGGTCTTTTTTACCGTTGAACTCACGACCTTCATTTACTTTTTCGGGGAATACACCATCTGCGGGATGCAGATATTGAGTTTCGCCGCTAGGAAATACGCGATAAATTTTATAGTCTTGAATTCTGGGCTTGAATTTAGTCCGCAACTGTGCGCCCAATGCCAAGCACTGTTCTTTGCGAGCTAAATAGAGTAGGTTTTCACCCTCATTCATAATTGCCGCGCCACCAGTGGGCATTTCAAATACTTGCTCTTTTTTACTAGTCCAAGTAATAGCGTATTTTTCTTCAACTTCCGCTTTGGTTAATAAGCCACCAGTGCTGCCACCAAATTGGGGCATTTTTCCAGAAAGTTCTTCTGCCATGTTTATAAAAATCCTCAATTAAAGGTATTTACGGCATCCTATCATTCAGTTCAGGGCAATATTGTGAGTATGTCAAAAACTGTTACAGTTTTTAGTTCTTTTTCTTTTTGTTACTTTTTTTCTTGCTAGTTGTGGATTTGGTACTCGTTTGTGCTGATTGCTGAGACTTATTACTCTTGGCTTTGATGGGAATAGTAAAATGAAATTTGCTGCCAAGATCTTTTCCTGGCGATTCTGCCCAGATTTTACCGCCCCAATTTTTGACTATTTGTCGACAAATAGCCAATCCCAAACCAGTCCCTCCTGCACTACGCCTTAAAGCTCCTTCTTCTTGATAAAAGCGATCAAAGACTGTTTCTAAACTATTAGTTTCAATACCCCTGCCAGTATCGGAAACCGTTACTTCAAGATTCTTGCCACCATTAGTCTTAACAGCGATCGCTATTTCGCCATCAGCCTGGGTAAACTTACAAGCATTGTCTAGTAGTTTGGCTAAAACTTCCACCAGCCATTCGCCATCAATCTGCACTAAGGGTAAATCTTTGGGAGTAGTTAAATTGGTAATTTGAGGCATTCCTCCTTCTTGGTGACGAGCCTTAACGTTACTGATGGCTAAATCTATACATTCACTAATAGATAAAGTTTCTAAGTTCCATTCCACACCGCCGCCTTCTAAACGAGAAAGGGTAAGAAAGTCCTGAACTAAATTACGCATTCTTTCAGCATCGCTGAGAGCAGTATCAAGCATCACCTGACTTAATTCGGGAGGCATATCAGGTTCACTTGCCAAACTTTCTAAACATACTTGAATGGTTGACAAGGGAGTACGCAGCTCATGACCCACAATAGCCACTAAGTTAGAACGGGTGCGGTCTAGAGCCTCTAGTTGTTCATTAAGGTCTTCCAAATCCGCATAGGCTTCAGCTTGAATCAGAGCTACTCCCACCTGAGTGGCGATCGCATCTACCAAGGCAACATCATCAGGTTTCCAAGCAATGGGCTTAGTTTCACAGTGGTGTAACTCCATCACCCCTAAAAGTCGACCGTGATAAAAAATGGGTACCAATAGTAAAGAAAACAGAGAATAATTTTGAATTAGGTTTTGAAAGAATTCTCCTGTCCCTTTAGCTTTAATGATCTCATTTACACGCTCGTCCTCCAGAGTATTATCCACACTAATTGTTTCAGTAGATGCCACTGCTTCCTCAAATAGAGGGTTATTGGCTAATTGCCATTTCATTCCCCTGACGGATTTAATACCTGGACTGGTAAACTCATAATCGACAGTAGCCACAGAATCGTTTTCATAGCAGCGATAAATAATACAGCGACAAACTCCTAGTCCTTCTCCTAGTTTTTGCACTGCTACCTTTAAGATTTGTTTCGTATCTAGCGATCTTCTTACCGCGTCGTTGACTGAATTGAGTAACTTTTCTTTTTGTTGTTTTGCTGCTAAAGATTTGTTGGCTTTTAATAACTTATATTGCCCTGCTTGAAGATAAGTAACCAATCGCTGCACAAACGGATCGGGATTGGTGAGAGGAGAATCAAGCTGTAGCTTTTTAGATGTTTCTATAGGAGAAGAAAAATATAATTGACGAGCCTGATTGATTTTGGCGGTTAGTTCTGGGCGATAAACAGCAATACGGTTGAGTAAAATCTCCGCAGCTTTAAGAGTAACAGTACGGTCAAATGTCCAAACTCCCTCAAAGCGACGATTAGTATCCATGGTGGAAACATCTTTCTGCTCTGTGAGAGGAATAGTTTTTTCCCGACAGATCAGACAACTAGCATATTGTTGAGCAATAATCACCAAGTGCCATTCTTGGGCCAGAGTATCAGTAGGTTCAAAAGCAATAGTTTCATAATTTTCAGAACTATTACTAAAGTCTGTTTCAGGAGCGGCTAAAACATATACGTGTTTAGATTTATGAGCAATTCGTCGATAACGATGAGCTTCCTGACGATAAAAACGCTCCCGTTGGAAACTAGCAATTACCAAAGGTGTATCCGAATCATTTAATACTAAATCTTCCATGGCGTGAGATAACGCTGTCAGAGAAGACTTAAAGTACATTTGCGGTCGCAAATTTGTGCAAGATTCTAGTAGTTGTTCCACCACAGAATTTAAATTGCTCATCTATAAATATTTTTTAGTAAGAACCTTCCCCGCTTGGGTTGGAGTACCCTTACTTGCCTTTTAAAGCAAGCTTGAAGATTAACCAACTGCTCTAGCCTGACACTATCATTGTGGTAGCATGCTGGCGTGCCTTGGCAAATCAATTTGACACAAAAGAATATTTCACTTATTCCAATATCCTACAAAAAACTCGCTAACTAACTACAATCAATAATTATAATTCGCAACAATTACCGCAGTTTGCCATAAGTTGGAATACACTTTGAACTAGTTTTTAATCATCATTGTCATCATAATCAAGAAATTATGTTTGAGGGCTGTCGAACAAATCTAACTGGAATTACCACCAAAATAATGTTAACCTTTGGCTGTGCTGGTTTGCATAGCTTAACCTCTCTTCCTGCTCAGGCTCTAGAAGTTCAAGTTTCACCCGAAACTCCCCAACAGGGTGACACTATTTCCGTCATCGTTACCACTGATGATCCCAATATTCCCCCCAGTGTTACTTTAGACAGCAAAAACTATCCTCTTTTTGAGAATAATGGTATATATCGCGCTTTGATTCCTACTTCACCCTTAAATTCTGCTGGTAAAATGACTCTTCGTGTTCAAGGAGATAATCAGGTTAGTAATATTGGTGTCTGGTTAAAAAATCGCAATTTCCCAGTACAACGCATTTGGCTAAGTGGCAAAGCTTCTCGTCCAGCAACTCAGATAGAATTAGATCGAGTAGCTGCCTTTAAAAAATTAGTTACTCCTGAAAAATTTTGGCAAGGTTCTTTTGTGAGACCGAATGCTTCTAGCATATCTACAGGATTTGGCGTGCGTCGTTACTACAACGGCGAATTTGCCTCGGACTACTATCACAAAGGAGTTGATTATGCTGGTGGTTATGGCTCGCCCGTAATTGCTCCAGCAGCAGGCAAAGTTAGCTTAGTCGGTAAAGAAAGTGAAGGTTTTCATGTTCATGGCAATATTGTGGGCATCGATCATGGACAAGGGGTATTAAGCGTTTTTATGCATCTACAAGACATTAACGTCTCAGAGGGAGCAATGGTTAAGGCTGGTCAACAAATCGGCACCATTGGCTCCACTGGAGCTTCTACAGGACCTCATTTACATTGGGGCTTATATGTTAATGAGGTGGCGGTAGATCCAGTTCCTTGGAGGTTTAGCGTTATAGAATAATTTAAAGTTAGAAAACATCAGATTTTTCGTCTTTTTTAGACTAATGTCTTTTCGATTCTCAATATTAGCGATTAAGATAGGTCGGAAGGTTTACTTAATTCGAGTTGATTATTATCGGAAATTACTATGGGAATCAAGTCTATTGTTGAACAAGCTTTACAAGATGGTTATCTAACTCCCAGCATGGAAGCGGAAGTAGGTCGAATTTGTGATACGGCCGCAGAACTATCCGTAGAAGAGTACATGGCTTTGGATAAGCTGATGGGCTCGCTGCTCACTGGAGAAGTTGTTGCTGTTCCTCGTAAGCAGTTTATCAATGTCATGGAAGAATTAGTCTTAAGCGATGCTATTACTCGTGTTGCTGAGATTGAGCAAACCAGCGACACTTCTCTTGATGTGGGAGATATTGCCGCTTACGCCCTTAATCGGTTGCCTCCACTGTATGCAACTACCGAAGAAGGAGCCAATTATCAGCGTCAACGAGCTCGGGAAGAACTACAGGATTTAATTCAAGAACAAGTAGCTGAGGCGATCGCTCGCTATCTCGATCGCCCAGAATTTTTCCCCGAAAGACAAGCTTTGGGTGGGAAAAATGATTCTGATGTGGCAAGTCAACTGAGTAGCTTGCTTAAAGATTATGCTCCCAATTACGAACAAAATCCCATTTCTTAGATACAAATAGTCTTCTTGCAGAATAACGTCAGGAACTTTTGTAATTTATTGCGAGTCATGAAAACCATACAGAATTTCCTAGTACACTAATACCCAAGGTTAATTAAGTTTATGAGTCTATCTCTTCCTGTATCATGGTCAAGAGCCGAGGTAAGCGAAACTAATAGCTTAGTGTCTCCTGAACAACTCTCCAACTACGATCTGATCGTTCTTTGTCAAGCAGATTCTCAGCCCGATAGGTTGGCATTTGCCGAATTGTTGCGGAGATATCAGTCTCATTTAAATCGTCTTTTTTATCATCTAGCTCCAGATTGGCAGGAAAGAGCAGATTTGACTCAAGAAGTCTGGATTAGAGTGTATCGCAATATTAATCGTCTCCAAGATCCAGCTAAATTCCGAGGGTGGCTCAGTCGAATTGCTACCAATCTTTTTTACGACGAATTACGTAAACGTAAACGTGTTAGCCCGCCTTTATCTCTCGATGCACCTCGCTATTTAGAAGATGGCAATATGAGTTGGGAACTACCTGACAATGCTCCCAGCCCCAGTGATGATTTGGCTACCAGAGAATTTTATGAGCATCTCCAAAGCGCGATCGCTCAATTGCCAGAGACTTTTCGTACCACTATTGTACTGCGAGAAATTGAAGGATTAGCTTACGAAGAAATTGCCGATATTACAGGAGTATCTCTGGGAACAGTAAAGTCTAGAATTGCTCGAGCTAGACTTAAACTTCAATCAGTATTGCAAAAATATCTGGATGAAGAGTAGATTAGTAATAAGGTGTTAAATAGTATTTACTCTAGTAGACATCTAAAGTTGGATTTATTTCTGTTGATCTCTATCTTCGCAATTATTGTTAATTTATTATTAAGAGCAGTGGTGATGCCCGAATGACATCTAAATTTGAAGATTTACAACATAACCAATCAACTGAAGTGCCAGATTTAGAGACCGACAATTTAGGGGCAGCTCCTGATTATTTTGAGTTGGTGAGTGCCTATATTGATGGAGAATTGAGCGCCTCAGATCGGAATCAGGTGCAAGTTTTGCTCGACCAAGATTCAGAAGTTAAACATCTCTATACTCAACTCTTGGCCTTGCAAAGTCAGATGCAAAATTCTTGGGCCCCGCCTAGCAACAAATCTGCGTCAGAAGTTTCTCTACAAGTATTTCGTGAAATAGATCGCACCCACAACCGGCAACGTGGGCTAGTCTTGGGAGGCGGAGTGCTGGTTGCTTCTCTTTTAGCTGCTATGTCGGGAATTATTCCAGGTATTACTCCTTTGTCTTTTAGAATGGCAAATATCGAGTCACCTACTACCGTTAACTCTGATTCGGTTATGTTAGCCGTAGCAGTTAACAAACCTGCTGTTAATATTCCTAAAGCTGCTACTGGCTATCTGATTGAAACTCCCAATACGGTTAAAAACTAAACTAGTATCTTTTCGTCTGAGCGGTTTTTTTAGACTCCAGGTTGAACACAAACTTGTTCAATTACGTTGCTAACAGTGGCTACATCGAGATTGATGATTGCTCCTGTTTCAGTTTTGATTAAAGCTTTGTCTGGAGTATGTTCATGGGAAATAAAGCTGTGACCATTATTTAGTGCATATTCATTAGCTGTATCAGTTGATTTACCAATCAATTTTTGCCAGCCGTCAAGGTGAGGATGCAGAGCCGATTTATTCTTAGTACATACTGATGACTGCTTGACATTGTTTTCAGAACCGCCTAACTCAACTTGACCACGATTTGCATCGTGGCTAGAACTAGTAGAGCTGATATTACTGACTTCATAGCCTGATGTTGCTACCTTTGGTGGTGGTGATTGTAGCTCTGGCTCAAAGACAATTTCACTATTATTTTGCATTACTGATGAGTAGTAGCGATCGCCGTCCCTGCCAACAAAATAGATTGTTTTTCCACTTGTGGCTTGAAAAACATCTCCGCTAAACATAGCTTGGGCAGGAATTAGCAAGGTGTCTTCTTGATTAGACTTAGGTTCTCGATAATAAAAAAAACTGTTTTCTAGCTGACAAATACTAATATAAAAATCCTCAGTTTCAAAGCTATACACTTCTTGATAGGTCAAGTTAATTTGATGGCAACTAGAAGTATTTTGAGCTAAAAACTTAGACTCATTTTGATTAACTTCTGCTCTTTGATTAGCTTTAGTTTCATAATTATTATTTAAAGCAATTTGAATTTCGTGGGCATTAATACCAGAAAGTTTTGTCCCAACGATTCCGCCAATAACAATTACCAATAAAGCTGTTCGTTTGCACCAATTATTCATGACCAAGCATTTCTTAAATTTTTATAAAGATATAGTTAATATTAAATTTAAGTAGAAATTCTCAGTGTACTTAGCGGCTACAAGAAGCACCCATAAAGCTCTCTTTAAATTCACTTATTAGATAGTTTAATCTCAAAGAGTAAAGAGTTAGACAACGTTAGTAATTTAATTCAGGTTCTAAAATATGATTTTTTAATTTTAACTATCAAGCAGAATTGTGTTGGTATCAAAGCGGTAAAATGTATTAGTGCCCTTCTCCATCCTAATCAATGGCTTTTTTACCTCAACATAAACCTAAAAAATTGTCTCTAGGACCACTAGAAACAGAAATACTAGAAATAGTTTGGAAATTAGAAACTGTGACGGTTAAGAATGTTCACGAATATATTCTCAAAGATCCTAATCGAGAACTAGCTTATACCTCAGTTACCACAGTGCTACGACGCTTAACTCAAAAAGGTTGGCTCAAATGTAGTAAAAAAGGACGGGCTTTTTCTTGGCAAGCTCTAGTTTCTCGGGAACAGGCTCAGGCTATTCAATCCTATGAAAGATTAAATGGATTTCTCGCTGTTAGTAACCCAGATGTGGTTGCTTCTTTCGCTGATAGTCTAGATGCTGCTAGTTTAGAGCAAATTGAAGAAATTGCCGCTCGTCTAAACTCTATTCGCCGACAAAGAGAGGAGCAGAAATAATGCACTTATTAGTCATTTTAACTGTTATCACTGCAGCTTATATCATCCGTAATAGCTCTCTATTATTGGCGGGAACATGGTCTGATCGTTGGCATCAGGCATTATTTGTACTAATATTTCCCGCTTTATTGTTATTAACTACAGCGATCGCCATACTTTGGATGGGTTGTCATGGAGCAATGTTAGGATTAGCAGCGGGGTCTTTGGGCTGCATTGTGTCTGCTAGCTTAATGTTGTTTGCCCTTTGGTGTTTGATTAAACTAGCTTATCAAGGTAATCGCTCGCTCAAGCAGCTAAATACCTATAAACAAGAAGTTATTGCTGGCAAGACAGCCAGAATTATTGAACAAGACTTTCTCTACAGCGCGCAAATCGGCTTTTGGAATTCTGAACTAGTTGTCAGTCGTGGTTTATTAGCCACTTTAGATGAAGAACATTTAGCTGCGGTCTTAGCTCATGAACAAGCCCATCAATATTACCGTGATACGTTTTGGTTTTTCTGGTTGGGTTGGCTCCGCTCATTTACTATCTGGTTGCCCAATACAGAAGCACTATGGCAAGAATTATTGTTACTTAGAGAATTGAGAGCAGATCGGCAAGCTGCGCAAAAAGTTGATTATTTACTTCTAGCAGAATCTTTGTTAACTGTAGTCAAAACTCCCTTGGAGACAGCTTCTTTGTTATGTGCCAATTTCGGTGATTCCATATTTGCCAATCGCCTTAATGAAAGAATCAATTTTTTGTTGGCACAACCTGAACCAATATCTCGCGTTCAGATCAATCACTGGCAAAACTGGGGTTGGGTATGTTGGTTATTTTTGCCTTTAATGACTATTCCGCTTCATTATTAAACCTTGTCTAGTTCCGAAGTTAGCCAAAAAACAAGTCAGCGATGGAAGAATTAATTACTTTAAGAAAATACATTGAAGAAAAAAACTACATCAAAGCTTTGGAACTTGTTGGTGAGTTGGAAGAGATGTCTAAGGAAGATAAACTTAACAAAATTTATAGTTATGCGGTGATTCTCTTAGTACATTTGATCAAACAACAAGCTGAAAAACGGACAACTAGATCCTGGGGTGTTTCCATTAATAATTCTGTTAGAGAAATTAAGCGTACTAATAAGAGACGAAAATCTGGCGGTTACTATGCCAATGAAGATGAACTAATTGAAACTATTAATGAAGCTTTTGAAGCTGCAATTGAAAGAGCAGCTCTAGAAGCTTTTGAGGGTATATATGATGGAAATGAACTCAGGCAAATGATTGATGTGGAACAAGTGAAAAAAAGTGCTTTAACTTTGATCAATAACTAGTTAGCGAGAATGGGTGATACGCCAACTCAAGAAAATCACGGGAATGATCCCCACTAAGACGATTGCTAAAGCAGGTAATGCAGCCTCTGCTAGTCTTTCATCAGAAGCATATTGATATACCCTAATTCCTAAAGTGTCAAAATTAAAGGGACGAATTACCAAAGTAGCAGGTAATTCTTTCATCACATCGACAAAGACTAACATCGCCGAAGTTAATAATCCCCCAGACAATAAAGGAGTATGAATTTTCCAGAGGGTACTAGTGGAACCATATCCTAAGCTGCGGGAAGCGTCGTCTAAACTCGGAGAAATTTTGTTTAAGCTTGATTCTACCGAGCCAAAAGCTACCGCGAGAAAACGTACCAAATAGGCAAAAATCAAGGAGGCTATCGTTCCTGAAAGTAATAAGCCAGTAGAAATATTGAAGGTAGAACGCATCCAACCGTCAATAATATTATCTAATCCTGCTACAGGAATTAGTACTCCTACAGCGATTACTGAACCAGGAATGGCATAACCCATCGCGGCAATCCTAACTGCTGTTTTCATAAACCAGTTTGGTTCCAGTCTCTGACCATAAGCCATCAATAAGGAAATGAGCATAGCGGCGATCGCTGTCACTATAGCCAGAGTAAAACTATGTTGGGCTAAACTCCAGAATTCGTCATTGAAAGCAGAATCAATATTTTTGAGAGTCAAATGTAATAGGTAGATAGCAGGAATGATAAATCCGAAGATAACGGGCAATAAACAACAGAACCCTGCCAATGTACCACGCCAAAAGTTTAGTTGATAGGGAGTTAATCTTCTCAGAGAATTAGAGCTTTCATAATACTGGGCAGCACTACGCGATCGCCTTTCAAAGACAATTAACACCAGAATAAAAATCATCAGAAAAGCCGCTAATTGAGCTGCTGCTGCCCTTTCTCCCATCCCTAACCAAGTTCGATAAATTCCGGTGGTAAAGGTATTAACTCCAAAATACTCTACAGTACCCAAATCATTCAGGGTTTCCATTAATGCGAGAGCTAAGCCTGCCATAATCGATGGTCTAGCCAAAGGAATAGCAATCGTCAAAAAACTACGCCAGGGATTACATCCCAAAGAGCGGCTAGCTTCTAAAGTACATACTGACTGTTCGAGAAATGCTACCCGTGCTAATAAATAAACATAGGGATATAAAACCAATAGCAGCATCACCGCTGCCCCCCATACTGAGCGAATGTTAGGAAACCAATAATCATTGAAACTAGTCCAGCCAAACAGACCACGTAACCAGGTTTGCACTGGTCCAAAGTAATCTAGCATTTTGGTATAGTCATAAGCCAAGAGATATGCAGGAGCAGCTAAAGGTAGCAAGAGCAGCCACTCCAGCCATCTGCTACCCCAAAAACGACACATCGTTACCAACCAGGCTGTTCCTACTCCAATGAGACATACTCCTATACCTACCAAGAGCATCAACATTAGGGAGTTAAGGATGTAATCTTGTAAAACTGTTGCCGCTAAATGTTTCCAGATAGCAGTAGATTTAGTAAAAATACTACTAAAAACAAAAAATATAGGCATGGCAATCACTAAGGCGATCGCCATAACTAGAATAGTCCAACCATTAAAAGCCAAGCGTTTGAACATTCGGCTTGCAGGGGACGAAATCAAATTAGAGTTACCGTTCACAGATAAATAATAAATTTTGCCAAGTTTACTATGTAATTAAGCTTAAGCTAATTTAGTTCCTAGTTCTTAGTTTTTAGTTCTTAGTTTTTAACTTTGGGTTGTGATAGTAAATAGTAGCCAAACAGTTAAATCTTTAAGTAACTTAAGCCGAAAAAAATTTACAATAAAATCTCTAAAAAATAGCTTTAGCCGATATGCCTAAGATCACTGTAAATCTTCCTCAAGACTCTTACGAAATTGCGATCGCTCCTAGCAGCCTAGCTCAGTTAGGCAACAAAATGCAAAAGTTAGCTATCGGTAACAAAGTATTAGTTATTTCTAACCCTGAGATATTTAAGCACTATGGCGAAATTTGCGTAAAATCTCTAGAAGCATCTGGCTTTGAAACCTGTACTCACTTAATTTCCGCAGGAGAATCATTCAAACATCTTCAGTCTATCCAGCAAGTCTACGATACAGCTTTAGCTAACCATATTGAGCGTTCTTCTACCTTAGTAGCCTTAGGTGGTGGGGTAATCGGTGATATGACAGGATTTGCTGCTGCTACTTGGTTACGGGGAGTGAATTTTGTGCAAGTGCCTACTTCTCTACTCGCCATCGTCGATGCTTCGGTAGGCGGCAAAACCGGAGTTAACCATCCCCAAGGTAAAAACTTGATTGGAGCATTTTATCAGCCTAAATTAGTGGCGATCGATCCGACCCTGTTAAAAACCTTGCCTTCCAGAGAATTTAGGGCAGGTATGGCAGAAGTGATTAAGTATGGTGTTATTTGGGATCAAGATTTATTTACTAAATTAGAAGCTAGCGATCGCCTGGATAGTTTAGATTATGTCAGCGAGGAGTTACTAGAAACTATTATTACTCGTTCCTGTCAGGCAAAAGCTGATGTCGTTAGCCAAGATGAAAAAGAAGCAGGATTACGAGCAATTCTTAATTACGGACATACTATCGGTCATGCCGTTGAGAGTTTAACTCACTATAAACAGTTTGTTCACGGTGAGGCTGTGGCGATCGGTATGGTGGCAGCAGGAAAAATTGCGGTAGAAATGGGTCTATGGACAAAAGAACAGGCTCAAAGGCAAGATGCTTTGATTGTTAAAACTGGTTTACCAACCGAAATTCCCTCTGAGTTAACAATAGAAGATATTTTAGAAACAATTAAAAGTGATAAAAAGGTTAAAGCGGGAAAAGTGCGATTTATTCTTCCTAATAGCATTGGCGAAGTCATGATCACCGATCAGGTTACGCCAGAAATTATCACCGCAGCTTTGAAAATAAATTAGGTTACTAGGAGTATAGCCGTACAAAGTTACGTTAGGACAAGTTTATTTGATTGCTCGTAAGTAATGAGTCCCGTCGAGCGGGATAAGCCTTCGGCATGGCTTCGCTACGAGATAATGAGTAACGAGTAATGAGTGTCCTAATAAAAGTTCGTATTGCTATACCTCAAGCAATTCGAGAAATCTTCGTTTCTGCCTCAGGGGGAATATCCCGCTTGACCATCCCTGGATAAAAAGTCTGGTAGAACCAAGCAAATTGTTGCTGAATTTGCTGCTGAATCCTTGTTGGTATCCCATGAATCGATGGTGGCTCGATTTGCGATCGCGTTTGGTGGCGATACTTGAAGCGATAATAACTATCACTTTCGTGGGGCTTAACTGTCAAATTTTGTGGATCGAACTCCGCTGAGGGCAAACCCAACCAGTCATAAATGCCCTGCATCACCTTGGTAGGTTCTTGCATGAGGTGTTCAAATACAACGTAGTAAAGCCGCTGCTGTAACTGAACATCTAGGTCTTGCACTGCTTCGATAGAATGCAAAGGTGCGCCAATTACTCCCTGGCTACCAAAGAGTTTATCTGCGCGATCATAACGGGATAGATTGGCTAGATGGTCGGGAAAATCCAGCAATAAGGTTTTCTGGTGTTGGGCTTCTACCGAACCATAAATCTGACCCAATTCCCTCACACAAACCAACATACGAAAGTTGGGGTCTAGCAGGTTGACAGTTTCAATGTGGTGAACCCAACCTCGGTTTTTGTTGACCACCCAAGCTTTTTCTGTTTCGGCAAACCAGCCATTAATAAAACCCCGAAAGGCGTTCATTAGTCGCTGATAGGTAAGGTCGAAGTCTACATCTAATTGGGCGCGGAGAAAGTCAGCATCGCTGAGATTGTAACGTAGACTCATCAATGTGGGACAGAGAGGCGAACTATGACCGTTACTGTATACCTCTTCATGATGATCTAATAGTTGGCAGAGAAGAGTCGATCCAGAACGGGGTAAGCCGGTAACGTAGATAATTTTTTTGTTGAGTTGAGATACTGGATGGTTGGGTTGGGGCATTTTTTTCTTTTAGCTATCAGCTATCAGCTATCAGCTATCAGCTTTTTTTGTTGGGTTGGTGGTTGAGATTTAAGGGAAATTGTCAATATTAACTGATTACTGTTATTTATTAGCACGATAATAAGGGGAAATATAACCGTGGTTTTACTGGATTTTTAGCTCTAAGCTCTAAGCTCTAAGCTCTAAGCTTCAATCAAATGGAGTTTTAGACCCCAACTGATTGTAGACAACGTATTGCGATGCAGCGCGTTCTTGTTGGTTCCCGTACCGCGAGCGACTGCATCAAGAAGACGATGGGATATTAAACCCAATAGCTACAAGCTCTAAGCTATCAACGTAAGTGAACTTTAGAGCTTAAAGCTTAAGGCTTAAAGCTTACAGCTTTCTTGATAACTAATAACTAAAAAAAAATCCCCGCCCAAGAGGACGAGGAAAAAAATATAGCTAAAATTATTTACACAAAGTCAAACGAAACAATTACATCATCGAAATCGGCATCGCCAAGACCAACCTGGTCTTCAAAGCCGAAGGTGTTGTCACCCAAAAGCTTGGTATGGTCTAAACCATCGCTGTTGGCTCCAGCATTGGAGAAGAATACTTCGTTGGTATCGGGGTTAGTTCCATCTACGACTAAAAAGATACCAAGGTATTCACCACCTTCAATGGTGCCAGTGAAGTTTCTCTCTTGACCATTTTCACCCGATAAAGTGAGATCTAATTGTCTGGCTAGTGCTGCTTCTTTATATCCTGCATCTCCAGGGTTTAGAGTAGTACCAGAAATATCTGTAATGGCACCAGTAGCATCGTCAGTAGTATAAAAGCCCACTATATTGTTAAAATCTGCCTCACGGAACACGCTAAAAGTCATATCCCGTGGACCAAATTCCCCAGTCAGATCAATTGCTGCCGCATCATCTGCACCATCGGCTCTCATCACGTTAGTAGTTGGGGTAATATCAACCACTGAAGCTAATAAATCGGTATCACCATCAAAATCGAACTCAATTTCTCCATTAGGACCACTGGAAATAGTGGCTACTCTAGTAACGCCGTTTTCTACGAGTTCGAGTTCGAGAGTAGAGTTGTCCGATAGTAAAGAATGATCAACAGTAAAAGATGGATTATAAGAAGAAGGCAAGTCTTCCCCTTGTAGCAGTGAGAAGCTACCAACTTGAGTACGGTTGCCGCTAGAGTCGATGCTAAAAATGTCAATTTCACCGAGGCTAGTCTCACTGTCTTGAGTGATTGAGAACCTGATAGAACTATCGGTACCCAGGTTGTTAACTTCAAATCTATTCGGATTGCTAGTAGAACCGCCACTAGAACCGCCACTAGAACCGCCACTAGAACCGCCACTAGAAACTGGCGCAAGACTGCCACCAGTAGTGGGAGTACCGCCAGAGCCACCGTCAGTAGTAGGAGTAGGAGTACCACCGCCAGAGCCACTGCCAGAGCCACCGCCAGAGCCACCGTCAGTAGTAGGAGTAGGAGTACCACCGCCAGAGCCACTGCCAGAGCCACCGTCAGTAGTAGGAGTAGGAGTACCACCGCCAGAGCCACTGCCAGAGCCACCGCCAGAGCCACCGTCAGTAGTAGGAGTAGGAGTACCACCGCCAGAGCCACTGCCAGAGCCACCGCCAGAGCCACTGCCAGAGCCACCGCCAGTGCCGCCACCAGTAGTAGGAGCAGTATCGTTGTCGGTGATAGTCAGGATTGTGGTGGCATTTATACCGATGATGTTCCCATTTACGTCTACGTCGGACACATCAAAAATAATGGTTTCGTCACCCTCAACTTCTGTGTCATCGATAATGGGAATTTCAACTATTTTAGAGGTTTCATTGGCAGCAAAGGTTATAACAGAGGGAAAATTAACACCATCAAAATCAACGATGTCAGTAGCTGTGGTATTAGGATTAATCTCGACACGCACATCTGTGGCAACGGTACTTGCTGCACGGGTTAGGGTCACAACTTGGCTGATACCAACCCCTTCATCTACTGTATATGTAGGAGCAGAGAATTCAACGGTTGGGTTTGGAGTCGTGGTGCGGGTGATAGTATTCCCGAAGAGATCTTCGGTGTCGAGATCTTCTCCAGAACTAATGTCGTCGGGTGATGGGTTAGTATCTGCATTATCTTCGGCAGAATTACTTGTAAATGTGACCGTATCAAGAGTTACCTCAGGAAGAGCAAAGCTTTGTCCATCAATATCATTAGCAGCATCATCCTTGAGTGAGAAAATCGCACCACCAAGACCATTAGATGTATCATCATTCGTGGCATCATCTGCCACATTACTACTAAATGTACTATTTTGAACTGTTAACTTACCACTAAAAGCAAAGATAGCCCCCCCCATACCAGCGCCGCCGTTGCCGAAGCCGTCGGCGGTGCCGCCGCCGTAGCCGCTGTCGCCGTCGCCGCCGCCGCCGCCGTTGCCGCCGCCGCCGCCGAAGCCGCCGTCGCCGCCGTCGCCGCCGTTGCCGTAGCCGCCGCCGCCGCCGCCGCCGCCGCCGAAGCCGCCGTTGCCGCCGTTGCCGCCGTTGCCGTAGTTGCCGTTGTTGTAGCCGGCGTTGCCGCCGTTGCCGCCGTTGCCGCCGAAGCCGCCGTTGCCGCCGTTGCCGCCGTTGCCGCCGTTGCCGCCGCCGCCGCCGTTGCCGCCGTTGCCGCCGTAGCCGCCGTCGCCGCCGTCGACGCCGTCGCCGCCGTCGACGCCGTTATTACTTGGATCGGGAGTAACAAAGCCAGCATTCCCACCGACAGAGCCATTCGTGGGATTGCCACCTTGTGCAGTATTGCCTGAAAAAGTACTGTCGCTAACAGTTACATCCCCTCCATAAATAAATAGCGAGCCGCCCATACCCGCACCACCACCTGCTCCATCTCCCCCTTTAGCTAAACCATTAGCAAAAGTTAGGTTGTCGAAGACTACAGTACCGCTTTTAACAAAGAAGTGCCGAAAATTCCCTCCACCATCGATGGTATTATCGTTACCATTGATGGTTAGACCTGTATCTTCCTCAATTAAGGGCAATAGCTCAGTGATAGTAATATCACTGTTTATATTAATGGTATCGGCTGCATTATTACCTTTAGAATCGGTAATCGCCTGCTTTAATTCGTCAAAACTATTTACATTAAAATCAGCCATATTCTTTTCACTCCTAAGTACTTTAAAATTAAATGTTTGGGAATTTTTAGTTATTAGTTACGTATCTCAAAGACTTATGCCAGAGAGGACGTAAAAACATAACATTTCAAATAAGATAAAATCTGCTTTTGCATATTTGTTACATCTCATGGTTTTACCTTGAAAAGCTCTCAGCTTTCAGCTATTAGCTCTCAGCTCTAAAGTTTACTTAAGTAATTATTAATAATTAGCCATAGCAAAAAACCCTAGGAATAAACTTTTCTGTAGAGTAATAAGCGAAAACAAATAGTTTAGTTGTCGATCTGATTGATCTTAGAGATTTTTTGCAGTTGAGCAAACTCATATAAGTTTTGATTTTCCGAGCAAAGATAGATGATTTTTCTCTTCGAGATAAACCAGAAACAAAGATTAGGTTTGCATGATAGCCGTCAAAAAAATCTATGCTTTGTTTAAAAATAAAGCCTATAAAATAGAGACAAGTATTAACTTCAAACAAAGATATAACAAGAAAATTCAAGTCAGAAATAATCTGATTAGAAGCAACCATAAATATACTAACTGGGAGATAAACATGACATAATCTGTTACATTTATCTGATGAATTAAGAAAAATACTTAAGTTAACAGAATAATCATATTTTTCTTACAAAATACCCAATTATAATCACAACTTTATTAGTAAATCCAACCGTATATATAACTATCTTTTATCTTGAAGGTGGCAAAATTATAGAACGAGGCACTCATCAGCAATTAATAAGCCGAGGTAAAAATTACGCTACTCTCTACCGATTACAACAAACCGTTCAATATCGTTAGTACGCTTTATGCTAATTAGCTTTGTTCACATGTTTTTGTTTTAAGCTCTAAGCTTATAGCTTAGAGCTAACCTCGCTCCTAAATTGCCTTGATCCAAACTGAGGTTAATTACCGTGAGTGGGTACATCGCAGCAATTCTAACAGCCGTTCTCATGAACCAGTTAGGTTCTAATCTCTGCCCATAAGCCATCAATAAAGAAATTATCATGGCAGCGATCGCCTAAATGAAAGAATTAACTCTATTGTCAAGTTAGATTTTTTTTGTTTCACCATCCTCAAACCTTTCCCTCACTTTCTTCACAGTTGTACCCAAAATAAATGCTACTTCTGTCAAAATACTCTCATCTTGGCTAGCTTTATAGATGCGAGCAAGATTGCCCAAGATAACACCTAAATAATGCTGATCATTAAACTTTAAAAAAATCCCTAAAGCTTGCATCAACTGAGTTTTTGCTTTTGCTAATTCTCCTGATTTTTCGGCAACTATTCCCAAATTGTGATAAGTTTTAGCTTGATTGTAGCGATCGCCGAATTCGATACAGTTAACAAAGAATACGATGAAAGTTAAAAATATAGAAATTTCTATAGAGAAGATCAAAAAATTTTGCAAAGATTGGCAAGTTACTGAATTTGCTTTGTTTGGCTCTGTGTTGCGAGATGATTTCCGTCCTGATAGCGACATTGATGTAATGGTTCAATTTGATGCTAACGCTCATCCTACCTTCTGGAATCTAGAGCAAATGGAAGAAGAGTTAAAGACTATTTTTAAAAGAGAAGTCGATCTAATTACTCGCCAAGGCATCGAAACCAGTCGTAACTATTTGCGTCGTCAAGCAATCTTATCTTCTATTCAGGTAATTTATGCAACGGGATCTTCAATTTCTGCTTGATATGTTGCAATCCGCAGAACTTGTAATACAGTACACTGCTCAATGCTCAAAAGAGGAGTTGATTGATAATATTCAACTTCAAGATTCAGTGATTAGACGATTATTAGTGATTGCTGAAGCAGCAAGAAGAGTTTCCGAAATGACTCAAAGATCTTTATCCTATATTTCATGGCAAGAGATTAACGGAATGAGAAATCGATTAGTTCATGAATACGATGATATTAATCTCAATATTGTTTGGGATGTCATTCAAAATGATATACCGATTTTAATACAGCAGCTAAAATTGATAGTTCCTCCTGAAAAGTAAAAACTAATTACCGTGAGTGGGTAATACGCCAACTCAAGAGAATTACGGGGATTATTCCCACTAAGACAATTGCTAAAGCAGGTAAAGCAGCCTCTGCCAGTCTTTCATCAGAAGCATATTGATAAACCCTAATTCCCAAGGTGTCAAAATTAAAGGGACGAATTACTAGAGTAGCAGGTAATTCTTTCATCACATCGACAAAAACTAGCATTGCCGAGGTCAATAGTCCACCAGATAATAAAGGGGTATGGATTTTCCAGAGGGTACTAGTAGAACCGTATCCTAAACTGCGGGAAGCATCATCTAAACTAGGAGAAATTTTGTTTAAGCTTGATTCTACCGAGCCAAAGGCAACCGCCAGAAAACGTACTAAATAGGCAAAAATTAATGAGGCGATTGTTCCTGACAGCAATAAACCAGTGGATATATTAAATGTAGAACGCATCCAACCGTCAATTATATTATCTAATCCGGCTACAGGAATTAGTACTCCTACAGCGATTACTGAACCAGGAATGGCATAACCCATCGCGGCAATCCTAACTGCCGTTTTCATAAACCAGTTTGGTTCCAGTCTTTGACCATAAGCCATCAATAAAGAAATGAGCATAGCGGCGATCGCTGTCATGATAGCGAGAATAAAACTATGTTGAGCTAAATCCCAGAATTTGTCATTGAAAGCCGAGTCGATATTTTTTAACGTTAAATGTACTAGATAAATAGCAGGAATGATAAATCCAAAGATGACAGGCAGTAAACAGCAAAACCCAGCTAATGCACCGCGCCAAAAGTTTAGTTGATATGGGGTTAATCTTCTGAGGGAGTTAGAACTTTCATAGTACTGGGCGGCACTTCGAGATCGCCTTTCTAAGACAATTAACAGTAAAATAAAAATCATCAGAAAAGCGGCTAATTGAGCTGCGGCGGCTCTCTCTCCCATTCCCAACCAGGTACGATAGATTCCAGTGGTAAAGGTATTAACTCCAAAGTATTCTACAGTACCTAAGTCATTGAGAGTTTCCATTAATGCTAGAGCTAAGCCCGCTGCAATCGAAGGTCTAGCTAAGGGAATAGCAATCGTAAAAAAACTACGCCAAGGATTACATCCTAAAGAGCGACTAGCTTCTAGGGTACATACTGACTGTTCTAGAAATGCTACCCGCGCTAATAAATATACATAGGGATATAAAACTAAGAGCAACATGACCGCTGCTCCCCACAGTGAGCGAATTTCAGGAAACCAATAGTCATTAACACTAGTCCAGCCAAACAGACCACGTAACCAAGTCTGAACTGGTCCAAAGTAATCTAGCATTTTGGTATAGTCATAAGCTAATAGATATGCAGGAGCTGCTAATGGCAGTAATAGCAACCACTCCAGCCATCTGCTGCCCCAAAAACGACACATCGTTACCAACCAGGCTGTTCCTACTCCAATGAGACATACTCCTATACCTACCAAGAGCATCAACATTAGGGAGTTAAGGATGTAATCTTGTAAAACTGTTGCCGCTAAATGTTTCCAGATAGCAGTAGATTTAGTAAAAATACTACTAAAAACAAAAAATATAGGCATGGCAATCACTAAGGCGATCGCCATAACTAGAATAGTCCAACCATTAAAAGCCAAGCGTTTGAACATTCGGCTTGCAGGGGACGAAATCAAATTAGAGTTACCGTTCACAGATAAATAATAAATTTTGCCAAGTTTACTATGTAATTAAGCTTAAGCTAATTTAGTTCCTAGTTCTTAGTTTTTAGTTCTTAGTTTTTAACTTTGGGTTGTGATAGTAAATAGTAGCCAAACAGTTAAATCTTTAAGTAACTTAAGCCGAAAAAAATTTACAATAAAATCTCTAAAAAATAGCTTTAGCCGATATGCCTAAGATCACTGTAAATCTTCCTCAAGACTCTTACGAAATTGCGATCGCTCCTAGCAGCCTAGCTCAGTTAGGCAACAAAATGCAAAAGTTAGCTATCGGTAACAAAGTACTGGTCATTTCGAACCCAGAGATATTTGAACACTATGGCGAGACCTGCGTTAAATCATTAGAATCTTCGGGATTTGAAACATCTACTCATTTAATACCAGCAGGGGAAGAATTCAAAAATCTCCAGTCTATTCAGCAAGTATACGATACAGCTTTAGCCAATCATTTAGAGCGTTCTTCCACCTTAGTCGCTTTAGGGGGTGGGGTAATCGGCGATATGACAGGATTTGCTGCTGCTACTTGGTTACGGGGAGTGAATTTTGTGCAGGTGCCCACTTCTCTACTCGCCATCGTCGATGCTTCGGTAGGCGGCAAAACCGGAGTTAACCATCCCCAAGGTAAAAACTTGATTGGAGCATTTTATCAGCCTAAATTAGTGGCGATCGATCCGACCCTGTTAAAAACCTTGCCTTCCAGAGAATTTAGGGCAGGTATGGCAGAAGTGATTAAGTATGGTGTTATTTGGGATCAAGATTTATTTACTAAATTAGAAGCTAGCGATCGCCTGGATAGTTTAGATTATGTCAGCGAGGAGTTGCTAGAAACTATTATTACTCGTTCCTGTCAGGCAAAAGCTGATGTCGTTAGCCAAGATGAAAAAGAAGCAGGATTACGAGCAATTCTTAATTACGGACATACTATTGGTCATGCCGTTGAGAGTTTAACTCACTATAAACAGTTTGTTCACGGTGAGGCTGTGGCGATCGGTATGGTGGCAGCAGGAAAAATTGCGGTGGAGATGGGTTTATGGACCAAAGAACAGACTCAACGGCAAGATAACTTAATTGTTAAAACGGGTTTGCCAACCGAAATTCCTTCTGAGTTGACAGTAGAGGATATTTTAGAAACTATTAAAAGTGATAAGAAGGTTAAAGCAGGGAAAGTACGTTTTATTCTTCCTACTAGTATTGGCGAAGTAATAATTACCGATCGGGTTACGCCGGAAATTATCACCTCGGCTTTGAAAATTAATTAGTTTGCTGGAATTACCTCCCTTTTTGCTGAGTTCTTTTATCATTTGGCAGTAAGAACTCTAGTATCATTCCATCCATATGCTACTTCTTCTAGCTCGATACCTTCAATTTTAATCAGCTTTTGATAAATTTTTTGGCCGCCAAGAGCTTGATAAAATTGGCTTGCAGGATTATCAGCTAAAACCCAGACCAACATTGAAGTTAAACCTAATTGAGATAATCTAGATGCAATTAGTTGAACAAGACTACGTCCGATACCTTTTCTTTGATAAGCTTCCAAAATATAGATGGCGTATATTTCGCATTTATATCTAGAGTCGCTGCTTCTCTCCAAACCCCCATCAACAAAACCAACAATCTCTCCAATAAAATTTTCAGCCACATAAATAAAATAGTCTGACTCGGCTTCAGTACCGATACTAAGTTGATTATCCCAGTTACTCTTTCGCCTTTTGTATGATAATTTCGCAATATAGTCTTCTGGTACTATGCCACGATATGTTGTTTTCCAAGTATCGACATGAACTTTAGCGATCGCGGCTGAATCATTTAATCTGGCTTCACGAATAATCATCTATCTTAATTGGGCAACTTCGTCCTGAGTAACTTGGGACTCTGAAGCAACATCAGCCCGAATAGCTCGAAACATACCAAACCGACAAAGACCAGCTCCAAATGCAAGGCGCATCAAAAGTATGGTGGGTACTTCTCGTAAAGACTTGATAAAGCCAGAAAAACCAAACATGACTAATCCTTTGGGTTTAACTATTCCCTGCCAAATAGAATCGAACCAAGAAGGAAGAGTTTCTTGAGTCCAGTCTGCGGTAATGACTTCTCCTGCTACTAAACCTGTTTCTACCAATCGTTCGGAAAATCCTTCGATACTAGAAAATTCAGGATGAGACCATTGATCTAATAGCTGTCTCATGACAGGTTTTTCCCAGAAATTTAAAGGTTTTTGGCGATCGTCTCGCTGGTTCCAATCAGCTACTACCAAAATTCCCCCAGGCTTAAGAACACGAAGTAATTCTCTGGCAAAAACTGCTTTGTCAGGCATATGAGGACCAGCCTCAACAGACCAAACCACATCAAAACTAGCATCAGGAAAAGAAAGTGCCATTGCATCATCTACTTGAAACTTAGCATTAACATCTGGAGGGGTTAGTTCTTGAGCGCGGGCCACCTGTTGAGGACTAATAGTAACACCAGTAACATCAAAGCCATAATCCTTAGCTAAAATACGACTGCTGCCGCCAATGCCACAGCCAACATCTAATAAAGTAGTTCCAGAGGGTAATTTATCTAAACCACCCCAACTCACCATTTCATCGACAAAGTCATACTTAGCAGCAATAAATTCTTTTGATTTTGATGGTGAGCCATAATGACCTAAATGAATATGTTCACCCCAGTAAAATTCTAAAATACCGTCTTCAGTCCACTGATCGTAGGAATTGGCTACAGAATCAGCAGATTGATAACTACGAGCAGTCAAAAGATAAACTGCAATACCTATTATTAGTAGGAACACCAAAATTCCTATGACGTAAGATAAACTCATTAAAATGGATGCTTAATATTTTTTTACAATCTGTTTAATATCTTAAGCTGTTCTGATTTCGTTTGAGCTGTAGATATTTATATTATTCTGTTCTTTCCAAACTATCTTTGGTATTACAACGTGTATAGGCATTCCAAGTCGTTAAATCTGGTGCCGGAAAACCCAGAATAGCCGAGCGCGCTTGCTCGCTTAAACCTCTAACCATGCTAAAGTCCGCCCCTGCAATATTTTGAATATTATCTAGATTTGCTCCTGTTAAATCTGCTGCCCTAAAATCAACTCCTTTCAATTCAGTATTACCCAAACGAGCATCACGTAAACTCGCCCCAGTCATAATCGCTTTCTGCAAGTTTGCACCACTGAAGGAAACATTATCTAAAATTGCACCTGTACAATCTGCTCCACTAAGATAAGCTCCCATCATTCTCGCTCCTGTCAGATTTACTCCCCGCAGGTTGGCAGTATTGAGAAAAGCTCCGTTAAGATTAGCACCAGGTCCTACTGCACCAGAGCTTTTATAGTTAAAATCTTCAGGAAAGATTGTATCGTTATCATATATAGTTACTTGAAACTGAGTATCTTCCAAAATTGCGTCGCTTAAGTTTGCCTGACGTAGATCAGCACGACTGAGATAGGCTCCAGTTAAATCTGCTCCAGTTAAGTTTGCTCCAGTTAAATTTGCCCCTCGTAAGTCAGCATTACGGAGATTGGCTCCCTTGAGATTTACTTCAATCAGATCCGCGTTGGTTAAAATGCTCTGGGAAAAGTTAATCTGCTCTAAGTTGGCTTGATTCAGTGCGATCGCATAAAGATCTTGATTACTAAAGTCAGCATTGACTAAGCTTTCTCCTGCCTTATGTTTGGCAATTATGGTAGCAGAGAGGGGAGATTTATTACTAGAAGCAGTTGTCGGCATAGCGTAATTGAACTATTCGGATTGATCTCAAAATTTATTGACTTTCAAAAAAGTATAAATTATCGAGTGTCTACTACAAGGTTGAGAATTGTTGATCAAAAAATAAACTGATTGACAACCTAACTTTAGTTAAGATCGATACATTAATAAGAGTTGTATCTCGATCGTATTTGTATAGAGTTCCGAGTTAGAATAGAACTGTTAAGAAATATTTTCGGAACCTTGACTAAATTTGTAAACTTCTCTCCGAATATAAATCTCTACACCCTTTAATCAAGGAGAAGTTTGATGTCAATTTATCTGGAGCGCACCTGATTGGAGCAAACTTACGAGGTACAAACCTAACCAAATCTCATCTGGGTCAAGCTAAATTGAACGAATCAAGTCTGGCTGATGCGGGAATGCTTCAAGCGTACCTAAATAAATGTAGAAATGAGTAATTCAGACTTAAGCGTTACAGAGACTAATCTAGAGAGAAATAACTTGAGAAGAGTTTATCTATGGAAATCATGATTTGAAGCTCCATAAAAGTCAATATTGCTGATTGATCCCAAGTTTTCAATTAATTTCATCAAGGAAAATAATCTTAATGCCGATCGCAAAAAAAACAGCTTTAGTTTACTGTGAAAATCAATTTGGCTTAATGGACGGTAAAACCGCAGCAGGTTTAGTTCGACACTCGGAAACTTATAATATTTTGGGCGTTATTGATAGTTCCTTAGCAGGCAAAGATGCAGGAGAAGAATTAGATAATCAGAAAAACTATATTCCCATCTTTGCTAACTTACAGTCAGCTTTAGATCAGTTACCAGACATTCCCGATTGCTATATTTATGGCAAAGCTCCTTTAGACGCTTCCATATCTATTGCCGAAAGATCCTTAATCTTGGAAGCAATGACTAATGGAATGGATATCATTAATGGTCTTCATGAGTTCTTTTCTGAAGATCCTGAATTCATCGAAATGGCTGCTAGGTGGGGGATTGAAATTAAAGACATCAGAAAACCGCCAAAATTAAAAGACCTCCATGTCTTCACGGGAGAAATTGCTAAAGTTAATATTCCTGTAGTTGCCATTTTAGGCACAGATTGCGCCTGTGGCAAAATGACTACCGCAGTGGAATTAAATAAAGCTTTAAACAATTCGGGTATTAAATCAGTGTTGGTGGCAACAGGACAAACAGGCTTAATGCAAGGGGCAACCTATGGTGTATCCATCGATGCCCTGGTCTCTCAATTTGTGATTGGAGAAATAGAAAATGCCGTTGTTCAAGCCTTTCAACAAGAAAGTCCCGACATTATTTTGGTAGAGGGGCAAAGTTCCGTCTCTCATCCCGCTTTTATGAGTTCTGTAGGCATTTTAAAAGGATGTATGCCTGATGGAATTATTCTACAACATCCTCCTAGCAGGAAATTTCGCTGCGATTTTCCTCTCTTACCAATGCCCAGTATTGTCAGTGAAATTCTTCTAATTAAAGCAATTGCCCAAACTCAGGTAATTGCGATCGCTTTAAGCCATGAAAATTTAACCGAGACAGAAGTTCAGAGAACGATTAAAAGCTATGAAGACCGTCTTTTGTTACCAACTACAGATGTTTTGACTTATGGTTGTACAAAACTGATACGTGCTTTATATAGTCTTTTCCCTTCTCTCGTTCAGCAAAACCAACGAAATTCTCAGATACCTCCTTTATTAAGGACAGGGTAGATGCTAAACATTGCCATAAACCTATGAAAGCGTTTATGCCTAGAATAGAAATTATCCTATCTCAAATACAGCATAATACTCGGATGTTGTGCGAACTTTACGGAGAACAGGGTATTTCCATAATGGGAGTCTCTAAAGCAGTCTTGGGAGAACCTTTAATTGCCGAAGCAATGATTCGAGGAGGAGTCAAGTTTATTGCCGACTCTCGTTTGGAAAATATTCAAAGGATGATCAATGCGAGAGTATCAACTCAGTTTGTATTACTCCGCACTGCCCCAAGTCAAGCAGAATCGATTGTTGAAAATGTAGATATTAGCCTCAATACAGAAATTGATACCCTTGAAAAGCTTAACTATTATGCATCTTCGCAAAATAAAATTCATCAGATAATTTTAATGGTGGAAATGGGTGACTTGCGAGAGGGGATACTGCCCCATGATATTTTCCTCTTCATTAAAAAAGTTCTTAACTTACCTCATCTCAAAATTATCGGACTCGGTTGTAATTTGGCTTGTTATGGGGGTATTAAGCCTGACAATCAAAAAATGCTGCAATTGTCGGAATTAACCGACGCGATCGAAAAGAAATTTCAAATTAACTTGTCCCTAATTTCTGGGGGGAACTCGGCTAACTATAAATGGTACCAATCTACAAAGGAAGTTGGACGAATTAATAATCTGCGTTTGGGAGAATCAATTCTTTTAGGCTGTGAAACTGTCAACGGTCAAACTATTCCAGAATTACATACCAATGCTTTTAAATTGATTGCCGAAGTTATCGAATCAAAAGTAAAGCCTTCTCTGCCCTTTGGAGAAATTTGTCAGGATGCTTTCGGTAATATTCCCATTTTCCGCGATCGCGGTAGGCACAGAAGAGCAATTATTGCTTTAGGAAAGCAGGATACTCTGATATCTGGTTTAAGTCCGAATCAAGATCTGGAAATATTAGGAGCTAGTAGCGATCATGTGGTTCTCGACTGCAAAAATTCTGATTTAAAAGTCGGAGTAGGAGTAAATTTCAACCTAGATTATGGCGGTCTTTTAACGGCAATGACTTCACCTTTTATTAAAAAGCAATTTATTACATGAGACTTGAAGTAACTACAAACATGAATAAAAAATACAAAAATCCTGCACTTCAACAAGAACCGATAGGCGAACCTGCATCGATTATTTCCCCCAGAGAAAATGAATCTCTTTTTAGATGGATTAAAAGTACTGGTCGATTTATGCCTCATCAACCAGATCGGTTTCATGATGATAAGGGGACAGATGAACTAGAAGATATTCTAGACGAAGATGAAGAAACAAATGCAGAAGAATAATTTCTGTTTCAATCTATTTGGTTAACTAAATTGAGCTAAGTTGCTTTTTAACCAAGCTGCATCTTTCTGGCGATCGCAAATCAACTCTAATACTCTGATTCCTGTTGTTGGTAGATTATTAAGTAGCTGTTCAAACTCTTGCCAGTTTTGAATCAGTCGATGTTCAACATTATAGGTAGCACAAAGTTGGGCAAAGTTAACGGACTGAGGAGTAGCAAAATATTCTTCAAATTCTGAAGCAAAATTAGCAATGGGCAACATTTCAAAAATACCGCCACCGTTGTTATTTATGAGGATAATAGTTAAGTGACCCTGAAACTTTTGGTGAATTAGAAAGCCATTGGTATCGTGTAGTAGTGCCAAATCTCCTGTTAGCAAAACTCCAGCATCACCGTAAGCTATGCCTAAAGCAGTTGAAAGTGTGCCGTCAATACCATTTGCCCCACGACTAAAGTAAGGAGTAACTTTGCTGTTACTCGGTTGCCAAAAATATTCGGCATTGCGAACGGACATACTATTGGCAATATAAATTGGCGTAGCAGTGGGTAAGCTTCGAGATAATAACCAAGATGCTTTGCCCTCATATATTTCTGCGATTGATTCTAAAGTACTATCTAATTTTTTTCTGGTTTCGGCTTCTAGTTGACACCATTGTTGACAATAACTCGATGGTTGAATTTTTTCTTGATTAAATTTTTCTTGATTAGAATCTATGTTTTGGGCAAGCTGTTCAACTGAGCTATTAATATGAATTGTTTTTCCGTGGAGCGGATCGAAGTTTTCTACTCTGGAATCAATAATCCAACGCTGAACATTAATATTGTGGAGCCAGTTTCTTAGCTGTTTGCTAGTAGGAAGTTCTCCGATTTGAATCACTATTTCGGGAAGCAACTGTTTGGCTAGATTATCTTGGCGCAGAATTGCATCATAGGTAGAAATTAAATAGGGGTTCAACGGAGCATAGTTTCTGACCGGGGATAATGCTTCGGCTAATACAGGAAATGATAGTAATTTGGCTAAACTGGCGATCGCCTGACAATAGTTCTGGGGATTTTGGGGTTGGGCTAAGCCTGCAATAATAATACCTCGCTGATTCTGCCAAGTAGCAAGGGGCAAAGAAAAGTAAGGGGGTTTAATAGGTGGCGAGGAAGCAACAGCGTTAAAAAAATCTTGAACATCAAACTTAGTTGCTAACTCTGCTAGTTCGGGTTGTAAAGTAGGTGCTAAAGGCTCCCGAAATGGCACATTGATATGGACAATGCCTGGAACAGGAAACAGCGACTGTGTCCAAGCTTGAACCATATTTTGACGTAGATAGCGTAGCATTTCCAGCCCGGCTTCTGGAAGAGCCAGTTCACATTGCCAGTTAGGTAAATTACCATAGAGCTTTACTTGGTCAATAGTCTGTCCTGCATGGCAGTTTCGTAATTCTGGAGGGCGATCGGCAGTGAAAATGATTAGGGGGATACAGCTTTCTTTGGCTTCAATTACTGCGGGATAAAAATTTGCGCCAGCAGTACCGGAAGTACAAACTAAGGTTGTCGGTAATCCCGTTTTTTTAGCTCTGCCCAAAGCGAAAAAGGCGGCTGAACGTTCATCTAAAATAGGAATCGTTTCAATGTGAGGATGATTGGCAAAGGTAACTGTTAAAGGGCTAGAACGGGAACCAGGGCAAATTACTGCCATAGTCAAACCACAACGGTATAGTGTCTCGACTAAAATCGATGCCCACAGTGTATTGACATTACGAAAATCGATCATCTAGCAGTTAAACCAGAGCCTTCAAGAGAGACTGTAATTTTAATTGCACCTCAGCAAATTCCTTAGTGGGGTTAGAACCAGAAACTATTCCTGCTCCAGCATATAGCCTAGCGTGATCGCCATCAATCAATGCGGATCGAATGCCAACGATAAATTCACAATTCCCTTCATAATCTACCCAACCTAAGGGCGCAGCATATAAAGAGCGATCAAATTTTTCATAATGACGAATTTTTTCACAAGCAATTTCGGTGGACACACCAGCTACCGCAGGAGTTGGATGTAATAGAGCGACAATTTCTAATGGTTCTATGTCTGCTGGTAAATGTGCATAAATCGGTGTCCATAAATGTTGAATATTAGACAGCTTTAGTAGTTGCAGGGGAAGCTGATGAGGTTTTAAACCAACACTCCGCAGACGCTGCATGATAAAATCGCTAACAGCTTTATGTTCTCGCTTCTCTTTTCTATTCTTGAGCAGCATATTAGCTAGGTGCAAATCTTCATTATTATTTGTCCCTCGGGGTGCCGAGCCAGCTAAAGCATCGGTCACTAGCTGCTGATTTTGTACACTGATTAAACGTTCAGGACTTGCCCCAATGAAGTGTTGTCCCTCACCATTACTAGTAGCAAAAATATAACAGTCTGGATGAAGCTCACGCAAATTGTTGAGGGATTTGATAACTTTAAATGAAGCAGCAGACTGAATGTCGGTAGTGTGGGCAATGACAATTTTGCTCATCTCGTCAATGGCAATAGCATCAAGAGCAGATGTGACAACGGATCTAAAATACTTTGTGTCTTGGGATTGAGCCCTATCTATAGGTAATAAGCTATCTTCTTCATTAGTATTTAGACTTCCTAAAGCTGACCAGTTAATGTTATTTACTTTTTGTTTAATTTGCTTGACAATTACTTCCTTTTCTTGTTCTTTTTTCAAGGGAAAGTTGACAATTAAACAGCAGTTTTTATTCTTTTTTACTATTTGAAAACGTGGTAAAAATAAAGTTCCCGACTTAAAGGGTTCAGTTTTTTGAGGATCAGCAAAAAAAGTAAAGCTACAAAATACCCCTGGTTTACCAATTGCTAGAGTATCATCTCCTTCTCTAATAGTTTGTTGAAAACAATTTTTTACAAAATCTTGAGCCAGACTAAACCTGGAGTTAGATTTAGTATAATTACTTCTAGTAACTCCCCAAGCCGTAACAGATTCTTGCTTACTACGATTTTCCCAATAAAAATAAAGTGTATTAGTATGGCCGAATTGTTGTAAACAAGCCAGGGGATCTACAGTCGGAATTTGACAAGCAAAACTAATAATTTTTGTATCTTTTGTTACGGTAAAATCAAACTGATTATTGTGCCAAAAACTATCTAATTCTGTATTATTATCTAAAACTAAATTACTAGATTGAGTTGCAAAGGACATAGAGCTTTTAGATTGTGTCATTCCCAATAAAGTTTCGGCACGAAGATTATAAAAAAAATCTAAATCAGATGTTTATTAGCGAATAACTAATAAAAAAAAGTAAATTTATGATATACATTATAGGCTACCTACTGCAATAGTCCTAACACTAACTTAACTGAGAATTAACTGAGATTAAGAATTTTTATCATCTTGTGTCTCCAGAAAATTACTGTCTAAAGTGAATTTTCGTGAAACATCATCAACACTTGAGGGTCATACCTGATAGGGTACTAAAGGTCGTATCAATTGGTGAAACGACCGTTGTTACCTCCCGCTTGTACAATCTCAATGACAACCAAGCAAATCAGCAGAATAAATCCTCAACTGTGGCTAGCAGCTATCAAACCACCAATTTACAGTGTGGCGGTCATACCAATTGCAGTGGGTACAGCAATTGCTTTTGCTCAAACTGGTCTTTTTGATTCCCAGATATTTTTTACTTTCTTAGGGTCGGCAATTTTGATTATTGCCTGGTTAAATCTAAGCAACGATGTCTTCGACTCCGAGACCGGTATTGATATTCACAAAGATCATTCAGTCGTTAATTTGACAGGTAACAAATTTTTAGTTTTCTGGATTGCTAATTGCTGTCTTGGTCTTGGTCTGGCAGGAATTTTTGCTTTGTGTTGGTGGCAAAAAGATTGGACTGTGTTAGGGCTTGTATTGCTCTGCTGTCTACTGGGATATACTTACCAAGGTCCCCCTTTTCGTTTGGGCTACTTGGGTTTAGGAGAGATAATTTGTTTTGTTACTTTTGGTCCTGGTGCAGTTTCAGCTGCTTACTATTCTCAAACTCAGTCATTTTCAGGTGCTAGTTTAGCTATCTCCAGCATCATTGGGATCAGCACCTCAATTATTCTGTTTTGTTCCCATTTTCATCAGGTAGAAGATGATTTGGCTGCTGGTAAGCGATCGCCAATCGTGCGCTTGGGAACAAGTAAGGGTGCCCAGATATTGACCTGGTTAACCGCTAGTATTTATTTCTTGGCGGTAATTTTGGTTGTTTTAAGTGTTTTGCCTTCTTTGAGCTTAATTATTTTTGGCAGCTTACCTTTTGCCTATCAGCTCGTTAGTCATGTTTTGCGAAATCATGACTCCCCCCAAAAAGTAAGCAACAGCAAGTTTATTGCCGTTAATTTATATCTTTCTAGTTCACTGTTACTGATTTTAGGATTGATTATTAGTCCCTATGTCTAAAAAAGTTATTCGTACGAAGCTGGCTCCTGCTCCCGTCGGTCCTTATAATCAAGCGATCGCTACTAGTGGTGAGATGCTTTTTATTGCCGGACAAATTCCCCTCGATCCCCAGTCGGGTAATATTGTCGGTGAGAGCGATATCACTGCTCAAACTAAGCAGGTAATGACTAACATTGAAGCAATACTGACAGAGGCAGGAACTAATTGGGATAATGTCGTCAAAACTAGTGTTTTTCTCTCTGATTTAGCCAATTTTGCCTCTATGAATCAGGTTTATGCTCAATATTTTGCTGAAGATACAGCTCCCGCTCGTGCTTGCGTAGAGGTTTCTCGCTTACCCAAAGACGTTTTGGTAGAAATCGAATGTATTGCTGTAATTTCGTGATTACAGTTTTCTGAGTAGATATAGCCGTACAAAGTTACGTTAGGACAAGTTTATTTGATTGCTCGTAAGTAAAGGTGCGACCCCGCGTTATGCGGAGCGGTATCCTTTAGGGCGACGTAAGGCGTTTACCCAGGAGCGTTATCTGGGCAAGGGAATGCGCGACCGAAGGAAGTCCTTTAGGGCACCTCCCGAAGGGTGAGTAACGAGTAACGAGTAACGAGTAATGAGTGTCCTAATAAAAGTTCGTATTGCTATATTTAGAAATCAATAGTTTTATTGGTAGAAAATTTTTCACCAGAATATTCCGCAGACGCAAGAATCTAGTCCATAAAACAGGAGTATGTACGCCAGCGGATAGCCTAGTACAACAGCTTTTATTGATATTTATTCTGATTGAGATTTCGCTTCATTACCGCTCTGCTCAACTTCCAGTACCTCTAGATCTTGTATATCTTGTATATCGATCGAAGTATTTTCTGGTAATCTTTCTTGAAGTTCAACACCTAATCTTTTGATTTGGCGAATTGGTAAATTAGCGGTTAGAGCTGTCATACGATGATCGTTAGAAAGAGAAAATTCCATTTCGTCTCGATCCACTTCAACATAGCGAGCAACCACATCCAAAATCTCTTCGCGCATTGCTGTCAACATATCTGGGTTGATCATAGCTCGATCATGAGCAATAATCAGTTTTAGACGACTTTTAGCGCGATCTCGGCTATTAGCATTTTTATTCCAGGGAAAAAGCATTTCCAGAAACCTTTTAATCATGTTTAAGATTGTCTGCATTGGATAACACGAACATAATCTATAAGTGTTGTTTACAAAGAGGATTTAAGATTAGTGTTGTCTCAACCAAAATTAATTGTGCCAATTAGCCACCAAACATCCGACGCAGACGAAACAAAAAATTACCTTGATTTGCCATTAAATCGAGGTATGGCACTTTTTCTCCTTCTAAACGCCGAGCTATATTAACATATGCCATAGCCGGAACAGAATTATATTCTGCCAACACTAGAGGTTCGCCTCGGTTGGTAGCCTCAATTACTTTTTCATCATCAGGAATAACGCCAATCAAAGGCACGCCCAATAATTCTAAAACATCCTCGACCCCCATCATCTTATTTTCTTCAACCATCAAGGGCTTAACCCGATTGATAATTAGACCAATTTTGTTAACTCCTTCTGCTTCCAAAAGTCCGATCACGCGATCTGCATCTCGTACCGCAGCAACTTCAGGAGTAGTCACAATCAAGGCTTCTTGAGCGGCGGCAATGGCATTACGAAAACCTAATTCTATACCTGCGGGGCAATCAATGAGAATATAGTCATAGCCTTTAGCTAAGGCAGTAGCTATTTTCTTCATTTGTTCTGGCTGAACTGATTCTTTATTTCGGTTTTGTGCCGCAGGTAGTAAAACTAAACCTTTAAGACGTTTATCTTTTACCAAGGCTTGAGCTAGCCGACATTCTCCAGCAAGTACGTCTATAGCAGTATAGACTACTCGCTCTTCTAGTCCTAGCAACAAATCCAAGTTTCTTAGTCCAAAGTCAGCATCAATGAGGGCTACAGAGCGATTTTGCTGGGCTAATGCCGCTCCTAAGTTTGATGTGGTGGTGGTTTTACCCACTCCTCCTTTGCCAGAAGTAACAACAATTATACGACTCATACTGTTTGCTTACAATTTAGTTGGTTGCTGTATCTATTTTGCTTGATTGTTATCGACCCATGCCTTCTTTGACGCCGAAAAAACATAAGTTTTAGCAAAATCCAGGGTATTTGCCAAACGAATTCCTTCGGTAGTCATGAAAGCTAACTCTGGTGAAAAACTACTTGGTCTCAATTTAGGTGGTCTCGCTACAACATCGGCAATACGCAGTTGAGTAAACTCCATTTGTAATGCTGCAATTCTAGATTGACGATTACCCTGGGCTCCTGCATGAGCAATACCTCTTAAACGTCCCCAGACTAAAATGTCCCCGGCGGCGATCGCTTTTCCTCCGGGATTTAAATCGCCGCAAATGACAATTGTCCCTGGATGGCGTATTTCTATACCAGAGCGTACCGTACTTTGGATGTACAATGGCTCTGCTAAAATAGAAGGCTCAGTAGTAAGTTCTTCCAGGTCATCTCCTAAAGGTTGGCTAAGAGGAGTTTGCTGCACAGAATAGCCACTAGTAGCTGCGGCCACTGCTGTTTGTCGCCGATTAGTATTAACTGTCTCGAGACAGAGTTTTACGTCATTGAGAGTTTCATCAATGGTTTGTAATTGTCTAGCGTCCAGCAGCCGATCCTTAGCAATCAAACACACTTTTGTTCCTACTTGCCAAGACTGCTCTTTGGTCTGTAAGAGATGTTTTAGTTCTTGCCACGTTTCTGACCACGGTAAATCAGAATTAATTTCCGCCTGAGTGGGCAGAACCAACAAAAGTCGATCGCCATCATTTTTGAGGCAGATTTGGGAATAACGATTTACTAAGGGAGACGGATCAATTAAATCGTCCATTTTATCTAGGGAGATAGTAGGCTCAAAAGTCATGCAACTATCCTGATCATCCTTAATACCCACTTTCTGGTTAGGTATGTTTTCTCGCTTCACATACTAGCGTAAATTCCTATCGATCAAAGCTTAGGAGTTCCTTAAGCGATGCCAAGCAGCAACTAGACTATCTTGATTTCCCACGTTACCAGGAAACAAAACTACCGGTAAGTTAGGAAATTGAGGATGGGTTGGCTCTGTACGAATCACCGAACAGCCTGGTAAAATCTGTCCCACTAGTCTGGCTGCTCTTAAGTTTAGCCCGATACTGAGTACATCGTTAGAAGTAATACCTCCTTTACTAATTAAAAAACCAATTTCTGGTGGCAGACCTTTGACTACATCCATCAATAGAGCAGAGACTAATATACCAAACTGCAAGCGTTGTTGAATATCAGGGAAACTCAACTCCTCGCGACTGGTATAAACTACTGGAGTTTGCCCCTGGGTAAATACTCGCTTCACCGACTCGAGAGTTTCTCGTAAAATAGCAGTCCGCTCTTCGGGATCAGGGCGTAAACGCGCTACATCTACTTCAATACCCACAATTCCATCTTCTGTTAACAGTTGATTTAACTGTTGAGTAGTTTTTTGAACATGAGACCCCACCAAGATTACACCAGTTTTGTCAGTGGGTTTATAGTCTGCCATTTTTGTTGGTGGTACGGGCTGTTCTCCTAACTGCGCCAAAGAGGTTAATAAACTGGCAGCAGAACGAAATAAAAAGCGTTTACCCTCTGCTGATGTTTGTAAGATTGATTGAGCTAATAAATCATAATCAGCTTGGGTTTCTCCATCGACAACAACACATTGATTACCTGTAAGTTGTAACAGGCGTTGACGAATTTGACCACTCCTGATATCTGCTAGAGAGAATTTAATTACTTCCTCAGCTGAAATTTTCCCTTGGGTTTTTTCCGCCACATAATTAGGTAGATAACTATAGCTATAGCCAAATACTGAATCCTGAGCAAATTCAGTTTCCGACACAGGAGTTTTAACTCCGTCGATTAATAGATAATGGGTACTGTCAACAGTAATTCTTCCCCCTTCAAAAAAAGCAGGGGTCAGAAAATGAGCATCAAAACCACCTAATTCATGAGCTATTACGTCCGTTTCAATAGGATAGTGTCCTCTTAACGTAGAGTCAGAACGACTTACTACCAAAAATTCTTCGATCTTCAATTCTGCGATCGCGATTTTCAGATTCTGACAAACTTCTTTGGTGCAGTCTGCTGCTTGCTCAGGACTCATCGCCCTAGTATTGCTTAAGATAAACATAATAGGTACATCATCTTCTAAGCCTTGTTTGAGAGTCTCTACATCCCAATGCATCAGTAGTAAACAACTGTGTACCGTCTGTGAACCAGTAGGATCGTCATCGATAACTATAATTTTGGGCTGTGATAAATTCATAATTTTTAACAAAATTTACATTTCTTTGTTTTTTTGCTCAATAATTCTAAATATTTTCTGTAGTTTGCTAAAACCACGTTAGAATGCTGGCAAAAATGTAATTTCAAGTCTTTGAAATCCGTTTAATTACTTAAGACGTATATCATTCAGGTGTCATCAAAAAGTTTCCACATACAGAATTTAGATCCATAATTTAATTTCTCACTTATCACTTACTAGTCAATTACCAGGACGTTAAAGCCGTCCAGAGGAACTTATTATCGTGCGTATACCCCTCGACTATTACCGAATTCTGAGTGTACCAATTCAAGCTAGTGCCGAACAATTAGAACAGGCTTATAGTGATCGCTTGCTACAAAAGCCTCGCCGTGAATATAATGAGCAAGCAATTTTGGCTCGCCAGGAGTTGATTCAACAGGCTTATCAAATTCTCACACATTCAGAACAGAGAGCAGCATACGATGCGCAATTTCTGGTTAATTTGCAACCTTTAGAAACATTAGAGATAGCAGAGCAAGTAGAAACGGCAGATCCAGCAGTTGCCGACAATCCAAAACCGAGCGAACCCTCGACAGTTAATCCCAGCATTGAAATTCCTGCATCACAGTTAGTGGGAGCATTATTGATTCTTCATGAATTAGGAGAATACGAATTGCTACTTAAGCTAGGAATTGAGTCATTAAATAGCCGAGAGTTTAATGAACATCTTCGACGGCAGGAAAAAGCCATCAAGATTGCTACTAGAAAAAATATGATTCTTTCTATGGCATTAGCTTATCTGGAGTTAGGTCGGGAGCAGTGGCATCGACGAGAATATGAAAATGCAGCTTTAGCCGACCAAATGGGGTTAGATTTATTAATTAAAGAAAATTTATTTTCTCAGGTACAAGAAGAATTAGAGCTAGATTTATATAAACTGAGACCATATCGAGTTTTAGAATTAATTTCCCAGAATCCAGCCGATTCTCCGGAAAGAGTACGAGCATTTAAGCTCCTCAGAGAGATGCTCCAACAACGCCAGGGAATAGAAGGGAAAGGAGAAGATCGCTCAGGTTTAAGTTTCGATCAGTTCTTATGTTTTATTCAGCAGCTTAGAACCTATTTGACTTCTGCAGAACAACAACAGTTATTTGAAGCCGAAGCTCAAAGTAATTCCGCGATCGCCAACTATCTAGCGGTCTACGCTCTCTTGGGACGAGGATTTAGCCTTAAACAACCAGAATTAATCCTGCGTGCTCAACGAATGCTAAATCTATTGAGTGAACGTCAAGATGTTGCCTGGGAACAATCTGTATGTGCTTTGCTTTTAGGTCATACAGACAAAGCCATCAGAAAATTACAAGATATTCAAGACCCAACTAAGTTAGAGTTATTTAAGCAAAATTATTTAAACAATAACGATCTGTTACCCTCTCTTTGTTTTTACAGTGAACAATGGCTGCAAGAAGATGTTGTGGCTCAATTCCCTGATTTAAGTGCCTCTATAATTACTCTTAAAGAATATTTTGCGGATCGTGAAGTTCAAGCTTATTTAGAAGAATTAATTCCTGCAACTCCTGCTGTTGTCTCTGATAAGCGCCAAGCTCCCATTAGTAAAAGTAAGCAATCTGCAACTAATGCAACAGGAATTTTCTCCCGTTGGCGAAATCTATTTTCGACCGAAAAAGTATTTTCAGCTAAAGCTAACACATCTGAGCACGCTGCCCAACCTGAAAGAGAGCTAGTTGGGGTAGGAGTAGGCGGAAACAGTCAAAAAACTACCACCGCAAAGCGCAGTTATAACGACAATAATTTTTCTCGTCAGACTAAGCCCAAGTCTCGCCAAGCGTTGACCCAAAACCGTTCTACCCAGAAAAGGTCTTCTCCTAACCTGCCGCCTCAATCTCCTTCTTTGCCTTTGCAGCCACGAGCAACTAGGAGAGCTGTTCCCAGTTCGGTAATTCAGCAATATCAGAGTCAAAAAGTCAAGCAACGGCAAATTTCTCGTCGGCGTAAAAAACGGTCTAAAGCTACTCTAGTAAAAGGCTGGTTATTTATTATTGGCTTGGTTTTAGGTGTGGGCACAACTGGATTTATGGCGATGAGGCTATTTCTCAATCCTGAACCCAGAACCGCTAATAAAGCACAGTTAGCGATCGCGATTGGTCAACCGGCTGTAGAGTTATCTTCAGTTTCAGTAAAACCCGTTCCCACTAAACCGAAATTAACTTTTGACCAACAATCCCAACAGGTAATTCAACAATGGTTAACGAGTAAGTCTGCTGCCTTTGGTAAGGAATATCAGATTGAAAAGCTCAATAATATTCTGGCAGAACCACTATTAGGTACTTGGCGTAATCGTGCTGTAGCATATAAGCAGGGCGATTTTTATCGCGAATACGAACACAAGCTCAAGATGCGCTCAGCAACTATTAGTCAGAATGATCCTAATCAAGCAACTGTAGAAGCAGAAGTACAAGAGGTTGCTAAACATTATCAATCGGGACAATTGGATCAGACTCAATCCTATAACGATAACTTATTGGTACGTTATCAATTAGTACGTCAAGGGGAAAAATGGTTAATCCAAGATTCTGAGGTATTAAAAACTTTATAGAGTCACTTGAATTTTCTACCAACCTACTAACCTGAAGTTAAGAAAAGTATGTACGATCTTCAAGAATTTGAGGTGTTGCCAATTAAACTAAAAATATAGCGTTTCTCAAATAAGTGAGGTACAAATATAAACTTAGTCAAAAACCTGAAAACCCCTATTCCCTATTCCCTATTCCCTATTTCCTATTCCCTGACTCCACCAAGGTGTATCTCATTAATACGAGAAACGCTATAGAAGTGCGATCGCTTCTTTGAAGAGCCGTAACATAGCCATGCTGATTAACGAAAAATTACCATTAGATTTAGCCAAATTTGCTCAAGAAGACCAAGTGTTACATTTGTCTGGTGCGAGTTGGTCAGACTATGAAAAACTAGAATCTCCTGAATATAGTCAATATTTAATTTCTTATTTTGACAATCAAATAACAATTATGTCGCCAGGGAGAAACCATGAGAGAATCGCTGAATTAATTGGTATTTTGATTGAGGCTTATTGTGAAAAAATAGATCTTCTCTATTTCCCTTTTGGGAGCACCAGGCTTAAAGAAGGAGAGCAAGTAGGAAAAGAACCAGATACAGGTTATGCGTTTGAAGTTGATAAAGAACATCCAGATTTAGCGGTAGAGGTAAATTTTACTAGCGGGAGTATTAACGATCTAACTAAATACAGGTATCTAAAAATTAAAGAAGTTTGGCTGTGGCAAGATCTAGAGATTAAATTTTATTATTTAGACGATGGTAGCTATCGACAAATAACCGCAAGTTTTGTCCTGCCAGGTATTGAAGCAGAAATACTAACTAAATACCTCCATAGAGGATTTAAAGAAAGTCCTCTAAATATAAAAAAAGATTGGCTAATAGCTAACCCTGAGGATAATTAAGTTATGGTCTTTTGTTTAATTTTTCTTAGATCAGCCTTAGTCTCTTTTACGTCATTTTTAATTAAGGCAATCCTTTTCCCATTAAAAAAGTAGTAAGTTAGGTTTTTACGCCAAATTATAGAGTATAGAAATGACTCGAAGACGATAAAATAGTTTTGTCACTGTCAAAAAATTAATTAACAAAGGATAATACCTAATGCTTTCCTCTCTAATTGCTGACTTTCGCATCATCTTTGAACGCGACCCAGCCGCCCGCAATTGGCTAGAGGTTTTAGTCTGTTATCCTGGCTTACAGGCTCTTTTTTGTCATCGCTTCGCTCATTGGCTGTATAAAGTTGGGATTCCATTCTTTCCGCGATTGATTTCTCATCTTGCTCGCTTCTTTACAGGTATTGAGATTCATCCAGGGGCACAGATTGGACAAGGAGTATTTATCGATCATGGTATGGGAGTTGTCATCGGAGAGACAGCAATCATTGGCGATTATTCTTTGATTTATCAAGGAGTTACTTTAGGAGGTACAGGCAAAGAAACAGGTAAACGCCACCCTACTTTAGGAGAAAATGTGGTTATTGGTGGTGGTGCCAAGGTTTTAGGTAATATTCAAATTGGTAATAATGTTCGCATTGGTGCTGGCTCAGTAGTCTTAAGAGATGTACCTTCCAATTGCACTGTAGTAGGTATTCCTGGGAGAGTGGTTTACCGCTCAGGAGTTAAGGTAGAACCTTTAGAACATGGTAATTTACCTGACTCTGAAGCAGCAGTTATCCGTACTTTAGTTGATCGTATTGAATCTTTGGAGCAAGAGGTCAAGCAACTTAGACACTCTGAATCTCAAAGTAAGTCCTTGATGGCAGCGGTATTATCAGAGTCTAATGAATCCCAAAATTGCGAAGTAGTCAAAAATAGCTGCTTATTGCGAGATAAGGAAATTAGAGAGTTTTTAGGTGAAGAGTTGTTGAACGGTTAATTATTAACCACTAACCGATACTTGAAAAGATATATTTACTTAACGACGATTCCATTTAGACCTAATTTTCCTCATAATATTGTTTTAACTAACAAAATTTAGCTAAGAAAAATGAATTTCAAAACTATTTGGCAGTCACTATTGGCTATTGTGGCTTGCGGTGCAACTTTTACTGTTGCTCTGATTTTGGCAGTATCTCTGTATGTCTCACCTGCTTGGAGTGCGGACTACAATAAACAGGTGTTAACCGATACAGATTTTTCCCATCAAGATTTAACTGATGCCAGCTTTGACCACACAAATTTGAGAGGCAGCGATTTTAGCTTTTCTAATTTATCGGGGGTCCGTCTTTTTGGGGCTAATTTATCCAGGGCTAATTTGGAGGGAGCGGATTTAAGCAACGCTAGTTTGGAATCTGCTCGTCTAACTCGATCTAATCTGACCAATGCAATTTTGTCAGGAGCATACTTGACTAATGCCATGTTACAGGAGGCGACTATTACCGGAGCTGACTTTACTGGAGTTTTAATGAGTCCGATAACAGAAAAACAGCTATGTAAAGTTGCTAGTGGTACCAATCCCACCACAGGAAGAGATACTAGAGATACTCTGTTTTGTCCCTAACCAATTAATAACTAGTCTCAGGTTACAGCTAATAGTCTCCGCAATTTCAACCCTTACCGCGAAAATTTATCTCAATGGTGCTTTAAAATCAAATGGATGAATCGTTCTAATCTGCATTTAGTCAAAGATTATTAACTATGCTGTGTGCCCAAGAACTTCTGTGCTTAGAATTGTTTCAACATTTAGAAAGCGATCGCCTAGAGTGGGTTTGCGATCGCGCTACAGAAACCAAATTGGTCAGAGGAGAAATTTTAGTTAGAGAGGGAGATCCTCATCGGGGTTTTTTTGTTTTAACTTCAGGTACTATTAGCATCAATCGTTTAAGTGAGGGGGTACAAATGTCAATTGGGCAACATCAAGCCCCTTCATTTTTTGGTGAAATCCAAATTATGACAGATGATACAGTCCCAGTAACGCTAATAGCTTTAACAGACTGTCTCGCTTACGAAATTACTGCCGAGGACTTTCTACAACTGGTACATCAATGTCGTGACTTTGAAAGAACTGTCTTCAAAACTGTGCAGCGCCGAGTACAAGGATTGCAGTCATTTATTCAAAACCGCGAGAAGATGGCTGCATTAGGAACTCTAGCCGCAGGCTTGGCTCATGAACTTAATAATCCCTCCGCAGCGGTGGTTCGCGCCCTCAAAGACATTACCCCTGCCCTGTTGGAACTACAACGCATGAATTTAGTTTATGGTCAGCGCAATGTAGAAGCAGAACACACAGCTAAATGGCTCAAAGCCAGGGATGATGGCTATGATTTTATTGTTAATAGTCCCTCTCAACCTTTGCAGATGATGGATCTGGAAGACGAAATTTTAGATTGGCTAGAAGACTATGGAATTGAAGATGCTTGGAAGCTAGCTGAACCTTTAGCAGCAGGAAATATCCAAATACAAATATTGGAGGAGCTAACTGCACGCTGGCGCAACGAAACTACGGAATTTAAGGATATGGGATTACGTTGGCTGGCCTTGTCTTTTGAGGTCATGACGATGATTCAGTCTGGGTTGCGAGGTGCAGAAAGAGTTTCGGAATTGGTTCAGTCAATGCGCTCTTATTCTTACTTAGATCGAGGTGCTAAACAGCTAATTGATGTTCATCAAGGTTTAGAAGATACCATTCAACTGTTATCCCACAAACTAAAGCAAGGAGTAGAAATAAAACGTATCTATGATCGCTCACTGCCCAAAATACAAGCCTACGGTAGTGAGCTCAATCAAGTTTGGACCAATCTCATTGATAATGGAATTGATGCAATTGAGGGTAAAGGGATAATTGAGATTATTACCACTGTTTTAGTTGACTTCATTGAAGTAAAAATTGTTGACTCTGGAATAGGTATTCCTCCAGAAATTCAATCCCGTATTTTTGAACCGTTTTTTACTACCAAATCAATAGGTAAAGGATCGGGCTTAGGCTTAGATAGCGTGAGACGCATTGTGGAAAATCGTCATCGTGGTTCAATTTCACTACTATCAGAACCAGGCAGAACTTGTTTTACCATCCGTCTGCCTATAAATATTGGTAATTCTTGAAGTAAGTAGGTGGGTGTAATTAAATATAAAATGCCTACGGCAGGAGAATAGGGAACAGCGCGAAGTTGCGGTGGCGGGGGAACCCCGCTTGTCCCAAAGGGATACCGCAAGCATAAGCAAACTTCGTAAGAAGGGAACAGAGAACAGGGAATAGAGAAACAGCTTAATAGTACGGTTTTATAAATTATTCTGCCTACCTACTTATCGTTGATAAGCTGATACTAGGAGAATAACTCTTGTAGAAGCCATAAAATTGGCAAAGATGTCACAATATAGAAATGTCACAATCTAGATATAAATCATCAAGGTTAAAAATTGTGATCTATAGTCCGATTCAATAGAACCGCCTGTGAATCTAATCGCTCCCACTTCTAAGTTAAATTTGCCAGAATTATTTCCCTTTGAACTCGATAAATTCCAAAAAGATGCGATCGCAGCTTTGGCAGCAGGAAAATCAGTAGTCATCTGCGCTCCTACGGGTTCGGGTAAGACATTAATTGGTGAGTATGCTATCCACAGAGCATTAGAACATGGTAAACGAGTTTTTTACACTACACCCCTCAAAGCTCTTTCCAATCAAAAATTTCGCGATTTTCAGGAGCAATTTGGTGCCGACGATCCCAAGAGAATTGGATTGTTGACTGGAGATATCATCATCAACCCCAACGCGGCGGTAGTAGTAATGACTACAGAAATTTTCCGCAATATGCTCTATGAAACACCTATTGGTCAGCTTGGTACTACTCTAGAAGACGTGGAAGCGGTTGTGTTGGATGAGTGCCATTACATCAGTGACCGTTTTCGGGGTACGGTGTGGGAAGAGTCGATTATTTATTGTCCCCCTCAGATTCAGCTAGTAGCTCTGTCTGCTACAATCGGTAATCCTCAAGAACTAACCGACTGGATTGTTAAAGTCCGAAATTCTCATTTAGACCATGAAGATACTTACGAATGTGAGCTGATTAATTCAGATTTTCGTCCTGTTCCCTTAAGATATTATTTTTGCGATCGCCGTGGTATTCATCGATTATTAAATCAAAATGGGACTCAGATCAATCCCCAGCTCAAAGCGTCTGCTCCTCGAAAAGGTCAGAAATCGAAAAGGCTGAAGCTGAAAGATTGCCCCAAAATTTATCAAGTGGTACAGCAACTTCAAGCCAAAGATATGCTCCCTGCGATTTACATTATTTTTAGTCGCCGAGGTTGCGATCAGGCAGTAGATCATTTAGATGTCTTGAATCTATTAACTACCGAAGAAGGGCAGCAAATTGAGAACATTCTACTTTATTTCTTTTTGGCGGAAAATATTGAGTTGCAAACAGCTTTGTTAAAATATTTTGCCGAATCTGATGCCGAGTTAGTCGACTTATTACGCGCATATCTAGCGGCTAATGACAATGCGGAGTTTAATTTAGCTCAATATCTGGGAGCCAATCCCAATCAGAAATATCAACTATGGCAATTTCTATGTGAAAGTTCCCAGATCGCCAGAATTGATCAGATTGAACCTTTGATGCGCGGCATTGCTTCTCACCACGCAGGACTATTACCAGCTTGGAAAGAGTTGGTCGAAAGGTTATTTGAATTGGGGCTGGTTAAGATTGTGTTCGCCACTGCAACCTTAGCCGCAGGAATTAATATGCCTGCCCGTACTACGGTGATGTCTGCTCTGTCTAAACGCACTGACGGAGGACATAGTATGCTTAGTCCTTCGGAATTTTTGCAGATCTCAGGTAGAGCGGGAAGACGAGGCAAAGATAAAGTTGGTCATGTAGTAACTTTACAAACTCCTTTTGAGGGTGCAAAAGAAGCGGCTTTTTTAGCTACCTCCCAATCTGAACCTCTTAGAAGTTGGTTTACACCTTCCTATGGCATGGTACTTAACTTACTGCAAAAGCATACTTTGGCTGAAGTTAAAGAACTTTTAGAGAGAAGTTTTGCCGAATACCTGTCTCAGAAAAAGCTAGCTCCAGAGCAAGTAGCGATCGCTGAAATCACGACAGAGTTAGCTAAGCTAGACATCGCTCTCGCCTCCATTGCCCCTGGACAATTAGCCAGTTATCAGAAACTAAAAGAGCGAGCCAGGGAAGAAAAACGACTGTTAGAAATTTTACAACAACAGGCTGAAGCAACTCGCAAAAACGAAATCAAGCCGTTAATTGCCCAATTAGAACCAGGCAGAATTATTGGTTTAAAAGGAAAACATATCAGAGTAAACTCCCCTCTGGCAGCAGTGTTGATCGACAAGATTCCTGGTTCTGGTAAAGCGTCAAATTTACTGTGCTTGGGGTCAGATAATTATTGGTATATCGCAGCTAATGCTGATGTCACTGCAATTAACGAGGGAACTTTTACTGAGACAGAAATCGCCAAAATACCCATACCAGCTTTGGATAATCTTCAACTAGGCAAGTGGCGTAAAGGAGATGAGTATACAGCGATCGCGGTTAAACAAATTGCTAATTATTTAATCCCAACAGCTCCAGTCCCTGAAGTACTAGAACAGCAAAAAAGATTAGACACTGTCCAGCAACAAATTGAGCAACACCCCGTACAAAAAGTCCCTCAACCCCATCGTTTATTGAAAAAACACAATAAACGACTGCAACTACGAGAAAAACTCCATAAAACCCAAATTAAGTATCAAAAGCAAAAATCTAATCAATCTTACTATTGGGAAGAATTTCTTAATTTGATCAAAGTTCTGCAAGAATTTGCAGCTTTAGACGAATTTACCCCAACTTTTTTAGGTCAAGCAGCAGCAACTATTCGAGGTGATAATGAACTCTGGTTAGCTTTAGTATTTGTTTCTGGTGAGCTGGAGCATCTTGAACCTCATCATTTAGCAGCTACAGTCTGTGCTTTAATCACGGAAACTCCCCGAGCCGATGTCTGGTGTGACTTTCCTCCTCCTAGAGAAGTGTTAGAAGCTTTAGGTGTTAAGAAGCGAGAAACTGATGATACCTCAGAAATTGACACCTCAAATTCAGCTTTGCGAGAAATACGAACTCGCCTCTTCCAAGTACAACGCCGACATGGAGTTGGTTTGCCCGTATGGCGAGAATATGAGCTGGTCGGTTTGTGTGAACAATGGGCCTTAGGAATGGAATGGAATGACTTATGTGAAAGTGTAAGCTTGGCAGAAGGAGATGTTGTGAGAATGTTACGGCGTACCGTTGATGTCTTATCCCAGATACCCCAAATTCCTAATATTTCTGCCACTTTTTCTGATAAAGCTAGGGAAGCTAGCATCATGATGAAACGTTTTCCTATTTGACCTCAGTTCGGGTCAAAGAAATTTAAAAAAGCTTATGGCCTATAGCTTATGGCTACGAGTGAGGCTCGTTTACAAAAAAGTTCCATCACTGCCTTGAATTTCTTCTTGAAGAGATACTCTTAATGCTTTTCTCCCACAACGTAGATAGTAATATAAGTTTTTTTTGTTTCGAGAAAAATCATATTTTTGTAATTTATTTTCTGAGTAGTCAGTCTGCGAGAAAGTTTCATATTTAAAAGCTGGTTTATAACCAAGAGAAGATCTTAAGTTGCGATTGAGAGATTCAATTCCATAAATTGCCAAACCAATCCCCAACCAAAAGATTAAACTCAAAATTAGAATAGTTAGATTAACTGATAAAATGCCCACAAGTTGACTGACTATCTGCTCAATTCGGATTACAGGATCATTAATATAAGGTGGTAACTGGTTGGCAAATAAACCTGCAGCTATAGTACCCCAGATACCACAACCCAAGTGGACGGGAATTGCGCCAACGGGGTCATCGATCTTCAAAACATCTAGCAGTTGCTCAATTAATATAATCCACAAACTGCTAACCATCCCAATAAAGAGAGCAACCCCTAAACTAACGTAAGCAGAAGAAGCTGTAATACCTACTAACCCTCCCAAAATACCATTAATTACTAAAGATAATGTTGCCTTTTGACGACGTAAACCTCTTAAAAACAATACAAAAATCCCTCCTGATGCACCCGCCATCATAGTGGTGGTTATGATATGGGGAAGATCGGTAATAGAACGAGTTGCACCGCCATTAAACCCCAACCAACCTAACCAAAGAATTAGACAACCTAAGGTTGACAGAGACAAACTATAGTAACTGAATGTTTGAGGATGACTAGTAAATTTATTTCCTGGGACTTCATCGGGATTATAACCTTGCCAACCTCTGCGAGGTCCAATTAAAATTGCTCCGACCAAACCGGCCATCCCGCCAACAGAATGCACCACTGTTGAACCAGCAAAATCAAGAAAATTAAAGTTAACTGCCAACCAGCCATTAGGATTCCATACCCAACGACCAGTTAGAGGATAAGCGATCGCCACTAAACAAAAGCTAAACCAGAAAAAAGCCCAAAACTTGACTCTTTCTGCTGTGGCACCGGAAACAATAGTGGCAGCAGTTCCTGCAAAAACTAGCTGAAAGAAAAATGCTACCACCATAGGCTGTAGTGGATAGAGTGTTTGCAGGCTAGCAAAACTGTTGCTATCACTAAATGGTGGTTCAAAAGCCAGAAAGAAAAAGCCTGTTTTCCCTAACCAAGCATTGCCATTACCAAACATTAAACCAAAACCAAGTAACCAAAAAGCCAAAATTGTAATACAAAAAACAATCAAGTTCTTAGCCAATATATTGGTTGAGTTTCTAGTTTGACACGAACCTGCCTCTAACATGGCAAAGCCAGCGTTCATAAAAAATACTAAGCTGCCAGCAATAACCAACCAGAGTGTATCTAGAAACTCTAGATTGACGGCTATTGTTTCTTGAGCTAATGCTGGTTCAATAACAACAAACAACAGAATGCTAATTATGAATAAACCAAAATATCGATAATTAAATTTAATTGACCTGGTTTTGATTGCCACTTGATGAATACATTAGTGATACTTCTTTTTAAGATATTAGCTTCCCAACGTCTTAAAATTCTAAAATTCTATACTAATCATGTAATCAAAACCAAACAATTAATTTTGCAAAATCAAGGAAAGTGCAGGGTTTTCAGAGTCTAAATTAGGGATTTGCTTAAGTAAACTAATTTCTTTAGCGCAAGTTTCTTGAATAATTCTGAGATTGCGATCGCGTTTTTGTCCTGGTTGAATTTTTTTAATTAAATTAACTGCTGTATTAATCTTTAGCAAAGCTTCGTGATATTCATGGGATATCTCCTCTTTAATTTGCAATTGTTCTAGTTCTTTAACCCTTTGTTCTAGGATCTCAGCCCTTTGGTGTTCTCGATCATATTGTTGTCTTAATTTTTCCTGTTTTGCTAAACGAGTATGAATTGCACCCAATAACTCTTCTCTGGTAAATGGCTTAGTCAGATAATCATCTGCCCCTAATTCCATGCCTTGTCTAATATCTCCTTTGTCAGACATAGCTGTCAGAAAAATAAAAGGAGTTAGAGAAGTCATGGGCAATTCTCGCATTTCGGATAGTACTTCATATCCGTTCATTTCGGGCATCATGACATCACAAATAACGAGATCGGGTATATTTTCTTGAGCCCATAAGATACCTAAAATGCCATTTTCAGTGCTAAAAACTGCAAAATCTTCGGCTTCTAGAAGTTCGACAATATTCTCTCGAACAAATAATTCGTCTTCAATTACTAAAATTTTAGTCATAGTGTTTACTTTGAATAAGAGAAATTAATAATTAATTTGTCAATTAATATAAAATCGACCTCTTAAGGTCTTGCTTAATTTATAACCTTTATTCGACAACTAGATAAGGCAAAGTAACAGTAAAAGTTGAACCAACTCCCTCTTCGCTGTTCATGGTAACTGTTCCTTGATGTAAATCTACGGATCTTTTGACAATGGGCAATCCTAAACCAGTACCTGGAATTGTACCTACGTTATTAGCTCGATGAAAAAAATCAAACAATTGATCTTGATCTGCGGGAGGAATTCCAATGCCAAAATCCTGAATTTGGAAAATGGCTTGTTTCGATTGGCAACTCAAATTAAAAATGACTCGATCACTATCTGGAGAATATTTAATTCCATTTGACAGCAGATTAGTTAAAATATGCCTCAACATTTTTTCGTCCATATAGACCTTGACAATATCATTCTCACTAAAATCTGATTGCTGATTACAACTATTTTCAGCCTCTAAACTAGACTTACTTTGAAAAAGAATTTGATGAGTCTGTGTAGTAAGCTGTATTTCTTCGACTATATCTTGACAGAATTGAGGGAGATTAATTAGAGACGGGTTTAACTCTAACTTGCCGGCATCGGATTTACCAAGTAGGAGAACATCATTTAATAACTCCGTCATGTGTTTGACTGAAGCTTGAATACGCTGTAAGTGATTCAGTTTTTTGGCTTCGCTCCATTTATGACTGTAATGTTCTAATAGCTCGGCAGAAGATAGGATCGAAGCTAGAGGAGTCCGAAATTCATGGGAAGCCATAGTCACAAATCGGCTTTTAAGTTCGTTGAGTTTTTTCTCTTGGACTAAAGTTCTCCGGATATCCTCTTCTGCTTGTTTGCGTTCCGTAATATCGCGAATAATAGCCATTACTTCATTAACCTCACTGATGGCAATCCGAACTTCATAACTGTGAATTTTATCCTCAGTGGGAAGTTGACATTCTAAAATCTGCAACTCTCCAGTAATAAAAGCCCGTTCAATACAGTTTAAGGTTGGCAATGCTATTTCTTCGGGAAATACTTCCTTAATGTGTTTGCCCAGAAATTGTTTCTTAGGGGTAAGCAAATTTTCAGCCGTAGCAGCTTTGTAATTAACAAAAACACCTTCTCTACTAATACGAAAGATTAAATCGGGAATCGCATTAAGAATTGCTCGATTAGTTGCCATGCTTGAGCGTAAAGCATCTTCAGCTCTTTTGCGCTCCATAATCAGACCTAACTGAGAAGCAACTGAGCTGACTAATTCTACTGTTCCCTTATTTTCTGTACGAGTCGAAAAATCAAAAAAGACAAATACAGCAATTACTTTTTCATCGGCAATAATTGGCACTCCTAAAGCAGTTTGTAATCCTGATTCTTGAGCAATTTTGCCTCTAACAACAGATGCTTCAGTCTGTTGAGTAACGTCTTCAATCCACTCGAAGTTCTTTTTAGACCATACTCTTCCAGCTATACCAACACCACTAGCAAAATTGAATTCTAAGCTAGCTTCGCGAAAAGATTTTAGTTTTCCTGTATTACTGTAACAAGACGGACTTAGAGTGAGAATATTATCTACCTCATTAGGAAGCCAAGCTTCGCCATAACTCCAGCCCACAGTTTCACAAACCTTACGTAAAGTAATGGCGATCGCACCATCGAAATTAAATGCTTCAGTAATGGCTTGAGTAATAGTTTGCAATAGACGAATTTCTTGTTCTACGCGCTCCCGTTCTGCAATTTCAGCTTTTAAGGTTTCGTTACTCTCAGCTAATTCTATGGTGCGCCTTTCAACTCGATCTTCTAACTCTTGGTGTGCTTTTTTGAGTAATATTTCCGCTCGTTTACGTTTGGTAATATCTGAGATATAGCATCTAACTAATTTACTGGTAGAAATTAGATGGATGGACTGTTCAAAAATTTTTTCTTCTATGGCAACTTCGCGTACCAGTGCAGTTTGTTCTTTAGCTTTAACTAAAGGAATTATTCCCCTTAAAATAGGATGTTGCAATTTATCTTGCTTAAGACTAGGAAAACTTTTGATAGCAGCTGGATTTAGATAGGTAATATTCCCTTTAAGATCGATTTCTACAATCGGATCGGAAAATAGTTCGGGAAAAGAAGCTAACCGTTCTAATGAATGTTGAATTGATGCTTGTTGTTCTTCCTTTTGCTTAGATAAAGTTGTTCGTTCTTCAGCTTGATCAGGATTACTGGTTAAGGTCTTACGGTAATCAGTTCGACGAGAATTGTCTAGATCACCAAAAAAACCAGAAGGGATCATCAAGTCTTGCTCATCTTCCAAAAAGAGTGAAGGCTGTAATGGATTGGTTGCTGATGGTTCGGCTATTGCATGATATGTGGCGATAATATCTTCACAGAATGTGATTACATCTCCATGTTGTAAATCAAAAGAAAAACAAACATTGCCGTTCACTTTGATGCCATTTCTGCTACGCCGACCATTGAGATCTCCATCAATCAGACGGAACTGATGACTTTCAGTTCCAGGTATTGTAATCCTCAGTAGGGTTGCATGATAACGGGAAATTTGAGATGAATTCAATACGATTTGATTATGAGCAGCACGACCAATGGAACAAGTTTTTGATTCCAGGTTAATGGTACGTTGTTCATTCTGCTCTTCAATTATTAAGAAATGCTTTTTGGGTTGCAACTTATTCATCAATGTTGGGAATCATCAAAGCAAAAATATTGGAGAATTAATACTTATAAGGTTCCCAAAAGCATTATCTAAAATAACATTTCGTAAATTTTAAAATCATCTGTTCCTTAAATTTCACCAAGGCTGTTGCCTTGGAGGGAATAGGGAATAGGTAACGGGCAACAGTGCTTTTCTGTTCCCGTCTTACGTGGTTCTACTAGCTACGTGCGACTCAGCGTAGCCCACGCGCTGTTCCCTTGGTCTGAAGCCCTGTCTTTCAAGACGGAAGGAGTTTGGGAGAGGTTTAAATCCTCGCACCATTCTTGTCACTATTCCCTATTCCCTGTTCCCTTTAAAAGATTCCCTATTAGTAATGCCATTTTTTAAAGTGGAATCAACTCCGGAAAGTTAAGTAATAATTGTTCACTGTCAAGTTCATCTCCTAACTTAGCAGGCGAAAAATGAATTTGAATTGCTCTTAGCTGTTCTTGATAGTGAAGATTGATCAGGGCTTTGAGTCCATATTCTAAAGCTTCTATATCTGCTAAATTATTCTCCAGATCGGGGGATTCGCCCTCGAAAGCAACGGTTAAAATGATCACCAAGTTGCTAGTTATCGGTAAAGATAAAGGCTGGTCATCGTCAATATCTTGAGTGGGATCAATTTCACTGAGATATCTTTGGGCGGAGTCGGTAAATAATTCATTGACGTAGTCTCCTGCTTCTCCTTCGTCCCACAAGACATCTCCTTCATTAGCAGCCGATTGCCAGTAATTACTCATCTGTAAGAGATTTTGACAGACAGCAACTAATCCTTCCCCCAAGACTTCTAGATCTCCCTCGGCTTCGATTGCTTCTCTTGCCACACGGTTAAGCACTCCTAACATAGGAGCAATTTCTTCGCCTGCCAGATGAATAAAAATACGAGAAACTACAAAGCGGGTTTTGCCACTAAACTTGGAAATGCGATCGCGCCAGGAAGTCATAGTCAGTAAAGCTTAAGGTTATTTATTAACTTACCATTATTACTATTGTTTACTCGTCAAAAGCTAAAATTAGGTCGAATAAATTAGCTAGTAATTTTACCGCGTATCAAAGTATGAAAATTTTATTTTTACACCCTAATTTTCCTGCTCAATTCCGCCATTTAGCCACAGTATTAGGACAAGATCCGCAAAATACAGTTGTTTATGCTACCAATCGTCACGAAGGTCAGATCGCAGGGGTTAAAAAAGTGATTTATGAAAAATCTCGTCCCGCTCGTCCCGAAACTCACCATTACGTTAGACCATTAGAAAATGCAGTTTTAGAAGCTCAAGCGGTGTATCGCGTCGCCCAGCAATTAAAAGACCAAGGTTTTTATCCTGACTTAGTTTATGGTCATTCTGGTTGGGGTCCAACTTTGTTCATGAAAGATATTTTTCCAAAAGCCACTTTGCTATGTTATTTTGAATGGTTTTATAAGGCTTATGGCTCAGATGCTAGCTTTGACCCCAGCGATCCGATAACTGCTGATGATGAAGCCAGAATTAGAATCAAAAATGCACCAATTTTACTAGATTTAGCTACTTGCGATCGCGGACTATCTCCCACCAACTGGCAGCGATCGCAATTTCCCCAGGAATTCCACAGCAAAATTAAAGTCCACCACGATGGCATAGATACTAATTATTTTCAACCACTACCAGATGCTAAGTTATTTCTCCCCCGGATTAACCTCGATCTGTCTCATGTTCCAGAAATTATCACTTACGTCGCCAGAGGGATGGAACCCTATCGCGGTTTTCCCCAACTAATAGAGACGATTTCCCTCCTGCAACAGAAAAGACCTGAATGTCACTTTGTGATTGTGGGCAAAAATCGTGTCGCCTATGGCAAGAATCTCCCCGACGGGAAAACTTACAAAGAAGCTATGCTGGAGAAGTTTCCTTTAGACCTAAATCGGGTTCATTTTACTGATTTACTGCCTTATAGTGAATATCTTCAAGTATTGCAGGCTTCTTCGGTTCACATCTACCTTACTCGTCCTTTTGTGCTTTCTTGGTCAATGCTGGAAGCTTTATCTACAGGCTGTTTAATCGTTGCTTCTGATACGGCTCCCGTTACCGAGGTAATTACAGATGGAATTAATGGTTTATTAGTCGATTTCTTTTCTCCTCAACAAATTGGCGATCGCGTAATTGAAGCTCTAGACAACCCTGAGAAAATGGCAGCAATTCGCACTAAAGCCAGAGAAACTATTTTAGAACACTATGATCTAGCTAAGCTATTACCTCAACATTTGCAATGGGTTCAAGAATCAGTTTCACAACTATAAGCTATTTACTTAGGTAAACTCTAAAGCTTAAAGCTTAGAGCTTAGAGCCAAGACTTTTAAAAAGGTGGTTTTTTAAACTTGATAATCCTGGCTGGATTACCCACCGCAGTCGCGTAATCAGGAATATCTCGAATTACTACCGTCCCCGCACCAATAGTACACCACTTGCCAATACGTATTGAAGGTATAACCACCGCACCAGCACCAATATGAGTTCCTTCTCCTATTTTTACATGACCACATAAAGTAGCGTGGGGAGAAATATGAGCGTAATCCCCAATCTCATTATCATGGTCAATACTTGCCGCTGTATTAATTAAAACGTGTCGGCCAACTTTCGCTGCAGATTGTACAATCGCTCCTTGTAAGATCACTGTGCCCACACCAATAGAAGCTTTGGCGGAAATGATCGCTGTGCCATGAATTGCTTGGCCATATTCCGCATTACTTCGGAGCATTGCATCCAATTCCGCTCGTCGTAAATTGTCTCCCACACTTATGATTAATGGCGCATCCAACTTAGGAAAACTTTCTCCCTGAACTCGAATACCTGAATCAATTTCCATCGTCTTCAGCTTAGCTCCAGAGGGTTTATCGTCAAATACCCCTTTCACTTCGACACCGAGGCTATTGAGAATATCTGTAATAACCTTGGAATGACCACCTGCTCCGTACAAGTACATATAACCAACTGAACAATAACAAATAAAAATATTAGCAGTTTAAGTTAAAGGTATATTAAACTCGCATTTTTTTAATAATTTTAAAGTTTTTGGAGCAAGGGAGTGAACAGATTCAAATTGTTATATAGCGATCGCCAATTTAAAACTAATTTTAGTCACTACTGTTGATTTTAAATATTTTTCTTAAACGCTTTATTTAATCCCATTTATGAACTAATTTCTATATTAGAGTTACTTGGGAAATAATACTGTGTTCAAGAAACAGAATAAGCTTTCTAGTTCCAAGCCAAAAGTTTACGATATTATCGTTGTTGGCTCGGGTATAGCCTGTTCCTATACTATAATAAACTATATTGAGCGATTAAAAAGCCACCTGCCTGCAAAGACAATCAAGATCGCAGTACTAGATAAATATGGTGAATTTTGGAGTGGAATTCCCTATGGTAGTAGATCTGGCAGACAATCTTTAATCATTACTGCTCTGAAAGAGTTTTTGCCACAACCCGAGCGCGAAGTGTTTATCAGTTGGTTAGCTGCAAACTATACTTTGATATTTCACACTTTAGAACAGAGACCTGGAATACTTTCTAGAGAATGGTTGCTATCTTATGAAAAGTCAATGCTTCAAGGTGATTGGGATGAATTGTTTATACCAAGATATATTTTTGGCTTATACATAAAAGACCGTGTTGAAAAACTGCTTGAAGAAGCTCAAGAAGAAGCATATCTTCAATGCAATCTTTTTGCTGCAGATGTAACTAATATCCAAAAATTAGATGATATCTATCAAATTGAATATTCCGATCAAGTAAAAGATGAATCCCATATCCTAGGGCAAAAAGTGATCTTGGCTATTGGGAGTCCACCCAATAAAATTGGTTTTCTCGATCAATTTGATGTTTCAGAACAATCTAACCGTACCAACAATAATTTTTGCTTTGTAGCAAATATGTATGAGTCTTCTCAAGATGATAATGTTGAGCGTATTTTTAAGTATTTGAAACAATCTGATGATAATCGCGACAATCGAGTATTGATCATCGGTTCTAATGCTAGTGCTCTAGAAACCCTTTATAGCCTTAATGATGTTCCTGAAGCACAAGACTTAATTAGCAAATTTATAGTGCTCTCCCCCAATGCTCAGTTCCCCCATCGCATTGACAACAAGCCTGTTTCGACAACATTTATTCCCTATCACTTAACATCCTTAGTAAAAGGTCAGAATTTTACAGCGGAACAGATATTAGAAGCAGTTAAACAAGATGTAAATTTTGCTCTAGAAAACAATGAAACCGTCAATAGTACTTACACGATTATCTCCAAAAGTGTAATTGATGCTCTGAATAAACTTAGTTTTGCCGAACAAAAACTGTTTGTGACTAAATATGGAGTTGAAATCGGTAAATATCAAAGACGTGCTGGCTCCGATTATCTAGACGTAGTTGAAAAACTAATCTTTGAGGGTAAATTAGAATTTCTCAAAGGTAAGTTTGTCAGGACTATTTCTTTGGCATCAGGGGGAACAGGTTTTGAATTTACAATTTCCAATGGTGAATCCAAACAAAAGTATACTAGTCCAATTGCTGTGGTGATCAATTGTGCCGGCTTTCAAGATTTAACCAGATCATCTTCCCCCTTAATCAAGAATTTAGTTCAACAAAAAATTTGCATTCCCAATAATTCTAAGTGTGGTTTTGAAATGAATGAAAATTTTGAGGCTAATGAGAATTTCTATTTAATGGGTCCACTTGTAGCAGGCAACATCAACAATAAACTAAAAGTCTGGCACGCTGAAAGTTGTGGCAGAATCATCAAGCTCTCACAGCAGTTAGCAGAAATTTTAGTTTAAGCAATTGGCTTGAGCCAAATATTTAATAATTACGTAGTTGTAATGTGACCAATTTTTTAAAGAAACCTATGACTGTGCTGACTTATTGTCCGTAGTTCAACGCTCGGAAAAATTTTATAAATTTAATTAATCACATAACCGATTCCATTTATAGTATTGGTAAATTGAGCATTTTTATAACTTAAGTACATTTTTAAGCTGTAAAAATTTTCAGCAGCCCACACTGTCTAAAAATTGTCCGATGAAAAACTTTTTTACCAAAATACCCCAGAAATATAAAATACCGATTTTTTCTCTGGTTGGCTTACTTTCTCTTGCTAGTGTTTCCTGGAAACCCCTCGCTATTAGTTATGGTAATTGGCTGGCAGCGGGAGAGAGTAATCCCACAGGGGATATGTCTGTCTTGTTGTCAGGAAGTGAAGAACGTTTGGAAACTTTAATCAAACTATTTGAAACAGGTAATGTTAACGCTATTTACTATGCAGCAGGAGTTGATGAAACCTTATCTGATCTCGAATCATATCGAAGTATATTTTCTAAGTATGATATCCCCAATGATAGTTTGTACTGTGGTGAGTTAGTTAGAAGTACCTTTAATGAAGCACAGGCATTTCAACGCAAACTTAAAGAAGTTGAACGTCCTGTTGAAAAAATCGTCTTAGTTTCAGATCGCTATCATTTGCGAAGAGGAATATGGAGTTTTCAACAAGTATTGGGGAACGACATGAAAATTGCTGCCTATTCGACTCCTAGTTCACCTGAGATAGCAGCTCAACAGTGGTGGAAATACCCAGATGCTCGGAAGCAAGTATTTAGAGAAACTAAAAAATTAGCTTTTTATATGCTTTATTACGGTTTACTAGGGAAAGAATCTCTGATTACTCATGGAGATGTTAACAAAGTTCTTAAAGGCAAATCACCTAAAGGAATAGACGAACCTTGTCCCATTGTCTTACCACAACTAGCTGATTCAACATCATTATTAAATTAATTAAATCAATAGCATTATCTTTCTCAAGGGCAAACTGCTGTTTGCCTTTACAGATCATCATGTCTTAATTAAAAACTGAGTTGATATTAAGTAGGTAGGCAGAATAATTTATAAAACCATACTATTAAGCTGTTCCCTGTTCCCTGTTCCCTGTTCCCTGTTCCCTGTTCCCTTTTTCCTATTCTCTTGCCGTAGGCATTTTATATTTAATTACACCCACCTACTTATATAGTTTTTAACTCCTAATTCCGAACCATAACAAGCTAGTATCTAAGATCCGCTATATGTGTTGCATTGCCGAGCAACCATAGAGTAACAGCCGTTAAAATTAAACACAAAATACCAGCTATTCCTGCTAGAGGTTGTTGATTTATTCCAGTGAACCAATTGTCTTTTTGTGTATAGGTAACTAACTGTGCCGAGTCGATGCAAGTCAAACCCCAGATCCATCCTGCATGAAGTCCTATAGCTAAACCCAGACTACCTTCATCTACTAGTCTAGCTCCGATTAATACTATTCCCATCAGCCATAACCCAGGAATTTGGGGAAGTGTTTCTTTTCTCTCCCAAATTAAGTGTAAGAAAGCAAAAATAATACTAGAAATAGCAGCAGCAAACCAGTAAGGATAATCAATTAGCAATGTATTGAATGTATAACCACGAAATATTAATTCTTCGATGAGACTAATTAGTAAACTCAAGCACAAAATAGGAAAAAGCAAAGGCAATAAATTTTTGCCATTTTGCCAATACCAACTTACCGATTTAAAGATAGATTCTAGGGTAAAAATAAGCGTTAGACTAACTAGACTAACAAATAGCCCTATTAATATCGAAAGCAGAATACTGGGCTGTAGTCTTAAACCAAGTTCGGCTAAAGATAAATTTTCTACTTTAATTTTCCACTCCATAATTAGCGGAGTTAGAACGTATAGAGATGCTAAGAAAATTAACTTTTGCTTTGGTGTTAAGATTTGATTTGGTTGCCAGCCGATTAATCGAGATACAGTAAACGCAATTGGCAACCAGATAGCAGCCCATACTCCAAAAAAGGTTAATACTTTAAACCAGGATGTATCGAACATCTTGAGTATTTGTGGATAACAGCATATCGCCCTCGTTATCAAAGACGATTTAAATCAGAAAATTTATTTTTTAAATAACTAATTTTCTGCTGCACCATTTTCATCACCATCAATTTGTTTGAGGTGAATATGTTTATAACCTAATTTTATTTCAAATTTGTCTCCTTCCTTCAATCCCATAGCTTGGGTATAGGTAGAACCAATGACAATTTGACCATTTTTATGAACACTTACTCGATAAGTAGGTTCACGTCCACGACCATCTTTTGTTCCTTCGGGATCAAGGGGAACTCCCTTAGCAGCAAGCACTGCATCATAAAAATCAGTTAGGTTTACGCGTGTTTGCTTGTCTTTAGTGGTAGTATAATAGCCACACTTTTTTGCTGTTTCACGTCTGGGTAAATGAGATAGCTCTTTTACTTTTTGAAGTAAAGCTTTTCCTGTTAATGGGGCTGTAGCAGTTTCACTCATATTGATTGAAATTTTCCTCCGATTTCTGTCAAATAAAAAATAGAATTATTTAGACTTATTTGACATTATAAGAAATATACCGTTAATTCTCTCGGTTGTCACAATTTTTTTTTGATAATTAGTTTTTTTTAAGAATGTTACCTTATTTATTTTAAATTATTTTAGTCCAAGGTCACAATTTCTTTCTTAATTTTGAGATTATCTTTTTTTTTACTTTCCCTAAAAGTCCAACACGAGAGTTATTTTAAATAATAATTTAATGAAGATGACCAATTAATAATCTTGACTTTGGTTCTTCATAAATGCTATTCAGATTTTGACTTCGCCTTGATTATTTTTTTGTAATTTTATTAAGTTGACAGTCATCCACAATTTTTCTGCTTTTAATATGCTTGTAATGTCATTATTTATTTTTCAGTTTTATCCAGAATGAGTTGATGAACTTTAGTGAGTCAGATGTTAAATAGTAAAAAAATCACTTTAGTTACTGGTGCGTCTAGTTCAGGAAAAAGTGAATTCGCCGAAGTGCTAGCAGCAAAAACCAATAAAACAGTGATTTATGTTGCTACTGCCAAAGTGGATGCTAATGATCGAGAATGGCAAACTAAAATTAGGCAACACCAGCGAAGAAGACCAAGAAGTTGGCAAACTTTAGAAGTATCTAACCAGTTATCCTCAGCTATTGATCGAGCTTTAAGTTCAGAATGTTTATTAATTGATTCTTTGGGCACTTGGGTGGCAAATTTTTTAATTTTAGAGTCATTAGACTGGAAAATTATGAGCGATCGCCTTTTGGAGAGCCTCAAAATGACTAAAGCTACAGTTATCTTGGTATCTGAAGAGACAGGATGGGGAGTGGTACCTGCTTATCCAATGGGGCGGCTTTTTCGCGATCGCTTGGGGTTTTTATCCAGGAAAATTAGCAACCTTGCCGATACAACTGCTTATCTAGTGGTGGGTGGGCATATTCTCAATTTGAGCCTTTTGGGTGAACCCTTAAGTAATTATGAAATCTAGATTACAGATCCTTCTCTTAGCTCGATTGGCAGCTAAGATCGTAAGTATAAAGATTAAAATATTTCGGAAAATGCTTGCCTTTATTTGTATATCAATCAGACAAGCATTATGACAATAACGAGCTTATTTGATTAAATATCTTAACTTTTAATTTAAGGTCTTTTCTTTAGTAACCTACGTTTTAGACATTTTAAACAATGGAGACTAAATTTTATGGCATCAGCAACACAAGTTAGGACTTATTTGGCTTACTGGTTTCAGTTAGGCAAAAAGCTGATGTGGCGTAATGGGGAAGTTGAATTATCACCTCAGCCAGTTATCGATAGAGATCGCTTTTCATCAGAATTCGAAGCGTGCTGGCAGAAGATTATGAGCATTAGTGGCAAGGATTGCTATCTCGAAGGAAGTAGAGAGACTATTGAAGAGTTACTTTCTCCTGCTTGGGATATTGATGAATGTGCTAGATGTGCCATGCCGGTGCCGATGATTGAAATTGGTACTCAACCTCTAGACTGCGCTTGTAGTGATTTGGATAATTGGCCAAATTTAGAAATACCAGCGCCGCGATCGCCAGTGAATAACTATGTACAATTAAACAAAATTAAATCACGATTGAAAACTAACTAACAACTTTTGAGAAAATAAATACCTATTCCCTCAAAAGTTATCAAATATTGTCATACTGTTGATTTTTAACTAGAGACGATACTTGTCGAACATTTCCCAGAATCACCTTCATTTTGGATCAGAATGATATCTTTCAACTTGAGTACCCAAGAATCATGTGTGTTTCTTACATTTATTAATTACGTTAGGTCAGTTTTTTTATGCAATTGTATCTAAATTAATCTTTAATATTGTCTTAGTAATTTATACTTGCACTGTCTTCTGTTTTGTTTGTTGATTATTAAATCATAACTCTGTTAAACTCTATTTTTACAATTCATATTGAAAGGTTAATATAATTTATATTGGATTGTAAAAACTACCTCCCTAAGTCTAATAAAACTTAAATAAAAACCCACCTTGTAATGAGGCGGGCAAACAAGTTATGTTGACTATACATCATAGATCATTAGTCACATATTTGGCACATATTAGTCACTTTTTTTAGGATACAAGTGATCGACGAATAGACTGAAAAGTATTTATAAGAAAATTAATTTTTAATTACTGACTGTAATTGTTCAATTATCTTGTCTTCTTTGCCTACAAGCCAATCAGCAAAACGTCTGGCTAACACAGGAGCAAACACTAAGGTACTGGTAAAGCCGGAAAATAAGTAAACTCCTTTAATATTTGCCAGATTGCCGAGCAGAGCGATCGCTTGATTGTTAAAAGCCACGAGACAGCTATGGCAAGTACCAGGTACATCTTCCAACAGGGGTAAAATATTGCTTACTTGTTGGCGAATTTGGGCTTCGGCCGCAAAAGGATTTAGTTTGGCTTCTGGGTTAGGTGCGATCGCACTAATTTGACCGAGACACAAACTACCGTCCCTAAATTGTACTGCGCCAGGGTCGAGGATTATTCTTGTAGGTTCATCATAAGGCGGATTCCAAGCAGATGTTCCCTCTAATTCTTTGGCTTTAGCTTCCAGCATAAATCTTTGCTGTACTGCTGGCATTACTATAGTGCCCAATTCCAAATCTAAAGGAGGAGTAACAATTAATTGAGAATGAGTAAAAAAGTTGCTGACGTTGATACCGGCTTGTTGCAGCAGCGATCGCGATAGCCCTCCAGCACAGACTATTGTATTAATACTGTGATATTGATTATGTTCAGTTTTCACTCCAATTACATCATCTCCCTGACGTAAAAAATCTGTTACCTGTTCACAAATTATGGTGCCTCCTTTACGCTCAAAAGCCTGGAGATAAGCATTAGTAGTTTTTTGAGGATGGATATGACCGTGAGGTAATTTCAGTACTCCGGCGATCGCATTGGGATTGAGTAACGGTTCTAAGGCACAGGCATCATTGACACTTAACAACTCTGGAGTGATGGCAAAATGATTATAATTTTGACTGACCATTTCGGGATCGTCTTGGCGATTGATAGTTAAAACTAAATCAACTTCTCTAAATTCAGTTTCTCCCTCCAACTCCTCACTTAGATTTCGATGTAGCTCAATTCCCTCTTGACCTAAAGTACGAGTTAATTCATCTGTCCCCGACCAATAAGCCAAGCCACCATAACTATAAACAGTAGCATTATCGGGACTAGTATCCTTCTCTAGCAACAAGACCTTAAAACCTTGTTTGCCAAGCTCGTAAGCAAGACAGGCACCTGTTATACCCGCGCCAATTACAATCCAATCGTATGTCCTCATTTCTTCTTATTAAACTTGTTACTTCTCGCTTTTTAATTGTGTTTTAGCCTTCTGCCACAGAGACTCCAACTCATTGAGATCGTAATCTGTTAGGGGACGCGAGGCGAACTTTTCCATCATGGAAAGGCGTTTAATAAAGCGACTGTTAGTTCCCTGTAAGCCATCAAAGGGATCTAAATCGTACCAACGAGCAATATTGATAATGGTAAATAATAAATCACCCAATTCCGCTTGCTGATGAGCTTTATCCTCTGTTTTGAGAGCTGCTTTAAATTCTGCCAGCTCTTCCTCAAACTTCTCCCAGACTCCTGCCGCATTTTCCCATTCAAAACCTGCTGCGGCTGCTTTTTTCGAGATTTTCATCCCTGCCATTAAAGGTGGTAAGCTGCGAGCATAACGCTTGAGTTTACGACTGAGTAACTGAGCCTGTTCTGGAGTTTCACCTTTTTCAACCGCCTTAATTTGTTCCCAATTTTGCTTAACTTCTGCTGCACTGTTAACTTCTAGATTGCCAAAAACGTGAGGATGACGACGAATCAGTTTTTCGGTAATACCAGCAGCAACCTCCTCTAAAGTAAAATCTTCAGCTTCACTGGCGATCTGAGTCTGCAATACTACCTGTAACAACAAATCACCTAACTCCTCGGCGATCGCTTGTTGATCGCCACTTTGGATCGCATTTACTACTTCATAGGCTTCTTCAATTACATAGGGGATCAAAGTTTCTGGGGTCTGTGCCAAATCCCAAGGACATCCCCCCTCAGGCGATCGCAATTGAGCAACTACTTCAATCAAACGTTGCAATGCATCCAGTATTGATTGATTTGTGGTCGCAGAGTAAGTCATGATTAAGCAATATTAAGTAATTTGATTTTCTATAACTTTACATCACTAACGCTCTTTGTTTAATAATTGATAAAGCGACAAATCTTGATATCAAGGATCATAACTTCTTAAATAACTGACGTTAGACAGTACAACGAGAAATCAATGATTTTAATAATCGATAAAACAGAACAATGTTCCCTTTAACCCTTAACCTTTTCCCCGCCTCAACAGATTAATTAGTGCGTAACATCAGTTAAATAATTGTGCTTTATCTAATCACCAAAATATTTAATTTGTAACAATTTTATTTCTCGGAGTAATTGAAATAACTCCGAGCCAAAAGGGGTTAAATAATACTCAACTTTAGGTGGAATCTCTGCAAAAGATTTTTTTTCTAAAATACCGTAGTCTATCATTCGATTCAGACATTGATTAAGTACTTTAGTAGTTAATCCATCTGTTACTTTTACCAGTTTTCCAGGACGATTAATTCCTTGGATAATATGTTCCATCAATAATACTGTCCATTTACAACCCAAACAGTCTGCAATCATAGAGTTAAAACTGGTACGAGGGGCTTGGCTAGTCCGCGCCGCGTCATCTCGATAATTAATTTCTTCTACTGTAGCCATAAATTACAACCAATAAGTATCTACCTTACCCAAAAGTACTTACTAGACGATGCTCAAACAAATCACTACCATGATTAATCGTTGATTAACTAGTTTGGACAAGCATTCACTATGTTTCCCCTTTTTGATGAAACTACAGCACCTGAAACAGCACGCCCCATATTAGCCAAAATTAAAGAGGAATTTAAGATGATTCCTAACTTAGAAAAAACAATGGCTTTAGCACCAACTTTATTAGAATCCTATGCTACTTGCTGGAGTTTATTTCAGAATACATCCTTATCTCCAGTTGAGCGTCAAATAGTTTATCAGACTGCTAATTTTGAAAACGAATGTGATTACTGTGTTCCCTGGCATACACTACTTTCTAAACAAGCCAGAATGGCCCAAGAGGATATTGAAGCTCTCCGAACTGGTGCTAAATTATCTAATACTCGTCATGAAGAATTAAGACGTTTCACACAATCCCTAATTAGTTCTAAAGGTAAAGTAGTTCAATCAGATTTAGATACTTTCTATCAAGCAGGATATACAGCTCAACAAGCTCTAGAAGTGATTTTAGGAATAGCAATCAAAACCATGAGCAATTATACAAACTCGATTACCGGTACGCCTTTAGACGATGTAGTCCAATCTTATAAATGGAAAAAACCAACTATTAAACTCAGAAAATAACTCACTTGCTTAGTTTAACGTCAGTTTGATGAAACGATAAATTCCATAATTCATCACTTGAGAGATGCTTGTATTCCCTATGATTTCGTGGGAAGAATTGTAACTTTGAACTCCGAATTCCGAATTCCGAATTCCGAACTCACGTTAGTTTAGCATTACGCACTAAAGTTAGGACATTTTTCTAAAAGTATCAATCAAAAAATTTTTACTCATTACTCATCACTTCCGAATCAATCAATTTTAATGTCCTAACATTTTAATAATTGATGATTGCTAAAAGTTATGAGTAAATAAGTTAATCAAAAATTTGCTCTATCCCATCAAAATAACATTATCAATAACGTGAATGATTCCATTATCAGCTTCAATATCTGCTTGAATTACTGTGGCATTTTTAACTTCAAAATTGCTAGAACAATCAATGGGTATAGGTGAACCTTCCACTGAAGGAACTGAATCAACCTTGTTTAAATCAGCTTTAGTTAATTTACCTGCTACGACGTGATAAGTAAGAATTCGGGCTAATTGTGGAGGGTTCTGTACTAATGTTTGAATCGTCCCTGGAGGAAGTTTGGCAAATGCAGCATCATTAGGGGCAAAAACAGTAAATGGACCTGGAGTTTTCAAAGTTTCTACTAGGTTAGCCGCTTTAACCGCAGTTACTAATGTGCTGAAGCCTTCTGTCTCTACTGCAATATCAACAATATCAGCCATATTTTTTTTAGCTTAATGTAATTTAAAAAATGTATAGTTATTTGACTCGATCTAAATAAAAGTTAAACAACAAAATCCCAATTAAACTTCTTTAGCTGCTTGGATGATTAACCTACGAGCAACGGTTTGAATTCCCGTATGTTCAAAGAAATTAGTCGAACCATCTAAAAATGCTGCTAGATAGTCTAATTTACCATCAGCCAGTTCGATAAATCCCCCTAGTTTTTGAGATAAAGTTTCGGGAGTCATCCCCAGTTTTTGGCTAAGATTATCCATCCAATCTCCGGCAGCATTAAAGCTGCGATCAATAAAGTCTTGTTTGTTTTCTCCAGGAATTAAATCTCCTACTGCATCATAAGCAGGATTACTTTGAAGATTATCTCTTTGTTCCAAGTCGTTTTTAATGCGATCAACAAAGTTAACCCCTAGTGGTAGAATGCCATCAATACATACTAAGGCAACCATACGTAAGAAAGCTTCGTTTTGATAGTTATCTTTCAGGGCAGTTGCAAACTGAACCGGGTTAAGAGTCAAACCATTAAGCTTACTAAAAACAATTAATTCAGCTACTAATTTGATTCTGAGATCGACACTTTGAATTGAATCGGCTTTGGGGGTTATTTTGTCCAGTAAGGGAATAAAACGAAAAGTATCCCCCAGTTTATCGGCAATCGCGGCTGCCGCGATCGCTTTATCGGTATTGTCTACAGTACGATATAGCCAGATAGCAGTTTGATAGCCTCTTTTCTTTTCTTCATACAAAGCTAGGGCGCGATCGCGAATTTTGGCTATTTCTTGAGGACTAGTTACTCCAGTAATAGCTGTAATTGTCTGGTCAAATCCGACTAAATTTTCCCATTTACCAGGAACAAAGGTGCTAATTGTTCTCAGGACTTTGACAGTGATGTTGTCGGTTGGGAGATTATCGACTAGTTCAATAATTGATTGACTCATATTAAAAAGGAGAATAGATAAACGATGAAGGATGAGGAATTTTAAAGAATAAAGGCTAAGATCACTCTCAATTGTTGCTACTTTATTCTTTTATCCTTGCAAAATAGCTTGTAAACGGCTACGAAATTCTCCTTTAGGATGACCACCCTTAACTTCACCGACAATTTGAAAATCTCCTTCAGGTGATTCACAAACAAGATAGGTAGGCCATCCCATATCCTTTTTATCGGGATATTGTGCCATCAAAATCTGGCGATACTTGCGATAAGTAGCAGTATCTTGCATCTTGACATCGATAAATTCCAAATCTAGTTCCTTGGCAACTTTGGCATCGTAAAAAGACATTTTATGGCATACACCACAGTCTTCGGAAGAGAATTTTATCAAAGCTTTAGTCATCGTTGATATCTTTAAATCTATACTTAAATGCTGGGTTTTACAAATCACCAAAACTATAGATATTTTACATTTTTAACCCAGCGTATTTAACTTTAATCCGTAGTTTCAATCCTGATGATCTATTTTGTCAGCAGTAGAAGTAGATTCAGACGATGTAGATTGATTAGACTTAGTTTCAGCAGGCTTATTATCTCCACTCTCATTATTGTTGTTATTGTAGTTAGACCATCTTTTACCTCTTTTGGAATAACGTGATGATGGTTTGCGGAATTTTCGAGCATTAATTTTGTTCCGAGCTGCTTTTTCTTTTTTAGCGTTGCGACGTTTCGCCATCTGTCAATCGATCTCCATTGAAACAACAAAACGCTTCTAGGGAAATGCCTATGGAATTAATCCCTTTGATTCCCAGAAGCGTCATTAAATTAAAGTTTGAAGCTTAGAAGCGATTATTTCGACGACCACCACCAAAAGAATTTCTGTTTTCCCTGGGTCTAGCTTTATTGACTTTCATGCTCCGATCCATCCATTCAGCTCCATCTAAGGCTTGAATAGCGGTATCTTCTTCTGTTTCCGATTCCATTTCTACAAATGCAAAACCACGAACACGTCCCGTTTCACGATCGGTAGGGATATGAACTCGTTTGACAGTGCCATATTCGGCAAAGACTTCATTTAAGTCTTCTTGATTGACATCGTAGGATAAGTTGCCTACATAAATTGACATAAATCGATTGTCTCCTTGATAAGTATTGCGTTGAGAGAGACGATATTATTAGAAAAAAGCTAAATCAATACTTTGTGGCTAAACCCTGTAATACTGAAAATAAATTCTATCTTTATATCTTTATTCTCCAGCATTATACTAACACCTTTATCGAAAACAGTTCCCACTTTAGTTTTAAAGAGTTAGTTAAGTTATGTATAAGCATTCCCTTTCTTCTAAGATATCCATAAGCAAAATTCTCTCCAAAATAATTACAGTTAATCTGGGTCGCCCTCAATTGAATTTGGCTTGGTTTACCGCTTTAATTACTATCATTGGTTCAATTTGTATTCAATCTTATGCCGTGCAAGCTCCCGATGGTACAGTGGCGTTTGAATCAGCTGTCTTATTAGTAAAGAGCAGTACTACCTTCAATGGAATTAGGGTAAGACAAGCAATTTATTATTTTGACTTAGAATTACCAAATGATGTCGGTGAATCCTTACAAAAAGTGGTGTTTAAACAGCGAACGGGTGGGGATAAGATTAAATTCAGACTAGATAAAACTCAATCCTATCTGGGAGATCGTCATCAGAAACAAGAGGAACTCGATATTGCTACTTTTCATGATGAAACCACAGGAGAAATTACCGTTATATTTGACCAACCAATTCCTCCTGGCAACCGAATAACCATTGGCTTAAAGCCCAAAAGAAATCCTGATTGGGCTGGAGTATACCTATTTGGCGTAACAGCGTTTCCTACAGGCAAGAAATCTCGTGGCATGTATCTAGGGCCAGGAAGATTACAATTTTATGACAGCTTTGATAACTTTGATAGCTTTTACAGATAGTCTGATGATTACTAATTACTGATTACTAATTACTGAACCTTCGGTTGATTCAGCACTCCTCGGTAAAATTTAATCTAGCAGCCATCAATTTTATACTTTATGAATAGAAGAATATCTATGTTTATTGTTACCAGTGAATTTGACTGAGAATATAACGTAGGCGATCGTAATCATCCTTTAAAAGAGTACTAAGAGTTCGACCGACATTAACTAGCCAATCTCGATTAGCCTGTCGCAGACGATAAACATCTCGCACAGCAGCAGCAACTAAAGACTCTACGGGAATGTCTTTGACTTGTAAAAGAGTTCTGAGAAAGTCTAAATTTTCAGTAAAGCGAATCACTTCTTCCGCATCGCAATGATAAACAGATTGATGAATTTGGGGAGGGCGAGGAGGTAGATATTGATACACTCGACCTAAATTAGCGCTATTTCCATTTTCATCACTGGGCATTTCAAAACCAACAATTGCTGCTTTAAATTCAGTTTTGAGCATCGCAAATATTTGAGGCTGTTGCTCTCGTAATTCTTCTAGAGATAAGCCTAAAGCCCTAGCACGATGAACTGAATCAATCGGACTAGTCGTAACATAAGTGACGATCGCCAGAATTTTATTACCTGATTCTTCATCAAAGGATTTAATCCAACTACCGAAAGGTGGCATCACGGGAAATTTTAAGTCTTCTGGTTCTAGGCACTGAGCCAAAAACTCGGTGGTGGAAGTTTCGATTACCTCCCCGATATGCTTGGGGTTACGACTGTCAACTGTCAACTGAGGAAGAGGAAGACGCATATTCTATACGGATGAAGGGTGCGACAGGAAAAACCAGAATTTACTAATTCGCTAATAATTTCTATCTTTGGTTAGGAGTTGATATTGTCAACTCCTAATTAGCAGTTAGTAGTGATTATATTTAAGCAAGTAATCAAATATGATTATGATCTTGATAGCAGAGTCACGCCATATTTATAAAGACTTTTCTTTGAGCCAAAACTGCTACTTTTTCTTCTTGGTTAAATCTACAGCTTCAAGTTCAGATAAATTAAAAGTGACTAGTTTATCCCAGTTACCCCCTTCAAATAATACGGCAACTCTACCATCATCTATACGTTGTACTAAACCTTGAAAGTTGTAGTAAATGTCATCAGAATTTGTAACTTTAACAGTTGCACCAGGGAGAATAATCATATATTAAATGCGATCGCTTTGTAGATAGAGTTTATTTTATCAAGCTTACCAAGTAAATTTTAAATTTTATCTGTGAAATTTAAATTATCTGTAAAAATATAGTTTTTTGTCAGAGACCAAGTAAATTAATGTTCCATAATTCATGTGTGTCAGTAAGCTTAGACTCACCTAGGTTGCATATATTCTGTTGCCTATTCCCTATTCCCTTTCCCAAAATCTGGGGATGCAGTTTGAATGCGTCAAAGCTTAGTCTATTATTCATTAATCGCATCTAGTATTTCATCAGCAGTAGGATTATAGTTAGGCTCGGAAAGTTGTATTTTTTCTTTCCAGATATAATACACTTGCTCTAATGTACCTTCATGGTGACTCCAAGAGCCGGTATAATTACTAAAATTAAGTTTTACTAGTAACCATTCTTGCTTTGATGAACCCAATGGTTTGGTCGCAAAGATAAATCCAGCCTCATCGTCTTGGTATTCATATAATTCTAAGGAATATAAAGAACCCTGCCAACCATATTCACCAGAAATAGTAGCTTCAATTGCTGCTCTTTCTATGGCATTTTGCGGTTGAAAAATAAAGATTTCTTCAGGTTTAGCAGTATAGATCATCGGAGACCAGCTAAACTTACTAAGCATAAATTCCGATAGTTTATATAAAGCTGTTTTATCAGTAGTCATTAACCATATTTCTGATTCAATTTGACTACTTATTGTCCACCTGATCTGATTCTGAAATTTATGTGCTACCGCAGCAAAAGCATTATCAAGAGCTAATTTATGATCGACTCCTACATATCCTTCTTGTAATAGTTGATCGATGGTTTTGTGTGAAGGAAAGGGATTTTTATAGGAAAAGTCATAATGTATTGGTCTGGCTTTAAGATGATTTTTTGCATCAGTTGCACCGTAGTTCAAGTTATTTACCTGATCATTTTGCATAATAAATGCTCACCTCCAGAGAACTTATTTCTATTGTTCCCTAAAAAAATATTAAACATACAGACCAAAATCAAATAAACTCAAATTGTATACAGTATCAGAGAAGTATTGTTGAAGACCGCTTGATGATCTCGATAAGTCATTCAAATATATTTGAATAACAGTTTATTATTTATGAAAATAATATCCTGACCAATAGTAATTTTTAGGCAATAGCAGGGAATAATATTTTTAGTAAATATGAATGCATCAGCTAGCTTTCTTCAACTTAAGTCCCAATGAACTTGAAGTCAGAAAATAAATTATCAACAGCTAGTAGTAGTGAAACATCTGAATTCAAAAAAGGGATACCCTTACCCTTACCCTTAATCTTAGTAGTACCATTTATACTACAAATTTTCGCTGCGGTAGGAATTACTGGTTTTCTTTCGTTTCGTAATGGACAAAAAGCAGTCAACGATCTGGCTCGAAATCTACAAGCAGAAGTAAGCGATCGCGTTGCTGTACATTTAGATAATTATCTAGCAACTGCTAAAAATATTGCTCGCATTAATGCTAATGCCATCAAGTTGGGCTTGATAGATTTACACAATTACAAGACTAGTGGACAGTATTTTTGGCAGCAGTTGCAAGCATATAAAAATATAGGATACATCGACTATACTCTGCCAACAGGAGAGTATGTAGGTGCAGGAAGATGGCTCGAAAATGATGGTCTTACTATTGATGAAATTTCTGCTGAAACTGGTTGGAAATCCTTGACTTATGGTACGGATAACCAGGGTAATCGTCAGGAAATTGTGGACGACACTGAATATTCTCCTTTAGAAGAATCATGGTATGAAGAAGCAAGCAAAGCCAATAAACCGATCTGGAATGAAATTTATGCCTGGGATGGTTTTCCCGATATTTTATCTGTAGCCGTAAGCTTTCCCATTTACGATCAAAACGAACAATTAACTGCCATAACCGGAGTTGACTTGCTTCTCAAAGGAATCAATGATTTTTTGGGTAAACTGGAAATTAGTCCAGGTTCTAGAGTATTTATCTTCGCTCCAGACGGTTCCATAATTGCTAGTTCTGATGCTGAACAACCATATCGAATGGTCAATGGCGAAGCAGAACAAATCAATGTCTTAGACAGTACTAATTACCTCATTCAAGCATCAGCAAAATACATCCAACAACATTTTGGCAGTTTTGAGCGCATCCATAATCAGCAACAATTCGACTTTGAACTCAGAGGAGAACGTCATTTTGCCCAAGTAACCCCTTGGAAAGACGAACTAGGTTTAGATTGGCTGGTAGTGGTAGCGATGCCAGAATCCGATTTTATGGCAGAAATTAACGCCAATACCCGCAGTACAATTTTACTGTGTGTAGCTTCATTGTTAATCGCAACTTTGTTGGGCATGATGACCTCTCGCTGGATAACTGAATCTATTCGAGGTTTGAGTAATGCTAGTCAGGCGATCGCCAGTGGAGATTTAGCTCAGACCGTAAATATTCCCAGAGTTAATGAATTGGGAGTACTGGCTAATTCTTTTAACTTGATGACAAGTCAGTTAAAATTTTCTTTTGCTCAACTAGATGCTACCAATCAAGCTTTAGAAATATCGAATGCTGAATTAGATCGAACTAATCAAGAACTCGAAAAGCGGGTTGAAGAACGTACTCAGGAGCTAAAAATAGCTAAAGAAGCAGCAGAAGTAGCTAATCAAGCCAAAAGTAACTTTCTGGCAAACATGAGCCATGAGTTACGTACTCCTCTGAACTCCATTCTCGGTTTTACCCAAATTATGCAACGGGACAAATCGGCAACGCGATCGCAATTAGCTAATCTAGCTATCGTTAATCGCAGTGGAGAGCATTTACTCGCTTTGATTAACGATATTTTGGATCTGTCGAAAATAGAGGCAGGGCGGGCTACTCTTAATCCTCAAAGCTTTGACTTATATCGACTCCTCAGTACCACCGAAGAAATGTTAGAGTTTAAAGCCGAAGCTAAAGGCATAAAGCTTGTGTTTGAGTGCCATCCTGATACTCCACAGTATATACGCACTGACGAACGCAAACTGCGTCAAATATTAATTAATTTGCTGAATAATGCTCTCAAATTTACTACGAAGGGTAAGGTAACTCTGAGGGTGAAACCAGATCCAGCCAGTAGTCAGAGATTACTCCGCCGTCCCCATTCGAGGATAAATAAAACGACGGACGCATGCGGCAAACCGAATCGCCTTTGCCCTATGACCGTTGGTCAAACTCTATTATGGGAAATCGAAGATACTGGTGCGGGCATTGCTCCTGAAGAATTAGACACTCTATTCGATGCTTTTACCCAAACAGAAACTGGCAGGCAATCTGAAGAAGGAACGGGTTTAGGCTTACCTATCAGTCGCAAATTTGTGCGACTAATGGGGGGAGATATTACTGTCAGTAGTAAGTTGAGAAGAGGTACGGTATTTAAATTTAAAATTGTTGCTGAACCAGCTCTGGAAAAAGAACTACAGCTCCCACAACAAATTAAACGAGTTATTGGTTTAGAACCCAATCAACCTAGTTATCGCATTTTAGTTGTTGATGATCGCTGGGAAAATCGCCAAATTGTCTTAAGGTTTTTAGAACCAATTGGGTTTGAGGTAAAAGAAGCTGTCAACGGCAAAGAAGCTGTGGAAATCTGGTCGGAGTGGCAGCCTGATTTAATTTGGATGGATATGCGAATGCCTATAATGAATGGTTACGAAGCTACTAAGTTCATTAAATCACATTCAAAAGAGCAAACTACTTATATTATTGCTTTAACCGCATCTACATTTGAGGAGGAGCGAGCAATTGTGCAATCAGTTGGATGTGACGATTTTGTCCGTAAACCATTTCGTGAATCAGTTTTGTTTGAAAAAATAGCGCAATATTTAGGAGTACGTTACATCTACGCCCAAAATACTGAATCTGCTGCTATCCAAGCCCATCTAGCCACTGAATTTTCTTTGGAACCTACTGCTTTACAAGTAATGTCTAGTGAATGGTTAATCCATTTAGAACAAGCTGCATCAGAGTTAGACGAAGATACGATCGCCAAGTTATTAGACCAAATTCCTGAAGAGCACACTTTTTTAACTCAGGCGTTGCAGAATAAAGTTGATGATTTTGATTTTGATGAAATCGTTAACTTGGTTCAAGAAATTGTTCATAGTTAGCAAGTATCTAGTATCAATGAATTTATATCCCGAACAAAACCAAAATATCCTAATTGTTGATGATATTGCCGATAACTTAAGAGTTTTGTCTAATACTCTTAACAAACAGGGATATAAAATTCGCTGTGCTAAAAATGGTGTGATGGCTTTGAAAGCTGCCAGCAAGATACTTCCAGATTTAATTTTGCTGGATATCAAAATGCCTGACATGAATGGTTATGAGGTTTGTCAAAAACTAAAAACCAATCCTCTGACCAAAGATATTCCCGTGATTTTTCTGAGTGCTTTAGATGATGTCTTGGACAAAGTTAAAGCATTTGAGGTTGGAGGCTTAGACTATATTACTAAACCCTTTCAAGTAGAAGAAGTCTTAGTTAGAGTAAAAAACCATTTAGCTCTCCAGTCAGCACAAGCTAAGGTTTGCCAATTAAATCAAGTACTGGAGCAAAAAGTCCAAGAACGTACTTTGCAATTAGAGCTCAGCAATCAAAAGTTAGCTACTGCTAATCAACAACTTAAACAGGAAATAGTCGAACGTCAAAAAGTCGAACAACAGTTAATTTACGATGCACTCTACGATGGCTTGACGGGTTTACCTAATCGCAACTTGTTAATGGAAAGAATTGATCGCGCCATTCAATACAGCAAGCGCCATCAAAACCATCTCTTTGCCCTATTGTTTATCGATCTTGACCGCTTTAAAATGATTAATGATAGTCTGGGTCATTTGGTTGGCGATAAATTACTAATTGCGATCGCCCAACTTCTGCCGGAAGATTTGCGAAATACGGATACGGTAGCCCGCCTTGGCGGAGATGAGTTTGTAATTCTGCTAGAAGATATTCACTCTCTACAAGATGTTACCTATGTCAGCGAGCGTCTTCAAGAAAAACTAAAAATGCCATTTAATTTAGATGGTCAAACTATTTTTACCAGTGCCAGTATTGGTATTGCTCTAAGTAATACTGACTATGAAGATAGCTCACAATTGTTGCGGGATGCAGATATTGCTATGTATCGCGCCAAGGAAAAAGGAAAGGCTCGTTATGAGATCTTCGATCAGACTATGTACCTGCAAACTTTGCAAACGATTAAGTTGGAGAATAATCTACGATTGGCTATAGAAAGGGGTGAATTTGTTTTACTTTATCAACCAATTATCTCTCTAACCAGTGACGAACTTGTAGGTTTTGAAGCCTTACTTCGTTGGCACCCTACTCAAGAAGATTTTATTTCTCCAGTTGAATTTATTCCTATTGCCGAAGATACAGGATTAATTTTGACTATAGGAGAATGGGTATTAAAAGAGGCTTGTCAGCAACTTCGCACTTGGCAACAAAAATACCCCTCTAGATCTCAGGTTGCTGATTTAAAAATGGGCGTGAACTTAGCAAGTCAACAACTTCAAGAGCCGAACTTTATTGAGAAGCTAGATCGACTATTATTAGAAACTGGTTTAGATGGTGATTGTCTGAGACTAGAAATTACTGAACGAGTTCTGGTTCTAACGGATTTTGTGGATCAACCACTTTGAAGGGTTTGGCGACCGTTCATCGAGCTAGCAATCAACAAATTGTGAAGCCAATTGTGATGATAGCTAAAACCATTGAGATCGCTAAACGGCGATATCCGTGACGAGCATTTTGAGCGAGTTCTAGCTGCGTAGGGATGGAAATTCCAGATCAGTGCCATCGAACGTAGATATAATCTTGCCGACTCCTTGTCACCATGAAAGTATTGCATAGTGTAGAGTAAACGGTCTTGGTGATTCATCAACCGGTCTACCATATTGCTAGTGCGATGAGCTTGGGGAAATTGATAAGCGACTGTGAATTGAGCAGCACGACGGCATAATTGACGCATCTTGCTTAAAGTGCGTTTCCGTCTGATATGTTTTTTGCTCCAAATCAAAGCTAATCGTATTCCTTGCAAGAATTTAGCAGCAGTAGAGGATTTATAAGCTTTCCAGAGCAGAGCTTTGAGCTTGTTTCTTAAATTGCGATAACTGGGGCTTCCTTTCTGCACTTTTAGCACCGCGTGCAAAAAGCACAGTACCAAAGTCACCGTGGGAAATAGATTAAGCCAAGCCTGTTTAGTTCCGTCCCAAGCATCTGTATTGACTGTCACTGGGGTATAATTGGGGTCGAGAAGACGAGCTTCGGTTTGAAATTCTGCGTATCCTTTAGTTAAAGCTGGCGCACTAGCTGATTCGGTCAAGCTAACTCCCAAAATACAGCCAGATGCTACGGTAGTAGGAAGATAAACTCGTGAACCCCCTAACCAAGTATGTTTTTCATCCGCTACCAGATGTGGAGGCAGTTTTTGAGCGTCTTTGATTGTCGTTCCCACAATCGAGGCTCGACCTAAAGACAGGTAAATACGATACCAGTACATGGCATTACGACCGAAAACATAACTTAAAGCGTCAAAAGGCACACCAAATTGTCTTAAATACATTGGTTTGTCTATTTCGTCGGTTTTTCCTACCATATAAGGCATAATGAAGTCAGGACGCAATTGATAGACCTGCTGATTAGCTTTGAGCTTAATGCGGCGCATTGACAGTTCCTGTTTGCTGGAGACCACCCAATCATGAAAGCTGAACCCTGCTTCCATTTCTCTGGGAAAAATTTCAGGATACTTGGCATAAAGTTGCAGCAAATAGGCTCTATAATTGTGATTATTGGCGATTAGTTGTTGATATTGTTCTTCACTGCTAACGGGTAAACAAATACTTTTATCTCCTCTGATAGAAACTGCCATGCTTGAATTTTTACTGAAAATCAATTGATTGTTTGTTGACTTTATCTCAATTTGATTTCTTTTGTGCTTCAAGCCCCATTATCCTGAGTATTTCTACTACCCACAAAATCCGTTAGAACCAGTGCATGGCGATGGTGCGAAGCACCGCTTGCCAATCGTCTGCGAACGCATTCGCACGATCTGAGCGTACGCTCTGCGCTACGCGCTGTTTCGTTGGAGAGCCAGCAACCAAGCTGATTTTTTGATTGAGTAACCGTTTCATTAACCAAATCATCAAAAAGCTTTTACCCATTTCAGCATAGCCAGCTAACCTAAAATACTCCTGATTGAAGCACTGTCTCAAAAATAGATTAAGTTACCAAATCATGAAAATATAGATTTAACAATCCCTAACGGGTGTAAGCCCAACAGGTCGATTAGATATACTTTCTAACCTACAACATTCCTCGACCTCAAATATAGCTTTACTTCAATAATTTAGAAATGAAATCTTTACCCCTCAAGTACAGACCACAGCAGATTGAGAATTTAATCGGACAGGAGTTCATCACTACAACTCTCAAAAATGCTCTGACGACAAATAGAATTGCTCCTGCCTATTTGTTTGCAGGACCTAGAGGAACTGGCAAAACCTCAACAGCCCGTATCCTGGCAAAATCTCTAAACTGTCTATCAGTCGAGCAGCCTACAGTCGAACCCTGTGGTGAATGTAGTTCCTGTAGGAGCATTGAACGCAGTAATTCCATTGATGTCACTGAAATTGATGCTGCATCCCACAATGGGGTAGATAACGCTAGAGAATTAGTCGAATTAAGCCATCTTGCTCCGTCTCAAGTTCGCTATAAAATCTTTATTATCGACGAGGCGCATGGATTAACTAACGCTGCCCAAAATGCTCTACTCAAGCTGATAGAAGAGCCACCAGCCAAAACTATCTTTATTTTATGCACTACGGAACTACACAAGGTTCTGCCCACGATCGTCTCTCGCTGTCAGCTATTTAACTTTAAATCTCTTTCCCAAACTGCTGTAGTAAAACATCTCGACCGCATAGCCACGACAGAAAAAATTGATATTACCGCTGAAGCAATAGACGCTATTGCCAAATCTAGTTTGGGTAGCTTGAGAGACTCCCTACAGCTATTGTCTCAATTACAGGTTTTACAGCAACAAATTACTTTAGATGTCGTGGTAGAAGCTGTTGGCGGAATCAGTCCTCAAGAACTCTGGAAGTTGATGGTGAACCTAGTTAAAGAGGATGTGCTTAACGTACTTTTGATAGCCAGAAATTTGATTCAAACTGGAAAATCACCTGAATTAATTCTTAAAGATTTACTCAACGCTCATCGAGATTTACTGTTAATCAAAGCAACTCAAAAAGATTGTAAATCCTTAATTTTGAGCAATCTCGAATACGCAAAGCTTCGTCAGTTAGCTAACAAAGCAGATCGGCATGGCATCGAGCGCTATCTCGAACAGCTTCAAAAAAGAGAGCAGCAGCTTCGATTTAGTATTAACAATGCAGTTTGGCTAGAAACCTGCCTGTTAAACATGATGGATGCCACTCGCGCAAAGGATGATAGTCATGCCGATCGCCAGTCTCAAGCCAAAACCGCTAAATCTACCGTTAGCCTGGGTGAGTTGTGGGCAAAAATCGTTAAAAGTACTAAGTCATCAAATCAAAAAATGCTGTCTCATGCTAACTTAATTGGATTTGACAGAGAATTGAACTTTGCTGTATTGGCTGTAGAACCAAAATACGTAGCTAAGTTTCAAAACCATACTAATTGCCTCTCTCGCATCATTAGCCAATCACTGAAACAGCAGCAGCCTATCAAAATTATTATCGAGGAGAAGCAATGATACATATATTAGTAGGAGACGATCGTCATCATATCGAACAGGAAATAAATAAGTGCAGACAACAAATTCCGCAACACCTACAAGCACTCAATTACCAGCGTTACAGTAGCGATCGCTTATCAGAAGCAATCATTGATGCACTCAGCGCAAGCTTTAGTAGCTGTCAGAAAGTGGTGGTTATTGAAAACTGTAACTTTAGAGAATTTGGCGAACTTGGTTTGTCGCTGCTACAACCCATTACTAAACTACCAGAATCTGCCTGTTTAATATTTACCGCCAGTTCAATAGACCGACGGCTAAAGGTTTCCAAGTTTCTACTCGATTTAGGAAAAATAACCGAATACAAACAAATTCCTCCTTGGCGGTCAGATTTATTGGTTAAGGCTGTAGAAACAGAAGCCAGAGAGATTTGCTTGAAGCTGACCAAAGATGCCTCTCGATATTTAGCTGATGCTATTGGTATCGATTCGGAACGCAGAGAACAAGAGTTAGAAAAGCTATCAATTTATGCTGGCGATCGCAAATTAAATAAGTCCCAAGTAATTCAGTTAGTGCCAGTCAATACGCAAACTAGCTTACAGTTGGCTGATGCCATTAAGTCAGGTCAAGCTTTATTAGTAGCACAACTTACAAGCGAACTTTTAGCCAAAGGCGAACCTCAGCTAAAGATTATTGCGACCCTAATTACCCAATTTAGAACCTGGTTATGGACGAAGTTGGCGATAGTTAAAGGTATCAAAAGTAATGCTGAAATTGCCAAGCTAGCTAATGTTGGAAACGTCAATCGAATCTACTATCTGCGCCAGGAAGTTGCCAAATGTTCGCTTCATAGCTTATCTAACGCTGTAGTTCTTTTATTCGAGTTACAAATAGCCTGTCAGCAAGGAATGAAAGGCGATGCTGTACAATCTCGATTGTTAATTGCTTGTCGGGCGTTTCACAAAATTTGAGCGAGAGTAAAATTTATTCTAGCTAAATAAATTTACTAACATAGCTAGAACTAAATATACATCTGTCGTTGCTTTTTTCATAGGCTCTAAAATAGAAATACAAAGATATAAACGTCCGTCCCTTAGTTCATCGAAATACACACCGCTGTGTTGTTTTTATATGACAACATCTACATTAGATTTAGGCAAAATCATAATCCAGAAAATTATCAAACATGAAGACCCTTTTAGAGATTGAAAAAGCAATAAAAGAATTGCCAGCAAAAGAAGCTCGAAAACTTGCAGATTGGTTGAATCAGTATCTAGATGATGCTTGGGATAAGCAAATGCAGAATGATTTGTCAACAGGAAAATTAGATGATTTTATTGCTAAAGTCGAATCAGACATTGAAACCAATCGGGTAAGAGATTTGAATGAAATCCTTGACAACACCTGATTTTTGGAGTTCATACGCTAAACTACCCTTAAAAATTAAAAAGCAAGCTCGAAAAGCTTATCTTCTTTGGCAGGAAAATCAGTCTCATCCATCTTTACATTTCAAAAAAGTCAGCAAAAATCTTTGGTCGGCTCGTATTACTCAGAATTATCGTGCTTTGGCACTAAAAAAAGGTGATGGTCACTACTGGATCTGGATTGGAACTCATGATGAGTATGAGTTGCTGTTAAATAATTAAACAGAGTTATTTATTAAAGCATAACCATAGCTCGAACTTACAACTGCGCCCTAGTAATCTTTTCAGCCACCACTTCATCAATAGAACCAGTAGATGCTACTTCTCTTGCCCTATTTAGTACATTTGTAGCTGCTTCAAGCTGAGTTACAATTGCTAGCAATCTGTTTCTACGCTCGATTCCAGAACGCCCCACGATATTACGGGGATCTTCGTCGCGAGATAGATGAATCACCTTTACTTCTTCTTCTTTTAGCTGCGGAGGAAAGATCGCTTTTTTGGCTGTCAGCTTGTTATACTCATACGTGGCATAGGGTCTTTTTACTGAATAACGATGTGCTTCAATACCCTCTGGGGCTACATAACCTGCACTCAATTCTGTAATAGTTTCTTCCAATAGCGCCATCGCATCTCTAAGTTGGTCAATGCTTTGGGTTACTCCCAAAGTTTCTGGAGTTTGTGGGCAGCCCCTGGTAGACAGCAGATAACGCGCTGTCTGTCCCCTCGTCATGCGGACTCTTTCGACAATACGACGATTATCTTCCAATCTTGCTCGATATAGCTCGATCCGATCTTCTTCCGTTAGTTGAATAATCGTACCGCAGGTGTCTTTATTGGGACACTCAATGGCTGTCAGTCCAGGCAGCATCATCATCGAAGCGCAGCTAAATCCGTAAGCACATAGTTCGGTAGGCATGATTATTAGTTCTAGCTAAATTATTTATATTATATAGCTAGAACTAATAATCATTCGCTAATTTCCTAACGGGGATGAGACTTAAAACAAATACTCTCTTAATAGAATGCAGCGACCAAATTACCACCTCTTACTACAAAGTATTTTAAATAAATCACTAACACCATCTCTCGACCAACAAGATAACTTAGAGCCGGTATATACTTCAGGGAATGGGGACATCGCCGAATTTCTTCAAGAAAATCTCCTTTGGCAAGAAACAATTCCCCCTCAAAAAGCCAAACGCTATAAATTACCAAAAACTTTACCGCACATACTACGAAAAGCCTTGAAAGTTAATGGTATTAACAGTCTTTACTCTCACCAAGCCCGATGCCTACAAGCAATTAGAAAAGGCAAGGATGTAATCATCACGACTGATACTGCTAGTGGCAAAACTCTCGGTGCTTATATTCCTGTACTGGAAAATTTGCTTCAGAACGATACTACTGCTTTGGCTTTTTACGGACTCAAAGCATTGAGTGCCGACCAAAACCAAAAACTGGCACAATTAATTGATGCTATTCCCGAAGCTCAAAGACCTTTTATAGCTCTACTTAATGGAGATGTCAGTAAGCCCGAACGAGAATCTTTACTTGCCCGCTCTCCCCAAATTATCACCACTACTCCAGAACTTATTCACTATGCCCTGCGACAGGTTTACTTTAACTCTGGTTGGCAACACTTTTTCTCACAACTAAAATTCATCATCATTGATGAAGCACACACATTTAATGGGGTTTACGGTGCTAATATGACTAACCTGCTGCGACGTACCAAACTCACTGTAGATAAGTACGGTGGCAACAGTAGAAAACTTCAGTTTATCTTTCTCAGTGCTACAGTTGGTAATCCTAAAGAGTTAGCCAGAAAACTTTCAGACCGACCGAAGCTTAAAAGCGATCGACTGTATTGGATCGATAAGTCAGGAGCGAGTAAGCCAGAACAGCAATTAATTGTTACCCGTCCCAGCAGCAATCCCAATGTAGACACAGCCAGGATTATCTTGTTTCTACTAAATCAAAACCTGACGGGTATTTGTTTTGTTAACAGCAGACAGTCTATCAAAAGCTTGTTTTCAGTCTTAATTGCCGAAGCCGAAGCTCAAAAATACTATGCTATGGAACAGCAAATAGCTATTTTTTACGGCAGTCTTACCCAACAGCGAAGAGAGCAGATTTTAGCTGGATTAGAACAGAAACTAATTCGCTGCGTCATTGCTACCTCAGCTTTAGAAGCTGGTATCGACATTGGCAGTCTGGATTTTGCTATTGTCCGTGGTTGGCCCAATTCTTTACAGGCTTTTCGACAACGTATAGGTAGAGCGGGTAGAAATAGAAAAGGACTGGCTATTTTCCTTCCTACTCAGTATTCTCCGTTAGATCGCTACTATGCCGAACAGCCAGAGATACTTCTTTCGGGCAAAGTGGAGCAAGTTAGCTTTAATCCCAACTATCCTTTAGATTTAGGCAAACATCTTATGTGTGCTGCGGCGGAGAATGGTTTCAACCTCCAGCAAGCCGAGCAATATTTCAGCTATAACAGCATTCCTCTGTTACAGGCTTTAATGAAGCAGGGAGTACTGCGTAAAAGTAGAGAACGGCTATGGGCTAAAGGATATCCCCATCGTGATGTCAATTTCCGTGGTAGCTCTAGCAGTTACAGAGTTAGTCTGCTCGATATCGAACGGGGCGAGATTGTCGAAGAGTTGGATGGAATTACCGCACAGAGAGAGGTGTTTCCAGGAGCGATCTACCGTCACCAACATCCAACCGAAGGCATGGTAGTATATCGCTGCGAAGAACTTACTTCAGACAAGGCAGTCTTGAGAAGAATTTCTGATGTTGGATTGTATACCAGAGCCACCACAGAAATTGAGACTAGGATTACCCAGGTTTTGACCCAGCCCTATAAGCTTACTCTTGCCGACGCTACTTCATCAATACCTCTAGTAAAGCTTACCCTAGCATCTGTGGCGATCGCCGAATCCACTATTGGCTACCAGCTTTTACAGAAAAAGTACGAGCTTACTTGTTTAAATCCTAAGTGCCTCAAACATAAAGAACCACTACACAATCTCAACTTCTGCCCTTTCTGTCAGCAGAAAGCCAAACGAGCAGAATTAAGCTGGCTAGTTGATGAACCCAGCTTTGCCGAACCTCTTACCAATGAGCTAAACACAGTCTGTACCAAGATCGAACTCGACCCCAATTTTTATCAACAGCTTCAACCAGCGATCGATAAGATTAAGCAAGAACTGGTGTCACATTCACCCAATTTTGTCTGGGAATGTCCCCTGGAATTTATGGTGTTACACAGTTTTGGTCATTTGATTCTAACAGCACTCCCTTTATTAAGGATGGGAGCATCGAGCGATCTCAATTTTCTAATTAGCTCTGACTCCGAACATCCAAAAACATCTACAGGTTACTTCTACGACACTAATGAGGGAGGAAATGGTGCATCAGAAACGGTTTGGCGATATTTTACACAGTTGGCAGATAAAGGTATAGCCCTAGCCAAACAATGTGATTGTAATAATGGCTGTCCTCGATGCCTGCATCATACAAATTGTCTCGATCGCAATCAGGGTCTACTGAAACAACTAGGGATCGCTGCTGGTGAATTAATCTCTGCAAATAAAGATTGCTAACGCTTTCCTGTGCCTAATAAATTCAGGGCGTAGAAAGTTAAATGGCAGTTATTACTTTAAAAAAGCTAGTTTCTCTCAATCAACAGTGTTATTCTCCTCTTGGTAACTTTCAAGCTTCAGAGCGATCGATACAGCAACAATTTCAACAACTTGTTAGACAAAAGCGAATGGGTTTAAATATCGAATCCCTGCTAAATTCACAGTTTGCTGTCTGGCTAGAACAATTAGAAAGTTTTATTCCAGGAATATTTGACCTGCGTAAGAAAATTTATCTCGATACCAGGTGGCAAGCTCAACTTCAGCTTGAAGAAGTAAGTCATTGGCTTTCGGTTCCAATTAATGCTGGAGTAGTCAAAAACAAGGTGCGCCTGTATGAATGGCGAATTGGTAGTGCCGAACTTATTTGGTTAGATCGCGTGAAGCTATGGATAGCCTGTAACTATCTTCAATATCCACCAGAAAAGTTAGTAATAGTTATTTGTGGTTTTTCACCCCAGATCAACGGTCGTGTCACCAAAACTCGCTGGGATGATCGCGACTATAAGGCTATAGAAAAGGAAATAAAATCTTTGTTTGCAGAAAATACCTCAGCTACTTCAAACCCTAGCAAGTCTTCCGATTACATATTCAACATAGATGAAATAGAAGAAGTAAAGTTATAAAAAAGCAGGTTTTTGCAAGACTATGACCTATATCACACCTCATAAACTCTTTATTTAGTTTGATAGTAATCGCTGAAAAAAAGTCTTTAAGTAGACAAGCTATCCCACAAATGTAATGCAGAGAGTTTACGAAAATGATAGTTAGTAATAGTAAATACGTATATTCAGGTAAAGCTGCTACTCTTCTAGATGTCAGTAATAAAACTTTAGTCAAATGGGTAGATGAAGGATATTTGCACTGTATTAGACAGGGAAAAAACCGTAAGTTTTCTCTTGCCGAAATTGAAAGATTCATACAAAGTAATTTCTATCGTAGTAGAAAACCAAAGTATACCCTAATCTACGTGCGTGGCAAGAACAGCTTAGAATGCAGGAAATGGGTAGAGCGAGCTAAAAATTACTGTCACCGGCAAAATTGGGCGACAATAGTTGTTTCCGAATCGGTCAGCAACCGCAGCAATCTAAATACGCTTTACTTCCAGCAAGCCTTTAACTACTTTTACGATCGCAAGATAGAGAGGCTGATTTGTTGCGATCGAGATGAAGCCAGCAAAATCTTAGCTACCCTAGTTCGGCATAGAGGATTGTCAGTATTAAGTATTAATGAACTGTAATTTAGCTACATGAAGTTCCAGTTAAGACTACCAGAAGATGACCGAGTAATTTTACTTCGCTAGCTCAAAGGCAGATAAATCAAGATTACAAAGTATATATACCTTCTCACACAAACATATAGTTAACAAAAATGAAAACTAAAGTACTTTTAATCGAAACCGATCCTGCTATTGCTCTTGGATTACCCGAATTGATCGAAAGGAGTCATTCCGAAATCACCGTCGCTGTAGCTACTAATTACCAGGATGGATTGTCTCAAGCTGTCAATTCAAAACCAGACTTAGTTTTGATGGACTTGAACCAGGGAGAAGGATTGAGCTTGGCAGAAAAGATTAAACAAGCAATTCCCAACATCAAGATCTTATTTCTTTCTGCTACACTAAGCAGCCAAAAGGATTTAATCTCTTTGATTGCGGACGGCTATAATGGCTTCTGCCTCAAAGGAATTGAGGTTGACGAACTAATCGACGCTATCAAAGCTACTCAAAAAGATGAAGATAGCATCTATCTAGATTCTAGAATTCTTAGCGACCTAAGAAAACAGGTTAGCCGTTTGAAAAATATTACTGAGGAAAGCAATGAAGAGATCGCTAAAATCTTGAATGAGTTTACCAAAAGACAAAGAGATGTTTTAAAATTACTCATCCAGGGAAAAGATGAAGTCGAGATAAGTAAGCTGTTGGGAATTACCTACTATACGGTTCGCTCACACCTAAGTGCCATTAGAAACAAGCTTGTAGCGGGAAGCAAATCAGAAGTAATTGCTAAGTGCTGGAGTACGGGGTTGGCTTACGAACTTTAGTTTCTTTGCGCTGGTTTTACTTTGCGCTTGTTAGAAATAGCGATCGCCTTACCCGCCTGGTTCAATTCCTCAATCAGCTTTTGAGTTTCGGGTTGAGCTACTACTGCTGATGACTCTAACTCTTCTGGCAAGGGTAATAATCTTGCTGCTGCTTCAATTCTCTTGTCAAGCTCATTAGTTTCCGTATTCCTTCTGCCCTCTGCCTTCTGCCTACATGCGGACAAGTCCTTTGTGCCTTCATCTTGTAATTTTTCACACCGAGCAATTAGTTGAGCTTTAATCGATTTGCCCCATAGCTTTTCTGACTGTTTTGCCCTCTGCTTATCCTGTTGCGAAATAGGTATTTTCAATTTGTAGGGAAATAGAGCTTCTTTAGCATTGCCGTAAGCAGGTGAAGTGATGACGCATTTTCCTTCGGGGAAACGGAGAATCTCATCGGAAGTTATTAAAGGCTTTTTGTGGATTTGCTCGCTCCAATTTACCGAACGAGAGCCATGTCTGCCCATCGATCTGCCTGTAGAACGATTCTTAAGTACAATCTCGGTTTCTCCGTAACGTTTGGAGTAAATGTCTGCTGTTTCGACATCCCCTGGATTAAATAATACATGGGTTGAGAGAGCAGAAGCGATCGCCTTGCCTTTTTGAAGTCCATAAGCTTCGTAGAGTTGATTTAAACTCTGGATACCAATCATCGGCACTCCACCATTACTACGATATTCGTTGACGTAGTTTACCGTGCGATCTAAATAGATCGAGGGGAATTCGTCGAGGGAATAGACATAGGGGCAGTCTCTTTTTTGGGCTAAATTTTCTACCAAGCAAAGATGGATGTTGGTAGCCAATAAAGGTGCGAGTATCGATCTGCGTTTATCGTCTAGTTTAAATACCGTAAGCTGCTTTCGCTTTTGCTTGAGCGGGATCGTACTTTTGCCGATAAAGGCTCTGAGGAGATCTTTTTGGATAAAAGCACTATAGGTAGTTTCGGCGGTAGCTTTGATTCCCGCCACCGTCTTCTCGGCATCCTTACTCGATAAGAAAGTAGCAAAGGTAGCAGCAATCCAGGGATCTAAGCGATGTTCATCTTCACGATACACGGCATATTCCAAACGCTGGGTAAACTGAGGTAAGCGAGCTAAAGCGTAAACCATAGCCAGATCGGGATAGTCGCTTGACTTGGCAAGCTGCAACAATCCTTTAGCCAGCATCGCCCCATTCTGTTGAAAGAATGAATCTCCCTTACTATTTTTAGCTCCTGGGGTATTCTGAATGATTATCTGACCGATTTCCCCTGCCATCGTTGCGTCCTGGGGACTTTCCATAAAGTCGAGGGGGTTAATTACACCGCTATAAGGTTCGCCTGGAGCAAATACCTGAACGCTATAGCCGTAGCGAGTAGCCAGAGCCGTATGTAGCTCCATCTGGTCGCCCTTTTTGTCGTAAATCATTACGGGCAATCCCTGTTGATAGGCACTTTCCAACACGCGATCGATAATTGAAAGTGTTTTACCCGAACCAGGTGCGCCAATGACCAGAATGCCTCGTTCGGCGTGGGGAAACCAAACTGTAGGAGAAGCCCCCAGCATCGTCTGCCAACTCGCACCAATTTTTCTGAGTTTTCCTTTAAACCAGTACTTAGGCGTACCACTCCAGAGAGTGCAGGGCTGACATTTACCCTGTCTGACACTTTCTATCTGCTTTAAAGCCTTTTTGCTTGCCTGTAGCTTGTCACCGTTATTAGCAAACCGACCGCTGGTAATTCTATTAGATTTTTTACCTAGAAATAAGGATACCAGTAGTAAAAAGACCATGATACCCATCATCGATAGAGCATCTGGGTTATTTAAAACTGTTAAAACATCATCAAAACTATTACTAGTTGATGTATTAGCTGTAGCTATAACTATATTTCGCTGATTAAAATCGCTCATTTTTTGTAGTCAAATAATTAAATTAGCTTTCTTCTCCTACACCCCATACCCAATCCCCTAAACCCTTTCAAAACCTATCCCTATAAGTACTAACCGACACTAACCTGGCTATCGCCCCTAGTTATAGGCAAATTTTTACTGTTCGATAAATATTAAAATGGTTGAATCTAAAACTAGAAGAAGTAAAACAGCATCAGCAGATTCTGAGTTGGAAATTGATGAGGAACTATTAGACCCCAAACATAATGAAGCTCGTCCTCCCTCTCTGCCCTATGGCATTGTGATTAACGATCGCCCTGCGGGAATCCTGATTCCAGAGGAACAATTAGAACGAGCCAACTGGTATCAACAGGATCTCGAACTAACTACCATCGACCTCACCAAAGCAGTAACGGGATTACTGTTAGACCAAGTTCGCTTGCTTGTGTTAGCAACTACCCCTGAATATGTGCGTTGGAAAAACGACGAAGATAATTTGGGTGAAAAAGCTGGTACGATTGTCGCTCTCTATGAAGAATATCGATCCAAACTCGACAAGAAGACTCAGGATGTTTGTTCAAAACACGCCATGATGTTTCTCGATAAGAGCGATCGCCCCCTGCACGAAGTTCCCATTGTTGTCACCTTCAAAAACGTTTCCTTGTGGTCGTTTAAGTCGGCAAAAGAAGAACATTACCGCAAATTAGAGAAGGTATTTGCTAAATATACTAATCAGCCTTTTAGCAGTAAAAGCGACAAATGGCGTTCTCTAGGTGTGCTTTATACTAAATTTAAAGCAGTCAAAGAAGGCAAAGGTAGCAATAAATCTTTCTGCTGTAAAACCGATAAGATTGTCGAGCCAACCCTCAGTAACTTCCCTCGTCTATTTCTCGGTAAAACCGAACGCAAACGGGAAATTTGGCAAATCCATGACACTATTACGGGATTTGAATCGAGCGATAAGCTATTAGCTGCTGGTGATGAATCTACTATCGAAGTATTGCCACCTGCTAAAGAGCAAAGCAGCGACCGCGTCTCAACACGCAAGATCGAGCAGGTTGAAGATGATGAAGATGACTTTGAGCTAGATGACGACGATCTTCTCGATGATGACTTCGATGATTAAAACCACTGGCGTTTAATTATTCCAGTTATTAATTGGAATATAGAAGGTAAAGCAAATAATCCTACTACCCCGACTCTATACCAATTAGCAAAAATAGCTGCTTTTTTATGGGGTTGGGGAATTTTTTTCTTAGTTTTATTTCTCATGGCTTTGTTGACTGTTAAATTGCTGTCTATAGATTAAAAGCAAACTAAGTCAGATTAAATTGCCATATCTACCCAATCTCCTCCTCAAACCAAATCAATAGTTTTAACTAGGTTTTTTCTAAATTGTCACAATTCTCAACCGTGAATGAACACCAAATATCTATCCCCTGCTGCCAAAAAGATTATTCTTAAGTACAAAAGACGCAATCGTCAAAACCTCCCCAATGCTTTTTATAGCCAGAAAGAAACGGAAATATTAATCGAGCAATATCGTCAAAAGCAATCTGTCCGAGTAAGAACTATTAATGCTAAATATCGCCCGATCGCCAATGCAGAGCAACTAAGGAGATTACTAAATCCCTTGATTGGGGCAGTTAAAAGAATTGGTATCGATACAGAAACTACAGGTTTAGATCCGCACCTCAACAAAGTTCGCTTAGTACAAATTGCTGTTGCCAAGCATCCCGTATTCATTATCTATCTAGCTGCCATAGAAAAGAACGAATTAACTCCCCTCAGACAACTTCTAGCTAGCGATTGTCTCAAAATCGGACATAACTTAAAATTCGATCTGATGATGTTGGCAACTGCGGGACTAAATCTTAAGCCACCTTACTTCGATACCTATCTAGGATATAAAGTATTGACTGCTGGACTGAAGAAGACCAGCACCTTAGAAATGGTTGCTCGTAAGCTATTAAAGGTAAAGCTTAACAAATCTGCCCAAACCAGCGATTTTAGCCAAAATATTACTAAGGAACAGCTACAGTATGCTGCTAATGACGCTGCCGTTTTGCTGCCCCTACACAAAAAGCTGGATCGCCAAATTATCAAAGCCAAACTGACCGATACGGCTCAAACAGAATTTGATTGTCTGTATGCAGTGGCACAGATGGAGCTTAATGGTGTTCGGTTAGATTTAGATAAGTGGCAGCTACTCAAACAGGATTTGCTACGACAACAGGCTGAATTAGAAAAGAAATTACAGGCACATCTAATTAGGAGCGATCGCTCTGACAATACTCTACTAACTAAATTAGGCAGCAAGATTAATCTCTCTTCTCCCAAACAGGTAATTACAGCGTTCAATCAATTGGGAATTGATGTCAGATCGACTAATGTTAGAGAATTGATTCCTTTGGCTCAAGATTATCCTGTCATTAGATGGCTATTAGAGTACCGCAGCCTGACAACTAGAATTAATACTTTTAGTGTTGGTTTACCCCAATCTGTTCATCCCGTAACTAAAAGAATACAGGGTCATTGGTGGCAAATGGGGGCAAGATCGGGTAGATTTAGCTGTCGAGAACCCAATCTTACCAATATTCCTCACGATCCCCAAACTAGAAAGTGTTTTACTGCTGCTCCTGGCAACGTCATTATCAAAGCTGATTACAGTCAGATCGAACTGCGATTGATGGCAAAAGCAAGTGGCGACCAACCTATGATTGATGCCTATCGTCAAGGAGAAGACTTACACAGGTTAACCGCCTCATTTCTATTCGATCGCGCGGTCGAAGATATTGAAGACGATGAGCGCAAATTGGGGAAAATAGTCAATTTTGGACTTATTTACGGCATGGGAGTAGCTAAATTTTGTTTGACTACTGCCAAGAAACACAATATTTATTTGTCTAGATCGGAAGCAAGTAAGTTTCGTCAGAAGTTTTTCTTACTTTATCAAGGAGTAGCAGCTTATCATCAGCGAATTCGACGGGAGTGGCAGGCGGATTCTAGGAGCAGTTACAGTCTCGACGGTAGGCGTAGAGTTTGGAGCAAACGTACTAAGCCGACACTAAACGAACTACTCAATCATCCCATCCAGGGAACAAATGCCACTATTATCAAACGGGCGATCGCTCTATTGGATTCTACTTTGTTAGTGAAAGTGCCAGAGATTAAATTGGTTTTGGTGGTACACGATGAAATAGTCCTAGAAGTGCCTCAAAATTTAGCAGATAACGCTGCTCAATGTTTAGCCCATTGTGCTATTCAAGCTGCAAAATCCATTCTCGCTCCAATCCCTGTAGAAGTTGAGGTGAAGGTTTTAGATAGTTGGGGGAATTCAAGTCTTTGAATAACTTTCTACAGCTTCAATAGCTGTCAACTAAATTTATTCGTCACTAAACTCTCAGTGTATTCACGTATTATCTTTTTCTGTACTAGATATATCTGTAAAATTACTGTTGAATTGCAAGTTTGGCACAAGATAGGTTTTATTTAATTATTTAAAATAACTATTTATGCCGATTCTTTTGAATGGTTTTAAAGTACAGCTTTCATCGTCAACTTTTCAAGCCTACATAAAGGATATGCCAGACAATAAAGATTTTAAGGCATTGCAACAAAAATATGAACACTCATTGTTTCTCTACTGGTCAAGAGGAAAACTTTACGGAATTCCTAAAAAGATACTAAATACAAAACCCTCAATTGAACTTTTTGAACTTAACTGTGAAGAGCATCTAAGATTGCTCAATGCTCGAATAGCAAATGTTCTTCCAGAAATATTTCCTGAATATTCCCCTTCTCGGAGAAGACCTTTTACTTTTTTGGCTCAAAAATATGAACTAATTTCAACAATCTCTAAAAAACTATATAGTGTCCCTTCATTACTCAAGGCATTTGCAATAACACCAAGATTTTCTATTGAATCTAAAACGATTGAATTGCGACCAGGGGAAGTAAATATTGGTCTATTTTTAAAGGTAGGTACTTGCTGGGAAATTCGCTCTTTACTTAGTCTTTTACAAGAAGCTGGAATCGATCTCGAAGGATTATATGTAGTTCGCAGATGCCCAGAACCTGGTCAACGCCGTTTAGTAGGAAAAATTAGCTCATTTTCTAATGGAACAGTTTATCTATCGGAATCATTTGATGAAATTAACTCTATTAATGAAAATCAGGTGTGGCTCGAAGGCTCCAAAAAATCATTCACACGTTGTCTTAAAACTCTTTTAGGAAACCAATACGGAAAATTTGAGACTGAAAGAGACTCGGCAGAAGGTAATTTGCTTACAGGTCCTGCTTTAGAGGAAGCTTTAACTACTTTAGGTAACTATCTTCATCAAAAATCTCCCTTGCAGATTGCTCCAGATTTACGGGGACACATTGGAGATCGTATTAAGGCAGTCAATGACAGCAATTATCAAACTGTAATCTCAGCCTCTCCTGTTGAATACTGTTTTGATGCTGCACGCACTAAAAGAGACAAATATTCTTTTCGAGGAATTAGTAACTATGGACCTTTTAGCCGAGAAAGCTTTTCTAAAAAATCTCCAGAAATTTTGATTTTCTTCCCAGATACAGTTCAAGGAGCAGTAGAAAATTTTCTGGGTACTTTTCGCGACGGAGTTAGTATTAAAAAGAAGATAAAAAATAATGAAGTCGAATATTGGTCAGAAAATTCTAGGTATATAGGTGGATTCGCCAAGATTTTTGGTCTTGCTAATCCTAAATTTGTAATGCACAAAATTCCCTGGCTTAAGCATACTAATGTCTCGCCAGCGATTGCTTACAAGAATGAAATCGAACAAGTTCTTAAAAATCGAGAACACAAAGCAGATGCTGCTATAGTTGTTCTCTTAGAGGAGCATTCGAGACTGCCCGATGCGATAAATCCATATTTACAATCTAAAGCCTTACTTTTGATGGCTGGAATTCCAGTACAAAGTATTCGAGTATCAACTCTGGGACAGGCTAACTGGTCGTTACAATACTCTCTTCAGAGTTTTAGCGTTGCTCTCTACGCCAAAATGAATGGAATACCCTGGACAGTGGATCAAGATCTAACTATCAGTGATGAACTAGTAATTGGCATCGGTAATTGTGAATTATCTGATAGTAGATTTACCGAAAAACAACGATTTGTTGGCATCACAACAGTTTTTCGAGGTGATGGTAATTATCTTTTGGGGAATATGTCTAAAGAATGTTCTTATGATGAATATCCCAGTGTTTTAAGACGATCGACAACATCGATCCTTCAAGAAATTAAACAACGCAATGGATGGCAACCAGGAGACACCGTTCGCTTGGTATTTCATGCAGCTCGACCTATGAAATATGTCGATATTTCTAGCATAATTGCTGAATGCGTCGCTGAAGTTGCTCAAGAACAAATCATCGAATTTGCTTTCTTAACGGTTTCTCAGGCTCATCCTTTTTCAGTTACGGATAAATCACAACCAGGCGTTCTGGTCAAAGGAGCTGATTATGGTAGCCAGACAAGAAAAGGAATATATGTTCCAGCCAGAGGAAAAATTGCGCAGCTTGGCAGATATACTCGGCTTCTCTGTAGCAATAGCCCAAATATGATTAAAAAGATTACTTCTCCTCTACCAACTCCTCTACTTATCAATTTGCATCCCCAGTCTACATACCGCGATTTAACTTATCTGAGCGAACAGGTATTAAAGTTCACTTCACTATCCTGGCGTTCGGTACTTCCCATTTCAAAACCTGTAACTATCTATTATTCTGAGTTGATTTCTGAACTTCTTGCACGTCTGCAAAATATAAAAGACTGGTCCCCTGCAATGTTAAACATTCAACTCAGAGCGAGTAAATGGTTTCTCTAATATATATATCTAAAAGCTTTGACTATCAGTTAAATAGTTTAGAAATTTATATTCGGCAAAACTTCAACTGGGAGTCTCCTGAAAGTGGTTTTGCTAACTATATTTTTAATTGTTTTACTAATCAACTTTTTTTTTCGGCTGAAGAAGCGTTTCTTGCTAGTTTAGAAGAAAGCCGTCTATGCCAAGCACCTATGCTTGCAACAATAGGATATCAAATTGCTTCAGGCAAAAAATTTGAGGAAAACTTTTTGAATTCTTGGGCAAATGGCTTGACTCGCCTTTCAAGTCGAGAGGTATTTACTCCTGACCGAGCTTCTTTTTTTTACCGACCAGTTGAATTGTTAGGTATATGCCTTGGGGTAAGCAATTGTTCTCAAGTTCGTTCTAAAGATTTGGCTTGGTTAGAAAATGTACTCAAAACAGGAGAACAAAAGTTAGCTGATAGCAATTTGTGGACTTATTTAATCGGCATCTTAGCAGCAAATTCCCTCTCTATTATGTGGAAACCGAGAATTAGACTATTACCAGAGGAAATGACTATTGAAGAACTAGCTTTGACAAAGTTTTTTTGTAATTTTCGCAAATCCATTGCTCAAGTTCTAGGGTTAGTTCAGCTAGAAGAACTAATTGATAATAATTTGCTCGAACGCTGTATCGTCAATACTCTCACACCACAAGATCTGGCTCGTGCATCAATACTTTACTGTTCTCTCAGACAGACCGTTACCCGAATAGTTAAGTCAAACTGCAAGCAGTATTGGGAAGTAGGTAATAATTCCGTAGCTGCAATTGAGTTTATTGACTCCTTCAGCGATCGCTTTAATCGGGCAGCTCAGCAGCTACAATCTCACGATGACATTGATTCTTTGACCAATATTTTAAATCAATGCAATGTAAATGATTTGATTACCAACTTATTAGACCTTCAAGTTAATGTTAAAACGATATTTAAGATAGTCAACAGCGTAGATGAAAATCGCTCCTCAGCAAAAATAATTAATAATTTACTTACTTTTACAGGAAATAAGATCACCATGAACGATAATCGAAACAATGTCGAAGTTCAACAAGCTTTTCATGCACCAACCTATGGCGTAATTGGAAATAATGAAGGCAACCAAAATATATTTATTTCAGAACAAAGACAAACTTTAGCAGAAGCAGCTATTGAAATCCAGCAGCTATTAAAACAGTTAGAGTCAAGTAATCCTACAGCCAGCAAACAGCAACAAGTAGAATTTGTCTCAATGGCGATTGCTCCTAATCGCCGTCAAAAGTTCTTAAGCGCATTAGATTCTGGGTGGAAAGAAGCAATAAAAGAATTTCTTGATAATCCCTATGTAAACGTGGCGATCGTTATAATAGAAGGGTGGAAAAGTGCAAAAGAGTCATGAGCATAATAATTATGCGCAAAGAGCGCGATCGCTGAAAAACTACAATCTGCATGAGATAAGAATCAACATGACGAATAACATTTCAAAAAACCAATGGCAATTCTTAGAACCACGTTCCTCATCATGGCGCAAACAGCTCTATTTTAAAGGAAGAAAACTGACTGCTTTTACCGTGTGGTCGGATATGATTGTCAATGAAGACACCCTTGGCGAAACGGCAGCTAATTGGGATTTATCCACAGAGGCAATTAAAGAAGCGATTGAATATTGTGAAAATAATCGAGAACTGTTGAAATCTGAAGCAGAAGAAGAGCGTCGTTATTTAGAAGAGAGAGGCGTGATACTTGAGCCTAAAATTACTCATCGATGAAGATTCTCAGGCTATAGCTTTAGTTAAAACTCTCCGAAAAGCCAATCATGATGTCGTCACAGCTAATGAAGCAAATTTGATGGGTCAGCCCGATCGTATGGTTCTAAAATATGCCATTCAAAATAACAGAATTGTGTTGACTCGCAATTGTCGTGATTTTGAAGCTCTTCACAAAGCAAATCCCAATCATTCAGGAATCTTTGCTGTATATCAAGAAGCTAACCCACTCAAAAAAATGAGTCGTCAAGATATTGTTAAAGCGATCACCAACTTAGAGACTGCCAAAATTCCTCTTCGGAATCAATTTTTCTCTCTCAATCATTGGAATTACTAAACTCGCGCTCACTTATTATTTACGACCGCGCTCATCCAGCTTCAAGATGATGCCCTTGATATTCAAATAATTCCTGCCGAACCACAGCATACTCACTCTTATCTTCTGAAGCAGCAGGACGCGCATAATACGCCTTATTGCGAATCGCCTGTAAATCCTCAGCATCGCGAATTGAGGCTTTTTTAAACTGAGACAACTGAGCTATCAAGCTCTCAATAGTTACTGTAGGAGTAACCGCAGCTTCCTGCCTCTCTTCATCGCTCAGGTTACAGTAAAACTCCTCAGCGCAGCGGGTTACGGCATTAGCTATCTCAACTGGGGTCGAACCCTGATATCCCCTAAGTAAACGATACCAATCTCGCTCCGACCAGGGATCTCGTCCATCGGCAAACTGAGAGGGAAAATATTTACCCAGATGAATTAAGAAAATGTCTCTAATCGCTCCCCTATGAGGTAGATCGACAAACCAAATCCCGCCATCATCAAACCTACGCTTAATCTCAGAGGGCAGTAGTTGGATGCGGTTGACTGTAGCAATCATCAGCGCGTTGCTAGTATGCTCCTGCATCCAGGTTAATAATCGCTGGGATAATCGACGGCTCGCTCCTCCTTCTGACCATCCAGTAAATCCCTTATCAAAATCATCGGCTAAAATTACGCAGTTATCTAGACAGTCAGCTACTTCTAATATCTGAGCTAATGCCTTATCGGGATTATGCGATCCCAACACGTTACCCCAAGACAATCCCAACAGAGGATAGCCTAATGCTTTGGCAGCGAGCTTGGCACACAGACTTTTTCCCGTTCCAGGAGGACCCATTAACAACATCCCCTTGGGCGGTCTGAGATTATATTGCTTTGCTCCAGATTCGTTGAGTTTGACTACTACCTCATGAAGATATTTTTGCAGTAGATCGTTACCCCCTGCACTTTTGACATCGGGTTTGGCAAAGAACTCCAATCCTATTTCCCGCCAGCAGTTTGTTTTGTGTTCTAAAATCTTGTCTACCAAACTACTGATATCAGCATCAGAATGCTTTTGTAATAACAGCTCAATTTCTCCCCTCGATAAACCTTGTAGAGCCGTTACCAGTTTTTGCCAAGCTGATTTCTCTGTTATTTCCTCTCGAACAAAGCAAGTTCTTACTAGAGTTTCAACTTCAGCGCGATCGGGTAGAGGAATTTTCAAGATTGGGATTTGAGCAGCAAGCCTGCTGCCGAATTGAAGATATTCCCCTAATAAAACAATATAAACAGAGCGGTTACTAAAAGCATATTTGCGATTTAAGTTAGCGATTAAGGCTTCTCTTTCTCTTATTATCTCTACGGGTAATTCCTCATAATCACATAAGTCATCTAGTAAATATATCCCCTCGGCAACATTATCAGATTGTAAGAGGAACTTGAGTATGTAATTTGCCTCTGCTGTTTTTTTTGTTTCCAGAATTGGACTTAGTTTAATATTTTCTTGCCGATCTATCTCTACTTTTTGTAGGTTTTCATAGCCAGAATTACAATAAAAGACTGGAGTATTTAATTTCTTGTCAAATCTAGCAAAATACCTAAATAGTACATCGATATCAATTGGCTTAATCTCTATCGCTGTAATGGTTGAATTTAATTCGATTCGCTTTATCCAGTGTTTTGAATGCATTTTAATTCAAGTATAAAAATATTCTTTTATCTAATAAAATATCAGAGCTGATTTGAAATTACTATTCCTAAAAATAACTATTAAATTTATCGTTTTCGACTATAAAACTAGTTTTGCTTTGAGATTGATAAAAATTAAAGAGTAAAGGTAAAATAATGTTTTCCCTTTTGTTCTTGACCTTTGAGCCAGCTCTTTAGTTTTCATTTCAATACGTAACCAATAAATTTATTGATGCGCTTATCAGCGCGTATTTAGAAAAATAAATTGAATTAAGGAGTTTAATTATGGCTACAGCTAGTCGTAGAACTGCAAGATCTGCTAGTAAAAATGGTGCTAGTAGCAATGGCAAAAGCAAAGCTAAAACTACTAGAACATCAACCAATGTTACACCGCAAAAGCTTGCCGATACTTTAATTGCTGCTGCTCAGAAAAAGTTTGGCGTAAAACTCGATACTAGAGAAGAAAGAATCGGCAAAAAGGTCGGTTATGCCACTAGAGAACGCTTGGGAAAGAATCTCCTGGGATTGGCTAAAGATGACTTTAGTTGGGATACCTGGAATAAAATCTTTGCCAAAATCTTCGGCGAACCTACTGCTCTCAAATATCCCCCTGAAGTCGTGGCTCAAGCAATGGCAATTGTCTATCATGATGTCCCAACCGAACCCGAAGCAGCAGTCCAAGCTCTCATCGATTACAATGACCGTTCCCTAGAAGAGCGAAATCGACGCGAGCGAGAAGAACGGGAGAAGGATGACGATCTAAATGACATTGAAGAATTACTCGATGATGACGATGAATTGGACGATGAGTCTGAAGATTTAGATTTTGTCGATGAAGCCGAAGATGAGGATCTAGAAGACTTCGAGGATGACGAACTCGATGATTTTGACGAAGAGTAGTCTCTGACAAGTCGGTTCGGTCGATGGTTAATTTAGTTCTAGCTATATAAATTAAAATAGATAGCTAGAACTAGTTTTTACCCACAACACAATATGATTGATTGAATAAATCTTTCTGCATCGTCTCGATCGCCTTTTTAGACAATGGCACTGGCTGCTGTTGATTGAAGGCGATCGCTATTTCTACAATTCTTTGTAGATATTCAGGAGATTTACGAGCAATTTCTGCCTGACGATACCATTGCCATAATCGATCTTGCCTTCGTCTGAAGGCTATCCAATCAAATCTCAACATTTTTTTTTCGGCTGTAGAGAGAATAGTTTGCTCGACCATGTGTTCTATTCGTTGCTGAGTAAGTTCATCTTTACCAAGAGCAATAGCAAACCTAAACCACTCCTCTTTAATTGGTAGATATGGCTTGCTCCCTAATAACTGCTCGTTCCAATCCTTACCTGCTAAGGGACGTACCCTCAAACTACTTTGAAGCTGTTTGGCAATTCGCCAGGACATTTCTTCTCCTGGGCGATCGCCATCTAGCGCGAGAATTATCTTTGCTCCCTGTTGAACAGCATTCGTTAATACGGTTATAGGAATACTACCAGCACCATCGATTGAGATATAAATCGTTCTACCGTAAATAGAATCTCCTCTCAAAGCTGCTAGGGATATAGCATCAATAGGAGACTCTACCAAAAATATTCTGTAAACTATGCCTTCACCAATACCAAAAAAGAACCAGCCTTCATTACGCTTAGTTCCTGGAGTTAATAACTTGAGGTCGCCAGAAGTACTCCTCAAACTAGCACCTACCGCTTCACCTAGCTGGAAATTGCTAGCTATGGCATAACGAAAGAACATCGCATTACTGCGACTATCGGCATCAATTAAGCCTTGTCTATGTAGAGAATCTATTAGAAAAGTAGGCAGTCCCCGATGATCGATTAAGTAATTTTTTACATCTTGCCATTTTTGGCGATCGCGACGATTACATCTTGCTGGCTTTTCTGGTACTTTTACCTTTGCTGGCACAACTTTGTCAGATCTTCTAAATGGAAAATCTACGGGTTTACCCCAAAGAAAATCCATGGCAGTAACAAAATCACACTGCATTACGTGTGTTACCAAGCTTATCGCACCGCCACCTCCAGTTTGCGCCAAATGGTCGAAGAAAACACCGCGACTGGGATCGATGGAAATAGCGCAACCAGTAATACGCCACTTCTTTTTATCGAAGCGATCGCGCTTCATCCCCAAACGCTGGGCAACTTCTTCAAGATCGAATTGGCGTACTTCATCAATCACTTCTGGAGGGTAGAGGGGTGTTTTAGTGTTTATCTCAAAACTCATTACTAAATTGCCCTCGCTACATTCGCTGAAAGAGAAGCCAGTGCTTCGGTATCATCTGTACTAATAGCTAGTAAAAATGAACTTACCTGTATCCCAAGCTGGGCATCCTTTAGAGCTGATTTTATGGGTGTCCCTCTTCTAACTAAGCTGATAGCTCGATTAACTTTATCTTCAGTCCCATCATCAAGATCTAATATTCCTTGTCTAACTACTCGCTGCCAACCAAAATATAGATCGTGAGCTTTGAGCGCATTTTCTACACGCTCATCATCTTCACTACTTGCTTTTTTAGCTAGCAACGGCACAGAAGGTACTTTGGTGAGATAAACAGACAAGTCCTCATTGGGATCTATCAGACTTGCTGTTTCTGTAGTGTTGCCTACAGTTTGAATTGAATCTTCAGATTTTGATTCAACTTGTGGTTTCTTATTTGAATCTGGAATTATGGCTGCTGAACGATCTATAGCTTTGGGTTTTTCTATTGCTCGATCGTCATCACTACTTTTGGTCGTAGAAGGAACACTTGGGAATTTCTGTTGAATCTTATTACCCCCTGGGAAGGCACAAAGGCGATTTGGTTCGCCGCATGTAGTTTTAGGGCAGAGGGCAGAAGGCTTACTTCCTTGTTCCTTTTCCAGTTTAAAGCCTCTGCCAAGCGTATACTCAGCGTTCTTCAACTGCGAATAAGTCTCGGTTTTATTACAACTCTCCTTCTGCCCTCTGCCATCTGCCTCCTGCCTTCGTCCGCCATCCTGCTTGACAAAAGAAAATTGCTCTAAAGCCATCTCTGCTAAGGATGAAATTACCGCTATGTCAATATCAACAGATTGAGCAGACTCTACTACACTCAGATCTCCATTCCTCACCTTAGCAACAAAACGCTTAACCTTAGTTACTACTGGATCGTTTGGTTTGGTAAATCCGCGATCGATTGCCAGCTTCAATCCACGTTCCACATCATTGAGATTGGCTGCACGCCCGTAACTAACTTTGATGACCTGGCGATCGCGATTGGCTATCCTGTTGCGAATTTGAGGCGTAATCTTAATTCCTAAATTAGCAACGCTATTACTGTGATTAATTTGGAAATTGTAGACACGGCTCATCCCTTTAGCATCAACCGTTTTAGCCACCAGATTAGTGATTTTAGCAGTTGTCGCCCCTGGAAAATCAATTTCTTCAATCGGCAACAGAAAGATAGTTTGAGCCGTACCCGAAGCAATAGGAAAATCAGTGTTGTAAACCACACGCGACGCATCTCCCAAGGCAATATAGGAAATCGCCTCATCCGTAGTCGAGAAGTCTATTACAGCAATTCTGCCTGGATTGACAGAGACATTAATTCCATTAGCGATCGCCGTTTCTTGACTGACCTGCTCGTAGCTCAAGTTGGTTGCTACGGTATATTCTGCTGCCAGTACCGATGCCTGAGCGAGTACAACTCCACCCATAGCAGCAGTGCTGGCTGCTAACAACGGCAGGTAAAACTTTAAATTGGGTAGCTTAAATGATTTTGAGAATTTCATTTGCCTAAAAAAATATGTATAAATTAATTGAATAAAAATTAAATACCCAAGAAGATCCAGTTATCGCGTCGAAAACTGAAAAATGGAATTGGACCTATAAAATAGGGGGTACAGCCCAAATCGACGAAGGGCGACTTCGCACAAAAACGAAAAAAGATCGCTGTTTCAACGCTATCGGTAGTCTCATCCGTTCCCCAAATAGCAAACTTGAATGCCTTGCCAAAGGGGTGGCGACCTGTAGGCTCTTTGCCACAGTTAACAGCTCCTAATACCCCATGCCCGCCTTTAACTCCCCAAGGGCGATCGGGACAGATGTTTCCCGATTGAGGATCGCGCCCTTCAATCCACTGCACTCCCTCGGTAGGCAACCGCCAGTCGCTACCAAAATTCTCAATATCGTCTAATTCAATATAAGGACAGCGAGAACCTGCGGTGCAGGGAACATTAAAGCCTTCTTCGTAACTCCCACTGACGGTTCGTTGGCGATTACTCTCAGCATCACCCCAAACCGCATCGATCCGCATTACTGGCATGGCAATATTAGAAAGGGGATTGGGCATCTGACTCAAAGCAACTTTAGATAATGCGGGAACGTCATTTACCCCTGCATTTTCCCAGCCTGCAAATTCTTTTAACGCTGTATCTTCTAAGCCAGGGATATCGTCGATACTGTATTGAGATAGGTCAACTTCTCCCAATTTAAGCTCCTTAGCCATAAGATCGCTCTCTACTAGAGAATCTATACTGGTATCTTCATAACCACTGCCGATTCTAGTTTCCACTAGTTTGGCAATTGGTTCGATTTCACTAACCTGCTGTTGACCCAATCCTGGTACTGCCTCGACTAATTCTCCCAACGACTGCTCTTTAGCTAGCTCGAAAGCAGATAGAGCGATATCACTAGTATCAACTTCTGTAAGAACGGCAATTTCACCAATACTTAATTCCTGTGCTGCAAAACCTTCTTCCACATCCCCCAGTTTGAGAATATCGACTAGAGAATCACCTGCTACCCACTCCCGCGAGAGATCGTAGCCAGCATAAGAATTAAATTCCGTGCCGATGCTTCCTCCTTCTTGAATCGGCGGAAAATCTTCTAAGGTAATGTTGTCCCAGTCAGGCAAACTTACCTGTCCCACTAGGCGATCGCCATCAACTACATTTTCAGTAATGCTTTTGTCATCCCAATAGTCAGCAGCCCTTACCTGAGTTATTGGTGCTGCGAACAGTGTTGCAGTAGTTAAAGCTGCGATCGATAATTTAGTGTTTTTTGAATATTTAAGAGTTTGACTCATTGCTTTTTTCACTGTATTTGATACTTATTCCACGTACCGACGTTCGCTAGGCGATCGCACCCACAGAGTGCAAAAACCTCTTTTGGTTTCTCGCCCCTCCAAACGCAGCACCACCCCCAGCTTCTCGGCATCTCGTTCGCATAAGAATGAACCGCCTCGCTTGTTGAGCAAAACCTGATTCCACTCCATAAGCTCTTTGGCATACTGACCTTGGAAACCAGTAGCCCACTGGACGAGTTCTGGATTTTCTCTGGCGGACTTACCGACATCGCTCATTGCCCATTCCAGAGCGAGTGCTTCTTCTAAAGTTAGCTGTCTTGCTCCTTTAGGATCTGGTTCTGGTGGCGGTGGTTTGTAGAACATAGGGATTGCCAATCCCAACACCACACCAATAGAAACAGAAAGGAATATATAGAATGCAGCCTTAGTCAGAGCGATCGCATCGTGGCTAATTTTAGTAAAGGCTGCTTTTTTAATGACTATATTTGCTGCATCGGTAATCTTGTCGCTGTGGGCATTTAAAGCTGCTGCGGAAGCTATTTCCAGTGTTTCTTGAGTTTCTTTGATATAACCTTGAAGGGTTTTAGAATGCTCTAAAAATAAAGCATGGGAATACTTCAGCCGTTTTTGCCAGTCTTTGCGCCACTCCTGGTATTGCTTAGCGAATAAAGCCTCAATCTCCGCTGGTTTTTGATGCAGCAGCAATTCAATTTTTCCCGTAGCTATCAGAAAGATAAATAGAGGATCGTCGCCTTTAATGTCGGTTTCCATCGCCGTTCGCAGCACGATTTCCCGTTCGCGATCGCTCATATTTTCTAAGGCAGTCGCCATAAATGCCCGATTTTTTGCTTCGGTGCTTCTGGCTGTTGGATAATCAGAACCGTAGAAGGTTTGACCGTCAGAATCATCGGTTGCTATATCATCCGCCAGTAGATCTTCCGTTCCGTCTTCAGCGCATTCAGCCAAAGTTTCAATTTCTGCGGGTGTTAATTCTTGACTCATTTTTTATTCCCCGTCGCTTCAGTAGAGGAAGTAGCAAACTTGCCCGTGCTTTCAATAGCTGCTATCGTCTCGCTCAGAAACGTTTTGACCCTCTGGCGAGATAACAGGGGTAATTCCGCCATTACTTGAGAAAAAGGTTGCTTTTGGCGATCGATAAACTCGATATCGGTACGACGCAAACCAGGGAAATCAATTTCTGGAAACTGATGTTTGGACTTTAATCCAGACAAGCGTTCGCCCGAATCGATTTCCGACCAGTCCAACCTTAGACCTTTGTTGCGAACTAAAATATGAGGTAGTTTTCCCTCGTATGTCTGCAATGAATCTTCTAGTAATTCTAAGGAAATATCGCTGCCATTAGAGAGGAAAAACTTGCAGAAACTAACACCGCTTTCTTTAGTAAAACTTTCCTCCAATAAGTTATTGCCTTCAATCCAGAATTTAACCTGCTGGTGAACTTTAGCTGGAAGATTGACGATGACATTTTCTTTCATTGCCAGTTCGATCAGCTTGTCAACATCACCTGCTGTCTGTGAATACATCATCGTCGCCTCATCAGAAGCGGTAAACTGAATGTCCTTAATGCCTTGATAGATTTGAGCGACATCGGGTTTAGGATCGGTATCGATCAATTTATAGGTAATCTTTTTTTGTTCTAGGAAGTGAAGCAGACAGCGACAAAAGAGACTTTTGCCCATGTTCCCCTTTTCGCTATCGATAAAAAATATAGTTGCCATAGTGTTGACCTGAATAAAATTGATTGAATTGAGATTGAATTTTGAAGAGCCTATCGGCTCAATGTGTGTGAAAAATTCCTAAATTAATGGAGATTCAATTCATGGCTAAACGCACATCTCAATCTTTGATGCAGAAAATCTTTGCCGATGCTGACGAACGCAGACATAGAGCTATTTACTATGTAGCCAAGGAAGTATCTGGTCGAGCTTTATCCAGAGTCCATAAGGAAAAAGGGAAAAAGTTCAACTGGGATGCTTTTGGCAAAAAGTTCGAGCAAAGCTACGGTAAACATTCTGCTGATGAGTTATTGAACGAAATCCTGGAAAATGTCTATTGGCTTACTAGCGAAGCTGAGGTTATGGAGCTTTATTTCCGCTATATGCGTGACATTGATAAAGCTAGTAGCAAGCAGAAAGAATCTGAAAGTGACGACTTAGATTTTAGCTAGATTCCTGTAGCTACACTATATATTTATTTAAAGACCTTAACTGGTCTTTTTTTCTATTGAGCTTCAGCTAACAAGCCACCACATACAGCTACTACTACAGCTTGAGTGCGATTTTTTAAGCCCAGCTTTTTCACAATTCCCGAAATATAGTTACGTACAGTGTGAGAGCTAATACACATACTCTGCCCGATTTCTTGATAATCTTTGCCAGCGATCAAATGCTTGAGGGCATCTAACTCCTTTGGTGCGAGAGAATCCAATCTTGAAGATGATACTGGTAGCAAGAGATTGGTTGATAGTAGTTTACTGGTTTTAGGATGAACATAAATACTTCCTTCATAAGTATTGGCTATGGCTAAAAGCAGCTTAGAAATATCGCCATCTTCTAAGTAATAGCCTGCTGAAATGGAGTAAACCTTTAGTACAGTTTCACGCTCTAGTTGTTGTCCACAAACAATTAATTTAGATTGGGATGACTGTTCTTTTAATTGCTCGTTAAGTTCAAAATCACTAGCTACTAAAAATTCTAAATCCAAAATAATTACATCTGGTTGATATCTTTGTGCCAATCTCAAACCTGTAAATGAATCGGCACAATCGTGAATGGTTAAAGAATTTTGCTGTGATAGTATTTTGCATAATCCCAATCTTTGGAAAGGATCGCGTTTAATTAATAAAACTGTAGCCTTTGGTAAATTAAAGCTACAATTGTTGCTTTGATTGACTTCTATCTGATTCATAACTTTTAAAGATTAATTATTAATCGTATTAGGAAAATAGGTTTTCTTGTGTTTAATTATTTTGTTTTCTCAGTTAATACAATCATAAACTTGGAAGATATCGAAGTCTATTCCCAATATTAATAGTACAAATTGATGAGATCGAATAATCGATTAGTATCTATTGGGCAGCGGTGCAAAGAAGAGCTGAATAATAATACAGCTACTCATGCTCAAGCCTTTCAATTACCTTATCCAGTCTAGAGTTATCGATCCTGGTAAATTGGAAACTAACACTACCGTCTCTATGAATCAAATAAGAATATAAACTTATGCCTGAAATATATGTCTTTGGTGGTTGTAACGGATCGGGAAAGACGACTTTAGCTACTACAATCTTATCCTTATTTGATAACCCGATTGAATTTGTCAACGCCGATATCATTGCTGCCGAACTTAACCCTAATGATGTTAATGCTGTCGCTATTCAAGCTAGTAGGTTGATGCTGGAAAGAATCAACACTCTATCTCGACAGGATAGGGATTTTGCTTTCGAGACTACTTTAGCAGCTCGAACTTTCGCTAAATTCTTGAGAGAGTGTAAAGCTAAAGGCTATAGAATTAATTTAGTGTACGTCTGGTTAGAAAGTGCAGAATTAGCAGTTAGTCGAGTAGCCAAAAGGGTAGCATCTGGAGGTCACAATATCCCAGAAGATATAATACGTAGGAGATACGAAAGAGGCAGAGACAACTTTGTTAGTCTATATTCCCCTATAGCTGACTACTGGATTGTTTATGATAATACTAGACAGACTAGAAGCGTAGTAGCTGAGAAGACACCCAGCCGACAAATCACTGTCTATCAACCATCGATTTTGCAACAAATTACTCAAGAGTCATGATGAATCATAATACAGATGATAGGTTATCTACCAAGCTAAATCCCCTTGTCCAAAAAGCAGTGGATGAAGCGATCGAACAGCACCGAATCAAGGGTGAGTCGATCGCCATAGGCGAAAACGGTAAAGTAAAAATCGTTCCCCCAGAAGAAATTACTCCTCTAGCAGAGAAGCTCGAACAAAGAGAAGCCCCCAAACAAGCTCAGTCTTAACCATTTCCAATGGACGCAGCACCAGCCATCTTTATAGGTTTGGTTGAGTTTTTAGGAGTATACCTAGCAAAGTCTATAAACAAACCCCAAGCATCGGCAAATCTCAATGGTAGTTGCTGCTGTTTGAATCGTGGTGATTCAACTTTGCTCAAATTCAATTCTGATAAAAGCGATCGCTCTATTAACTCTGTCGAGCTAACTTCTACGTCTGAATATTTACCCGATAGGTAATCCTTTAATTCCTGTCTGAAAAATCCCGACGTACCACCCGTATAAACGAGCCTATCTAACTGTCTTTGAGTAGGAAGAACTTCATCTAACCAGCCTTCAAGTAATTGCCAATATTCTCTCTTTGAATTACTTATAGCAGTTTCAATCCTGCTTTTTTCAACTTCCGCCTTCTGTTTATCCCTAGACTTTACTAACTCTTCTACTACAATCTTAGTTATTAATCTCTCTTCACCTAATGCAGTTTTGTGGTTAATAATATTCTCTTCACAAGTATAAATAGCAGATTGAATATCTTCTCTGGTTAATCCAGATGTTTTCTTAATAATGCGATCGCTAAAATTATAAAACCCCAAGTTGGTAGTTCCGCTACCGTCAAAACTAAGCGTACCATCTTTAAATAACAATAAGCTGGTGTTGCGATAGCCAAACATTAATACGGCAAAAGTTTGAGCCTGGACTGTTTCGAGAGAGCAAATTTTTAGCAGATTGGAGACAATACCATACCCTTCTGGTTGGCATCGATATCTCTGCAAATCAACTCCTATGGTCTTACCCTGAAACTTAAACTCGCTAATCGATTCTTCCAACTCTTTTTCTAATTCAGAATTATTGCTAGATTCGCCTAATGGCAGCAGTAAAGCTAAATCTAATTTTATTTGGTCGGATAACTTTTCTTTTACCGCGATAGCACCCACAACCGAGAGAATTTTGGGTACTATCGATTCATATTTTAACGATTTGATACTAGTTGATGCGCGATACTCCTGTGCCAATCTCCCTACTAAATAGCAAGAGTTGCTGTCAATCTGTAACCAAGCATTGTGTTCGGGTTTGCCCAATTTGGAAGTTTGTTGCAGATTCTCAATTACATTTACATCTAGCTTTAGTAGCTGTGCATCCATAGTTAAATGCTTTGGTTGACCACTTCTGCCAACTCGATACAGCACCTTAGTCAAACTCGTACCGTGGTCACAGACTATAGTTAATTTTGAGGCTCTTTTATTCATATTTTTATCGATCGCAGATTCGTTTTTAAACATACATTTACCAAAGCTTCCGCCTTCGTTCGCTACCTTCCCCAATCGCCGAGAAGTTGTTTATCGGCTTCAGTTTCTTGTTTATTGGCAAATTCTTCCCATAATTCCCATTGAGCTTCAGTCCAAGAATCATCTTTTTCTGGCTGGAGTTCGATCAGTTTATCCTTGGCATCTGCTGCTGATGATGAAGTATCCACAACCTTTTGTAGCTTTTGTCTCAACTTATCTAATTCGTCCTCTTCATGTTTTATTGCAGACACTTTAGCTGTTTCTACAAAAGACCTATTTTCCTTTAAGGAATTATCACCGTTGGCAAACTCAGTAACTACAGGATAGTTTTGAGATACAGCTATTGGATTATATATAGAGTTTGCTGAAAAAGTAATCGGAAAAATTGACAAGAATCAGCTTGTTTAAAAAATAAGTTTTTATGTTAGTAATTTGACTTTAATATCAGTTTTAATAATAAAAAAGTCAGTAATCGAGCCGAATTTATAGGTATTCAGAAATAAAGACAAAAAAAGACAGCTAACCTGCCTGAGCAGGGTGGAAAGATTGATAACTAAAAAAGTAACGGCAATAGAAGTTTCTGCTGTCTTTGAGAGTTTTGCCATGATACAGTTAAGTCCATAACGTCGTTTTGCTTGTCCGAATTTTCCCTCAATAGCATTACGAAATCTTTCATCATCTCTAGCTTGTTTTTTAGTTGATTTACTAACATTTTTAGGTGGTCTTCCCAATGGTGGTCCACTGATTCTAATACCTCGGTCTTTACACCAAGTTCGATTCTCTCTATTGCGATAAATTTTATCTACATGAACTGAGGATGGATAGTAGCCAGTGAAGTTTTTATAGGCTTCTACTTGTGTTTTTAAATCCCCTGATTCATTAAAGTTATCCCAACTCAAATGATCTAAAAATACATATTGGTCAAAACAGCTTACTGAAATTTTTGCTCCGAATTCCACAGTTTTTCCTGCTTTTCCTCTGACGATAGGACGGATATGAGGTTGAGTTATACTGACGATTCTATCGTCAATTCTGTTGGATTGATTCTCATACATCCACAATTGTTGACGATAAACTTCTGTAACTACCAACAACATTTTATATTGGCTTGGAGATAGACTACTTAAATCAGCCTCGGAATTAACTAAATTCTCTATGTGAGATAAATTTCTTTTGATGTATTGTAATTGTTTGGCGACTGCCGAGCTTCTTTCTTGTCGAGATGGACGACGTTTCTTCGCAACTTTCAAATAATCTTTTCTCGCTTTCTTTCTATAAGTCCTTGGCTTTTTTACTTTCTTTGTTTGACAAGTTTTATAAAGAGAATCTAGAATTTTTTCGGTTTGTCGTCTGGCTTGATTTAATATTCCCAAATCATTGGGATAACTTATATCCCCAGGAGCGCAAGTAGCATCTAATATTAACTTTCCTTGATTTTTAATTGATTTAACTTCTTCTTTTTCGTTTTTTTTCTGTTTCTTCCTCCTCTTTCTCTCGGAGATTATTTACCATTTTTATATTGATTTTATTAACTAAATCCAGGTCTATTCTTTCTCTAAAATAAACCATCATTGAGGCATCAAATGGGGCTTGATTGCTATAGTCTGACATCCCTAGAAAATACTGTAAATAAGGATTTTCCCTTATTTGCTCTACAGTTTCTCTATCGCTTATTCCTAATTTTTCTTTAATAATTAATGCCCCCAATGCCATCCGAAATGGTTTGGCTATTGCTCCCATTGTTTCTGAGAAATTTTCTGCATATTCTGACTCAAAATCTGACCAAGGAATTAACTCTGCCATAATTACCCATCGGTTTTCTGATGACAACTTACTTTCAAAGGGTAATTCAAAATTTTCTGGGGTAAGCTCCGACTGGCTAGTTTTACGGTACATTTGTTCTTGCTCAGATAAGTGCAAGGGTCTTTTACCAATTTTAGGGGTTTTTCGCCATTTTTACTTAACTTTTTTCTGCGCCTAAAATCCTTATAACCTTTATTGGCTCAAGGTTGTCAAGTTATTCAGCAAACCCTATATAGATGGGGATGGCAATGCACAATATTCCCTAATCGCTCTTCCCCATGATTCACATTCAATCGCACAAGCTAAAGCAGTAGCGCGATACTCTTCTTTGGTTGAATCTAATGTAAATGGTAAGTAACGGGCAATCAGGGTACTTCTTGCCATTTCTAAATTATTTAAAGGCATTTTTTGCAGATAGCTAATTACCTCCCCTAACGGACTATTAGCAGAACACCTAAGTTCTAAACCTTCTCCTATTTTTAATCTTTTTTCTTTTGCCATCTTTTTATGAGTACACTTCCAACTAAATAGAAATACAAACTATTGCCTGAGAAAATTTTTAACAAATAGATCGAGCAATAAAGTTATTTACAAAATATACAAATTACTGTTAAAAAATAATGAAGACGTAACAGCGACAACAGTACGCCTAAATTTCGCTTTTCTTACGCAAAAGTGGATTACTAATAAGTTATCACAGCAATTTTTCGCTAACAATTCCCTATTTGAACTAAATGATTTATCGTTTTGTCATATATTAATATGTACTTATTAACGCCGATTATTCCAATTTATTGGCGTTGATAAACTAGTAAATATCTGTTTTTACTGTAATTTATTACTGATTAGTTCTGTGATATTATTGTTAGCAAGCAGTGTCTTAGTACGTACTTTTAATAATCAAGTATTAGTCATTTTAAGCAACGACTCTGCTTGTTAGAGGCATTTCCCTAAGACCCCACAACGAACTTAGTTTAATACCATTATTCATTCTCTCTTGGTATTTAAGTTTCACATCGATCGCTAATGACTAAACCCAAACAAAATTCTGGTCACAAGAAAGAATCACGAATATATATTAGAGCTACAGCTAAGGAGAAAGCACAATTACAAGTTAAGGCAGAAGCTTCGGGTATGACTCTAGCTGAGTATCTGATTAATTCTGGCTTGAATAAGAAAATAGCCAATGTAACTCCAGCAATCGATAAGTCTCTTTATCTGGAACTATGCCGTCAGGGTAACAATCTTAACCAGTTGGCTCGCTTACAAGATGCTCAAATAGCAGCTTCAAATAAGAGCTTCCAACTACATCCCGACGAGCGGGCGATGTTAGAAAAGATTTATAATCTACTGCGCCAAACATTGAGTCAGTTACAGGAGAAAAAAGTAAGTTGATTGGCAAAGTTACTACTGGTAGCAGCTTCGATCGCCTGTTTAGATATTTACTTAAAGACAATAAGCAAGCTCGGATTATGGGTGGCGAGCGCGTATTACTCGAACCCGATGCCAAGGAACTTGCCAGTCAGTTCGACTGGATAGCCAGCACTAGACCCACTACCAAAAAACCTGTTAAACATTTGAGTATTGGCTTTGCTCCTGCCGACGGGGAGGTAGATGATTCTACCAAGCTGGCAATCTCTGAATCGATAGTTAACAAGCTAGGCTATACCAACAATCAGTGGGTAGCGATCGCCCATGGCAGAAATGACCCTGGACACGATTGGCAACACGACCACGATCATCTGCATATTGTTATCAATGGGATCGATTTTAATGGCAATCGCGTTTCAGATAGTTTCGATAAAACTCGTTTGGAGCAAATTCTCAGAGGATTAGAAGCAGAACACAAGCTAACTAAAGTTGTATCTAGTCATGAATGCGATCGCCAAAGACCAAAAACCAAGCAGTTACAACGCTACCAAAGAGAGAGCAGGAAATACCCAGATACAGCACCAGAAATTCCTATAATGGCAAAGCTAGAGGCTGCGATCGGTGCTTCCAGTCGAGATAAACCAACTATGACCACGTTCATAGGTAGAATGCAGCAGTTAGGAATTGATGTTCGACCCTACATTACCGAAAAAGGTCGAAAGCGTATTAGCTATCGCTTGGGAGATTTTAAAGTTAGAGGTAGCAAGCTACATAACGGTAGTTTTCCTAAGTTGCTTTCTGAGCGAGGCATCGATTTTGATGAGATTAGGGATACTCCTGCACTTGAAGCTGCATATCAAGGTAGATCGGTAGAAATAGACAATAAACAATTTCTTGACTGGGAACAGATTGACTTATACTATTGGCTACCGCAACCCCTCAAAGCGTTAGCTAACGTCCATTTAGTCGAGAAAGTTCAGGAGATAGCCGATCCAAAACAGTGGAACAATCTTCAAAAAACACTACTCGCTCGCTATGGCATCCCCGAACGTATATCTGCTGGTTTGAATGAAGCTGACTTACTAGATGCGTCGGCGGAAGGAGAACCGATTTGGCACAAACAAAGCTTATTAGGCAGTAAAGATTCTCACTTTTGGTTTGAAATTGGTGGTACTGGCAATCGAGCTAAGAAGATGATTGTCACAAATTCGCCCGTAGAAGCTATATCCGCTTATTTAGTCGATCGATTGGTCGATCAAGAAGATTGCCCCTGTTTGTATCTAAGTTTAGATCGCTTAGGACAACTTACTGAACTAGATTTAACTAAGTTTAACTCTGTAGTCGTTAATAACAGCGATAAAAAGCTAGTTTCAGATAGCGTTCGGGGTTTGGTAATTCAAAAGGATGTCAGTAGTTGGCAGCAAAGTTGGTTAGCTCATTGGAACAAGGTTGAGACGATTTTAAAATCTGAAGCTAAAAACAACAACACATTAAGTGAAAGAAAACCCAGCAATTGTAAACAACTAGAATTGTAGTCTTACAACAAGAAATTCGTCTTAATCGCCCAAGCTGACGCTTCCCAGAGGAACATTACGATTCCTCTCAAAAATGAAATATCCCTTGAGTCCCGACGAAAAGCGGCAACTTTGGCAACAGTATCAAGATCGAAAACCGAAGAAAAAACTCGATTCCCATTTGAAAAGAGATTTGAAGCACGGCTGGCTCTTTCCTTACCTAACACAAATTGAGAATCTGATATGGGGTAGATGGCTGTATTGGCAAGAATGTCAATTGATGCCTGAAGTTGCCTGGGAGCGTTGGAAATTGGAAAAGACTATCGCTCTAATTGAAAATAGAAAACCAGAAGCCATACCCAAATTTGTCATCGAACACATCCTACCAGATCGAGAAATTCCTCAAATTAGCTGGGGCTTCAACGAACAGGCGGAGAAAATGCTTATTGATTGTTTGGATGCTATTCCCGTATCTGGTAGCTGGAATAGTTGGAGTAGCTGGACTTATCTGCGTTATTTCCTGCATTGGCTGCTATTTGGCTTGGGGCATCCTGCTTATAAGGAATTACTCGAAGAACCCCAAGGTTGTGAGGGGGCATCAATGCGACTGTACCAACTATTCGATCTCACCTATTTACTGATGTTTCCCTACGACTACTTTGGCAGGCTATTGCCTCAGATTTCAGGTAAAAAAGCACAGCAAGCAACTGGATTTTTTCCCACCCCAATGGTTGTGTCCGAATTCATTAGCAAAATCCTTGACTCAAATTGCTCTAGAGATAAGCTGGCTCGCTTTCATACAGTCAACGAGCCAGCCGTAGGTACGGGGTCGATGTTATTAACCCAGAGTAACTATAATCTATGTGCTATTGGCATCGATATCAATCGCGATTTGCTCGAATGCGCCCTAATTCAATTCGCCTTGTACGCTCCCTGGTACTATTGTCCAATTTGGTGGTTGGGCAATACAGATCTAATCTGTGGCAATTCCCTTACATTGGAGAATTTTAAATCGATTAATACTAAATTTTGGCTACCTAAATTTGCCGACATTGTAAAAGTCGAACTAAAGCCCACAGACAAGAAAGCTTATCAAGACAACCTCAAACAAACGCTACAAAATTCTCATTCAAAAACAGATGTTAATCCAATTGTTAGCAAGGCTTTAAAGAATAAAAGCTCTCTGCCTGAAGTTACACAAGCGAACTTATTTAGTTATCTGAAATAGCCCGAACATCCACCGCAGTATAGGGCTATCGCCCCCAATTTTGGCTAACTAAAGCAATAAATAACTGCCCTTATGAAAGCCAATCTTGTGACAGATTCAAATAAAAATACACCAATTAAAAAAACTAGATACGAACGGCAATCGAAAGATGACGAACTCGAACCTTCAAGCTATTTAATCGCCAAGATTGAGCGTGAGCGCGATTACTTTCATACCTGTATTTATAGTCAGTATTAAGGAGTAAAAAATGAGCCTAGCTACTCAAGTTCTCAAATACAGTTCAACTAGAGCAGTGGAATTATGGAATCTACTCAAGCAAACTAAAGATGAATCGGATCTCGAAATCTTAACCGCTTCATTTCTACAGCATAAATCTGACCAGGAAGTTGCTATTGATGCGGTGGCAGATGTTGCCGAACAGATTGAAGCCGAAATTGCCGCGATCGCTGCCAGGAAACAACATCTAGTCGAACTTCATAACCGAGCAATCGAACGCCTTAAAAGTAAAAAGGAAACTATCGACAGAACCATCATCAAGCTCCATGAATCAGGAGCGATCGCTAATAAGACAGAGGGTTTATCTAGAACTATCAAAATTCAAAATAATCCTCCAAGTTGCCAGGTACTAATTCAGACTGAGGATTTACCAGAAGAATATCGGTATGAAAAGGTTGAGATCAAACCAGATAAGAAAGCCATTACTCAAGCTTGGAAACAAGGCATTGAAGTAGAAGGTACGGAAGTATTTCAAAAACAACGAGTAGTTTACGGATTAAGCAAGGATATTACCTAAGATGACAGACTCTTCAACAACTAAAACCCCACAACCAGAACCTTACAATTTAGATAAATGCACAGTCAAAATTGTCATACTATTGCATCCAGGAGATTCTACTAACGATGATGCTAAATGTACTATTGCTGTCAGCACCCATGAAGATATTCCTCTAACTCAAATAGTCAAGCGATCGCAGGTTAATCTACCCGAACCAATTACAGATTTGCTTGAAGAATTAAAAGCTGACTTGCCCCAACGAGAGTTTCATGCTCGCGTCAAGCAAAGCAAAACCAGTAAGCAAAAATCTACTAAATCTAATAAAACCAGTTCTCAGACCAAAGTAGAACCAACCGAATCAAATACCTCAACTATCAAACAAGTTCAATTATTTTAGTACAAGCTATGAGTGATAAAGTTCCCGTAGTTTTTGAAGGCAAAGAATATCCTATTGATGCAGCAATTGCAGCAGATGATGACAAACTGCGACAAGTCTTATCCCCCTTCATTCCCGCAGCTGCCAACGCCAAGATTCAGAGGGAATCAGGTCAACCAATTCAAATAATTAAACAGGCAGGAACAAAAGGATAATGAATCAATCTCCTCTAGAATACCTGTGCAGTAGTCCAGAAACTATTAATCCCGCTATTGTTACCGCTCGTAAAATTCAACATCTCGAACTGTCAGGACAAGTGACTCCAGAGATGATGGCAGAATTAGCTAAAGAAGCCAAAAGTGCGATTGCGCTCCGCGCACTGCCAAAGGCAATCGTCGAGGGCAAACAGGCTATTACTAATTACGGCTATAGTCTAGAGCAACTAAAGCTCGCCAATTCCCAACCCAACAAGATTCCCTGGGGATTTTAATAAATAGTATTGTCTCGAAAAAGCTAAATGATAATAAACTCATCCTCGCTCTGGCTAGTCTGAGCCAGTATTATCGAGAGCAGTTCCATATTCAAGTTCTAAAAGTACCAACAGCTTTTCTTCTAAGATTGTTAGATAGGGAGTTTTAAGCTTTGCCAAACCATTTAAAATCCAAAGTGCGGCTTCATCCAAGTTCCCCGTTTGATGAAGCTCACTCATACGAACGCCCAGATTCTCCATTTGCTTACATTCATCCTGGGAATATTCTAAAGATTGAAGATGCTCTGGTCGCAGTATGTATTCATTATCCCAAGTAGCAACCGAGCAGCTAAATTTATAGACTTCGCTCACAATACACCAGCAGCCACTTTTACCCCGTAATTCGGGATTGTCCTTAGCTATAAGAAAGCAAACTTCTCCTACTCGAAGAGTTATTGGCGGTCGCTTTTTATCCTTGATACGCTGTACCACATCTTTGACAATCTTTCCCGTCGGTACTTTACCTCCAGCCTCTTCTACAGCAGTCTCCCAAGCTAATACCTGTTCTTCGGCATTTAGCTGACTCATCGGTCTTACCTGTCCTTCCCTAGTTGGCAAAATGTGTACAAATTGTACACATTTTTCGCTCAAGTTGTTGTATATTTTAGCAGCATCAATTAGTTGATATGAACGACGGCGAACATAATCAAAGCGATCGCGACAGTAATCTTCAAAAGTAGCGTGAGTAGAGCGGTAAAGCCTACGGTCGCGTAACTGCATTAATGCCATGCCAGCTTCGTAAAATGCCCGTTCGACTTTTCTTTCCAAGTGTAAGCGATCGCCTTCTTCTTCTGTAGTAAGAGGTGCGATGGGTAATACTGCTAGTTCGCTAGTTTTACTCGAAGATTTTCTTCTCTTTCGCCATTGCTTTTTGGAGCGCGCCATCTATTGCTTCTCCGATGATGCTTAAATTATTTTACCTTCTCAGCACCGTTAAAGAGATGTCGAGGGACACTCAATGCATGAAAATATAGTATCAATCGCCAAAATAGCTCTTGGAAACATCGATTCTCAAGAGCTATCTGTGAGTTGGTAATATCGCTGATAAATCGTTAATGATTACCCCTATTCAGGGGCAAAGGCAAATTGTACATACTTTTATCCGCTACGGACGATCGCGCTTCACGCCTCAACAAAGTCGATCGCAAATAAACTTTAAGTGGGAGAATAATTAAGAAAGTGTAAAAAGCCAATAATGAGCTACCTGCTTTATTCTCAAGCAGCACAATTAAAGCTACACGAGCCAGTTCCCGTCACTCTTCATCCTGCCGCAGTTTATCTTAGTTCGTTAAGCCAAGGGTCGCGTCGCTCTATGCTGTCTTCTCTCAATGCAATCGCTCGTCTATTGACCGAAGGAGAGTGTGATGCTTTTTCTCTAGATTGGTCAAAGTTACGCTATCATCATACCGCAGCAGTTAGAACTGCTTTAAAACAAAGGCTTGCTCCTACTACTACCAATAAAATGTTAGTTGCTTTGCGTCGGGTTCTCACTGAGGCCTATCGCTTAGATTTAATTGATGCCAACGACTTTCATAAAGCTGTCGATATCTCTAATGTCAAAGGCACAGGAAAACTTAGAGGTCGCGCATTAACTGGTGGTGAAATAGAAAGTTTGATCTCTTGTTGCCACGAACAAGGAGGTGCGATCGCCATTAGAGACGCAGCGGTGCTTGCTATTCTTCGTTGTGGCGGTATTAGGCGACAAGAATTAGTTCGCTTGCAGATCGCCGATTTGGATTTAGCTACTGGAGAATTAACTATCGAGCGAGGTAAAGGCGGAAAGTTTCGTATTGTTTATTTGACAAATGAAGCAATCGCCATGGTTGAAGAATGGTTAGAGATTAGAGGCAATCACCCTGGTGCATTAATCTGTCCTGTAAACAAAGGCGGTAATATAACACTGCGCCATTTCGCAGAAGATGGAGATGGTATTTACAAGTTGGTCAAAGCTAGAGCAACAATGGCGGGAGTCAAACATTTTTCACCTCATGATTTTAGGCGTACATTTTGTAGCGATCTTTTGGCAGAGGGTGAAGATGTGTTTACGGTACAGGAATTAGCTGGTCATGCTTCTCCTGCCACTACTGCTAAATATGACCGTCGCGGTGAGGGGAGAAAACGTCGAGCAGTTAAACGACTAAAATTTAAATAATTGCCAAATGCCATAAAATTAGACTATTGAACGTTAGTTCTTATTCCATACCCTCTAATAACTTAGCTATTTGTTCTGGTGCAGGAAGCTGATCTTTTAATTCTTGAGGTAGGGTTGAAACAATTTGATAGGTAGCAATCCCTATCGGCTGATTAGATTCTTTAAGGGCATATTCAACAATCCAAACTTACGTGCCATACGGATGTAGAACTCCCGCATTTCATCATCTTTGCACTTCTGCATGAGTACCAAATTATGCGTCCAGCTAAAAAACCGCTGATGCCTGGAAATTCTTGTTGTAAATCTTTGGCTAATTGTTCTACTACTGACTTTCCCCAAGTTTCTCCCTGTTGTCGAGTTACAATCGATTTGCCAATCTTCCAGTAAAGAGCGATCAATTTTTGGTTAACTGCTTTAAGAGCTTCATACTGAGCAGAACGAATATGCTGCTTTATTTCACCCAGTAATCTTCCGTAGTTATCAGCATTTAATTCGCTCATTTTTCCTGTCTTTTGTGACAATCTAATTATTTATCATTAACTCTGACAGCATTTTAATTCTTGACAGTTGACTAATGCTTCTTTGCCATATTTATCTTTAATTTTGGCAACTATTCCCGTAGTAGCTTCAACAATCCATGTACCCTTCGCTTTTAACCATTCAACTATCGTTCCTGGCTGGATAATCTGGTTTTTTCCTGACTCTATTTCAATGTCCGCTTCGGGAGATAAATTATTATCTTTCCCTATAGTGGACACGGCAGACAAATTATAAACGTCACCACTGCTTGCCAATTCAGCTTGTGTGAAGGCATTATCTTTTTGCAACCAGTTCGTAAAGATTTCTTCTCTGCCGTCATTAGGGGATTCAAACACATAAACCCTTTCTCGTTGCTCTCTTGAACCCAGGCGACCAATATAAGTCAGTTTTAGTCCCAGTAAACTTAGTAATTTTTGAGCTATTTTAATTGGCGTATCTGAGTCTACTATAGTCAGACCTAAAAACGTTTTGAGTTCTCGCTTATTCGCATGAGCTAGCTCGGCAATTAACTTGATATTGGGATCGCTACCTCTATACTGAACTCCTGGTTTGAGTAAATTGATAATCAAAGTCTCTAACAGTCTTAGTGGTGTAGACAGCAAACTGCGATTGAAATCTGGCAGCCATAAACGATTCTGATTATGCTTGGCGATCGCCTTTAACTGTTTTAAATCTCGCTCTATTAGATATTGTCTACCGACAGTGAGGTAATAGTGAGACAGTATCTTGCCGTACCAACCTTCGTCATCCTTTGCTACCAGATCGGGGGTAATGGACACATCGCTGCCATAACGTCTAACTAAATTGCCCTTACGTTCGACCCATCTTTCTGATTTAGTTTTAGCTCGTTTGTCTTTTAGTTTCTTATATTGAGTGTCTGTAGGGATAGGTGCATCGGCTACTTGAGTGCATTCAGTTTGATATTTAGTTTGAGCTACCTGTTTTAATTGTGTTTCTATGTCGGTAACCCGATTAGGAACTTCTGTTTTAGGTTCATTTGGAGCGGTTACTTCGTGTCCCTCAGCAATTAAACCTTCGACAATAGATGAGCGATAGTTTTGCATAGTGAGGTTTATATAACAACCTCTTCTTGCCCAGGTGTTCAAGGATTCTGGTTGGAAGTTAGTATCGAGATCCAGGTCTGACAAAAAGGTATCGGCAAGCTGTAAGTATCGAATATTCTTGCTGGCTTTATTTTTAGTGCTGGCAATTAAAGCTTTTTTAACCGTAGCTCCATTACCCACCATACATTTATGAAAACCTCGTTTGGCTGCCCAAAGGTAGCGGGGAACATTGGCTCTGATCCGTGCTAATGCTTGGCGAATAGAATCAGCCGTTTGTACTCCTTGAGCGATCGCCCAAACGGAATCAAAATGAGGGACTTTTTTAATTTTGCCTAAGCTTGTATTTATTCCCTGCAATAATAGTTGAAAGGCAATGGGAACTTCCCAATGGCGTTTATTCCTCCTTTCGCATTCGATACTAACTCCTGTTTCAATCGAAGGAGAAGCGATCGCCAGATCGTAGTTGGGTAATATTTCATTAAGGTGAGCAATACAGCCATAGGCTGGATGAGACGGATCGGCTACTGTTTCTGAATCGATGCGGAGGATTTTTTTATTCGGGAATTTTAACTGAAGATAGGATTCTAGGTTTTGTGTACCCCATTTAGACTTGAGTTTCTGAGCCGAACAACTAATAAAAGGTCTGCCCCCTGCTTCTATATGATTTACTAAGTCTCGAACCAAACGAGCGGGATTTTTCTCTTCGTAATTATGTATTGTCCAACGTTGCTCAATAGGCGGTTGCCAATCATTGACCACGACAAAAGGTTCGACATGAAAACCTGCCAGAGAACGAATATAGTCGATAGCAACATCTGATAAGTCGGCATCGGCTAAATATACTTGACCGTCCCCTGAAAGATTATTTTGAATTAGAGTTTTAAACTGAGCTAAAATCTCTACTCTTTCGTTTGCACAGGTTGCTGAGTTGAGCATATGCCAAATTACCTGTTCGGCTTCATCAATAATTACTATTCCATCCTCCCAATTATCGGCATTAAACCTCGCTCCAGAGTTGGGATGCAGTGAATCGATACAAAGTCCATATCCAAGAATAGTTCCATATTCAACAGTTTTAATTTCACTCAGGTAAGGAAGTCCTACTCTTTGACATAATGCCTCACCTAATTGAATGCGGTGGGTTAGTAGCAGTACCCATTTGCCTTCTCTTGTGGCTTTGTCTACTATTTGTTCGAGTAAATAAGTTTTTCCAGTGCCTTTGGGAGATTTGAGGCAGATGAGTTTGGCAGTTTCGGGGATGGATAGGGGGTAGGGGGTAGGGGGTAGGGTGTCGGGTTGAAGGTTTTGATTAGCAAGCTTGTCATTCTTGTCTTCTCCTTCCTGTCTACTACCTGCATGCGGGCAAGCCCTTTGCGCCTTCTGCCTTCTGCCTACATGCGGGACGGACGCTTCGCGTCCCAGTGCGCGAATCGAAGATTCGCCAGTCGTCGAAGACGACGACCTGAGCCGAATGGCTCTGCGACGATCTGCCCCTTCGGGGCTGTCCCTTTGTGCCTCAACTAAAGACCGCGGAAGGCGGTCACTCGCAAGCCCTGTCTTCGCAAGGCAGGGAACGAGTGACCCCAGATATCTTCTATTAACCTGAATATTGGCTTTGTAGGTCAACCCAACTGAGGAGCGGACTAACCATGTTTCTAGAGATAATGCCTGATCATAAGCTTGATGAAATGCCTCTGCACCATTTTGGACGATTAAGTCATCAACTCCCTTCGCTGACTCTTGCCAGCGAATTACTTTGACATCAACTCCAGCTTTAGCGAACAGTTTGCCTGTTTTGGCAATTGCTATATTGACATTGGCAATTGTGCTGGCTTTAGTGTCTTTATCGAAGGCAAAACAAACTTTACGTCCAGGTTGAGCAAAGACTTGAAGTTGAGGAATTAATTTGGCTAGTCCTGTTTTACGCCCAAATTCATCTTTGGGTTGGCGGTAGCCGTTGAAAACACCAGGTAAGGCGATCGCTGCGTAGCCCAGACTAAGTAAAGCAGCAGCTTTTTTAGCTCCCTCGGTAATTATCAAGGGAACTGACCGATTACTTACTACCCATGACCAAAATGATATTGGGACAGTGCGACTACTGAGTCGGAGAGTTAAAGGAGAGAGAAATAGCTTAATGTTGTTTAGACGAGCTACAGTGTGCCAAAGAAGCCGAGAAACTTTAAGGGCAATTATTCCTGTCGGGTATTTCGGAGGACCTTCATATTTGATTATTTTCCCTTTGTCTGCCGATAGTCTGGGTAGAAGTGGTTTGAATTGTCCCCAGAGATCGTCATGGTAGTTGTTTAGGACATCAATCCCCGATACCCACCAACCTCCAGCTTCAATATGGCGATAGCGTTTGAGGATACTATAGCTGACTGCACCTGTGTTAATTCTTTTAAGCTTATCGGAAATGAATAAGCGATCTAATGCTGTATTTCCTTCTAAGTGGAAAAAGTTAAGTTTGATTATATCTGGATGGATTCCACTTCCGCACTGGAGTTCTTGATATTCAGCAGATGTTAGTTGGTTTGGTAATTGTTCTTCTTTCGATGTATCTGAAGCAGCGCAATGTTTCGGTAATTGTTGCGTCATTGAAGGAGACTCCATTAATTTATTTGAAGCCTTAAAACCACGACACAGCAAGCATTAACGTCCCATAGCCAATTCACGCCAAGTGTTTTGGCGTAGCACAAGGTAAATGTTGAAGAAGATCGAAGCGTGCAACTCTAAACAACAAGAGATACAATATAAATTCCTACATTTACATTGTGTCTCTGTTTTCTAGTTGATAGCTAGAGTTATTCAGAGAAATGGGAAGGGGCTTAGATACCTGCTTTTATAAGTTGTGGATCTAGGCTCTTTTCTAATTGAGTGAAACAAATCGGAAAGAATAGTCGGTATTAAATAGTTTCTTTCACCTCAAGAATAAATATTTCAACTCCTATTATTGCAAATCCTCCGATCGCACTGTTTAGGAGCTACCTAAACAATTTTTTTGAATGTTTAAGAGCTGAAAATATTGAAATATCGTGGTTTCACCTAAAAAACGTTTCCGAATGAACACCAAACGTTTCCGAATGAACACCAAACGTTTCCGAATGAACACCAAACGTTTCCGAATGAACATCAAGTGTTTAGGAGCTATAGTCATTGATATATATAAATACTGAAGGTTTGTTAATTTTTGTAGTGTTTAGGAGTCTAAAAATCCTTCCCAAACAGCCATAAAATTGATTGCCAAAACAAAAAACCCTTCGATGGAGGGCATTTGAAAGATATTGAGGCATATTTTATTAGCTTGATTATGCTTCTAAACCCAAATGGGTTAGAAGTATAGTTTTAAGTTCTGGGGTAACTGGATGAGGATAGCGACCATTCTCAATCTGAGATAGGCGGGAAGGAGAAATATCGATCTGTTTAGCCATAGTTCTCAAGCTTTTTTTATTAGCTTTACGTGCTTTCCTAATTTGTTCACCAAAGGCTAATAAATCTATGTTGGATATCGTCTCTTGGGTTGAGCTTTGCTCTTTATCGACCTGGAAATCAGATATAGGCAAATTTGGTTTGGGTTCAGGCTGTATTTCTGGTTGATACAAAGTACCGCAACACTTTAACCAATTGTTGAACCAGTATTTTGGTTTTTTAATTTTGCTTTCAGACTCAACCCATTCGGGAACGTCCACATCATATATAAACCTGTATGGATGCTCGAATTTAGCTAAAGTTTTAAGTCCACGATCGAAACTACGCTTTAGATTAGATGCAGCGCTACCATCGTTCGAGGCGGTTTCTATTTCTCTGCCACAACCAATACATTTTAAAAGACTTTCTATCTTGAAATGACCATTTCTATTCTGTTGTAAGGCAAAAAGGGCAAAATAAGCTATTCTTAAGGCTATTTTATCCCGATAAGGATCTAGCTTTAATGATTCACTGCTGAGATAGCCAAACTCCTTCAAATACTCGTGACCAGCAAATTTTTCAAACCAAGAGCCAGGACTATAGGTAATTTCAACATCAATTATGCTATTGTCTCCACCAAGGCTTTTTTGAACTATCTGTTTAATATTGTAAATATCCCAGAGATTGGACATTTCAACCGTAAAAATCCCTTTCTGGCGATCGCGCCATTCTCTTACCCAAACTTCCAGTCGTTTGATTAGATAAACGTGATGAGCTATTTTTTTAAGCTTATCTTGTTTAGATAAGTAGCAAGTAGATTTTTTATTTGCACCTCTTTCTTTTTTAGGAATGTAGTGATTTCTTTTTTTATCTTCACCAAAGTCAGCTAAAAGCTTAGAGGCTGATACAGTAATCTTTTGATTCCAAGCCTCTGGTTTACGAAAAGCGATCGCAGCTAAAGCATAGTGTAGCTTTAGAGTCTGTTCGCCAAACTGATGAGCAATAACTTCTTTAGACTGATATGCTACTTCTGCAAAATCGGTTAAGTCAAATCTATCTCTGATTTGCAGCTCGACGCGACCAGAGGTAAAATCTTTACCTCCATTTAAGCGGTCGTGTGATGATGCCCAAAATTCCATGCCCGTAACCCCTGCTGAGTAAACCGTATCAGTTATTGCGCTACTAGGACATTCTTCGTAAAAATTGTTCTGACACAGTGGCGCTTCTGTCGGGGATCTTATTTGTTTAGTGTTTTGTAGATCTGATTTATTTTCAATATTGGACTCATGTGGATTATTTTTCTTACACTTACTTCTTTTATTACTAATTTTAGCTTCAGAATGTTCCATTATTACGTTGGATGTGGAAGAGTCGTAATTTAGTCAGAATAGTTTGCTTGCTTAAAATATTGCTATATGAATTAGGCTACAAAAAGGCTTAATTTATATTGATAGGTGAAATTTAGCGCAAAAACTGGTTAATGTCTTATTTCTTTGTGTTTTTTGTAGATTAATTAATCCTAATGGATGAACTGTTTGTCCTTATACCAAAGGTAATTACTCTTGCTACCAATCCCAAAAGTTAATCTGTTGCTTAGGTATTTGTGTGTTAACCATGATTGCTGCTACATAGTTGGCTGCGGGAATAAAATGATACATTGACCACTTACCCACAGTGGCAATGTTTCCTTTAATTGCCAGTAATTTAAGATTTCTGTCGTCAAGTGATAACTCAATGTCTGACAAAGAACCAGATAATCCCGTGCCGATCGCTTTTAGATAAGCTTCTTTAGCTGTCCAAAGTTGGTAAAACGCTACTTCCTGTTCTCTGCCAGTAAGATCAGCAATCAATTGATGAAATTCTCGATGAGTGAAAAAACGCCGAGCAAGTTCGGTTATATTTGCCATTTCTCTTAAATATTCAACATCGACTCCGATAAGATGATGATTGGTAAATCCATACAGAGCATACTCTTGTGAGTGAGAAACATTGAACTGTAGAGAACTATTGTCTATTGATGCTGCTAATCGAGGCTTACCGCGATTGCTATACTCGAATTCTATTTTTTCTGGGTTTATTTGGAGATAATTTGCCAATAACAAGCGTAAAATAACCCTAGCAGCAATAAATCTATTCTTATGTTTTAGGTAGTAAAATTTGTTTGCTCTAGCCATTTCATCTGTCGATAAGGAAGTAGCTAATTGCTCAATTTTGTCTGTAGGTAAATCTAAATTAGCACGCCATATATGAACTTGATTGTTAGCTAACACTGGCTGAGAAGGAGGTTCTTGCCAGATCGTATTTAATTTGTTGTTATCGTCCATTATTAGAAGCTAAATGGGTAAATCGAAACCTGAGTTGTCTAGATCATTTGGAGATTGCAACATAAATACATTCAAACATTTTCGATTAAAAACTATTGTTCTTAGCTGTAATTCTGCCGTCTTCCAATTCCACAATGCGATCCGCTACGTCCAAGATACGGTTATCGTGGGTAACGATAAGAATTGTACAGCCTTGCTCTCTAGCTAACTCTTGCATCAACTCAACAATATTACGACCAGATTGGCTGTCTAATGCTGCTGTGGGTTCGTCTGCTAATACCATTCTAGGATGGGAGACTAAAGCACGAGCGATTGCCACTCTTTGTTTTTGTCCTCCAGAAAGGTTATGAGGATAATAATCGGCGTGTTCTCCCAAACCTACAGATTCTAAAAGAGCGACCGCTCTTTGTTTTACCTGTGGTGCATTAATTCCTTTGTGTAATTCCAGTGACATCTGTACATTTTGCCTGGCAGTCAAAGATTCTAGTAAGTTATGTGCTTGAAAGATATAGCCAACATTTCTCCTAATTTGAACCAATTTCTTTTTGCTGGCACCAGATAATTCTTCGCCAAAAACTTTGAGACTTCCTAGTTGTGCCGAACGCAATCCACCCATAAGAGTTAAGAGAGTGGTTTTACCAGAGCCAGATGGTCCTTTTAAAATAATTACTTCTCCAGAGTTGAGAGTCAGATCGATATCAAATAAAATTTGTTTTTTAAGTTTGCCTTCGCCGAAGAAATGACTGAGGTTCTTAATTTCAACAACTTTATCAATTGTCGATCGCTGATTATTGATTGATTGGGTGAAAATCATTATGAGCTTATTATCGAAGATTAATTCTATTAGGCATCGCGTTTAATTCGCGATTGAGAAACTGTAACAAAGTAGATTGATTTGAATTGATAAAAAAATGATCCCCCTGAAACATCTGCATCGAAAAATTGCCATTTGTTTGTTCTCGCCAAGGCTCCAGATCATTACAAGCAATTTCAAAGTCTTGTATGCCACCTAAAACAGTAATTGGACAGTCAAGTCGAGGCTTTGGGATGTAGGCATGAGTTTCTATGGCAGCAAAATCTGCTCTTAAGACAGGCAAAAAAAGTTCCATCAATTCAACATTTTCTAGTACTGCTTTTGGCGTACCGTTGAGTCTGCCTAATTCATTGATAAATTTAGGTTCGGGAAGATGATGAATCGGTGGTTTAGAACCTGGAACTTGAGGTGCATGACGACCTGAAATGAATAGATGTTCTGGACTGATATTACAATGCTTACGAATTTTATGAGTTAATTCAAAGCCGACTAATCCACCCATACTATGACCAAAAAAGGCAAATGGTTTGTCTAGATACGGGAGTAAAGCATGAGTAAGTTTTTCGACAAGAGGTTCTAATCGATCTAACGGGCGTTCGGCGATTCTATATCCGTGTCCTGGTAGCTCAATCGGACAGATTTCTACTTCAGAGGTAAGACTTGTTGACCACGAAGAAAAAGTCGATGCTGCACCACCCGCATAGGGAAGACAAAATAGTCGCAGCTTGGCATTGGGATTAGGTCTCGATCGTGCAATCCAAGAATTGATAGTTTGTGCGTTGGTCATTGTTTAATTAGTTGAATAGAAAGCAATTGTTTTACCTTTTGTAGGCGATCGCATTTACAAATAAAGTTCTTCAGACTCAGCTAGCCAAAGCGCAACAGTTTTTTGTGACCAGCCGAGCGACTTTTATCAGAAAGCATCACATTCAAATGCGATCGCTCTTACAAATAAGTTAAAAAAGTTTGTGTCTGAAAGATTTCTCAATACTTTGCTGTCATGCTGGTATTTCTAGCAGAAGAATATTAGTGTCGGAGAAGATGCTATGATATTGCACTTTCAACTTGTTAAAAAATCTGCATCTATCATACAATCTTTTTAAGATCGTACAAAGTAGCGACTGCGACTAACTAGGCAAAGAGTTGGATATACGCTTTGTAATTTTGAATTAGGTTTCACACAGTCATGAAAAATAACGCTTCATCAAATATTTCTACAACTACTGAAAATAATTTCCTGGCAACACATTCCACAGAACTAAAGCAGAACGATAAAACGATAAGCAGCACGGATTCTAATGTCCAAAGTTCTGATTTGCTAACGAGCGAAGTAAATAATATCCAAGATTATAGCGATCATATCTGCCGCAATTGGCTCAAGGCTCATAAAACAAAATCTTTGGATTTAGAAAATATCCAACAATACACAAAAATCGTAATTTTATTACAAGACATAATTGAATTAATAGACAAAATCAAAACAGCAATTCAATGTACTCAGTTACAAAAATTAGAAATATGCAAAACGGTATGCAGCGTTATTTCTAATTGCTTGGGTATAGAGCCAAAACAAGTAACTCTAACAACAAATTTAGCAAACGATCTGGGAATAAATTCTTTAGAATGGCAAGAATTATTGATAGCTTTAGAGGAGAGATTTGCTATAAAAATTTCAGATGATATTGCAGAAACTTGGTTAACAGTACAGCAAATAATCGATTGCGTAGTATTAACAGTTAGAGAAAAAAATTATTGCCTCAAATATAATCTTGAGTGGTAATTTCATCAACATAAATTTGTGTATTTTACATAAGCGGTAATTTTATCTACTTTAATTTAAGTTGGTAAAGAAACTGTAAATTCTGTATATTCACTTTCAACCGAATCAACTGATATTTTGCCACCGTGTTTTTCAATCAACTCTTTAGCAAAATGTAGACCTAATCCCAAACCTTCAGGAGAAGTCTTTGTAGTCCAAAATATTTGGAAAATATGATCTAAGTCTTTAGATTTTATTCCAGTACCATTATCTTTTATCTTTATTTCAATCTCGCTTTCTATATTTTGAGTGCTTATCGATAGTTTAGGTTGATAATCTCGCGTAGACGTACTTTTCTGATAAAGATGGTAGATTGCGTTGGAAATTATATTGTCTAACGCTCTTTCTATCTCCGATCTTACACAGCTTAATCTACGAAGACTACGATCGTAATTACGCTCGATTATAATCTCCAAATCATGATATTTAATTTTACAAATTTCCGTAGCCTCTGATAAGAGAAGATCGAGCATCTGATTAATATCTACATCTGGATCAATCGGCGATTTTTTATTATTGTTTTCTGTACCTCGATTATAGATTTCACTAATAATTAAAGTTACCTTTTGATTTATAGATTTTATTCGCGATAATTTATTATTTAAGTTAGCAATTATGCTTTGTGGTAACTGTGCTTGAGGATCGCCTATTTCTTCAAAAAGAAATGAATTGTCTTCTATAATCAATTGCAATTCTTCAATATCTGTCTGGCTGTTTTCAATATTTAAACCAATTATATTTGTCTTGTTTTTGATTTCATGGGCTATATACTGAGCTAGCTTTTGATAAACAGCTAATTTTTCTTGAGATAGTATTTTCTTTTGTGCTTCCCTTAGGGCTTGAGTTCTCTGTTTAACTTTTCGTTCTAGAGTTATGTTTTCTTGCTCTAGCTGGTCGAGTTTAATAAAAACATAGATACAAACTTCACTACTAAAAGCAAGAAGTAAAGCGGTAACTGTGGGAGTCCACCAGCCAAAAAGTAGAAGTAAATAGCCGATAACTAAAATTGTAATCAAGCTGAATATCGAATAGACAAGATGCAGGACAATTTTTTTCCTTGGAAAAAAATTGTTTCTTGTGTATAAATACCAAGAGCTGAAAGAAGTTGTTATTAGTAGAATGAAAAGTCCACTATATTGCCAGTAAAAAGGCAGAAACCTAATTATAGTGCGACCGCTCAAAGCAGCATTGACGATCTGACTAGTCATACTGGCATGAATCTCTACTCCATAAGTAAAGTCATGATTTTCTTCACCGTAGCTATACGGAGTGGTATAAATATCTTCAATTGTTTCTGCCATTGTGCCGATGAAGATGATTTTATCTTGGAACAGATTATCTTCAATTCGATTTTCCAATACTTCAGAAACACTTACGTGTAAAAATTTGTTTTCATTGTTGCAGTAGTTAATTATAGTTTGATAATTATCTATAGTCCGCTCAGAGTAAAATAATCGATTCGCTTCAAGCAAAGGAAAAACAGCATCATTTAGTTTTAACCAAGACTTCTTGCCGTAGCCAGTAGGAACAATATTTTCAGCTTCTAGGTATTTTAGAGCTACAGCTAGTCCCAGACTGGGTATTTGTTCGTCTTCGGTAGATTTTTGAACGTATAAATATCCTCGACGAACTACTCCATGTTCACCATCTTCTATAATTTCGCTAGCTCCAGTTCCGTCTAGTTCTGCCAACTCAGTTGGAGGCGAGATCGAACGATGGTAAGGATTGCCTCCATCTGTCTTTTCCACGCCAATCAACTCAGGTGTCGAGCGAAAAATATTGTCTAAATTCTTGTTACCTTCATCGCCAATATTGACGTTACGATGTAGATCCAGACCAATAGCACGGGGATTTTGAGCTTTAATTTTAGTCAGTAAAGTTGCTAACGTATCGTCGCCGATGGGAAAACCAAGTTTCTCTATATCCTTCTCAGTTAAGCCAATAATAACTATTTTTCCATCTTGAGGTTCTGAAGGGCGTGATCGCAAATAGTTATCATAAAGATTACGTTCGGATATTTGTAGCCACCCCAATGAATTAAAAGCAGTAACGGTAAGGTATCCGATTAATATTGCTATAGTAGGGGGTTGCCATCGCATTTAAAAATACTAGTGTAATTTAGATTACATATTATCAGAATATATAAAATAACATCATATAGTAAATATTCTAATTTAAGCGATTAAGACACAGTATTTAGTATATGTTTAGTGAGTATATATTTACTGTCTTGCTATGAAATCTAAATCAATATCCTTTAGTAAAGACCAAAATTTTTTCATTTCATCATTATTAATATCTTGAAATTGTAATAATTGGGCAGTGTAGGCGCAATTAAGGGCATCGTACCAAATTCCTACTTGAGCATATTCATCACTACAAGATGATTTATTAGATGCGTTTTCAGAATTACTGTTGGATGTGGCTAAAGAAACTCGCTCTATCCAGGCTTGAGCAAATAAATTTCTCGATGGCTTGTCATCATTACAAATGACAGTTACCGTCCAACGGTAAGTTTTCCCAACTTCCAAAGGCTTGCTGCTTTGAGGTAATTTTAAAGCTACAATTCCAGGTTCGGGCTTCAGTTCTTTTGTAAGTATGGGTTTTTTTCCAGGCTCTAACAAGGTAAAACGCAAGGGCAGAGATAATTTTTGAGATAAATGCCAAAAGAAAGTAGGATGGGATGAAACTGTAGTAGCAGTATGATCTTGTGGAATTAGTAAGGTAACTGTATCTCTTAAAGGAATACGGCATCCTCTAGAGCCTCCAGCTTTTCTAGCCTGCTCTCGCTTTTCTCCCCTTGGAGGACGATAGGTTTTGGTAGTGTTAGCTAAACTCCAAACAGGTAAAAAACTGATAAAAATAGCAGTAGTGCATGCTGGTATGCTGAAATACTTAAAGAAAGTTTTCATGGGTCATGAAAAGATTTAAAGGTACTGAATACAAAAAAATATCTGCTTTCTCAAACAATAAGATTACTAGTAAATTCCGCTCTAGTAAATTCCGATATCGTTATTTATGCTTATGTCTTACTGTAATATTGTGTATAACTATACCATTATTTATACCTAAAACAATTGGCGCAGAAGTATCTTCAACATCATCTCAATCAAATATTTTGTTAGATCGAGCCGATAATGCTTATGCTTCTGGCAATTATCAAGAAGCTATTTCTATTTGGTTGAAAGTAGTCAAAGAGCAAAAACCTAAATCGAATCAACTGGCTACTGTATATGCAAATTTAGCCTCTATATACTGGCATACAGGAAAGGCGGGGGAAGCAGTAAAATATTGGCAAGAATCGCTCAAAATTTATCGGGAGATAAAAACTAATAAATTCGATGAGAAAATAGCAGCAACTCTTGTCGATACGGCAAGAGCTTACAACGATCTCGGACAGCCCCGCTTTTCAATTCCTTTATTAACTGAGGCTATCTCCATTGCTAAAAATAAAGAATTGAACAGAGTTGAGAATATGGGTTATTTAACTTTGGGGAATGCCTACACAATTCAGGGTGATTACAGCCCAGCTATTAATGCTTATAAAAACAGTTTGAAGGGTATTGATCGCGTAGATAATGATTTACCAATTGTAGTTTGGAATAATCTTAGTAAAGGTTATCAACAACAAGCATTAATTACTCGACAAAAAGCGATCGCCGCTGAAACTGAAGAAGATTTATCGGCAGATAAACTATGGCAACAGGTAAAAAGCGATCGCGCTTCAGCTTGGCAAGCAGCTAAAAAAGCAACTGAGATTAGAGTAAACAGTAAATCTATGGAGCGAGTAGAAGCTCTACTGCAAAGAGCTAAAATAGCTCAAGATGATGCTGATAAGTCCTCTGATGTGGTGGATAGTTTACTCAAAGCAGAAGTTATCTTGTCAGCTCTGCCAGATTCTCATCATAAGGTCTATGCTTTGATTGAATTGAGTGAGTTAACTAATAATTATGATTTGAGATCGAAGAAAATATTAGATTCTACGGTAAAAACGGCTCAGAAGATCGATAATCCTAAAGTTAGTTCCTCTGCTTATGGAGCTATGGGTAAATATTATGAGTCCCAGCAGCAATACGATAAAGCTTTATATTGGACGGAACAAGCACAATTTACCGCTCAACAGATACAAGCTCTAGATAGTCTTTATCAGTGGGATTGGCAGACAGCTAGGATTTACAACGCCACAGGTAAAACAGAAGCAGCAATAGAGGCTTATGAACGAGCGATCGCTTCTTTGCAATCAATTAGAGCCAACACAACTCGATCTCAAGGCAATCCTTTATCTGAGTTTCAAAGCGATCTCGAACCTATTTATCGTGGTTTTATGCAATTACTATTGTCTAATAACTCTGATGAACGAAATCTTGAACTAGCACTACAAACTAAAGATTTACTCTTGCTTAGTGAGTTAGAAGCTTTTTTTGAAGATGATTGTTTTGAACTTGAAACTTATAGTGAAACTGACAGACTAGCCTATCTAAAGAAAACTAATACGGCAGTTATTAATACAGTAATAATAGACAATAAAACCTATATGGTTTGGCAATTACCAAATGGTCAATTTAAAAAATATGCCTTAGATATTACTCAGCAAGAGCTTCAAAGACTAGTAAATCAATGGCGATTTGATTTGGAAAACAAAGAGAATGATAATTATTTAGCTTTATCTCAAAGACTCTATGACTTGCTTTTTACGCCAGAGATTAAATCCTATCTAGAAACTTCAGAACTTAAAAATCTAATCTTTGTTAATGATGGAATATTACGGAATGTGCCAATGGCTGCCCTCCATGATGGCGAGAAGTTTTTAGTAGAGGATTATACTATTGCCAATTCTTTGGGTTTGAACATACAAATTAAACAGCCTCAACCTAAGATAGAAAAGGCTTTGGCGTTTGGTTTGACAGTAGGGGTTAATAATTTTCCGACCCTGCCATATGTCAAACAAGAGATCGAACAGTTGGGTAAACTTGCCGATGAAAAAGGCTTTTTGAACGAAGAATTTACCAAAAGTAGTTTTAAACAGCAAATAGAATCAAACAAATCATCGCTAGTTCATATTGCTACTCACGGGCGATTTGGTGGAAATCGCGAAAATACTTTTTTACAGGCATATCGCAGTCAGATCGATTTGCAGGAATTAGAAGAGATATTAAGCACTCACAGTCTTAATTTTCCCAGCTACCCTATTCAATTATTGGTTCTAAGTGCCTGTGACACCGCAGCAGGCGATCCCCAATCTACTTTGGGAATGTCAGGAGTAGCTTCTAGATCGGGAATTAAAAATGTTTTGGGTAGTTTGTGGTCGGTTAATGATCGGCAGATAGTGACCCTAATTGATGCCTTTTACGATAATTGGATTGAAGATCGATTGCCCCTACCAGATGCTTTACGACAAGCTCAACTAGATTTGATTAGCAGCCCTGATTATCATCCTAGCAACTGGTCTAGCATGATCTTGTTTCAAAAATAATTTTAACAGTCTCTATTTTAAAATTGCCCAAATTGCAGTCGTCAAATAACTTTCATTTTTAAGTCGCTTGGAAGTATTACTATACCGTGACGTTTTGGTCTAATAGGTCTGGGATCGATTAGCTCTAGTCTGAAATTAGCCACAATTGTAGCTAATACCAACTTCATTTCATATTGGGCTAAACTAGCTCCAAGACAACGGCATTGCCCCCCACCAAAAGGTAAAAATTCGTATGTCGAATATTGTTTTTTTAGAAAACGCTCTGGTCTAAACTTGTTTGGTTCTGGATAAACCGCCTTTCTCCGATGAGCTAAGTAAATTGAGACATCAATTCCTGTTCCAGGTTCGAGATAATATCCATCAATTTCAATTGGTTTCTTAACAGTCCGAGCAAAAGTACTTAAGGCAGGAGGGTTGATTCGTAGAGTTTCATTACATACAGCTTCTAAATAAGGTAATCTGGCGATTTCCATTGGTTTTGTAAAGTCAGCACTAGAATTTAGCTCGTTTGAAACTTGTTCTCGAACTCCTAGAATATAATGAATCCAGTAAAGCATCCAAGACATTGCTGCTGCTGCCGTTTCAAACCCAGCAAAAATTAGAGTTAGTAATGCATCTCGGATTTCTTTATCGCTCATTGACTGACCGTTTTCATCGCTGCTAGTTGCTAGTAATGAGAGAAGATCGTATTTCTGACGCTCTTTCTGGTTTCGTCGCCAGGCAATTTCGCTATAAATTAAAGAATCGAGTTTCTGCTGTAAATGTCTTACTTTTCCCCAAAGACCAAGTTCTTGCTCCAACAGAACAGGAAAAAACCGCGCAGTCAATAAGTATGAAGCCAATATAGGAGAGTCAAACAACTCAAACAGGCTGATGAGGGTTTGCTTGATTTGCTCGCGTATGAGGTAATTATCTGAGCCAAAAACTTCCTCTAAAATAACTTCTAGAGATATCCTTTTCATCACCTGACGAACATCAAACGCACTACCAGGAACTAGATTACCGATAATTTTCTGCGTAATAGCGATTATATTTTGCCCGCAAGTATTCAAGCTGGCTCTATGCCAATTAGGAATGATTAGCTTCCTTTGTCTTTGATGTTCGAGTTCTGGTAAGAAAATAAATGAACCATCTCCCAAGAGAGACTTAACTAGTTCGCTTTTTTGAGAGTAGCCTATAGTATCAGACGGCGCATTGAAAATAGTACGGATAGCTTCAGGAGTACTAAAAGAAATTGTCGGAGGTAGTTTTTTTCCTCCCAGGGTAAAAGTTTCTCCATATTCTTCAGACCAGCGATCGAGCGAACCGATTGGATCTAATAGTACTTGAGATAGCTGAATTAGGTAAGGAGATTTAGAACCTGGGGGTATAGACATTAAGAACTAATAAATTACTCTAACTGATAAACTTCAAACTTTATAACTTTAAACTGTACGATTAATAGGGCAATAAAGAATATAACTCTTTGTATTTGATACAGCAGACCAAAACTTATGTGAAATTATCTCCAAACTATTGATTTATCTCACATTAAAATTCTTAGCGAATTTAACTAATTTCACAGCCTAAAGCTGTGACTATATTATCTCAAACTTGACTGGGTTATAGTCGAGCATCTTAATATAAGCCTAATGAAGTAAATAGCGACCTTATGAAACTGAAGCAAACAAGATTATTTTATAAACAGCAATTGGTTAGGGTTGGGCAAGGACTATGTTTATCATCCTTAATGTTCTTTGCTCCTATTACGTCTGTAAAGGCTCAGATTACCCCAGATGGGTCGCTACCTACCTCAGTAGAACAACAAGGAGATAATGAATTGAATATCAACGGTGGGGAAAGAGAAGGAAACAATCTTTTCCATAGTTTTGAAGAGTTTTCTGTGCCAGAAGGAATTGAAGCGGTATTTGAAAATGCGCCAGATATTGAGAATATTTTTACTCGCATTACTGGCGATACAGCCTCAAGCATAGACGGTATCCTCAGAACTCAAGGGGGAGCTAATTTCTTTCTGGTCAATCCTAACGGTATTGTCTTTGGCGAGAATGCGAGCTTAGATGTAGGTGGCTCGTTTATTGGCACAACTGCTAATAGTATTCAATTTGAGGATGGTGTTGAGTTTACAACCAATGACGGTGAAGAACAGCCAATTTTGACGGTAAGCGTTCCCATTGGATTACAGTTTGATGGTAATTCTGGTGCAATTACAGTTAATGGCACTGGAAATCAAATTAATTCTGAGTCTCCTGTTGGATCTATAGAATTCAATCAGAGACCTAGCGGATTATCTGCACCATCAAATCAAACATTTGCTTTAGTAGGCAATGGCGTGAATCTAAACGGAGGTGTAATCAGCACTATAGAAAACGGACAGATTTACTTAAATAGTATAAATTCTGGTTTAGTAGATATTAATCAATCTGAAGCTGGACTCACTTTGACCAGCGATAATGTAACTGAATATCAAGACATTAACCTAAATCAACAATCTTTAGTTGATACTAGTGGCGATCTTATAGGAAGCATTTTTCTAACAGGTAAGAACATTAATATACTGAATCAGTCTTTTGTATTGTCTCAAAATCAAGGTAATCTTTCAGATGCTTCACTGAACATTCAAGCATCTGAATTACTTACTGTTTCGGGACGTTCTCAAGAATCTGATGTTCGTAGCAGTATTCGCTCGGAAAATTTCAATTCTGGAGAAGGCGCAGATGTAAATATTTTTGCCGATCGAGTTACGTTTCAAAATGGAGCAAGAATAAGAACAAATTCTTTTAGTGAAGCTACAGGGGGTAATATAAATGTCAATGCCACTAATTCAATTAGTTTCTCTGCTCCAAGTAGTTTGATTGCCACCACCTTTGCGGAGGGAAATGCGGGGGATATTAATTTATTAACTTCTGGGCTTTTAGTCGATGCTTCTGGAATCAGTTCTTCTACTAATGGAGCTGGAAATGGAGGAACATTAGAGATCAATGCTGATCTGGTTGAAATAATAGGAACTTCCTCCACGGATAGAGCAAGTATATCATCGACTTCTTTTGCTGATGGCAACGCTGGAAATCTGATATTAAGTACTGATAAATTAAGGGTAATTGATGGAGCTTCATTATCTTCTTCTTCCTTTGCCAATGGTAATGCTGGCAATATAAATGTTGATGCCTCTGAATTAGTAGAGGTGAAAGGAACAGCTAGTAATCCCAGACAAATACAAACTAGTAATCCTCAAAGCACTATAAGAGCTGCTGTTCAATCTGTTCCCCCAGCGGCACAAAGAGCATTAGGATTACCTAGTATGCCTGGTGGTGATGGTGGAAATGTGACAATTAATACTACTCTTTTTGATATCGCTCAAGAGGGAGTTGTAACTGTGGAAAATCAAGGTACAGGCAACGGAGGAACACTTTCAGTAGATGCCGAACAAATTAATTTGGCGGAAGCGGGGAGGATCACCGCTGCTACAGAATCAGGACTAGGAGGCGAAATTAATATTAAGACAGATAATTTACAAATAGATTCTGGTAGTGATATTGCAGCCACGGCAGAGAACAATGGTGATGGAGGGAATATTATTATTAAAACTAATACTCTAATCGCAAAAAAAAACAGTGAAGTAACAGCTAACGCTTTTCAAGGCAGGGGAGGAAATTTGAATATTGATGCTGAAGGTTTATTTTTATTTGACTCCCCTGAAAACATCTTCTCTGCCAGTTCGGAATTAGGAATAGATGGCACAATTCAAATCAATACACCAGATATCAATCTTCAACGGGAATTAGAACAATCGGAACTAGAATTTTTTAATGCCGAACAAGCGATCGCAAATAGCTGTCTAGCCCGTAGCAGTGGACAAGTAAGTTTTAATATTGGTGGCAGCGATGAATTTCCTAAAAACCCTAATTCCAACTACAGCGATGCTAATTTTTCTTTAACTGGTGTTGGTTCACTTCCTACTACCGATAAACAATCTCCATCAACTCAAGCAGATAATTCACAATACAATCAATCGACAATCCCTGCTGAGAAAATGGTGGAAACAGGAGATGGCAGAATTCTTTTGGTAGCTGCGCCTCAAAAAGCAGAATCTATTTATTGTCACAGTGCTAAAGAGAAATAATATTTTATTCAAAAAGGTTGTACCTGAAGTGAAAAAGAAAAACCATTATCCTGTAGTGAATTACCGCGATCGCTAGTATTAATTAAAGGAACGCCCCAATCTGCTCTTAAGGACAAAAACTCTTTAAATTGCCAGTCCAAACCTATGCCTAGGCTTGCTAACGCTTCGGATTCGTCGCTATTGTTGTCCCATACTGTTCCCCCATCAAAAAAGGGAACTAAATTTAATTTGCTCGAACCAATGCGATCGCCAATTAGAGGAAGATAAACTTCGACTGTTCCGACAACAGCATTATCTCCTACTTCTTGGTTCTGACGATAGCCCCGCACCGTACCCACACCACCCAAGGTAAACTGCTCTAAAGGTAATAAGGAATCTGGAGATAGCTGTGTAACTAATCTTGTAACTAACAGTAAATCTTTATCCTGATTTAGTGCTTGTGTCCATTGTGCTTGACCCAGCCAGCTAAAAAACAGTCCATCAGGGGCATTATTATTAACCGTGGCATCAAAGGCATCTAAGCCAAAATTCAATTCAGAATTAACTCCAAATACCGAACTTGAAGACCGCTCAACCCAATCTCCAGTAAGTTTAAGAACTGAAGTTACTGACTTACCCTGTTGTGGACCATCAGTAAAAGAAAAAGGCTCGTTGTCTAAAACAAAAGTTTCGCTATTTTGCCTCTCAAAAGCTAAACCTACAGCTACTTCCCTGTTCGATTTATAGATAATCGGTTGGCGATACTGTAATGAAACCGTATCGGCTTCTGCCCGAATATCTGCTTCTTCAAAAGAATCCTCAATAATTTTGCTATCTCCATAGCGATATTCAAAGCTAAATGTTCCGTTGTTAGAAATTATGGGAATTCCGTAGCCGATTGAGTATGCATCAAATCCTTCAGTTAAATTATATTGAGCAAAAACGCGATCGCTAATCCCGATTAAATTTCTGTAGCCAGTTGACAATGTTCCCTGGAACTCACCTACGCTGGGAGAACGATAGTTATCAAAACTTAACTTAGCCTCAAAAGGAGATGTTTCTTCTATTTCTACGATCAGAACACTTAGATTTGGTTGAGTACCTTTGACTAACTCAGCTTCAATATTGGCAATAGAGGAATTGCGTTTTAATAGTTCTAATTCTTCTTCTATGTTATTAATATTCAAAGGAGAAGACCGATCTGAGTTAGATTCGCTTTTCGAGTCAGTATTTGATACTAAAGAATTTTGTGCTGAACTTATAAAAGAACGGACGTAATTTTCTTGAAGCTGTTTAAGTCCTTTTATGCCAACATCTTCGAGCTTTCCCTCTACAACTCGTATATCAATAATGCCATCGACAATTTCTTGTTCTGGTATGAATGCTCCTGAAGTTATATAGCCTTTTGATACATATAGATCGGTAAGAGCTTCGGTAATATTTCTCAATTGGTTAAAGTCAAGATTTTTGCCGCGATAGGGCTTGATTATTTTTTCTATTTCCTTTTCCGAAAAAATAGTGTAGCCTTGTACTCTGATTTTCTTTACTGTGGCTGATGCGTTTGTATTATTTATATTGATAGCTGGTTGAGCTATGACTGGACTACATGGCTCTATTGTAAAAGCGATCGCCAAAAGGGCAGCAACTTCGCCAATCAGTATTAATATTTTTACTACGTGTTGTCTAATTATCGCAATTTTTACTATCATATAAGATGTAATCTAAAGCACAATTCAACATTTTGTTAATCCCAAATAGCATACTTGATATTTGTTAATTTTCATGAAAAATCTTCCTTCTGTACTATTAATTGACGACGAAACTGGATTTCAAGAGGCATTTACTGAATCTTTGAAGGCAGAATCGAAAAAAAAACTTTTCCAACTGGAATTAGCTAGTTCGGGAAAGCAAGGATTAGCAATTATTAACAAGAATAATAAACAAGGAAGAAAAACTTTTGCCTTTATTGACATAATTCTTCCCGATCTTCAAGGAGATAAGTTGATTGAAGAAGTCGATCGGGAAAATAACAATACGAAAGGCATTTTAATCTCAGCTCATAAGAGCGATCTTGAACTAAAACAAATTACGAATAAGTATGATTGGCTTATAGATTCTATATCAAAACCTCTCAATAAAGATAAACTTAAAAATGCAGTCAACTCATTTATAGGCAATTCTGATCTTTCAACATTCAATTACGCATCTCTAGATCAAGGTACTGCTGAATTTTTGCTTCAAGAAACTAAAGAGATTAAGTCTCTTATGAAGCGAACTGTTGAAGGAATAATTGAAACAGGAGAAAGATTGCAGCGAGTAAAACAAAGACTTCAGCATGGAGAATTCATGACATGGGTAGAGAATGAGATTAAATGCCATTATTCAACTGCTTTGCATTTCATGCGCGTGTGGGAAACTTTTGGCGAACAGAAAGAGCAAATTGCCGATGTAGGTATTAACGTTTCTGTTCTTTATTTGTTATCTGCACCGAGTATGCCAGAACAATTGCGTACTGAAATTGTGGAGATGGCGAAAGCAGGTAATCCAGTTTCTTTTGCCGAGGCAAAGCGTTTGAAAAAGGAATATACTGCGCGTGAAAGTAATGATAGTTTGGCAGAAAAACAAGAATCTATCACTACTATTGATGTCACTGCTAATTCAGAATCTGCTCAACTTAAAACTTCTCAGCTTAAATCAAGTGAAAAACAACAGATTGTAGGCATCATTCCTAAGGCAAAACCCGAACCAAAGTTTTGGAACTTGGGCAAACATCTGCTTTATTGTGGCTCGGCTCAAGATCCTGAATTTCGCGATATTTTACCAGAAACTGTTTCTTTAAATGTAGGATTTCCCGATTCTCAATTTTGGAGTAAAGAATTTCTTTTCACAGTTGATGCTAAATCTACATTGATATTTCATTCTGTTTTTCAGGATTTAGATTTGGTTACTTTAAGAAATATTATTAAAAATAGTATTGAGCTTTGTACTGAATCTGAAGATAAAATAGTTTTTTCTTTTCTACCCTATCCTGAAATGCTAGTCCTCGCTGACAATCTTAAATGTCAGTGTTTTGTAGCTGAGAGTGATTTTAAACGGTGTCAAGATGTAGTTATTTTTTGGAAGAGCTTGCATAATCAAAGTTAGAAATTTTCTAATTTTGCTGCTTCAATGTATGGCTTTGCTGGCTCGAAGTATGATTTTCTAACAAATGATCGCTAATTTAAAGTAAAGTTCGGCGTTGGTGAATTGAGGGATGATTTATTTAATGTGCGATTGCTAAATTGTGCGTTTCTGGGCGTTGCTGAATTAAGGGATGAATCGGTAGGGAATAGGCACGTCTTCAAATTTTAAGTAATGAATTAATAATTTGGCGTTGCACAACAAATGTATGATTGGTTAAAAAGTAGGCACAGACCAGTGCTTGAGATAGTAAGTTAAAAGGCGGATAGACACTTGAAGCATTTCAACAGACTTGGAATAACAAAAGGTTTTTCGGTGTAGGCGAGCAATCGACATACGTCGATTCGACAGCTTCGCTGGCGGTGCGCTCCAGCGCACAGTGTCGAAGTCGGGAATTTTCTCCTTCAACTCTAGTCATTGCTGTTTTGCTAACTAAATGATCGCAATCGTCGATCAAACAAGGATAAACTTTCCAGCCGTCAGTAATATACAAAAAGCATTGCCAACCTCTAATAACAGACCATAGATTACGAAATGTATTCTGCGAACGATCTCCGACGACCCATTTGAGTATTCCTGCTTGGTGGGAGTTTACTGCCGTCCAGAGCCAGACCTGGTTTTTTTTGAACCTACAAAAGTTTGCAGTTCATCAATCTGCACTGTTTCTGGTATTTCGTAATTCTCTTGTGGTACTTTAGCCGAGGCTTGTTTAACCCAGTTAATTACAGTGTTGTGACAAACTCCAGTAGAGCGTTCAATTGCTCTAAATCCCAAGCCATTACAATACAAAGTCAGACAATGCTTTTTTACTTCTTGTGAGTAACCCCTGCGATCGTAAATATCTATAAACTGGCGTTCGCAGTTACGGCAAAGGTAATTTTGCTTATCTTTTCGCCGACCATTTCTGACTATCTTTGTTGATTCGCATTTAGGACATTGCATAGTTAATAGCATTTATCATATTTTAACTGTGCAACGCCAATAATTTGATTGAGTGCTTCAACATGGTTTCCGACTTGGAGTAGCAAAGAGTCTTGCGATGTAACCTAGCAATCGACATACGTCGATTCGACAGCTTCGCTGGCGGTGCGCTCCAGCGCACAGTGTCTGAGTCGAGTATTTTCACCTATATGCGGCAAACTACGCGCCTTTGTACCCTTGTCATATAGGTTTTACAAATGATTTGGTCTCCATCAGGAATAAAGCCAGGATATACCTTCCAACCATCCGTTACATAAAAATAGCACTGCCATTTTTCCACGGCTTTCCAAAGTGGCTCAAATGTTTTAGAGCTGCGATCTCCTAAAACCCAATCCAGAATAGATGGTTTAAAATGGTCTACCGCTGTCCAGAGCCAAATTTTGTTTTTTTACATCCAACGAATGTTTCAAGCTCATCAAGTTCACCCACTTGTGGAGTAACTTCTGGGTCATAAGCATCTGGGAGCAATTTTCCAACCTGTTTAACCCAATTGATAATGGTTGTATGGTGAACTCCTGTAACTCTTTCTATTCCCCGAAATCCCATACCATTCAAGTACATTTTGAAGCACATTTTTCTAATTTCATCGCTGTAACCACGATGATTTTTGGGATTTTCTACAAATTGGCGATTGGCGAAGCCAGTGCGCGAAGCGCAATCGCAATCTACACAGATATGATTCTGCTTTCCTCTTCTCATACCGTTTTTACGAACGTGTTCCGATTTGCACTCAGGACATTTCATTTGCTTTGCATATAATCAACCGTTTCATTTTAATTCTCTAATTCATCCCTTATTTATGCAACGCCGGATTTTTATATCCTACTTGTTCAGACATTTGCCAGCCATTCTTTCGTTCTATTGGAGATAATAAAGCTTGAATGTAATCAAACGCCGCAACTTTAGCTTCTGAACGTTTATAATGCTTGCTCAAACGGTGTTGTAGTAACTTCTTAAGATTATTGCTCCACTGACAGACCGCCTCTAGTACTTGCTCATTGGAAAATAAGTTGAGAGTCTCTTGTCCCATAACTTTTTGTGCTGAGTTCTTCTCTCATTCTATCTACAACTGTAAAGCCATGCTTCAGCGATTAGTGGGATAGGGTCGTAGGAACTCCCTATTAGCGTCAGTGTCCTTTTCAACTAAGATCAGACTAGTCGGGTAAGGTTCAAGAGTTACCTCTCTCTCCTCCCCTAAGAACCGTGCATGAGACTTTCGCACTCACACGGCTCAAGCCTTACTTCAAGCGATTTGTCTTGGATTTTGAGTGTTCCTGTTTGTGACACGGTTTGTGTAGATGCTGAAGGTTTTCAATGTCGTCTTGTCCGCCTTGAGCAACAGGAATTATGTGATGGGTTTCTATTTCCTCTCCATTGAATAATGGTTCGCCACAAATTGGACATTTCCAGTTTTGGTTTTGAGCAATATTGAAGTTTCGCGAGTTGCGTTCCCAATAGCTTTTACCATGTTTTTGGTGGCGTTTTTTCCAATATTCTTTGAGATAGGGGTCATCTGGTGACGCATTTCCTTTAACCTTTATGTGGCGTTCAATGGATGTATATGCAATAGGGTAGAGGACTAAAAGTTTCTCCTTCCTTTCGCGGTTGCTTGTGTTACAAGCAAATGTCCAATTGTTTCCTTTGTAGGTTTTAAAGTAGCGTTCTCTTATCCATCTTTTTCCTTTGTTGGAATGTCTACGTTTAGCCCAACGCCAAAGGTATTGCCATATTCTAGATGAAATATAGCCGAAGGTTTCTTTGCTAACCACTCCTTTGTAATAGTTAGCAAAACCTCGGAGAATTGGATTCAGTTTCCTTATGACTGCCTCTTGTTCTATCCCGTTCATTGCTTTTATTTCTTTGCCAATACGCTTACAAAAGTCGAGGACTTTCTTCTTCGATGGCTTGATTAGCAATTTGCCATTATAGTGGCGGTGGTTGAATCCAAGGAAGTCAAAACCATCTTCCATTGACGTGATAAGCGTCTTCTCCGCGCTAAGTTCGAGTCCTCTATTTGACAACCATTGTTGTATCTGAATTTGGACTGTTTCGAGACTTCCTTTGTCTCTAGCTGTGACGATGACATCATCAGCGTATCTAACCACGCCTAATTTTGGGTTGGTGGTTTTTATGATTGTTTCTAATCCATGCAACCCTATATTGGCTAATAATGGCGAGCAGCTCCCGCCCTGTGGTGTTCCCGTTTCTGTTGGATTGTATTTTCCTTCAAAGATAAATCCAGCTTTTAACCATCCTTTTATTAGATTTCTTTTCGGGAAATTTCCTAATTGTTTTAAAATGGCTTCATGGGCAATGTTGTCAAAGAATCCCTTAATATCAGCTTCTAAAACCCAAGTGTCTCTGCCTTTATGAACTCTGAGAAAGTTTTGTTCAATGGCATCTTGACAGCTTCTTCCGCATCTGAACCCATAGGAATTAGATTCAAACACGGCTTCCCATTCGGGTTCTAGCGAATTAACTATTACTGCCTGTTCGATTCTGTCGCGTACGGTAGGGATGCCGAGCGGTCGTTTCTTACCGTTGGGTTTGAGAATCATTACCCGTTTAGTTGGGCATTGGCTTCCACCTTTCCAGTTGTTTACCAGCTTCACTCGTGCTTCAGGGGTATTGACTATTTCTTTGTCAATTCCTGCCGTTTGTTTACCTTGATTGGTCTGAGTGATTTTCCGTACAGATAGTAATAGGTTTGCGTAGCTTCTTTGCATTAACTTTTGGAGATTTCTCAATTTCCGCCAGTTACCAAGTTTTCTCGCGAGAAAGATTCTTTGACGTAGATTCCTAACCGCTTTGTAGATTTGGCACCAGTTAATCTGACTCCAATCTTCTAGCGGTTTCCGCAGTCCGTTTGTTGTATTTAAGTACGACATCTAACTTGTCCTTGGATTAAGTTTCCTTGTTAAGTTTCTATTCTCATAAGACCCAGAAGAAGTCTGCTATTCCTTTCGGTCATGGGCAAAGTTTGAACTCATATCCCATTTATTACAAATGGGCTTTCGCTTTTTCTTCCATCCTTTACCCTCCAGAAGCTTCTGCTTTCCTTGCGGTTGGCTTACTCAGAGTATTCGACTTTTCTGAGATTCTGTAGGGTTTACCTTGTTGTATCGTCTAGTGTATGTTCTCTTTTAGGTGTTGACTCTTCTGCGATGGGAGTTGTATTCACACGCTTCACCCAAGGACGATTGATGAAGCTACCCATTTACCTTTTTGGTGAGAGCCTGTCAGCCTGATTTGGCTCTTTTGGGAATCACGCAGTTTAAGCATCAATTCATTTTTATTCACCATGAGAGAACTCCTTCTTGCTCCCAGACCACTTTTTAGGCTAGTAGTTAGGGTTACTTTTGTGGTCTGCATTCCACCGTTTTCGTTGCCTACTTGGGTGTGACCACACTCTTTGTAGAGTGTTCTACATGAAGGTAAGGGGTGTGAATCCCTTAAGAGAGTAGGCTCTCCGTTCTATACGACCAGTTCAAGTCGCGCCGCCCTGTTCCCAGCTTCACTCTATAGGTTTACGAGTTATTCGGTGTAGGCAGGTAAGAAAAGAAGTCACTTGTGAGTTTCAAGGGAGGGGCTTTCACCCTTATCATCGAAACAGTTATCTTTCAACTAAAAGGTTAAGTGTCTCAGTTTATATGAATTTAATTCCACTTTTGCTGAGAACGAATCGCACCAACGGAGTGTCTCGCAAAATTATAGTTATGTTCAATTTTGTCGCTGGTTCATTTACGCATTGCATTATTTATTATAGTGTTGCAAAAAAAAAATAAATGATTTAGCATAGTGGAGTTACTAAATTAAAACGAAAATTACTAAATCTTGTAGCTCGATTAAATTCTCAAAAGCTTGCTTGATGGTTAGTAGCTGATAGTGGAGTTGTACAGCAGATGAACAATACACAACTTTGAGTTATGTATAATTCAATTTAAAACCTATTGAAAAGCGTCTGCCTTAGGCAGTATTATTTTATGATCGTGCAACACTCTGACGGCTGTAAAACATTAACATCCAATTGGTGTTTTCAATTAGCAACTCTCAATACTTGATTTAGAAGTATTTGCTCTGTAAAGTAAGTTGGGATTTTGATTCTATAAGTGATTGAAAATATACGTTTTTAACTCATAGATTCGAGTATTTTTATCCACGAACCTGTAATGCTTACAAAAAAACAATTATCAAAAGTTAGCTTTTAATTCAAGTTAGCTTTGAAGCTAACTTGAGTTAAACCATTGTCGCTGGCGATAGATGCGATGCTTCTAGCTTTATACCCTTTGAACCATTCAAATTTTGTCTGAACTAATATCTGAAGATGATATCTACAAAACCATTTGCCAAACGTCCAAAGTTACCTTCTTCATTTTACGAGCCGACTTTTATAGGATCTTTTACTTTCGTAATCTACTCTTTATTAATGTTTGTTCTACCCGGTCTGACCTGCCGGTATGTGTACTATTGTAATTTGCCTTTACCTATAAAAGTATTTTTTCAAATACCGCTTGTTTTGATTTCTTGTCAAGGTCTTCAGCTTCTTACCCTTGTTGGTCACGAAGGATTTCATTTATCACTTCACAAAAATAGATACGTCAGTATTCTCTCTGGAATATTTTTGTCTTCAATAATTTTCAGCTTCTTTGAAATAGGTTCCGCTTTTCCACACTGGGATCATCACCGACATACCAACCAACCCAATGATCCTGATGTTAAGATTTTTTCCAAATTTAATAGTTTCTGGTCTAGAATATTTGTTGCAAAAATTACTGCAAATAGAAGTTTTATACGTAATACTTTTCTTGCAGCTTTAAACAAGGATTTAGATTATCCTTACAAATTTCCTATTCGAAATCATGAAATTGTTCTTTTCGCTTGGTTTAATATATTATCTTCGCTGTTTTGGACAAGTATATATGTATTATTATTTATACACGATCCTGTACTTTGTACATTTTTAGTAATTACACCCCATTTGTTTTTACCAATAACTGGGTTAAGGGCTTATATTGAGCATGCAGGTCTCTCTGCAGGACCTTTCCTTGATTCTAGAAGCAGGATATCTTTTATGGCTACATTGCTGTATTATTATAATAATTATCATTTAGAGCATCATTTGTATCCGTCTGTACCTTGCTACAAGCTTCCACTTGTATACAAATATCTTAAAAGTAACGGTTTTTACGACAAACTTGACGTACCGATAGAAGAAAACTTTTGGAGTGCAATAAAATATATTTTCCCTCCTTATAAGTATGCCGTAGATAGTAAGAGTAAACAGATCAAAGTTGACTATGAAAGTAGCAAAAAAGTCAAGCAAGTTTAAATAGCAATCCAAAATCATTAAAGTCGATTAGTATCAGTAAATAAACTTGAAAATTCAAATGTCAAAAATAAAAAAAGTTTCCTTATTAGGTCTTGCATATGAGTTAGGCGAACTTCGTGATATTCGATCTTTAAATGAGTTGAGTAATAACAATACAGTTTTAGAAGCTTTGTTAAAACTCGATCTAAAAACGTATAGCAAAAGCATGTTCTCAGCATCTGAAATGGCATACAATAGTATACAGAGTACCATAGAAAAGTCATCTTTGCCGAAAAGCGAAATTGATGCATTGCTCTATGTTAGTGACCAGAGTTTAGGGTTAGATAGTCGGCAAGAAGTAAGTCGTGTTATGGATAAGCTAGAGTTAACAAATGCTTACCCAATAGGTATTTCGCTTTCTGCTTCTGGTAATCTGCATACTGCAATTCGTATAGCGACAAGTCTTTTAAGAACGGATGAATATAGAAATATTCTGATTGCTACTGTTAGTAAATTAGAAGACTACAGTTCAAGAATTGTTCCTCCAAATGTATCAGTTCAAAGTGATGCAGCTGCAAGCTGTATTGTTAGCTCAACTGTTGAAGGAACATTCGATATTATTAAAACTGTTCAACATGCAAATGCCAGTATAAACAACATTGATCCCCTTATCCAATCTACCGAATATTTTGATTCTATTGCTGAAGGAATTCAATTAACAGTGGAAAAACTAATGGGGAATATCGGAAAAGTTTCTAAAGATTTTTCCAAATTTATCATGAACAATTACAATTCTTCAGTAGCTCAGACTATTTGTGCTATTTCTGGTTTTTCACAAGAGCAAACTTTTACAGAAAATATACATAGGTTTGCCCATGCAGTTGCATCAGACAACATAATAAACTTGTGTGATATGCTAGATAAAGACTATATTCAAAAATGTGATTTAATTTTATTACTAGGAACTGGTCCTAGCACATGGGGAGCAACAGCATTACTCAAAGTATAAAAAAAGCTTTAATTTGGCTGAAAATCATTTGTAATTTAAAAGCCAGATGTATTATATTACATCCAATTTTTTAAATTGGCGTTAGTGAATAAAGGTATGATTTTGAAAAATGCGATTGCCACTCGAACAAATAACGAAAGTTAAATTTTCATGCAATGTCCTGGATATAAATCTACTCACATCAATAAAAATGGAAAGAAAAGAGGTAAACAGAACTATATCTGTGTTGATTGCCAAAGACAATGTATCGACAGTTATCAAACCCGAAAAGGTTATTCGGACGAATTAAAACGAGAATGCTTAACAATGCTTTAATGGTATGGGTTTAAAAGCAATAGGGAGAGTAAAAGGAATACATCATGTCATAATTATGAACTGGGTTCGCTCTGTAGGAGAACTTTTGCCCAGTGCCTATAATCCAGAAACAATTCCGCAAGTGGGAGAATTAGATGAATTAGAAACCTTTGTGGGTTGTAAAAAAACAAAATTTGGCTTTCGACAGCAGTAGATCACTTTCAGCCAGGAATTTTGGGCTGGGTTCTTGGAGATCATAGTGCAGAAACTTTTGAACCACTATGGGAGGCAGTCAAAAAAAAGTATTAAGAAGTTAATCAACGGTTTTTACTGCTAAGAGTTGTAATCCTTACTTTTTTTTGCAAAGTGAAATCCGCTATCTAGTTAATACATGAAACCTCATTATTAGTAACAACAGAATGATAGTAAAATTTCAGTGTAGAGGGAAAATAGATGTCTCGTGACTATTTAGCTCCCAAAAACGATTCTGACTTTGTAAGTTCAAAAAGATGGCTAGCTTTAGGCATCTTGATGATTGCCCAGTTTATGTATATTGCTGACCTTACTATTGTTCTTATCGCTGTTCCTGCTATACAAAAAGAGTTGAAAGCAGACTTTGCTGCAGTTCAATGGATTACTGCTGGTTACGCTTTATCATATGCTGTTGCTCTAATTACTGGTGGACGCTTAGGCGACATCTTTGGACGCAAACGAATTTTCATATACGGATTGGGAGGTTTTAGTATAGCTTCCACCATGTGTGGTTTGGCTTTGACTTCTAATTTCTTAATTGCTTCTAGAATTTTTCAAGGATTGACGGTAGCCTTAATGATGCCTCAAGTTTTATCTATTATTCAATTAAGTTTTCCTTCATCAGATGAGCGTTCTACGGCATTCGGAATATTTAGCGCAGTCTCTGGTGTTAGCGGGACAGCTAGTATACCGTTATGTAGTCTCCTCATTCAAACGGATTTACTTAATTTGGGATGGCGCTCTCTCTTTTTAATTAATCTTCCACTAGGTCTTTTAGCATTACTTGCTTCTCCTCTTATTCGCGAGTCGCGTTCTCCAGTACCACTTAAAGTGGATTGGATAGGAGTAACAATGGTTTCAGTTGGACTTTTTACATTTATTTATCCATTAGTGGGTGGGCGAAAATCAGGATGGTCATTATGGATATTTCTTTGTTTAGTCTTCGCAGTGCTCATTTTAATTTTCTTTGTTTATTATCAACTGTATCTTTCAAAGCAAAAAAAATCCCCTCTTATTGAGCTTTCATTATTTAAAAATTATAGTTTTGTAGTTGGGATATTGATTACACTTGTTATGTATTTAGGAATGTTTTCATTCTATCTGATAATGACAGTTTACTTGCAATCTGGATTGCAATTAACTGTTATGCAAGCTGGTCTGGTCTTTACACCTTTGGCAATCACTATTTTTATTGCAGCAGTCGCTTCTATGAAATTAGAGCGTTATCTTGGTAGTCGACTTGTCATTGTTGGAACCGCAATTATGGCAGTGAGCATGCTGTTATTTAATGCTATCGTTCATCAACTTGCTGTATCTCCACCAATTGCTGAACTGATGATTGCAATGTCGGTATTCGGCATTGGTCAAGGACTGGCAGTTCCTACCTTACTGAACTCTACATTAGCAAAAGTAAGAGAAACAGAAGCCGGTTCAGCTTCTGGAATACTAACTACTGTGCAGCAAATCTCTAATGCTTTTGGTGTAGCAGTAGTTGGTATTGTTTTCTTTGGAATTCTTGATTCTACTTCCTCCGAACTTAATCTTCAACAATACAACAGAGCGCTTTTTGCTTCGCTACTATGCAATTTTAGCCTTTTAACATTGGCATTTTTACTTTCTTTTTTTCTACAACGTTATTTATCTACAAAAAGAACAATTTGATAAAAGTGAATACGTAATATATGCTAACTATTCAAGACATTTTATTAGTCTAGTTTATAGCAATTTAGATAGACTTTAAAAAGTTGTTTTTTCATTATTATCGATTGCAAATTCTTTTCAAAGTAAAACTCATACTTATGCTATACATGGCTACAAGCTCTATATCGCACTATTTTGCTTGTATCCCAAATTTATGAATATTATGTATAAAAGCTCCATTGAACAAAACAAAGTTTCCCCATATACTACAAGTTTCTTATCCAAAAACAAAAATTATCTAGATCTTCAACGTAAGATTTGTGCAAATCCTGAGCAGACTTTCTTTAATACGTTTGTTGACATACTTGCTCAATCCAGATCCACTTTATTTGGTAAAGATCATAAGCTATCTAGCTGTAGAAATATAAATGACTTCAGAAGAGCTGTTCCAATTAGACAGTATACAGATTTTGAACACTATATCAATCAAATCATTGATGGTTACAATGGGGTGTTAACTGAAAGTGCCCCACTAGCTTTTTATCAAACTTCTGGAACTTCTGGAAAAGCCAAGTATATTCCTGTGACTAGACATTGGCGTGAAAAATACAGAGGTCCTGCTTTATATGCTCAATGGGGATTGTACTTCGAGGGATTAAAAAATGTAACGATTTCTAGAAACTCGGTTTTAGATTTATCGTGGAAACGTTGCCAAGCAAGATTGTATGCTGGAGCTATACCAAGGTATAGTATTACTCAAAGACCAGCGAGCCTCGGAAATAGCGATTGGATGCCTCCTTGGTATGATGAAGAGTGGTTTGTCAGCGATAACGATGAAAAATTTAAAGAAGTTGCCAAGCAAAAGTATTTGCTCAACCTATCGGACTCAGATGTTAAAATTATTGTTTCTGTTAATCCAAGCCGCTTGACTGCTTTAGCAGAGGTTCTTGCTGATAATACTGAATGGATTATTTCTAAGCTATACGAACGGCCTAGCACTAGAAGCAAAGCCAAACTTTTAAACAATATTGTACAATCTACTCAGCATCCTTTGCGACCAAATAATCTCTGGCCTAATCTATCACTTATTTCTTGTTGGAATTCTGCTTCAGCAAGATTTTATCAGCCATGGCTACAGGAGCTTTATCCAGAAGTTAACCTTATTCCTTTTTCTACAACCTCTACAGAAGGTATTGTTACCATTCCAGTAGATTATCACTCTAGCGCAGGTCCTCTGGCTGTAAATCAAGGTATTCACGAATTTATAGAGGTGAAGGATATGTCTGATTCTTCAGCGGTTTGTCCCTCTTCAGAAACTTTATTGTACAAAGAGCTTGAAATGGGAAAAACTTATCGTTTGGTAATGTCTCAAGCAAATGGACTTTGTCGGCTAGATATGGCTGATGCTTATAAGGTAATTGGCTGGGTAGGTAAATCTCCCCGTTTAGAATTTGTAGGCAGAGTCGGTTTTCATAGCTCATTTACAGGTGAAAAATTATCAGAGGATAATATTTACTCAGCAGTAACTACTGCGTTTCAGAGAACTCTAAACACAGAGACTATTATATTGCCTATGTTTACGTGTGTTCCTGTATGGGATAGACCTCCAGGTTATACACTCGCAGTTGAGTGGAGTGACTCTTACAAAGATTATTCAATAGAGAAATTCAGCTTTTTAGTGGAGAAAGCTATGCAAGAAATAAACTGCGAATATGCTCATAAAAGGCATACTTGTCGTTTGCGAAAAATAAAAGTACTTCCCATTAAAGAAAAATCATTTAATAAAATTGCAGATGAACTTAGTAGGCAGGGAACTTCAATATCACAAGTAAAACATCATTGGTTGCAAAAAGATGGCAATATACTTAGTTTGGTTCAACAACTTGATCTTGGTTTAGGGTGGTAAACATTTTTGAATTTTATTTTGCAACTAAATTTTCTATAAGAACACGGTATACTGCGCTTTTCACATGAGTAGACCACAATAATTAAATTCTAAAAAAGCTAAGAGTTAATAGCTACGAACCAATTAATGAGTGAATATAGTCTATTCAATTGAAAACGGCTGTAAGTTATTTAGAATGAGAATACTTAAAGTTTAAAATCATTGATACCCCATAGGAAAATAGAAAAAACATAATTTTCTACTGTTTAGATTAAGCCATGTCGAGCCATAAATCTTTGTCTAGATACTCCATTACAAATGTTCCTTTAGTTTTGAGTGAAAATACAGCAATTCTCAATTTTAAAATATGTCTATAAATTATAAAAGTGATATCAAATCTAATTCTAAAACTTGCTGTTCGATTTTACATGAGCCTTTCGAACAGCAAGTTTTAAAATCACCGAATGCAGTTGCCATAATCTTTGAAAAAGAGAGACTCACATATAAAGAGTTGGATGTCAAAGCAAATCAACTGGCACATTATCTACAAGCTTTAGGGGTAAAACCAGGAATGTTTGTTGGAATATTTCTGGATCGCTCTTTTGATTTAGCAATCAGCATTTTAGGAATATTAAAAGCTGGTGGAGTTTGTGTACCAATGGACATCAAAGATCCTGAAGAACGATTGCGTTCTATATTAGCTGATTGTAAAGCTTATGTAGTATTAACAAATTATCGCTATCTCGAAATGTTACCTAATAGCATTACAAATGTAGTGTCTGTGGATGAAATTCGGGAAACCGTGGCAAAAGAAAAAAAGAGCTTATTAATCAGAAAAGTAACCTCAGAGGATCTGGCTTTTGTTTTTTATACTTCAGGTTCAACGGGAATTCCTAAAGGTGCAATGCTTTCTCACCAAGCTTGCAGCAATGGGCATGCTTGGGCACAGACAACTCTCAACTTGACTATGGAAGATAGGATACTGTTTAAAGCATCTGTTTTTGCAGGTCTGGTAAAAGAATTTTTCCTTTTGTTGGGAATTGGAGGAGCAGTAGTTATAGTTCCATCCGCACATCAAAAAGATAGCTCTCGCCTAGTTAAACTAATTGCTACACAAAATGTTACAGTCATTTCAATTACTCCTTCTCAATTGCAAACACTTATTGAAGAAGATTTACTTCAAAACTGTAGTAAATTAAAGCATGTAATGTGCAGTGCAGAACCTCTGAATCCTAAACTTCAAAGGTTCTTTTTAAAATCTCAAAATCCAAAACTACACAACACATATGGAGTAACTGAAACTGGACCATATGCAGCTTTTATGTCATGTGAACGAGAGCAGGATCCTGTGCCTATTGGAAAAGCAATAAGTGATGTACAAATTTATATTCTCGATTCCAACCTTCAACATTCACCCGTTGAAGTCCCTGGTGAAATATATATTGGCGGCAAAGGATTATCTAAAGGCTATCTTAACAAACCAAAACTAACAAATGAAAAATTTGTTTTTAACCCATTTAGCAACAAATCCAGAGATCGTCTATACAAAACTGGAGATATAGGTCGTTATTTGGGTGACGGCAATATTGAGTTAATGGGGCGAGTAGATCGCCAGGTTAAAATTCGTGGTTTTCGTATAGAATTAGGAGAAATTGAATCTGTAATTACTAAACACCATGCTATTAAACAGGTTGCAGTAGTAATGAGAAAAGATGCTTCGATCAAAAATTATCTAGTCGCTTATGCTGTTCTGCACAAGGAGCAAAGCTGCGAATTTTCTGAATTACGTCGCTATCTCAATCACAAACTACCCGCTTATATGATTCCCACTACATTTACCATACTAGATTTTATACCTTTAACTTCAAGCGGTAAAGTAGATATAGATGCTTTACCTGTTCCAGACAGAACTGACAATAATATAAACAATTTTTTTATGGCTCCTCGTGATTCTATTGAAATAGAATTGGTAAAGCTTTGGAAAGAGCTGTTAAATGTTAAGCGGGTAAGTACTAAAGATGACTTTTTTGATTTAGGAGGACATTCTTTGCTTGCAATGAGATTATTTACTCAAATCAAGAAAAAATTTGGAAAAAATATACCTTTAATTGCAATTTACCAGGCATCTACTATAGAAGAAATAGCTAAACTTATTCGTTAGGAATGAAATATTCAACATACTTCATAAAGCGTTTGATGTAATATAAAGCTTTTTCATCTTGATAGATTTAATTTAAATCACAAGTATATTATTTTGTAAAACTGATAAGTAATCAAACTTTATGTTTTGCATCTGTTTAGTTTCTGTATATTTTACAAGGAAGAATTATTTATGAATGTGTATGAAGAGAATAAAATCATAGAGAAGGCTGTGGACGTTATCAAAAATAGAGGTGTAGTAATTTTGCCTGCTGATACAGTATATGGAATATTTGGAGGTTTGTTTTTTCCAAATGCTGTTGAGAGAGTTTACAAAATCAAGGGCAGAGAAAGGCACAAGCCTTTTGGCATATGCTGCACTAATACAAATGTTCAAGATTTATCTAATCTAAATCCGACTGCAAGAATATTAATGGATCATTTTTGGCCAGGTCCTCTTTCTATTATTCTAAACAAAAAAAAGGTTATTCCAAAATTATTTACAGATAATCCAACAGTTTTGCTGCTTTCACCTAAAAATAGAATATTATCTGAAGTCGTAAAACGTTCTTCAATTCCAATATTTTCTACTACTTGTAATTTTTCTGGAGATGAAGAAATAACAGAATCTAGATTGCTTCATCCTTTTAAAAATTTAGTTGATTTTATTGGCACAGTTGATAACTTTCCTTTCCATTTGAAAGTATCTACTATTGTGAATTGCGTTCAACAACCACCAAAAGTAGTTCGCTGTGGAGCAATCGAAATTCAGCAAATTAGAAATATTATTCCTACAGTAGAGAAAGATTTAGATCTATTAATTAGATGATTTTTAAAATAATGAATAGCCTTTTTCTACGTGACTATTTTTCTATAAAAATGCCGAAATATGCATTAGACTTGTCCGAAAAATAAATTTGTGAGAAAAAGACGGTAGAAAAAGTTATTGAAAGTTACCGTCTTGATAAATCCAATATATTATATCGAACAATATCCAGAGAGAACAACTATAATTTTCGGAATCGATTATCAAAAATGGAAGCAACTACTAAAAAAAGCGATCACTTGCTATAAGCAGCAACAAAAAAAACTTGAATTAAAGAAAGTGAGAATTAGTACTCCAGAAGGAGGAAGAAAACCAATTCTCAGTTAAGAAGAAGAGAAATTTATTGTCTTAACAACTAGCAAAGTTTTCGACCTCTCAAGGATTTATTGGAGACAAAACTTATCTCGGCGCATCTAATACTATGACTCCTACTAAAAAGCCCCCTAAAAGAGAATTAACCCCAGAACAAAAGTCAGAAAACAAACAAATATCAAAGCAACGAATTTTTATTGAACACTTGATTCGTCGGTTAAAAATTTTTCGGCTTGCAGTGGATAAATACCGTGAATTCTAATTATATACGTGCGCTCTTACTTTGAAGAACAATAATGGTTGAGGTAAAGAGGTAGTACAAATTTTAAATCTATACTTTTGTAATAAAGCAACACTATGGTTGAGTACCTACTAGATATCCTCGGAAACAGAGCACAACATCAGTCCGAGCAACAAGCATATATTTTTCTTCAAGATGGAGAAACGGAGAAACAAAGTATTACCTATCAAGAATTAGATCGACAAGCAAAGGCAGTCGCCTCTATTCTGCAATCCTGGAAAGGAGAGCGTGCTTTGTTAATGTATCCCTCAGGGTTAGAATTTATTACAGCATTCTTCGGCTGTTTGTATGCTGGAGTAATAGCAGTTCCAGTTTATCCACCTCGGCGTAATAGAAATTTGTCTCGATTGCTATCGATTGTTAACGATGCTCAAGCTGGGATAGTGCTGACAACTACGTCGATCTTAAAAAATATCGATCAAAGATGGGAAAAGCAGCCCGAATTAGCTCAATTAAAGCTAATAGCTACAGATACGTTAACGTCTGATTCACAAGCAAAGTTTACAGTCCAATCAGTAAATTCAAAAGCTTTAGCATTCTTGCAATATACCTCTGGTTCTACTGGGACACCAAAAGGAGTAATGGTAAGCCATGAAAATATCATTCATAACCAGCAGTTAATCCAGCAAGCTTTTGGTCACAATAAGAAAACAATTTTTGTAGGTTGGTTGCCTTTATTTCACGATATGGGATTAATCGGTAATGTGATTCAGCCAATGTACTTGGGAATTCCATGTATTCTGATGCCTCCAGCGGCATTCCTTCAGAAGCCGATTCGTTGGTTACAAGCTATTTCTAAGTATCGAGCAACTACTAGTGGTGGTCCTAATTTTGCTTATGATTTATGTGTGAACAAAATTCGACCAGAGGAATTAGTTCATCTTGACTTAAGGAGTTGGGATTTAGCCTTTAATGGCGCAGAACCAGTACGAGCAGAAACTCTGAAAAACTTTGCTCATAAATTTGCTGCCTGTGGCTTCAGAGCTAGTGCTTTTTATCCTTGCTATGGAATGGCAGAAAGTACGTTATTAGCTACAGGTGGAAACAAGCATCAAAAAGCAGTAATTCGTGAAGTTAAAGCTGAGGATATTAAAAAAAATTTGGTGGTGAATAGTGAGAGTTTATCACCAGGAAGCCGAGAGTTTGTAGGATGTGGCTATTCTCGCTTGGGCACAAAAGTTGTTATTGTTAATCAAGATTCGCTAACCTCTTGTGAAATGGGGAAAATAGGGGAAATCTGGCTGTCTGGTGATAGCATTGCTGCTGGGTATTGGAATCTTTTAGAAGCAACTCAAGAAACTTTTCAAGCTTATCTCCAGGATACGGGAGAAGGACCTTTTTTACGGACGGGCGACCTAGGATTTTTAGATAATAAGGAGTTGTTTGTTACAGGAAGACTAAAAGATTTAATTATTATTAGAGGTCAAAATCATTACCCTCAAGATATTGAAATAACTGTAGAAAAAAGTCATCCAGCTCTTCGCAAAAATAGTAGCGCGGCGTTTACTATAAATGTCGCAGATGGCGAAGGTTTAGTTGTTGTTTGTGAAATAGAACGAACTTACCTCCGCAAGCTCAATCCAGATGATATTGTGAGAGAACTCAAAATTGCTATCTCAATAGAACACGAGTTGGATCTACATGGTGTTATGTTATTGAAACCAGGCAGCATTCCTAAAACTTCTAGTGGGAAAATTCAAAGGCGTGTTTGTAAAACAAGATTTTTAGAAAGCAAATTGAATAATGTGATCTGGAAATGGCTAGATAATAACCAGCAGCTTTCCATTGAACCTTCGTCGAATAGTTCAGCTAAATTCGCTCCAGAACACTCCCAAACTACTGCAGAAATAGAAATTTGGTTGTTAAGTAAAATTGCTAAAATGCAGCAAATACCAATAGAAAGTGTTGATTTGCAACAACCGTTAGCTGTCTATGGTTTAAATTCAGTTAAGGCAGTCACTATTGCAGCTGAATTAGGCGAGTGGTTAAGCATAGAAGTTGAGCCTACTATTGCTTATGACTATCCTAGTATTCGGGCATTAGCTAAGCATCTAGGGAAACAAAATTATCCCGATCATGCTTTACCTGCAACAACAAATTTTCAACCGAAGCATGAAACAATTGCGATTATTGGTAAGGGTTGTCGTCTTCCAAAAGCTGAGAACCCTGAAGCTTTTTGGTCTTTATTGCGAACAGGTCGAGATGCTATCTCGCGAGTTCCAGTTTCGCGATGGGATTCTGATAATGAGTGGGGAGGGTTTTTAGATCGAGTTAACCAGTTTGATCCTCAATTTTTTAATATTTCTCCACGCGAAGCTAACAATATAGATCCGCAACAGAGATTATTGTTAGAAGTTGGTTGGGAAGCATTAGAAAACGCTGGATTAGTAGCAGAAAAACTCGCTGGAAGTCGGAGCGGTATCTTTATTGGTATTAGTAGTGGAGACTATGCTAAATTAGCTGAAAATCTTCATACTACAGAGGCTTACTATGGCACTGGTAACGCACTAAGTGTCGCAGCTAATCGATTATCTTATTTCTTAGATTGGCATGGTCCAAGCTGGGCGGTAGATACAGCCTGTTCGTCGTCATTAGTAGCAGTTCACCAAGCTTGTCAAAGTTTGTTGCTAGGGGAATGCAATTTGGCTTTAGCTGGCGGCGTAAATTTGATATTAAGCCCTCAATTGACTATGACTTTTTCTGATGCGAAAATGATGGCAGCAGATGGTCGTTGTAAGACTTTTGATGCTGAAGCAGATGGTTATGTGAGATCGGAAGGATGTGGAGTGGTCGTCCTCAAGAGGCTATCTGATGCAATAGCTGACGGAGACAATATTCAGGCGGTCATTCGCGGTTCTGCCGTCAATCATGATGGTCTAACCAATGGACTGACTGCGCCAAATGGCAATTATCAGCAAGAGGTAATTCGCCTAGCATTAGCTCAAGCGGGAGTACGACCAAATCAAATTAGTTATGTGGAGACGCACGGAACTGGAACTTCTTTGGGAGATCCTATTGAAGTCAGTTCACTAAAAGCAGTGCTAATGGAAGGGAGAGAAGCAGATCAACTTTGCTGGATAGGTTCAGTAAAAACCAATATTGGTCATCTGGAAGCGGCTGCAGGAATTGCTGGCTTGATTAAGGTAGTATTGTCATTAGAACACGATGAAATTCCACCTCATCTTCACTTAAATAAACTAAATCCCTATATTAAACTTGACAAAACTGCTATTCAGATCCCGACGCAACTTCAACAGTGGTCTACGATTGAACAATCTAAATTAGCAGGGGTTAGTGCTTTTGGCTTCGGAGGTACAAATGCCCATGTAATATTAGAATCAGCACCAATTCAATTCAAAATGTCCTACGGGGAAGGCAAAATTTTACAGAATAATTTGCCAGAAGACCGAAACTCTACAAAGTTGGTAGGTGAAAATTTACTTGAGCGTTCTGTTCATTTACTAACTCTCTCAGCTAAAACAGAAACAGGTCTGAAAGATATAGTCAGTAATTATCAAAACCATTTGGAAAACCATCACTCATTAGAAATCGCAGATGTTTGTTTTACTGCTAATACAAAGCGATCTCATTTCAACCATCGCCTGGCTATTATTGCTTCTAACCGACAAGAATTAGTCGCTAAATTAGCAAAGATTAACTCGGGAGAAAACATCGCAGATGTATTTTCCAAAGAGCTATTTAGTAATCACAAAACGCCCAAAATTGCCTTTCTGTTTACAGGGCAAGGCTCTCAATACACAAATATGGGATATCAACTCTATAAAACTCAACCAATATTTAAGCAAGCAATAAATAAATGTGCGGAGTTAATGAAACCGTATTTAGAGCAATCCTTATTATCTATCCTGTATCCAGAAAAGTGTGATAATAATCTTATTAATCAAACCAATTATGCCCAACCAAGTCTATTTGCGTTGGAGTATGCTTTGTTCCAACTATGGCAATCTTGGGGGGTAGTACCTGATGCGGTATTGGGTCATAGTGTTGGTGAATATGTTGCTGCAGTAGTTGCTGGCGTAGTTAGTTTAGCAGATGGGGTTAAATTGGTAACTGCTAGAGCTAAACTCATGCAAAGCTTGCCAGCTACTGGGGAGATGGTAACAGTATTTGCTACTCCTGATGAAGTTCAAAAGGTCGTGACAGTCGATGGTCGACGTTTGAGCTTTGCAGTTTACAACAATCCTCAAAACACCACAATCTCTGGTGAGATTTCTGCCATCACGTTAGCTTGTAACACTTTCGCCAATGCTGGAATTGGATTTAAAAAGTTGCGAACTTCTCATGCTTTTCACTCTGTACTAATGAAGCCTATTATAGCTGAATTTAGACAGATAATTGAGTCAATTTCCTACCATTCTGCGCAGATTCCCATAATTTCTAATCTCAATGGTCGACAGATAAACACAAATGAAATCAACGCCGAATATTGGTGTCAGCATATGTGGCAAACGGTAAGGTTTTCTGATGGCTTGCAAACCTTGGACCGATTAGGAGTAGACATATTTCTAGAGGTTGGTCCTAAACGAACTTTGAGGAGCATCGGTCAGCGACATCCATGTACTGATGATCGAGTCTGGTTGAATAGTCTGCGTTTTAACCAAGAAGATTGGATGGAGATGCTTAATAGCCTTGCTCAATTGTATGTCAGCGGAGTAAAAATTGATTGGGTAGAATTTGACCGTGATTATGCTCGTCAAAGTATTTCGTTACCTACATATCCTTTTCAGCGCAAGAGCTACTGGATTGATGCAGTAGTAGAGATGAATCCTTCAACTTTTCAGAGCAGTTGTGAAAACTCAATATTAACCTCATCAAATTTATCTCCTACAAGTGTAGATATGACTAATAAGCAGCACCAACAGAATATTTTAGAACAGCTACATATTAATATTGCTAAACTCCTTAGAGCAGAATTATCAGAAGTCGATGTAAATGCTCCTTTCCTAGAAATGGGTGCTGATTCGCTAGTGCTGGTGGAAGCGATTGGTCATGTCGAACGCGATTATGGCCTCAAAATTAGTATTCGACAAATATTTGAAGAGCTCACAACGATTTCCTTATTGGCTGAGTATATTCACAAGCAAATTCCGTCAGAAATTACATTACCAGAGATAGAGTCAGAGCCAGTAATGTCTGCAAATAGACAGTCAGCTAATAATAATTCCTTAAAGAATCTTAAATTAAACAAATTTCCTTCTAAATCAGAAACCATTGTCGAAGTATCATCTAGAACAATAGTCTCTGCTGGTGGATTAGAAAGAATTATGCAGCAACAACTACAAGTAGTATCCGATACCATGTCCGATATTGTTGCTCAACAGCTGACAGTCTTGCAAAATCAGGTAGAAAATTTTAAATCAGATCCTAATGATGCCGATGCAAAAAGGATAGATGCAGGAAAAAATCAGCCAGTTAAAACTGATGAATATTCGCAGTCTCGTTCATCAGCACTTAAAATTTCAGAAAAATCTCAATCAGAATTGGTAGGGCAATTTATACACTCTTCCGAATTAAACCAATTTATCAACTTTTATACCCAACGAACATCCAGCTCCAAAAATGTGACACAAGATAGCCGTATTGTTCTAGCTGATAGCCGAGCCAGTGCAGGTTTTCGACCTTCTCTGAAAGAGTTGGTTTATCCGATTATTGGTGAGCGCGCTGAAGGTGCATACTTTTGGGATATTGATGGCAACAAATATATTGATCTCACCATGGGTTTTGGAGTGTTATTATTTGGACATAATCCTCAATTTGTGAAAAATGCAATTGGCGTTCAGATGGAACGCGGATTACAAATCGGTCCACAGGCTCAATTAGCTGGAGAGGCAGCTCGCTTACTCGCTGAACTTACTAATACAGAAAGAGTAGTTTTTTGTAACTCTGGTACTGAAGCCGTTATGACCGCAATTCGACTGGCACGGCATAAAACTAGCCGTAATAAGATAGTTATATTTACTAATTCCTATCATGGTCACCTTGATGGAATTTTGGCCAAAGCTATGGACAATAAGGGACAGTCCATTCCTAGCACTACTGGCATAGCACCCATGACTGTGTCAGATGTATTAGTTCTGGAATATGGTAAAAATTCTGCTTTGAAAATTTTACAAGCTCATGTCTCCGAAATTGCAGCAGTGATTGTGGAACCAGTGCAATCGCGTAATCTCGATTTGCAACCACGCGAGTTTTTGCACCAACTGCGTCATTTGACGAAAGTTAATGGCATTGCCTTAATCTTTGATGAAGTGTTATTGGGTTTTCGCATTCATCAAGGTGGTGCTCAGGCTTGGTTTGAGATAAATGCAGATATAGTCACCTATGGCAAAATTGTCGGTGGTGGTTTACCAATTGGGGTAGTAGCTGGCAGCAAAGAATATCTCAATGGTATTGATGGTGGTAGTTGGTCTTATGGGAATTCATCTTACCCATCAAGTGAGAAAACCTTCTTTGCTGGAACATTCAACAAAAATCATCTGGGCATGGCTGTTTCTTGCGCGGTACTTCAATATTTAAAAGCAGCAGGTCCATCTCTACAAATAGAACTGAATCAACGCACTCGGCAATTAGTGTCTACCCTTAACGATTTCTTTACAGCCGAAGATGTGCCGATTAAGGTGGTTAACTTCGGCTCAGTGTTTCGTTTTGACTTTAAAGGCAACTTCGACCTATTTTTCTATTATTTAATTTCCAAGGGGATATACATTTGGGAAGGGAGAGCCTGTTTTTTATCAACTGCCCATACTGATGATGATATCAACCAGATTGTGAAAGCTGTTCAAGCTACTGTCCAGGAAATGCGAGCTAACGGATTTTTGACTCAGTCATCCTCTAATAATAGAGCTTCATCTTTTATACAGGAACAGGCTACAAAAGTTTCATCAACGACAACTACACAAGTTGAGAAATATGCTTTACCTTCATCAAGCAGGATTTGGAATCGACAGAAATCTATAAGCAGTCGAGCCAATAGAAAATCGGCTAATTTGAACAAAAAAATCAACTCTAACTCAGCCAGCAGTCAGAAAAAATTAGATTTTAGCTTGTATTACTTTGGTGAATATAAAGCGCAATTTAATAAAAATAAATATGATCTACTGTTTGCTGGAGCTAAATTTGCCGATCAGCATGATTTCACAGCGGTTTGGATTCCCGAACGGCACTTTCATTCATTCGGAGGCTTTTCCCCCAATCCCTCTGTACTCGGAGCTGCTTTAGCTAGAGAAACAAACAAGATTCAACTTCGTGCAGGCAGTGTAGTCTTACCCTTGCATAATCCAATTCGAGTTGCGGAAGAATGGTCTGTTGTCGATAATTTATCTAAAGGACGAGTTGGAATTGCTTTTGCCTCTGGTTGGCACCCCAACGACTTTGTATTCGCGCCAGAGTCTTATGGCAACCATCGTGAATTAATGTTTCAAGGAATTGAAACTGTTGAGAAACTTTGGAGAGGAGAGTCTATTCCAATGCGCGGCGGGGCAGGTAACAAGATCAACGTGCAAAGTTTTCCTCTACCAATGCAGCCACAATTACCTACTTGGATTACTGTTGTTAATAATCCAGAAACTTATATTAAAGCAGGTGAGATTGGAGCTGGTGTTCTGACTAATTTGATGAACCAAAATATAGAAGATTTGGCGGAAAAAATTGCTCTCTACCGTGAATCACTATCTAAAAACGGTTATGATTCGGCATCTGGCAAGGTCACAGTTTTACTTCACACTTTCATAGGTAAAGATCTAGTTTTTGTTCGGCAGCAAGCACGTCAGCCCTTTTGTAATTATTTAAAATCTTCCTTAGGACTATTTCAAAATTTAGTCAAAAGTCATGGACTGCAAGTTGATATTGACAGTCTTTCTGCGGATGATGAAAATTTCATTTTGTCGGCTGCTTATGAACGCTATGTGCAAAACAGTGCCTTGATCGGTACTCCCGATTCCTGCGCTTCCATCGTTGATAATTTACTGGCTATCGGCGTTGATGAAATAGCCTGTTTTATTGATTTTGGTGTTAATTCAGATGTCGTGTTAACAAGCTTACCTTACATCGATCAACTCAGAGAACGTTATCAGAACTCTACAGCGCACCCTGTTGAAAAAAATTTTTATATTAATAATGGAGATTCTTCTAACGCTTCAAAATCAAGCGATTGGTACCCCTTGAGTATTTCACAAAAACGATTTAGTCGCTTATCCCAATTAGGTGAAGCTGGTAAAAAAGCAGGCAACAATGGTTTTACTATCAAGTTTAGCAGAGCAGTCAATAGCACCATTTTAAGGAATGCTTGGCAAGAATTAGTAGCTCGACATGACTGTTTAAAAACTGTTATTAATGTCTCTCAAGAAATACAGAAATTGAGTGATAGTGTTCTTGCTTCTTTTGTTGAAGTCGAAGAAGACAATTTAGACATTTTGAAAATACAGGCGAATCAATCATTTGATTTAGTGAATGGTCCACTAATTAAAGCTACTTTAGTTAAAACTGACAATTCGGAATATTACTTTTGCTTAGTAGGTCACCATACAGCTATTGGTGGCTATTCTTTTGCTATTCTTCTCCAGGAATTATTCACCATATATCAAGCTTATAGAAATAAAACAATACCAAAATTAAATTCACCTTTTAATTATCGAGGCTATGTCAATGAAGAATCTCAGCTATTTTCCAAAGAAGCATTGTCTTATTGGCTCGAACAATATAAGCAATATAATCCTCGATCTTTATTTAAATCTATTAACTTTAATGAGAAACCTTTTGTAAGCAGACGATTACACTGTTTGGTTAAAATTAAATCTCTTAAAGATAGCTTTAAGAGATTTAGTAGGCTAATGAACTGTTCCCCTTTCATTATGTTATTCTCTCTTTTTCAAAATTATTTGCATCAAGAATTTAAACAAGATGTATTCATTATTAACGTTCCAAATGCCACTGGAAATGCTAATTTAGCTGGTTGTTGTGTTAATATATTACCAATCATTTGTGGCAAAAAAGGTTGGAAAGAAAACCCAGAACATTTTCTTAAAGAAGTCAAACAGGACTTCTTTGAAGCATTTGAACAGCGAAACTTTAATTATCAACATTGGTTAGAGGTAATTAAGCTACCATCAAAAATTAGTCAGGTTAGTTTCAACTTGGATCGCAAAATAAATTTGTCGCTCTTGGATAATAATACTCTTGAACTAATAACCTTGCCTGTTAATCACGCTGAATTTCCTCTAATGGTCAATGTTTTAGAATTAGAAAATGCTTTAAAAATTGAAATTGATTATCAAAAGCAATATTTTACGCAGGTAAAAGCAAAAAGAATATTGTCAGATTTTAGTCTAATAATAAAGCAATATTTTTCTTAGTTAATTTACATAAAGTATTAGCTTTAGTTTTCTTTTTTCAAGTAACATGAGTATTATCAAATATGCCAGCCTAAAATTAAGATTAGCAAGAAAAAAAAGCAAACAGGCACTCTTTTGCATTATATCTGTATATAAGATTTATGAATCATATGCATATTATGCATTTATAGCAGATGAGCAAACCAAGTTTTAAGAGTTATTAATGTACAAAGCTACTCTACCATAAATAATATTGACCCAGTTTAATTAACTGACAAACATATCAAATACTTAAAAGTTTTATCATGATGAATAAAATACCTACCGCAAGAGAAATTAGTCGTCAAGCTATTCGTAATAGTATTGCTGTCTCTGATTGGGAACGCAATTGGCAGTTTTCTCAAAATTTAATTAAGAAGATCAATGCTCATCATACTTTGAAGCACCCGACAATTAAAGCGTTTAGTGATGGAGAAGTCACATTTGAGCAAATGTCGCAATTTCATTTAGAATTTTCCTATGCGGTTGTTCAAATTTTTATTGATGCTATCATCCAAGCGATGTCCACCGCTTCTCAGCTAGAAACTCGTTTAGGATTGGAGGCGAAATCAGCAGCACGTTTTCTATTACAATTTAATCTGCTTGAGGAATTAGGATTTACACCTGGCATCGATACAGATGGTTCTTTTTGCGGTAATTATCGTTTTTCTCATTGTATTCAATATGATGAAACTCTATCTCAATTAGGAGTTACACCGACAGCCCTAGCAAGCTATATACCGACAACTTCCTCTATTGCTTGTCGTGCAGCTTTCGAAAGCTGCTACGGCGATCACGTAATGATGTGTGCAATATTAGCAGTGGGGGAAACTCTTTTTCATAACCTCGCAACTCCCTGGGCAATAGGTGTATCTAAAGTAACTGATATTGATATTACTAAAGGGTTTCATAGCATTCATGTGGAAGATGAAATTGGTCAATCAATTGAAGATGTTCATTCCGAAGAAGGTTGGATGTTGTTCGCGCAGGCAGTAACGCCTGAACGTTATGAAGAAATACAATATAAAGTTGATATTTGGTTAACAATTTGGTCATCTTTTTTGAAAGATGCAATCTCCGAACATTCAGTTAGTAACTTTGCTTTACTCAATTAAGAATTCTTTAGTTTTCAATGGTATTGTTGCACAAACAAAAATTGCAGAGGACAAAAACTTGAAAATGGTAGATTAAAACTAATCACGGCGTTGATGAGTGCGTAATGCTATGGAGCTTAAAATAAAATGGTCAAATTACTTGTTGAGCAATGGACTATCCTTAATGCAAATCCTTAAAGAAGAAGAAAAAAGGCTTTCGTCGTGGAAAACAATGCTACAAATGCAAAGATTGTCCTAAAGGATACCGGGCGTTGGTAACTTGAGGTATGATTTTGTAAAATGCGATCGCTAATGAACAAATCAGCCAGAGTTAAACATTAATGCAATGCCCTGAATGCAAATCGACTCACACAAATAAAAATGGTAAGAAGAAAGGTAAACAGAATTATCTTTGTGTAGAATGCGGTCGGCAATTTTTAGACTGCTATCAAACATACAGAGGTTACTCTAACCAATTCAAACGAGAGTGTTTAAAAATGTATTTCAACGGCATGGGTTTAAGAGCAATAGGAAGAGTAAAAGGGGTAAGCCATGTTGCAATAATGAATTGGATTAGAAAAGTGGGAGAATTATTACCAGATATATATGAGCCAGAAACAATTCCACAAGTAGGAGAATTAGATGAGCTTGAAACATTCGTTGGATGTAAAAAAACAAAATTTGGCTCTGGAGCGGGCGCGTATGCGCCCAGTGCCGTTGCTTTGCAACGGTCAGATGCGTAACGCCTGTAATTTAGGGGTGGGTGCTTGGAGACCATAGTGCTGAAACATTCCAACCGTTATGGGAAATAGTAGAAAAATGGCAATGCTATTTCTATGTAACGCGGACGCGAATGCGTCCTAGTCGTCGAAGACGACGATCTGCGCTACGCGCTGCGGTGGAAAGTTTATCAAGGTTTTATTGCAGATGGAGATCAAATCGTCTGCAAAACCTATATGACAAGAGTTGAAGGGAAAAATACTAGACTGAGGCATTACCTAGCAAGATTAAAAAGAAAAACTCTTTGCTATTCCAAATCTGAAGTAATGCTGAAACACTCAATTCGATTACTTATTCATTATCTTAAATTTTGGGATGTCCCAGTTCCTTATAGCGATCACATTATTTAAGCTTTCATATCCTAATTTACCAACGCCGGATACCGCTTCGCATATGGCTGCCAATATGTCGAAAACCCGAAACCAAGCTCATATCCACATGAAGTTGAACAACTATGCTTAAAAATGTATCTCAGCGGCATGGGATTTAGAACGATCGCGAGAGTTACCGATATAGATCTTGGAACAATTATTAACTGGGTCAAAGAAAAAGGGAAAACGCTGTCTGACGAGCCTTAATAGTACTATCAATAGCAAATTACAACTTAAAAATTGAAAATTATGTCTAAAAATGTGTCTCAATTATTAAGTGTCACAAAGATCAATAGCATAGGGAACGGTAAAGTTATTTATTCTTTATTTTCTAATGATAAAACTGAACTGGCATTACATTATTGGAGTGCAGAAAAAGCTATCGCATCAGTATTTTATGTTCACGGAATCCAAAGCCATGCTGGATGGCTTGATGAAATTGCCGCATACCTGAAAAGATTTTCTATTAATTTATTTGCGCTTGACCGTAGAGGTTCAGGTTTAAGCAAAGGATTAAGAGGAGATATTTGTTCTACAGAACAACTACTTAATGACTATAATATTGCATTTGACTTTGCCTCTGCAAAATCGAATGGTTGTCCCATTATTGGTTTGGGACAAAGTTTTGGAGGAAGTATTTTAGCAGCATTGCTAGTTAAATACAGACTTCCTTTTAAAGGATCAATTTTTTGTGCTCCAGCTCTTGGTCAACAGAGAGCAAAAGGTCGAAAAATTTACGAAGGTAATAAAAAAAATTGTTTAAATAGATCGCCTTTAATGCTTAGTGATCTTGACTACACAAATATTGATCGATATCTACGATTTATGGCAAATGATGTTTTAATGCAAAGATTTATAACTGATAGAACACAATTTTTTATGTCCAAATTAGAAGATATATACTGTATGCAAAAGGCAGGATATATTATCAATCATCCAGTATTCTTTGTCGCTCCAAGAGTTGATCCTATTATTAATTTGTCAGTTTCAAAAGAAGTTTTGAAAACAATTGCGCCTAGTTATCAATATAAGACTTTTGAAACAATGTTTCACTACATAGAGTTTTCAGAAGCACGGCATAGCTATTTTAAATGGTTAATTAATACTATTAACTCAGTGCTGCTCTTTTCTTGAGATATTAATCCAAAGGTTCTACAGTTGTAGATAGAATGAAGAGAAAGACTCAATACGAAAAGTGATGGGATAAGAAACTCTTCTCTGTACGGGACAAAAAAAGAGGCTCTACAGTTGTAGATAGAAGTTAGAGTGCTTGACCTCGTTGGCGATAATGAAAAAAGCGAGCAAAAGCTTGGTGTTTTCTACGCCAGAACGACCAGTGCAAAATCGATTCAATTGACCAAGAACGAGGAAATAGTAATTTCCAAATCCATCGCTTTAATTCGGCTAAACTGAGACGGATGAGAGTCGACGCTCCTGCCTGAACGCATCCAGACTTCCAGCTTTTCTGCTCTGAGAAAAAAGGGGATGATCGATAACATCTGGAAATTCTTCAAGTTGAAAGCGCAAAACAGATAAGAAAGCTCCTGCTGCCAGAACCAAAGCAGTATGACGATGCCAACCAGTCCAAGAAAGGACTTCGTAATCGGCTAGTCCTAAATGACTCTTGGCAAATTTAAAGCATTCTTCGATTCGCCAACTAGAAGCAGCAACCCAAACTAAAGTTTCCAGAGAAGTATCTTGAGGAGCAAAAGCTTGATAATAGCTGAAAACAAAGCGATTTTTATTCTTTGAAAACTGGCGACGAAAGAGAAACCAGCGGCTGTAGCCTTCTGGTTGAATACAACTGAGTTGAATACGCGCCCAATCACTATACCGTTCTCCCTTAGTGCCTGCTCCACAACTCAAAGTATGCCAATCTTCTTCTGAGAGCTTTTCTAATAAGTCTTCCGCATAATGAGTTTGAAAATTAATCGGCGTTGATTGTTTTTTCGTAACAGTTACAGAAGTTTTCAAATGAATAGACCACAATGTTCAAACCAGCCAACTGCATCATCATCAGAAATATGATGATTAATAATTTCAGTCAATGCTTGGTTGATAGCTTTAGTAGTCCTGGCTTTAGCAGAACGTAAGTATTGTTTTAATTTAGACCAACACAATTCAATGGGGGAAAGATCGGGAGAATAAGGAGGAAGAAAAACTACTTGTGCGCCCACAGTTTGTATTATTTCTTTGATTTTAATAGCTTTATGAACTGGAAGATTATCCATAATTACAAAAGCTCCTCTCCATAGTTGAGGTAATAAAATTTCCTCAACATAGGCTAAAAAAACTTCTGTATTCACACTACCAGGTAAACTCATGGTAGCAATCAAACCATCGATACTTAATGCACCAATCAAAGAGATATTTGAGCCTCGATTACGAGGGCAACTATCATATATTCTTTCTCCTCGAACTGCTCGTCCTCTCAATCTGGTCATACCTAAATTAATACCCGACTCGTCGATAAAAACTAGGTTGTGCGGATCGACTGAGAGTACCCAGTCTCGATACTCAAATCGCATTTTTTTTATTCTAGGAGTTTCTTGTTCCTTGGCGTACAGAGTTTTTTTTAGTGGTTAACTTCAACTTTTCTAGTCTGCGATGCATGGTAGAGATGCTGACTTTAATTCCATTTCTAGCTTCCCAGCGTTCGCACAATTCTCGTAGTAGAGCATCTGGTTGTTCATTTACCAATTCCTCAATCTGTTTCAGTTCAGATTGTTTGATTATAGGGAGCGCGCCCCCTCCATGAGATTTAGGCTCAAGAGTTCCTGTTGCTCGGTAACGATAGATTAATTTTTTGACAAACGAATGACTGACTTGAAAACGTTCGGCAATTTGCCTTTGTGAACCTTCTTTCCCTTCATAGGCGTTTATTACTCGCTGTCGCAAGTCTATTGAGTACGGAGCAGGCATTGATTTCGAGTACTTTTTCTTTTCATTAGGTGCAGCTTATCACTTAATTGGGTTTATCCAACTGAAAACTGCTGTAAAACATAGGATTGTTGGAAAGTTTGCTCCAACCAATACCAAAATAAACCATCTCGACTGTAGACTTCATCAGCGACAAACCAATTGCCGTAGGCACTTGGTCGTAATCCTTTTTTAAAAGCAGATTGCAACATTTCTTTAGCTAATCCTGTTTTGGTGGCAAACTTGGTTTTTTGAGTAATCTTTGCTTTTTGCCGTTTTTCTGGCGAACTACTCCAAGATTTTGGTAAATAAAGACGGCGATCTATTAAGGCTTGCCCTCTTGAACTCAGATAAGCCATGAATACTCCCACTTGACAATTTTCAATTTGACCCGTTAGTCCACAATATTGCCTGGCAACACAGCAGCGATTCTTGTCCTTTTTTGAGAAAGCTAGTTTCGCTTCTTTGCTAATATTCCTGCTCCATCATCAAGATGTTCTACTGCATAAGCTCTGACTTCGGCACAGAGTTTTTCTTCTTCCCACGAAGCTCTTCCCAAAAGATTCTGAAATCGATAGGGATTTTCATCTCCTACTTGTTCTGACATCTGCCAGCCATTTTTTCGTTCCACTGGAGAGAGTAAAACTTGAATATAATCAAATGCTGCAACCCTAGCTTCCGAACGCTTATAATATTTGCCCAAACGTTGTTGCAGTAACTTAAGACTATTGCTCCATTGACAAATAGCTTCTAATGCTTGCTCGTTGGGAAATAAGTTGAGAGTTTCTTGTCCCATTAATTTTTGCGTTAAGTTCTTCTCCCATTTTATCTACAACTGTAGAGCATATTTTGTAAATATTTGCGAAAAATTAGAAAATTTCTAATTTTGTGTTCTTGAAGGGTACTGAATTATTATCGTTGGTGAATGCGTAATGTTTTGAACAGAAATTGAGTGCATCAATTTTATAATAATGAAGCAGTAAGCGGAGATAATAATTCAGTAAAAAAATTTGGCGTTGCACAGTTAAAATATGATGAACGCTATTAGTCATGGAATGTCCCAAATGTAAATCGGCGAAAAAATAAGCAAAACTACCTTTGTCGCGATTGCAACCGTCAGTTTCTTGATGTCTATGGTCAAAGAGGTTATTCGCCAGAAGTAAAGGAGCATTGCTTAACCTTTTACTGTAATGGTATAAATTTTCGAGGAATTGAACGCTCAAAGGGGGTCTGTCATAACATAGTTATAAACTGGGTTAAAGAAGCTTCATCTCGAATATCTGATGAAAATTGTGAAATACCAGAAACAGCACAGTTAGATGAATTGCAAACGAACATCGGAGATGTTCCCAGAGCGAAAGCTCTGGAAAAGCCAGAGGCTTTTGTCGGTTCAAAAAAAACAGGTATGGCTTTGGACGGTAGTAAATTCTCATCAAGCGGGTGTTTTAAAGTGGGTCGCCCGCGACCGCTCACAATCAACTTCAGTATTGTGGGGAGTCGTTCGAAGTTGGCAATGCTTTTTATACATTACGGATGGATGGAAAGTTTATCCTTGCTTTATGGCGTTGGTGAATGAAGGTATGATTTTCTCAAAGTGCGATCGCTAACCAGAAACGTATTTTTGGCGTTGCACAGTTAAAATATGATAAACACTATTAACTATGCAATGTCCTCGATGTAAATCACAGAGAATAGTCAAAAACGGTCGAAAAAAAGATAAACAGAATTACCTTTGTCGGGATTGTAATCGTCAGTTTATTGATGTTTATGACCAAAGAGGTTACTCACAGGAAGTAAAAGAACATTGTTTGACCTTGTGCTGCAACGGTATGGGTTTCAGAGAAATAGAACGCTCGTATTTGAGTTTGCCACAATACAGTAATTAATTGGGTTGGAGGCGTAACATCGCAGATTCCAGATGAAAACTATGAGATCCCTGAGACAGCACAGCTAGATGAATTACAGACTTTTGTAGGTTCAAAAAAAACAAAATTTGGCTCTGGACAGCAGTGAACTTCCATCAAGCAGGAGTCTTAAAATGGACTATGGGCTATCGCTCTCAGTTAACTTTTAGTAAGCTATGGTCGGTAGTTCGAGGCTGGGAATGCTTTTTGTATATTACGGATGGATGGAAAGTTTACCCTTGTTTCATAAATGACTGCGATCATCTTGTCAGCAAAACAGCAATGACAAGAGCGGTACGCAAGCTTGAATTCAATTCAAGCTGTGCGCCGTCCGCCTGCCTTCCGCAGGTCGAGGGCGAAAATTCACGTTTACGCCATTACTTAGGCGGGGCTTAAGCCCCTGACCGTCTGGAAGACGGCACTGGACGCGATAGCGTCCGCTTTGCACCGCAAGACATTCTGTTATTCAAAATCAATAGAAATGTTAGAAGCCTCCCTTCGACTTCTAAGCTACTATCTCAAACATTGGACTATTCCTATTTTTTGCTAATCATACATTTATTGTGCAACACCCCTTAAACGAGTATTTTCACTTTCTACCCTAGTCATGTAAGTTTTCAAAACCAAATGGTCATAGTCGTTAATAAAACAAGGATAGACAAGCCAACCGTCGGTCACATACCAAAAAGATTTCCATCCTCGAATTTTCTTCCACAGTGGTTTAAATGTTTGAGCAGAGCGATCGCCTAATACCCAAGCTAGAATGCCTGGTTTCCAGTGATTAACGGTTGTCCACAACCAAATTTTGTTTTTTTTGACTAACATATGTTTGAAGTTCGTCTATTTCGGTAATTTCGGGTATTTCCTCTAATTGCGGGGCATTTGACAAAGCAAGTGAACTTTTTCTAACCCATCTAATTACAGTATTGTGATTAACTCCTGTAATTCTCTCTATGGCTCTGAACCCTAATCCATTAACATACATTTTCAGGCAGTTTTCTTTGACTTCGATTGAGTATCCTCGCTTTGTATATTGTTCGATAAATTGGCGATTGCATTTTTTGCAATGATAATTCTGTTTTCCTCGGCGATGACCATTCTTTCGGATTTTATCTGACTGACAGTTGGGACATTTCATATATCTCTTTGGCGTTGCATAAATAAGGGATGAATCAGAGAATTAAAATAAAGTGATTGATTAGAAGCAAAACAAATGAAATGTCCTGAGTGCAAATCGGAGCATATTCGTAAGAACGGTCATCGCCGAGGAAAGCAGAATCATATCTGTGTAGATTGCGATTGCGCTTCGCGCACTGGCTTCGCCAATCACCAATTTGTCGAAAATCCCAGCAATCATCGTGGTTACAGCGATGAAATTAGAAAAACTTGTCTTAAAATGTACCTCAATGGTATGGGATTTAGAGGCATAGAAAGAGTTACAGGAGTTCACCATACAACTGTCATAAATTGGATAAAGCAAGTAGGAGAATTGCTTCCAGATGCTTATGACCCAGAAGTTACTCCACAAGTGGGTGAACTTGATGAGCTTGAAACCTTTCTCGGCAGAAAAAAAACAAAATATGGCTCTGGACAGCAGTAGACCATTTCAAACCATGTATTCTAGGGTGGGTTTTGGGAGACCGCAGCTGCGAAACATTTAAACCACTGTGGAAAATCGTTGAAAGATGGCAATGCTACTTTTATGTCACGGATGGATGGAAAGTATATCCTGGCTTTATTCCTGACGGAGACCAAATTGTCTGCAAAACATATATGACTCGTGTTGAGGGAGAAAATACTCGACTCAGACACTGTGCGCTGGAGCGCACCGCCAGCGAAGCTGTCGAATCGACGTATGTCGATTGCTAGGTTACATCGTAAAACTCTTTGTTACTCAAAGTCTCTAGAAATGTTAAAGCATTCAATTAGATTACTGATTCATTACTTAAAGTTTGAGGATGTGCCTATTCCTTATCGATTCCTCCCCTAATTCAGCAATGCCCTCTCTTTTTATCAGATCATCCCGTAGGGATGCAACGCCATTTATTGTGCAACGCCAAAAATTTGAAGCAATAAGAAAGACTTCTGCGATGTAATCAAGCTAAGTAGCATCTCAGACAAGTATTTTCATGAATCTATCTCACTAGGAAAGCGGAAAAAAGCGGGGGAGATAAAAATCGCGACAGATTTTCCACGGGCTATCTCTACCCCAATCAATCCAGCCAAAATCTTGAAATCGTTTAGAAGGCAATTCCGTATAGCGGACAGTATGTTGAATATGGTGATGACAAAGATATGCTTGTATAGCCCTAGTGTCACATCCTCTACTCACCAGATAAAATCCACAAGCATGGCGCAGTATATGGAGAGGAACGCTCAAAGATAATTCCGCTTTTGTGGTTTTTAATTGAGCTTTACGCACTGCTCCTCTTTTTCTTTTTCTTTTTCTTTCATGCTAGATAAACAAACTAATTCAAACTTCAGCAACAATTCCTCAAATGTTTTCTGGTTAAGTCTTGTTGCTATTAATAATTTGTCTTTTTGGAGTATTCTGTTAATGTTCAGCATTATCATTTTGCTGTAATTATTGCTTCCACATCTACACATTATCTTTCGCAACGAGTTTAATGTATAATAGGAGTAAATTTATATCCGTCACTAGCATACCAAAAACTATGCCAACATTTTATAATTTGACAAATCGGTTTAAAAGATTCATAACGGCAATCGCTCTCATTCCAAAGTATAATTACCTTTTTCGGATGATTTACTATAGCTCAAATCTAGAATTTATCCTTTTTATTTCCGACGAAAATTGGTAATATAAGGATTGGTGAAATCAGTATTGCAATTGGTGAATATTGAGTTACCTGTTTCCGATTATAGTACGGCGTCAAGACGCTTAACGGTATTTAGACAATTTTAACAGCTAGAATAAGGTAAAATACTGTTGTTGATTGAGTTTAACATTATCAAGTATAGTGCTCGCGAGCTGTGAAGAAAAGTACTCCCGCGGCTATGCCTGCCCGCTTCAATAGGTGGTGTCAAAAATTCGATGATTTATTGATAATTAAAGTACAGAAAAGAGAGTGCGGAATGCACCGTGCTGCGTCAACTCGGATTTCAATCCGAGTTGACGCATGATTTAAACACTATATAGGGAGATTATTGGGATAAAATGAGCGAAGAATTATATTTTAAATGGTTGAGGATGCGGTAAAAGTTACTTACCTCAAATTATAATACCATTTCTTAACCGAAGCAGCTTGGTCAGCACCAGGGATAAATGAGCGTCGTCTAGAGGTGATGAATAAATGTAACCAAACAAGAATAAGTAGAGGCTTTAGCCTAATTATTGATAATTCTGGTTATCGGTAAAGTGCTCACTTTACCGCAGGTGTGGGACAACAGTATATCGGGGAAACTAGGAAAACCGATAATGGCAATGTTGTGGTGACAACTTATCTATATGATGGCAAAAAAAGCTTATATTTAAACATTGAATTATATCAATATAGCAATTCATTATCCGAAGGAAAAAAAACCGCATATTTTAAGAAAAAATCAACCTTAGCCTTAGAATTAATTAATAAAATTTAAATAGGGGATTATGTTTTATTTAGGTTTTATTTTTGTTTACGTACCGATAATATTATGCATTCACTAATGCCTACTTCAGATTATTATGATCAAATTTGTAGAAATTTTTTCTGCTTCTATTCCAATGCAAAAAGCGTTTAATCATTCTACTAAAAAGCGAAAATTAACTGATAGTATAATTGTAGAAATTACTAGCAGTGAAGGAACAAAGGGTTGGGGTGAAGGAGCTCCACGATCTTATGTTTCAGGAGAAACTTTAAATACGGCTATTAATACACTAAAATGTTTTGACTTCAAATATCTCAATTCAATAATTAGGTGGAACAAATTTGAAGAAGGGGGAAAAGATATTTTCGAGCAAAATTGGCTTCATCTAATTAACAAGAAGTTTTTTTCACCTGCTGCCGCTGCTGCTGTTGAAATTGCCTGTATTGATATGCTGTGTAAAATGCACTCTCGTCGAATAAGCGATTTCCTAAATTTATTTCTGTTCAAAAGAAATCATCCTATACAGCAGCAAATTCCTGTTTCTTTTGTGATAGATCTTTCAGTAAGCGCAAAAACAGTTCTTAGTTCTCTAAGTTCTGAAACATTAAAGCAGTTACACTGCGTAAAAATCAAAGCTCATAGGTGCATTGAAAGCAGTGTCTTGACGCTTAAAGAGGTAAAATCACTTCTTTACCCACACACATATGTTAGCATTGATGTCAATGGAGTCTGGAATATTCCAGAGATAGAAGATTTTGCAAAAGATCTTGATTTAGTTTCATGGATTGAAGAACCTATACGACCAAAAAAATGGAGCCAGCTTGCAAAATTAAGAGCAAAGCATAATTTTCAAATTATGCTTGATGAATCTTTTGCAAATGAAAAAGATATTCATAGAGCTGTTAAATATGGCTCTTGTGACTTGATGAATGTTCGTATTTCTAAGTGCGGAGGTATTACTGCCTCTGTTAAACTTATTAGACGAATTCGACAGGTTGGATTAAAGTATCAACTTGGAGTTCATGTTGGTGAGATTGGTCCTCTATGGGCAGCTAGTCGTGCAGTAGCATTTGCACTAGACGATTATATAACCATTGAAGCAGGAAAACAAGATGAATGGTTTTCTAAGGCATTGACTGAACCACCTTTTAAAATCGATAGAAAAAAATCAGCAATAGAATATTTACCAAATATAGATTTGGGTTTGCGTCCTTCACCTTATCTTTTAGCTCGACTGAAAAAAATAGCGGATATGTCAATCTGATTACATCGATAAACATATGCAAAAACATTCACACAACGAACGTATAGCCCTTATTTCAGGTTGTGGCAGCGGTATTTGTGCAGAAATAGCACAGCAACTTGCCGAGAAGGGAATGAGGTTAATCCTGATAGATAAAAATGCGGAAGCACTCGATAATATTTGTGATTTAGTAAGTGATAATCTTGCTATAGCTCCAATATGTGTTGACGTATCGCAGGTTGATCGGCTAGAGGATATGATCTCTGAAATACCAGAAGAACTATATCCAGATATATTAATCAATGGAGTTGGCGGTGATACCAAACATATTTCAGTAGAAGATTTGAAAACACAAGATTACCATGAATCTTTCACCAATAACTTTCTATATATTCCTGTGTTAGTTCGATTGACAGCAAAGCATATGAAATTGAAGGGTTGGGGGCGTATTATAAATTTTGCATCTATTGCAGGTCGAACATACACACATTTTAGTAACGCTGCATATGTTAGCTCTAAGGCAGCTGTAATAGGTTATACGAAGCAATGCGCATATGAACTTGCTTCTTCTGGAATAACAGTTAATTGTGTTGCTCATGGCCCTATTATGACCGATCGTATTATGAAAGTTTGGCAAAACTATGATGTACGTAAACAAAAAGAGATCCTTGAAAAAATACCTGTAAAACGTCTTGGATTTGTAGTAGAGGCAGCTAGTATAGTAATTTATTTGGCTGGCGAAGAAAGCGGATATACAACTGGAGCAATCTTTGATATTAATGGCGGACTTTTTATGTAATGCTAATTATTAAAACTAGCATATAACAGATAAGTTAAAATCGAGTCATATTTCAAATCAATAAGTAGAGTAATTAAGTAATTGTTAGTCAAAGAATACGAATTGCGAGTGAAGAAAGCAAAATGAAAATAACAAGCTCAAATAAAAAAAATATCGAAAGTGATTTTTATGAGAAAGTATTTATGGTATCAGGCGCAGGAAGCGGTATTGGTGCTGCGGTCACTCAATTGCTGCTGAGTTATGGAGCATTTGTCTCGCTTATTGGAAGAACAAAAGCTACTCTTAAGAAAACCTGCAAAAATTTTCCCGAAGAGCATTATTTAGTAATTGAGACTGATATTACTAAAGAGGAAAATATTAAAAGAGCAGTTGATTTGACGATTGAAAAATTTGGTAAATTAGATGGTTCATTTAACAACGCTGGAATCTTTGGAGATTTTAGACCACTTCATCAAGAATGTAGAAAAAATATTGATGCTGTACTAGCAACTAATGTACTTGGCACTCTACTATGCATGAAATATCAAATTAAAGTACTATTAACTAGTAAAGAGGGAGTAATAGTAAACTGTGCCTCTGTCGCTGCTCATTTAGGACATTCTGGCAGTGCGGTTTATTCGGCTAGCAAACATGCAATAGTAGGTATGTCTAAATCCGCAGCGCTACAGTATTCCAGGCAAGGAATTAGAGTAAATGTAGTAAGTCCAGGATCGACAGAGACACCAATGTTGAAATCTATTTATACAACTCAAAATGAACTGGCGATTCGAGCTAATCGGGCTCCTTTAGGAAGATTAGGACAACCAGAAGAAATAGCCCATGCTGCTTTATGGTTATTAAGTTCAAACAGCAGTTATGTAACTGGTCAGGAAATAGTCGTAGATGGAGGTGTACTTGCGGGAAAAGCAGCAAATACAACATTCAACAGTTAGTTTTTTCTCGATTTACTTACTAGATTAAAGTCAATTTAATTGACGTTTGTAGAAACTAGGACTAGCATATCCAAAATAACCATTCTTCTTGATAATGGTTACCATCCAGACAAACTTCAAAAGGAGTTAGAGAAATTTTATCCAGGTATTATGCTGAAAATCCGTTTTCAAATATCTCCCAAGCCATCAAAGTCTCAGAAACAAGCTGAGGGTAAATCAGGATTTGTTCCTATTAAAGCTAGATAGGTAATTGAAAGAACTAACGCTTGGATGGATAGATGTAAAAGCATGATCAAAAATTTTGAGCGAAATTTAGATCATTCCAATACCAAAATTCATCTTTGCTTTTTAAGACTTTTGATTAAAAGATTGGCATTTTCATAGATTCTAAATGAGCTCTATAAATTAGTCATGCTAGCGACTTCTAAAAGAGTACTCTTGCCTAAGATCGAATTTTTGATAAAAGCTGAGCTGTTGAAAGTATCTCGAAGGTAATTATTGATCGTAATATCTATGAAAACATGCATATAAAGGCTTACTTAAAAGAGTTTTCATAATATTCAGTGTACTGAATGGTTACATATTAAACGTCAAAAGTTAGATGGTCGCGCTTTTGAGAATAAGTATGATTTAGCTCTCTCTATTATTGGTGAAATCGAAAACCGAGGTAAACAAGGGAACTATCTAGTCGAACGTTCAATATTTTATTAAGTGGAGCTACCTAATACCTTTCTTCTTCTTCACTATTAATTTATAATTGATGATCAAATTTTTCAGTTTATATCGACTTATCAAATCTAATTCACGTTATATATCAAATAGTAATATTAATTAAAAATAATGGCAAAAATTTCTGTTTTCAGCTGTGAACATGAACTTATAACACGTAAATTTGTTGAATTAACTGCTCCCTATTCGGGCCATTATATATATGTGAATCCACCAAAAAGTAATAAAGAAAAAAGATCTCGAATTGCTGATATGGATACAGTAATACAATTTTTTAATGCAACACCTATTTGCGCCTCTTCTTTGAAAGGCATTAATCCTCCTCAGCGCATAGTAGTTGCGGGTCCAGTGGGAAAGAGCGTGGACATTAAGGCTGCCAAATATTTGAAAATTCCAGTTTTTGATACACCAGGTTTAGCCGTAGATTCGGTTGCAGAATTTACTTTATTTCAAATACTGTCGCTTTGTCATCAATATGATCAAAATGTCTTACCTCTCAGAAATGGAGAATGGCCTTGTATTTTTCGTCAAGATTTCGCAGAATGCACACTTGGTATTATAGGATTTGGGCGTATTGGGCGGAAAGTTGCGCTATTAGCAAAAGCTTTTAAAGTCAAAAAAATTTTAGTTTGGTCGCCTTCTCTTTCAAAATTTTCTAAATTACCAGAAAAAATTTCTTTTGCTGAGCTTGATTTATTATTAAGCGAAAGCGATATAGTCTGCCTACATTTACGCCTAAATAAAAATACTCATGAAATTTTAAATTCGTCTCGTCTTAGCCTACTCAAAAAGGATGCATTTTTAATTAATGCTGCTAGAGCAGAACTTGTAGATATGTCTTATTTGAGAAGTATGATTTCTGGCAATCGAATTTCAAAGGTAGCGTTGGATGTTTTCCAACTAGAACCACTAGACAAAAATGATATTTTACGTAGTAGTGATCGCGTTATGCCTACAGCTCATACGGCTTGGAGAAGCGAAAAATCTGTTTCAAAGTTTATTCAAGCTGCTGTTGATTTTGTGTTCGAAAATTTATCAGATAAAGTAAGGCAGGTAGTTTAAACAATGCCCAAAATTTTTATTGGTCATGATAGCGTTTTAGATGATGTCCTAGCAGAAGTTGCGCATTCTTTAAAAAAGAGAGGATATGAAGTTGTTCGCGGTGATGTACAGCCATCATCAATTCAAAAAAAAACAAAAATAGAGCTGTGGGAAGCTTTTTACGAAGATACTGATATTCTTTTAATCAGTTCTAGAATTACTCTCGATAGCGAAATTTTATCGTCATTTAAGCGGCTACGTGGCATAGTGTTTCCTACAATAGGTATAAATTCATGTGATATCAAAGCGGCAACTGAACTTGGCATTATTATTGCAAATGGAGCAACTTCTGAAAATGTTGAATGTATGGCTGAGGCTACAGTAATGTTAATATCTTCTCTGTTTTTAAGATTACCTTGGAAGTTAAATTTATTTCAAGAAAATATTCCTCGTCCATCCAGCAACCAATTTTCGAGTCGTATGCTTGCAGGTAAAAAAGTAGGTTTTTTCGGATTTGGTCGCATAGCGCAAGAGACTGTAAAACGTCTTTCTGGCTGGAAGGTTGAAATTTTTTCCTGTACCCGCACACCAAAACATGAAGAATGGTCAAATGTCAAATTTGTATCACTTGAGGAACTTTTTTGTGAAAGTGATATAATTAGCATTAATGTCCCTTTGACTGAACAAACAGAAAATTCTGTTGATTGGAATCTTTTGTCCCTCATGAAACCAGGATCCTTTTTAGTTAATACTGCTCGTGGCAAAATTGTTAATGAAGATGCACTGTATAAAGCTCTGGAGAGTAAAATTTTAGCAGGTGCAGCAATTGATGTTTTTGCAACAGAACCTCTTCCAATTGATCACCCTCTACGCCAGTTAGAAAATGTAATACTTACTCAGCATATGATAGGTCATACTCGTGAGTTATTTGACTCTCTTGTTCCCGCGGCAGTTGAAAATACAGTTTCAATTATAGAAGGAAGACTTCCTAAATATATTTGTAATCCTAGTGTCATTTCAAATTGTAAGGTTTTTGGTTTACAGAATGCTTCTGATTTCTAAGCTAAATGGAGGATAAACTTAACTTTTTAAGTATGGGGTTTTCTAGCGTTTTTTCGAGGTGTGGTTTTGCTGCTCTCTGATTTAAAAATTATTAGTTATCAAAGTAAGGTTATAGTAATTGCATTGAAAATAGGGTATATGAAGGTATATGTGGAATCCAGATGACTACGCTAAAAATTCTGGTGCTCAATTAAGATGGGCCCAAGGACTAACAAAAAATATCGAGCTACAAAACAATGAATCAATCTTGGATGTTGGTTGTGGTGATGGAAAAATCACTGCAGATTTTGCAGTCAATTATCCATCGAGTAAAGTTTTAGGTATTGATAACTCTCCTGCAATGATTTCTTACGCTGTAGAAAAATATCCAGCAAGCCAATATCCCAATCTTTCGTTTTCTTGTGTAGATGCATGTTCTATTGATTTTGATCGAGAATTTGATTTGATTTTTTCTAATGCTACATTACATTGGATAGAAAACCACCAAGTATTTCTTAAAAGAGCTAATTTAGCCCTACGCGACAGAGGAAGACTAATTATTTCTTGCGGCGGAGAAGGAAATGCTTCAGAAATTTTACAAGTTTTTGCTGAGCTTATGACTTCTAAGACTTGGAGCATGTATTTTGATAATTTTTATAATCCCTATTTTTTTTATGGAATTCAGAATTATAAAGCATGGCTACAACAATCTGGCTTTACAGTTGAACGGCTTCAATTAATACCGAAAGATATGACCCACGAGGGAAAAAATGGATTAGCAGGATGGATACGCACGACTTGGATGCCATTGACTGAGCGCGTGCCTGAAGATAAACGCGAAAATTTTATTACTCAGTTCGTAGATTTATATTTAGCAAAATATCCCTTAGATTTTGAAAGACTAACTCATGTCTCAATGATTAGATTAGAAGTTGACGCTTTCAAGGTTTGAGTGATTTCAAACGAAGGAGGCTTTATTCTAAAATTATTAGTAGCGTGTAATCTTTGTACGTAGGCTCTTTCCTCAACTGTTTAAGTCTTTTTTAAAAGATCGCCTTAATACTTTTTTACTTATGTTTTATAGGTCAGTTAGATCTCAAGGTTACTAAACAAAATATGTATAAAAATAATTTCATCTATGCAGCAATAATCAAAATTATTATTGGAGAATTTCTATGTTTTTCTTAAACTTTTGCTATATTTTCTAAGTTACAATTACCATAATTTTAATATAATCTTCTGACTGTAATGAAATCAAGCATTAATAAGCATTGGGAAGAAAAATCTGATAAAGCAAAAACTCTTTACGATAAAGTTTTTGACATGCATATTGTAAGACCTCTTGGTGATGATGTTTTTCAGATGTTTGTTGGAATGCATTTTATTCACGAAGCTACTAGTCCACAAGCTTTCTCAATGCTCCGCGAATTAAAAAAAGCTGTCGCCTTTCCAAGATTGACTATTGCGACGGTAGATCATGTAATTCCAACAAACTCTAAAAATCGTCCATATTCTGAATCCATTGCTGAAGCTATGTATTCAGAACTAGAAAAAAATACAAAAGAGTTTAATATTAAGTTTTTTTCGACAAACGATAAAAAAAATGGTATTGTCCACGTTATTGGACCTGAATTAGGTATAACCCAACCTGGTATGACAATAGTTTGTGGTGATTCTCACACTTCAACTCACGGAGCTTTTGGGGCTTTGGCTCTAGGAATTGGCACTTCACAGATTCGTGATGTTTTAGCTACCCAAACTATTATAATGAACAGGCTAAAGGTAAGAAGAATTGTAATTGAAGGTAAGTTAGCATCTTTTGTTACTGCTAAAGATGTTATTCTTCATTTAATCAACGTTACTGGTCCGAAGGCAGGAGTCGGATACGTATACGAGTTTGCAGGTTCATTAATTAACAAAATGTCAATGGATCAAAGAATGACTATTTGTAATATGGCTGTTGAAGCAGGTGCAAGGTGTGGATATGTGAATCCTGATAGTACAACTTTTGCTTATTTAAAGGGACGACATTTTTCTCCTTTGGGAGAAAAATGGGACACCGCGGTAAAATGGTGGAGTAGTTTAGTATCTGATAAAAACGCTATTTATGATGATGAAATAAAGATAGATGCAGCAAAGATTGCTCCAATGGTTACTTGGGGAATAAATCTTGGTCAATCTATCCCAGTTGATGGTTTTATTCCATCAAAAAAAGATTGTTCTTTCGAATATCAGGATGCTCATGATGATGCTCTGCAATACATGGGTCTTAAAGAAGGTCAGACTCTAATAAAAACTAAAGTTGATGTGGCATTTATTGGTTCATGCACAAATGGTAGAACTAGCGACTTTATTGAAGTTGCAGAGATTCTCGAAAAAAGCGGTTTGAAGGTTAAGCCAGGAATTGTTGCGCTTGCTGTTCCTGGTTCTTACTCAGTTCGTGATGAACTTATAAAGTTAGGAATAGATAAAGTTTTTATTAAAGCAGGTTTTGAATTCAGACTACCAGGTTGTTCAATGTGCCTAGCGATGAATTCTGATAGACTTACTGGAAATCAATTTTGCGCTTCATCGTCCAATCGTAATTTTAAAGGTAGGCAAGGTTCTCCAAGAGGAAGAACCGCAGTTATGTCTCCTCTTATGGTAGCGGCAGCAGCAGTTACAGGTGAAATATCCGACCCACGTGAAGTATTCAATTAAATTAGTTGAATATTTCAATTATTTTGTTCAGTAAAAATTTACAGCAGTAAACAAATGGAAACATTATTGCCAAAAATTGTTAAAATTACTGGTACTAGTATTGTTCTGTCTCAAAATGATATTGATACTGACCGAATTATTCCTGCTCGATTTTTAAAGTCTCTTTCTTTTGATAATCTTGGAGAAAATGTCTTTCATGATGATAGAAAATATTATAGAAGTATAAAGGGAAATATTCATCCTTTTGATGATAGCGACAGAAGAAATGCAAACATTTTGTTTGTCGCTCAGAATTTCGGTTGTGGATCTTCTCGAGAGCATGCAGCACAGGCATTATTGAGGAGAGGAATCGAAGTTATTGTTGGTGAAAGTTTTGGAGAAATTTTCTTGGGAAACTGCTCTGTTATAGGGCTGCCCTGTGTTGTAGTTGATAGTGATATAGCTTTGAAAGTTAGGCAGTTGGCAAAAAATAATCCTTTTATGCGCTTTTCAGTAAATCTTGAAGAAAAGACTCTAAGAGTTAGTAATAGTTGCTGGGATGTGAACATGAATGAAACTATAAGGCAAAATTTCGTTTCTGGTTATTGGAATACTCTAAGCATACTAGAAGCTGCTGACGAGCTTATCGCAGACAGATGGAAAAAGCTTCCCTATCTTTACGAATGGAAAATGTAAGAGAACTCCAAAAAATAAAATATCCAAACTTATCTAGAAATATAGCGATCCTAAACCAGACATGAAAACCCTCTTAAAATAAACCACGGAGGAACGGAGGACACAGAGGAAAGAAAAGAGAGAGTTTTTCACAAATCATTTAGAATTGCTATAGGGGAGATATCAACAATTTTGTCTTGGTGAGCATTCCCTTCCGCCTGTCGGCAACACGGCGTCTCACCACTTTATGAGGTTGGGTCTTTACTACTCGCTGTGGATAATATCCAGCGTATGACCACGATTCGTGAATCAAAAGGTTATATCAACCTCTAACCCTTGTCCTGACTGGATTTAATCTTTATATTTTTTACAACTAGGTGTTTGTATAGCAACGGAGAGTGCGACTCGTTTAGTACAAAACCAGCACATTCTACTGGATGGTACTAGCCTGGTTCACGAAAAACTCATCAGGTGATGAGTACAAATCAGAACCATGACAACTGAATAATTCGTGTAAGTAGCTAGGCAGAATTAAATATAAAACGTTCTAAGAGATAGTTACCATTTTCGCTGCGCTTTTCCATACCCTGTATAACAGTCATAGCTAGGTCGTATTCGTTGTCGAATATTTGTCCTGCAATTTCGTGAGTCTTCAATGCGCGGTTCGGAGAACCGCGCATTGAAGACGACGATCTGCGCGAATGCGCTGCGCCATTGTGTTTCAACTTCGTTGAGTTCAGGACAATAGGGAGGTAAGAAAAATAATAGTAACCCTTGTTCTGACCAACGCTTCCAAGAGTCACGAACTTCTTGACTTCTATGTATCGGACTATTATCTTGAACTACAACAGTGAGCTTTCCCGTCTTTTGCAGTTTAGAATCTGCTTTTTCGGCAATCCAATTCATGAGCTTAAGATAGCTTTTACCTTTAAAACCACCTTGAGCAAGACCATATTCAAAACTCTCTTCTACTTGCCACAAACCCAAAATGCTAATTCTTGAACCGTATCTTTTTCGACTTTGTTCGAGACATTTCTGTTTGCCAACCAAACTGTATGTATAACTTACAGGACTCCACAGACAGAAACCTGCTTCATCCAGATATTTTAGGTCTATATCTCCTTCAAGTGCTGCTGTTTTTAGCATAGCTAAGTCGGCTTTCTTTCTTTGTCTTAGTTGTTGGTTTTGCTTTTTGCGATTACTTTGTCTGGTTCTTTTCCAACGATATCTTTTTTTTGAGAATTTTTCGCACGCGATCGCTACTTAGATTTACGCCTCTTTCCTCTTTTAGAAGTCGTGCTAACTGAATGCTGTTGTAGGTTCGTTCTCCTTTATCTAAACAAGCTTTTATATATTCAAGATCTTCTGCTTTCCACTTCGCTTTTGCCCCTCTTCCGCGAGTTGACCATAATCCTGTTAGTCCTTGCTCCTTCCAACGTTGAATTGCTGCTCTAACTGTATGTTCATGGCAATTAAATATTCGAGCAATCTCTGGAACATTTATGCCCTGAGCATTCAGCTTTAGCATCTGCGCTCTGTTACGGGTTCGATAAGGTACTGAGCTTGCCTGATGCAATTGACTTAATGTTTCTCGTTCCAACTGACTTAGTTTTACTCTTAAAGGTGCGGGCATTTATTTTCGCCACTCAGCTTTTCTATCTTATATTTAATTGCACCTACCTACTTAAGTGAGATAAATTATCATCAAGTCTTACCCATCAGGTGTTGGATGTGAAAGCATAACCCCTACGGTAGAGAGTGGTCTTCAATCCGTAAAGCGGGGTTAAACGGGGTACTAACTGGGAGTCTGACCTGGTTAGCTTCTAGCAAGAAATTCAAGGATAGAGCGAACGCTCAAAGCCTCGTAAGTATCGTAAGCTATAAACAGCTAAACCAGATCTGATAAGCTGTAGCCAAAAGGCAACGCCTCATACTACCACTCTGAAATTTTCCGTAGCAGAGTCAACACTCAGGTAGAGATCGGTACATAGAGACATCCTAAAGATTTCAAACCAACGGATTATTCGGAACGAGGAAATCCTCTAATAACTCTTAACCCAATGGTCGAAAGGGTAAGTAGTCAACTAAGATGCAAAATCTCAACATCTAGAGGTTATTAGAGGCGAAGGATTGAGGAAAAAGCTAACAACCATTTGTAATAAATGGTATATGCTTATCTCCTCACTGTTTAAAGGAAAGAAGTGAGTAAGTAACAATTAATATGTCTAAAATAGATTCAACAAGTCGATTGGAGACGTTTTCTGACCGAAAGCATCTCTCGATTCCTAAACCTGAAAAGGATGAGGAACGTCCCCTTGGTATACCTGTAATGCGCGACAGAGCAACTCAGGCATTAGTCAAAGCTGCCCTAGAACCTGAATGGGAATCAAAATTCGAGCCAAACAGCTACGGATTCCGTTCAGGAAGAAGCGCACACGATGCTATAGAAGCAATTTTTAGAGCAATTAGGTCTAAACCTAAATATGTGTTATATCAAGTACGGATAATCAATTAAAATAGAATGGCATCCATTCAAACAGAGAAATAGTGCCAAAAAAACTCTCCCTGACTCAGGATTTAAGTACGCAGGAGCTACTAGATAGGTATCGTAATGCTAAGAACGTAATACTAAAAAGTCATTATCAAGTAATTTGGTTGCTATCGACGGGCAAAACTCCCAAACAAGTAGCAGAAATAACGGCATATAGTCAAACTTGGATTTATCAATTAATCAACCGATATAATCAAGAAGGAGAGAAAGGATTGGGAGATTTACGAGCTTCAAATAGAGGCAAAGAGCCGTTGCTCAATGATGTACAGCAAGCACAATTACATCAGGTTTTGACCAATCCTGCTGCCGATGGAGGACTATGGAATGGTCGAAAGGTTGCTGAATGGATGAGTCAAATAACAGGCAAGAAGGTTAGTCGAATGAGGGGGTGGGAATACCTCAAGCAAATGGAATATAGTCTCAAAGTACCAAGACCAGAACATCTGGAAATTTCCTTGGTCGAGCAACAAGAGTGGAAAAAAAACTGAGTTGTGAATTATCTTTGCTTCAAGCACAATACCCAGAGGCAGATATTGAAGTCTGGAGTGAAGATGAACATCGCTTAGGATTGCAACCAGTTTTACGCCGTGTCTGGACAGCAGTTGGAGAGCAGCCTGCTGCAGGAGTCAAAATACAATATAAATGGCTTTGGCTCTATGGATTTGTTCATCCAGAGTCGGGAGAAAATTATTGGTGGATTCTGCCATACACTAATACTCAATTATTTAATCGAGTTCTAGCAGATTTTGCTCGTGAATTTCAGCTCAATCGTAACAAGAGAGTATTGCTAGTGCTAGACCAAGCTGGTTGGCACATCTCTCACCAATTAAAATTACCAGAAGGATTGGATCTATTTTTTCTGCCTGCCCATTCTCCTGAGCTACAACCAGCAGAACGCTTATGGCCATTGACCAATGAAGTTATCGCCAATTACACTCCGCGCTCGCTATGTGAGCTAGAAGAGTTACTGATGATTCGGTGTCAAAAACTGTTAAAACAACAAGATTTGGTCAAGGGATTAACTTGCTATCATTGGTGGCCGATGACCAGAGCAGTTTAATTTAACTGTTCATCCGTACTTGATATAACCCTCTTCTGTCAGACTCCGAGATTTAAGAGTAGGAAATAAGAAGATTTATCCAGAAAGAGGCAGTGTTGTTAATTGATTGATGCTATCAATTAAGTTATGTAATCCTAGCAATAAAGAAGAATTAGGAAATATCTCTAGCCAAGGAAAAATTAACCACAAAAGAAGGCTTGGTTGAATCAGAAGACGAAAATTATTCAAAACATTCTTCCATCCAGTTTGATAATTCCATTGTGGATGAGTAGTAAAACTAGCTGAGATTTCTGTTTGATGATTTTGACTATCAGATGTATTCAAAGATAAGAAAACTTGGGTATTTAAACTAATCATCAAATAGGTACTCATGACAATTTCCCACCATCTATTAATTTCAGCAAAATTAGTAAATCGATAATCAGTCCAACCAAGTTCTTGTTTGCATTGTCGAAAAGCATATTCCACCCATGTTCTTAATCCATATAAGTTACCAAGAGTCTTTTTCATCTTACTTTTAGTGTCTTGAATATTGGTCATAACAAAAGAAGTAGAATTCTCTGGCATGGTTTCTGTATCAGTGGTTAATTGCCAATAAGTTATGTGATGTCTTTTACCATAAATGATTTCGCGAATATATCTATTTTCAGATTTTTGATTGCTAAAAGTTCTGGTAAATTTACACCATTTATTAGCTCTTACTCTTTGATTGTTAGGCATCCAGACTCCGTGATTACTTCTAATGGAGACAATCCACGGTAATTTGTATTTATTCAAAGTTGAGAGAAAATTACTGGCTTCGCCATATAGACTATCTGCCAATACTAATTCGATATTGAATCCAAATTCTACTAATTCTGTAATAATTATTGATGCTAGTTCAATCTTCGTTTTATACTTATCTTCTGGTTTTAGTGTTCCTTTTGGCTTGAATATTTTAAATATTAAGGGAAAAGTAACATTTTCATAGACTCCATAAGCGTTTACTGAGACAATACCGCTATCTATTTTACCTACACTTCCTAAATACTGTTTGGCAACATAATCAGTTTTTTTTCCTTTCTTTCTATCTCCTGTTTCATCAATTATCACTGTAATTTTTTTCTCTTTTAAAGCTTTAATCGTCAATTCCAATCTTTTCTGCTTTAAATCTTCTACTGACCAAGGCGAGTTAGCTATAAAATGATGTAACGATTGGGGTGATGATATTCCCACTACCTTTGCTATTTCTGGCAATGACTTCCTTTTAATTGGTGAGATAATACCTTGATGTAAATATTTGAAACATTCGTAACTTCTAACTTCAGGAAATAGGTCATGATAAGCAAAGCAATATTGGTCAATGATTGATATTGTCGGGCGAGCATCTCGTTTCAAATGTTTGAGAATCTGTAGCTCCACATCCATTGCTCTGGTTACCTTTTACTTGTCTTCTGATTGATTTAATTATAATTCTTTTTTCGGAGTCTGACAGAAGAGGGATTAGATGCAGATATAGGAAAGCGAAAAAAAGCGGGGGAAATCGCTTAAAATGAACTCATGCCAGAGTTAATCCCGCCCGTTACATATCAGCTAAAAATAGTGTTAGTCGGCATCAGTCCGATGATTTGGCGACGGATCAAAGTGAGTAGTGATATTACCATTGCAGATCTCCACTACATCATCCAGACTGTCATGGGTTGGAAAGAGGAACATCTACATAAATTCCTGATTCATGGCGTACATTACGGTATCAGTTACCCTGGCACGGGCGGACTCATGGGTAATGCTCATGAAATCAAACTATCCAAATTAGGTTTCAGAGAAAGAGAAAAATTCAGCTACGAATACAACTTCAATTGTAGTTGGAAGCATCAAATTAGAGTAGAAGCTATCTTACCCGAAGAAAGCGGACAAGTATTACCAGTATGTACCGCAGGCAAAGGAAATTGTCCTCCTGAAAACTGTGGTGGTGCGATCGGATTTATTTCTCTACGCCAACAACACAGTCGATTTGAATTAGCGGTGAGGATGGGAGAAATAATATTAGAAGGTGGAATAGAAGAAATCGTCAATCATAGAGAAGAATTAAAAGAACTTCATTATTGGGCGACAATCAACGATAAGACAGACTGCGCCAAAATAAATAAATTGCTGAGTCAGTACGCTACAGGTGATGAAGCTTGGAAAGATTGTCTCAATCAAACAATTACAATCGGATGAAAGTAACAGTACAACTGGTCATAGAGTCAGAAAATAACAATACTCCTCAAATCTCTAATGTCGGAGAATGGCAAAGAAATGAACCCCTTCAGCCATCAAATTTAGGGTTGGCTTTGGCAGAATCCAAAGAATTACTCAAAAACATTCAACAGACTCTAGTTGAAGAACAAATAAATCAGTACCAAAAAACACAATCTCGATGCAAAAAGTGCGATCGCCAACTAAGACATAAAGGAACACATTCTCTGACTTATCGCACCCTATTTGGGACATTAAAACTCAACAGCCCAAGATTATTTCACTGTAACTGCCGAGAACGAGAACAGAAAAGTTTTAGCCCTTTAGCTACTCTACTTTCAAAGCGAACCTCACCCGAAAGATTATATCTAGAATCCAAATTCGCATCTCTAATGTCCTATGGATTGACAGTCAAACTTCTGGAAGAAATTCTGCCCCTGGAAGGCAAACTCAATGCAGCTTCAGTGAGGAATAATCTTCATGAAGTTGCTCAAAAAGTTGAAGCCGAACTGGGGGAGGAAGAGTATATATTTGCTGACGGCTGCGAAATGGAATGGAGCAAACTACCACGACCCGATCTGCCGATTACTGTAGGCATTGATGGAGGCTATATCCATTCCTGTTCTCCCAAAAAGAAGGCTAAAGAATGGTTTGAAGTGATTGTGGGAAAAAGCATTACTGATTCGGGAGATACCAAATGCTTTGGTGGAGTGACTAGTTACGACCAAAAGCCCAAACGAAGGTTGTTTGAGGTTCTGAAGTCTCAGGGAATGCAGATGAACCAACAAGTTACCTTCCTTTCTGATGGTGGAGAGAATATTAGAGAGCTTCAGCTTTATCTCAATCCCCAAGCAGAACATTTATTAGATTGGTTTCACATCACCATGCGAATAACGGTGATGAAGCAAATGGCTAAAAATCCTGACATTAAACCAAAATGGCGCAAAAAATTACTCAAAAGGCTAGAGAGTATCAAATGGTATATCTGGCATGGCAATGTATTTGAAGCTTTACAGGAGATAGAGTCTCTAGAAGACTTATGCTATGGAGATTACGACGATATAGACGAAGATGCTGAATTTGACCCCGATCTAGAAATATCTCCCTTGAAGTTACTGAAAAAGGTAGAGGAATTTCAATCTTATATTGAGAACAATGCCAGTTTGATTCCTAATTATGGCGAGCGTTATCGTTGTGGGGAAAGGATTGCTTCGTCTTTTGTCGAATCAACGGTCAATCAAGTGGTCAGCAAACGGTTTGTCAAAAAACAGCAGATGCGATGGAGTCTCAAGGGCGCACATTTATTGCTTCAAGTCCGAAATCTGGTTATCAATCAGGAATTACGTCAACGCATAGATAATTGGTATGAGAATTTAACACCCATACCAGAAGTCAGCTAAAAAACTTACCCAAAAAGAGTCGATTTAGGGCAAGTTCTTTATCATGAGAGTTGTGAGGAGTCGATTTTCCGTACCTGATTCAGTAATGCCCAACTATCATTTATGGGCGTGCGATTCGTTGATACCCGAATCCTCTAGAAAATAGAGAGCATAAGGTATCCAAGGAATGGTGGAGAGAAAACCACAAGTACCTTGAACTGTCTATAGGATGTGGGTTAAAGTCCCACCACTACGGAGATTAGTGACTCCTTACCTGCCCACAGTGAGTAAACTCGGAATTTTACAGGCTGAAGCTGGGAACAGGACGGCGCGACTTGAACTGGTCGTATAGAACGGAGAGCCTACTCTCTTAAGGGATTCACACCCCTTACCTTCATGTAGAACACTCTACAAAGAGTGTGGTCACACCCAAGTAGGCAACGAAAACGGTGGAATGCAGACCACAAAAGTAACCCTAACTACTAGCCTAAAAAGTGGTCTGGGAGCAAGAAGGAGTTCTCTCATGGTGAATAAAAATGAATTGATGCTTAAACTGCGTGATTCCCAAAAGAGCCAAATCAGGCTGACAGGCTCTCACCAAAAAGGTAAATGGGTAGCTTCATCAATCGTCCTTGGGTGAAGCGTGTGAATACAACTCCCATCGCAGAAGAGTCAACACCTAAAAGAGAACATACACTAGACGATACAACAAGGTAAACCCTACAGAATCTCAGAAAAGTCGAATACTCTGAGTAAGCCAACCGCAAGGAAAGCAGAAGCTTCTGGAGGGTAAAGGATGGAAGAAAAAGCGAAAGCCCATTTGTAATAAATGGGATATGAGTTCAAACTTTGCCCATGACCGAAAGGAATAGCAGACTTCTTCTGGGTCTTATGAGAATAGAAACTTAACAAGGAAACTTAATCCAAGGACAAGTTAGATGTCGTACTTAAATACAACAAACGGACTGCGGAAACCGCTAGAAGATTGGAGTCAGATTAACTGGTGCCAAATCTACAAAGCGGTTAGGAATCTACGTCAAAGAATCTTTCTCGCGAGAAAACTTGGTAACTGGCGGAAATTGAGAAATCTCCAAAAGTTAATGCAAAGAAGCTACGCAAACCTATTACTATCTGTACGGAAAATCACTCAGACCAATCAAGGTAAACAAACGGCAGGAATTGACAAAGAAATAGTCAATACCCCTGAAGCACGAGTGAAGCTGGTAAACAACTGGAAAGGTGGAAGCCAATGCCCAACTAAACGGGTAATGATTCTCAAACCCAACGGTAAGAAACGACCGCTCGGCATCCCTACCGTACGCGACAGAATCGAACAGGCAGTAATAGTTAATTCGCTAGAACCCGAATGGGAAGCCGTGTTTGAATCTAATTCCTATGGGTTCAGATGCGGAAGAAGCTGTCAAGATGCCATTGAACAAAACTTTCTCAGAGTTCATAAAGGCAGAGACACTTGGGTTTTAGAAGCTGATATTAAGGGATTCTTTGACAACATTGCCCATGAAGCCATTTTAAAACAATTAGGAAATTTCCCGAAAAGAAATCTAATAAAAGGATGGTTAAAAGCTGGATTTATCTTTGAAGGAAAATACAATCCAACAGAAACGGGAACACCACAGGGCGGGAGCTGCTCGCCATTATTAGCCAATATAGGGTTGCATGGATTAGAAACAATCATAAAAACCACCAACCCAAAATTAGGCGTGGTTAGATACGCTGATGATGTCATCGTCACAGCTAGAGACAAAGGAAGTCTCGAAACAGTCCAAATTCAGATACAACAATGGTTGTCAAATAGAGGACTCGAACTTAGCGCGGAGAAGACGCTTATCACGTCAATGGAAGATGGTTTTGACTTCCTTGGATTCAACCACCGCCACTATAATGGCAAATTGCTAATCAAGCCATCGAAGAAGAAAGTCCTCGACTTTTGTAAGCGTATTGGCAAAGAAATAAAAGCAATGAACGGGATAGAACAAGAGGCAGTCATAAGGAAACTGAATCCAATTCTCCGAGGTTTTGCTAACTATTACAAAGGAGTGGTTAGCAAAGAAACCTTCGGCTATATTTCATCTAGAATATGGCAATACCTTTGGCGTTGGGCTAAACGTAGACATTCCAACAAAGGAAAAAGATGGATAAGAGAACGCTACTTTAAAACCTACAAAGGAAACAATTGGACATTTGCTTGTAACACAAGCAACCGCGAAAGGAAGGAGAAACTTTTAGTCCTCTACCCTATTGCATATACATCCATTGAACGCCACATAAAGGTTAAAGGAAATGCGTCACCAGATGACCCCTATCTCAAAGAATATTGGAAAAAACGCCACCAAAAACATGGTAAAAGCTATTGGGAACGCAACTCGCGAAACTTCAATATTGCTCAAAACCAAAACTGGAAATGTCCAATTTGTGGCGAACCATTATTCAATGGAGAGGAAATAGAAACCCATCACATAATTCCTGTTGCTCAAGGCGGACAAGACGACATTGAAAACCTTCAGCATCTACACAAACCGTGTCACAAACAGGAACACTCAAAATCCAAGACAAATCGCTTGAAGTAAGGCTTGAGCCGTGTGAGTGCGAAAGTCTCATGCACGGTTCTTAGGGGAGGAGAGAGAGGTAACTCTTGAACCTTACCCGACCAATCAGTTGAAATCAAAGCAGATAGCAACACTGGCGTTAATAGGGAGATATCACGGGTAAATAGGTTCTAGAAAAGTGCCTTAAATGAGAGCCATAATCTGAATAACAAATATGGACTCCACTATCGCTCATTTCTCGCAGCATTTCGCTCATAATAGCTGCTTCTCCGAGAAGATAGTAGGCAAATTGAACCGCCCTAAAATGTCAGTCAATCTTACGGACGGAACGAATAAAAACACCGATATCAGGTTCTGGGGGTAGTCAAAACCCAGATAGGCTAGACGAGTAGCGGAAAACCAGACGGTGGCTAGGATGAAGCGTAATTGCCGAAAGGAACTCAGAATACGTAAACTAATGCAGAACACGATTGGACACATTGAAAACTTCAATAGTGAATCTTGGATGAATCTACCCTGGAAGCAATTCCGTAAAGATTTATTCTGTCTACAGAAGCGCACGTACAAAGCAGTTAGAGAAGGAGATACAGCTAAAGCTCAGTCATTACAGAAACTAATTTTGCGCTCCCGCGCAGCTAGATTTCTGGCAATACGTCAAGTAACTCAGTTGAATAACGGCAAGAAAACTGCTGGTATCGATGGAAAGTTAGCTTTAGATTTCAAGGATAGATTTGAACTAGAACAAAAGTTAAAAACCGAAGCTTCCAACTGGAAACACCAAGGATTATGTTCTATTCCAATCCCCAAGAAGGACGGCACGAAAAGGATACTTAAAGTACCCACCATCAGCGATAGAGCCTGGCAATGTCTTGCTAAGTTTGCTCTAGAGCCAGCACATGAAGCAACGTTCCACGCGCAGAGTTATGGGTTCAGAACAGGACGAAGCGCACACGATGCACAGAAAAAACTGTTTCATAATCTAAACTCTCAAAGTAAAGGACATCAAAAACGAGTTATAGAACTCGATATATCCAAATGCTTCGATAGAATAAGCCACACCTCCATCATGAAACGGCTCATTGCTCCCAAAGCGATAAAACTAGGTATTTTTCGATGCCTAAAGGCTGGGGTTAATCCAAAATTCCCCGAACAAGGGACTTGCCAAGGTGGAGTGGTTAGCCCACTGCTTGCCAACATTGCACTGAACGGGATTGAAGATATACACAAATCAATACGGTATGCCGACGATATGGTGTTTCTTCTCAAACCTAAAGATAATGCAACACAGATACTCGACGAAATCAAGGAATTTCTAGCCGAACGAGGAATGGAAATTAGCGAAAGGAAGACTAAGATAACGGCTGCGACAGATGGATTTGACTTCCTGGGCTGGCACTTCCTAGTCCAGAAAAACGGAAAATTCAGAAGCTATCCCTCAGAGGAGAACTATAAAGCTTTTCGTAAGAAGATTAAAGTCATCATCAATAGCTCTAACTATGGTGCGATAGTGAAAGCTAAGAAATTAGCCCCTATCGTTAGAGGATGGAGGAATTACCACCGCTTCTGTAAAATGGACGGCTCTAGAAATAGTCTGTGGTTCATCAATAACAGAGCGTTCAAGGTATTCAATAAGGAACAAAAACAGAATCGCCACTCAGCGAGAGAACTCGTCAATCAAGCATTCCCAGCAGTTCCCAGCTCCGAAAACAAATTTGTAAACGTCAAAGGAGACAAATCACCATATGACGGGGATTTAGTCTACTGGAGTAAGCGTAACAGTAAGCTCTATGACAACTATACCTCTTCTGCTTTAAAACAGCAGAACCATTCATGTGCTGCTTGTGGATTAAATTTCACGAGTGAGGAAAGGGTTCATCTACACCACGTAGACGGAAACCACGATAACTGGAAGTGGGACAATTTAGTAGCAATACATGAGTCCTGTCACGATTATCAACACATGAGCAAAAAGCGACAGCTAAGAGTTTCGGAAGCTGGGTGCGGGGAAACTTGCACGCCCAGATTTCACAGAGAGGGGCGAGACGTAATAGTCTCCCTCGACTCTAACAACTCACGGTTCGCTTAAATCAAAGATGGCTAGAAAAATAAAACAGCTCAACTGTATGCTGAGAAAGAAGTTGAAAGAATAGAGAGACCAACCCGTCTTGAAAGGAACTAACTCAGAAAGAGCAGATGATCTTCCTCTAATTATTCATTGGCTAAAGCAAATGGAAATAGCATCAATAATTGATCGAGAGCTACCTGTTCCTCATGGGAATCGAAAAGGATTAAGCTACGGTCAATTATCAGTCCTATTTCTAAGTTATGTAGTGAGCCAATCAGACCATCGATTATGTGCCGTAGAACCATGGGTAGAAAAACATCGGCAAACCTTAGAAATAGCAACAGGATGGAACATTGGGGGCAAAGATGCCACAGATGACCGACTAGCTGACTTATTAAGTGTCATCGGTTCATCGGAAAATCAAGGGCGAGAGAAAGTAGCAATTCAATTGGGACAAAGCACAATACGAGCTTATGAATTACCAACGGACAAAGCCAGAAGCGATACCACAAGTTTTAGTGTCTATCATCAGCCCACAAAAGAAACAGAAGGAACTAACTTGCTGAATTTTGGTTATAGTAAAGACCGCCGCCCTGATTTGGTTCAATATCGTCAAATGTTAGCTACTCTCGACCCCATGGGAATGCCTCTATTGGGAGCTACATTATCAGGAAATGGAACAGATGAATCTCATTATCTACCAACATGGCAACAATTGGTGGAGATTATTGGTCACAAAGATTTCTTGTTTCTCGCCGATTCTAAAGGCTCTACTTGGAATAATCGGGGGAAAATTAATCAACAAGGAGGAATTTACTGTTTTCCGCTAGCGATGCATCAGCCTCGTCCCAAACTGTTATCGCAATGGGTGGCTAATCCACCAACAGCAGTGCAAGAAATTTGTCTCAACTCCGAAGCCGAGTCAGAATCTCCCATTGGTAAGGGTTTTGAAGTTCCGTTGGGCAGTCTCTGGTATGAAAAAGAACATCAAAAGTGGCATCGTTGGTCAGAACGATGGTTAGTGGTTTGTTCTTATGCTTTACAACAGCGTCAACTTAAAAGCTTGTCAGCTCGTCTGAGTAAAGCGGAACTTGCCCTAGAAAAACTCGCTAAAAAACCACCACAAGATGAGGTAGCTCTACAAACCAAAGTGGAGACTATTCTGAAACGTTATCGAGTTACGGGGCAGATCTTAACTGCGATTGAGAAGAAAATTGGCTATCAAAAAGTTTATCAAGGTGCTGGTCGAGGAAGTAAGAATCGTCCCTCTCGTCGTGTTCGTCAAACTACTCTTTCCTTGACTTATCAACGTTGTGAGACCGCTATCACCCATCAACAATCCATCGCTGGTTGGAGATTGTATGTAACTAATGCTAATTCACAGCGTCTTTCTCTTGAGCAAGCTGTTAACTCTTATCGGGAGCAATGGCAACCTGAAAGAGGTTTTCATCGTTTTAAACGAGGTCGTCTTCCCGCTTTACCCATCTATTTTCAAGATGAAGAACGGATTCGAGGGCTGATGTTTTTACTAACGATCGCCCTGACTCTGTTTACCTTGATGGAATTTGTGGTTCGTCGCCAACTAGCGGTGACAAAGCAATCACTTCCTGGACTTTATTCAGGCAATCCCAAGCGCACTACTTTTCGTCCCACTGCTGAACAATTGCTAGCTGCTTTTGGCGATCTAACTTTGTATCTTTATCCTGATGGCTCTACTGAAATTAGTTCTCTTAATTCTCTTCAAAGACAGATTTTAAATCTGATGAAGATTCCTGAATCGATTTACATTCTTCCCCAGCTAGTTCCTGATTGACTCCAATCCAGCAAATAATTGCTGTGACTTGATTCTATCCTCTTTATTTGATTCAATGCATTTTATTTAAGCGAACCGTGAGTAACAAGTTGGTGAAGAAAATGCCATGCACTGCTCCTCCACCTAAAATTCCCAATCAAGATAAACGTCCGAAGCGAACATCTGTTTCCGACTGAAGTGAACGCGATGATTGCTGCTGCATTGAAAGTAGGCAGACATGGATTGAGAGATTCAACTCTGATTTTGATGGCGTATCGTCATGGCTTGAGAGTATCGGAGTTGGTAGCTTTAAGGTGGGAGCAGATTGATTTTACTGCTGGTACGATTTACATCAACCGACTGAAGAATGGTGTCAGTTCGACTCATCCTCTTCGGGGTATTGAACTTAGAGCTTTGCGACAATTACAAAGAAAATATCCTAACTCAAATTATTTGTTTGTAACAGAGAGAGGTGCGGTAATGGCTGCTGCGACTGCGAGAGGAATTATCCAACGTGCGGGTAAGATGGCGGAATTATCGAAGAAGCGTTCATCCCCATATGCTACGCCATGCTTGTGGATTTTATTTGGCGAGCAGAGGGCATGATACCAGGGCTATCCAGGCATATCTTGGTCATCGAAATATTCAGCATACTGTCCGTTATACGGAATTGTCTTCTAAACGATTTCAAGATTTTTGGCTGGATTGATTGTAAAGCGCGATCGCCCGTGGAAAATTTGTCGCGATCTTTATCTCCCCCGCTTTTTTTCGCTTTCCATCATAGGCTGTGAGTCAGACACTGTAATAGTTTCAGGGCGAGGTTGTGTCTGGTGACACGAACCTTCTATTTTCGTGTATACGGAATTTTCTTCTAAACGATTTTAAGATTTTTGGTTGGATTGATTGTAAGACAAGTGATCGCAGTTTTGCTGGCTATTTTATGATTAAATATGCTGCGGGAATTAAATATAGTGCCAACAGAGTCGCTCCCATAACTCCGCCTGCAATCGCAACTGCCAAAGGTGGCCAAAATTCACCACCGCCTAATAATAGAGGTACAAACCCAATGGCAGTAGTTAAGGTAGTGGCAATTACATGGCGAGTTGAATGTAATACTACTTCTCTGATGGCTGGTTTGTTGCCTGTTCTGGATACAGGATTCTGCTGAATAGCAGCTAATACCACAATGGAATCATTAATCCCTACTCCGATCAAGCCTACTGTACCGATAATTGGATTAAAGCCAAAAGGATAGCCAAACAGCCAGATAGAGAATAAACCCAGACCACAAGAGGCAATCGCCACTACGCCGATAACACCAGCCAAACGAAAAGAATCTAAAGATAGAACTAAAGTTGCCACCATCAAGACAGTAAGAACTCCTACAATGGAAACTAAACCCCCAAGAGCATCATCTTTTTGTTCTGCTTCTCCGCCAAACTCATAGCTGTAGCCATTGGGAAGCTGCCATTTGGTTTCAGTTAATTTATGCTTAAAATCGGTTAATGCCTCATCGGGTAAAGTTCCAGCGGTTAAAAAGCCTTGCACCGTGTTAACTCTTTGTCCGTTATAGCGAGTAATCTTTGCCAGTTCTGGTTTAAGAGTTATTTTACTCAAAGACGATAGAGGAACGTTCTCAACTACATTATTCGAACCATCTTGAGCGGGTAATAAATTTAACGAGGCAATATTATTTAATCCAGCGCGATCTGCTGCGGATAATCTAACTCGGACGGGTAATTCTTCGGTAGATTCCAAAATAGATCCACCTGTGGCACCTTCTAAAGTAGAATCTAACTGTTGAGCGATCTCATCACGGTTCAAACCAGCCAAACGAACTTCTTCTTCATTTACCTGTATTTCTAACTGAGGTCTAATTTCAGCTAAACTGGCGCGGGTATGAGTTATCTCACTTAACTCAATTAATAAACTTCTTGCCTTTTCTCCTAATTGTTGTAGCGTATCCAAGTCCGAACCAAAGATTCTCATTTCCACTGGCGCATTAAAAAAGGGTCCTTGTTTTAGTTGTTGAACCAAAATGCGAGCAGAGGGAAAAACCCGATCTAATTCGCCCTGCAATTCCTTAACTAGAGAATTAGAGGCAATTAAATTCAGTTGAATTATAGCCTGAGCATAATTAGCTTCTTGTTGTCTACCTCCCCCCACATTGTAATAAAATTTTGGCGCACTTCTGCCAATAAACCAGTGAACATCAGTTACGTTTTCGTAAGTTAACAGGTGATCGCGTATTTGTTTGGTAACAGCTTGAGTTTTGGCAATCGAAGTTGCTGCGGGTAACTCTAATTGAATCTGTAACTGATCGCGATCTGCTGCGGGGAAAAACTGTAGTGGTAGATGACTTACTTGGATAAAGCCAATCACAGGAAGCAGTAAAGCTAGGCAAATACCTAGTACTGGTCGATCAACAGCCCATTTCAAGGTTTTTCTATACCATCTTGTTAGTAGCTGGACAGATATACCTGTTTGCCACCACGATTTTTCTAAGGGTGAATAGCCGTTTACCGTGGTCAATTTTGCTGTCAAGGCTGGAATGATTGCCAATGCTAGAAATAAAGAGGAAGATACCGCTAAAATAACGCTGACGGCAATCGTTCCTATAAATTCTCCAGTCTCTCCTGGTAATAAGGCAATTGGTAGAAAAGAAAGGATAGTAGTAATGGTTGAACTTAATAAGGGAACAGCTAAATGATTTAAACTATTGTTGATGGCATCGATGGGTTTAAAGCCATTTTTGAGATGGTTAGTTACCTTATCGACCATTATAATTCCATTATCAATTAAGATTCCCAATGCTACTATCAATCCCATAACTGACATCTGGTGTAGGGGAATTTTCATTATATTCATCCAGCCAAACACCATCAAGATTGATAGGGGTAAAGAAGTACCAACTATGATTGCCGATCGCCATCCCATCATTATCAGCGTGACTAGAAAGACTAAACCACCACCTAAAACTAAATTAAGAATTAAACTATTTATTCTATCTTCGACGTAACGGTTTTGAGCAAAAACGGTTTTTAATTCAATTGTACTAGGAAGTTCTGAACGATATTCCTTTAAAACTTTTTCAGCATTTTTTGCCCAGATATTTAGTTTAGTTGCCGACTCTACATGAACAGCAAGAGTTACTCCAGGGCGATCGCTAATAATAGACAGTTCATTAGCTGGAGAAGTAACACCTTTAGTTACTGTTGCAATATCTTGTATGCGAACAAATTGTCCCTGGCTACCAAAGCTAATTGGAATATTCTGTACTCGATTAAGGGTATCTAATTCTCCAGCTACTTCAATTGATAAATCACTATTACTATTGTGTAGTTGTCCAGCCGATGCTTTAGAATCGCTTTGTTGAATCTGCTGGGAAATATCGGCTGCGGTTAGATTGTAACTAGCAATCGTAGTAGGATTAATTTCTATGAGAATTTCTTCGTCTTGATCGCCAAATAATTTTACTTCTTCTGTTCCTAGAATAGCTTGAATACGATCTTTTAAAACTTCCCCTTGACGATTTAAAATTCCATAGTTTGGATGTTTATCTTGCCATGTCAAAGCTATAATTAAAGCATAAGCTTTAACCTTAAGCTTTTCTAATTCTGGTTCGCTAGCACCTGCAGGCAACTCTGACTTAACCTCATCAATCTTATTTTGTATCCGAGACCAAACATCTTCCAACTCTTCTTTCTGTACGCTATCCTTTAGATACAGAAGAATAATCGAACCACCAGAACTAGAAGTTGAACTATACTTTTTTATTTCTTCTATTTCTGTAAATTTATCTTCAATTTTGTCTGTGATTAGTGATTCAATCCTAGCTGCCCTAGCACCAGGCAGAAAAGTCTTAACGAAAGCAGTGCGAGACAGCAATTCTGGATCTTCTAATTTAGGTAAAGCAAAATAAGAAGAAATACCCCAAACAAAAATTAGAACAATGGTTGAGATCAGTAAACGACTATTACGATAGAACAAGGTAGACATAGCAAAGTTTATTTTCTACTGACTAGTTACTAATTGACCAGGGACTAAACGATGTGTACCATCTGTAATGATTTCATCCCCTGGTCGAAGTGTTCCCCTGACAAAAACGCGATTCTCTTGTGTTTCTAATATCTCTACATATCTGCGTTCCGCTTTATTATTGACCTCTGACGACTCTACCAGGGCGTAACAAGACCATAAACCGCGATCGCTTCTAGCTAAAGCATTAATAGGTAACCAATAACCATCGGTATTATTGGTCTGGATAATAGCTAATCGAGCAATTTGTTTGGGCGATATTTGAGTAGCTGCTGTAGTTGCAAGCTTCAAAACTATAGTACGAGTACGAGTTGCGGTATTTACCTCTGGTAAAACAGAATCAACTACAGTACTATAATTTTTACCGCCTATTGTTACCTGCTGCTTACCACCCAACTGCATTCGGTTAGCTACATCGATTGGAACGCCGATTTTGACCTTGGGTTGAGTATCTTCGACTAACCGCAAAATAGATGTACTCGCTTTGACAACCGTTCCTTCATCTAAATTACGGGTAGAAACTATGCCCCTAAAAGGGGATTTGAGAATACTTTTATCAATGGTAATATCTAAATCTTTAATCTCGGCGATAAGCTGATTTACGGCTGCTTGTTGCGCGCTTATTTTTTCGACTCTGATGCCGTTTTGTAACTTGTCTAAATTGCTTTTGGCATTAGCTAAACGTTCATTTAAAGCTTTACGATTAAAAGCAATTTCGTCTAACTGTTCGCGAGAAATTGCACCTTCATTATATAGATATTCTCGACGAGAATTTTTTAATTTTTCTAATTCTAGCTGCTGTTTCAAGCCTTCTACTTGAGCCTGGGATGCTGTTATTTCTTCTGTTCTCACACCATTTTTAAGTTCTGCAAGAACCGCTTCTTCCTGCTCTTTTTGGGCGATTAATCCCTGACGTTGTGCTTCTAAGTTAGCGGTATCTAGTTTTGCTAAAGGAGTATATGCTGAGACGAGATCGCCTTCTTCAACAAATATTTCAACTAATTTACCTCCACGCTCAAAACCCACCTCGCTAGTTCTTGATGCTGTTACCTCTCCTGTGTAGGTTTGAGAAGTTTTATAAGATTTAACTGGCTCTATTTTTTTAGTCTTGACAGGAATAATATTTGTTTTTTTTTGTTGAGCTGGAGCAGAAGCAAACTGAGTACCAGAGTGATAAAAAAAGGAAATTAGAATCATTGTTGTTATTAATAAGATAGGAATAATTGACAACTGATTATTAAGCCAGATTTTACAATTTTTAAAAGATGTTTCGTCTTTTTGCCTTGAATTTTTTAGCTTCAGTTTTTCTGCCTCTGATATAAGCGGTTTTAAAACTAGTTTTGAGCTATCAGTTTTATTTATCTTAAGTGGCAGTTTATTCTTAATCTCTTGTATATTCTCTGTATTTTTTTGTAAAGACTTGTTATCGAAGCCTGGTACTTCAGTTAGATTATTAGAAGTAAATCTTTGCTTACCATTAGTACTTGTTTCGAGGTTTGATACTTGTTTATTAACTGAAATAAACCCATTTTGCTCGGATAAGGTGACGAAATCAGAAGAGGAAAGTCCAGCTACAACTTTTTTAAGTAGTTTTGATTCTATCTGCGAGTAACCTCGATTTACTGACAAAATTGCCTGCACTAACTCTTCAGCAAGGGTTTTTTTGAGTAAATAGCCTTCTGCTCCTGCTTGCAAAGCTTGTATTACATGTTCCTTGTTTTCGCGGCTGCTAAGAATGAGCACTTTAGTTTTCGGAAACTGCTGACAAATTTTTTGAGTGGCAGTTATTCCATTCATGACTGGCATTTCAATATCCATCAACACAATATCGGGCATGAGAGTACCCACTTGTTTTATTGCGCTGTTACCATCTTCGGCAGTACCTACTACTTGTAGCTTCGGTCTGGGTTCAAGCAATGTCTGAACTCTTTGCCTTACGATGTTCTGATCGTCTACTAGCAAGATGCGAATCATAAAAATATTTCTATTTAGCTGACAAAATTATGTCCGTTTTCTATTTGGCTATTAAAGAGAAAAATGTTGGGGGCGTTAGCGATCTTGTATATAACGTATAAGATGTTTCTGTTCTTAGCTTTGAGCTTTGAAAATTTCACCGAACATCTCAAAATCAAGACATCATGTTGTACTCTTGTGGTGTAACTTAATTCACCAACGACACATCTAAGAATAGCTATTCTTAGATTAGTTTCCAATTCTAACTCCTAATTGTAAGCAATTTTAGAGAAAAATCAAATAGTACAAGTTGCTTGGTCTTTTTAAACTAAGATAATTACCATTATCTCTCTCAAACTAAAAAGTCAATTATGACGATAGATCGAGCTTCTCTTCAATACTAGCACCAGGGTTATGCTCCCAGCGATCGCCTACGTGAGCATAAATCGAGGTAGTCCTGGGATCGGCATGACCCAGCAAATCTTGTACCTGTCTTAAATCCGCACCAGTTCTCAATGCCAGCGTACCAGCAGTATGACGTAAGCTATGTGCTGTAAGTGTTCTACCAGGAGTATGTTTCAAGTTACATTCAACCAGAGCGCGATCGCATATCTCCCTAATGCTGCGTCTAGATAATTGACCTCCTTTGTTGTTGTTACTAAGTGAGACAAAAACAAAATCTGTAGGTTTAATTTTCCTTCTTAGAACTTTTCTCCTCATCTGAAGATAATCATTTAGCTGGACTGTCAAATTTTCAGTTAGAGGAACGATCCTGCTAGCCCGTTTTGCCGATACCTGTAAACCAGTCTTAATGCCCTGCCTGACAATATCTGCTACTTTTAGTTGGTGCATTTCTACCGTTCTGCATCCTTCTAAACTCATGATGCCAATTAAAAGGCGATCGCGCAGCAGGCTCAGTTTTTCTTTATTTGTCTTAGCCCGATCTAATTGAGATTGAATATAGTCGAGTAAAAACTTTAACTCCTCTGCTTCCATAAAGGTAATCCGAGCAGCAGGATCTTTTCTGTCTTTGGGAGCTTTAACTTTGAGTGCGGGATTGTGTTCGATTAATCCATGAGCTATCGCAGCATTGTAGAATATTCTGACAATATTCAGTTTGGTGGCGATCGTAGAATTAGCGTATCCAGAGCTAACTAAATGTTGTCGGTAAAGCTTGATGTCTTCTGGTTCTGCCTCGGTAGGCGAGAGTAAATTATCTCGGCACCACTGCAAATACTGTTTGGTTTGGGATAAATAGTTGCGAATAGTATCGACGGAAGCTGCACCATCTCCTACTTCCATCTGGAGGAATCGGGCAAAAATATCTTCTAGGTTAGTGGTTTCCTTAATGGTTTCTGTTTTGGGGACAGCTGTCGCACTCTTTATCGATTCAATCTTTGTTTCTACTGTATTTGTAGTTTTACTTTCTTCTACAGAAATAATGTCAATTTTCATAGTTCGATTTCAACTAACAAATTTAATTTAGTAGCGATCGCGAGTACAGTTTCTCTAATCGTTGGCTCATTAAGATCTAAGACAGAGACATCAGCGGATAACAATTTAGAAGCTGCTCGTTCGTACAAAGCTATTGCGGGCTTACCGTCATGAGCATTGTTAAAAATCAGTCCCTCAATATTTCCATATAAATCGGAATTTTCATAGAAATAACGACTCCAGGCTTGAGTTAGTTTCCTTCTTCCATCACTTGCCATTGCGACTACCGAACCAGCATTCCAGGCACCAGAATCTCTTAGATCGAGTAATCTAAGACTTTGTTTTAAAGTAATAAAAGCAATCTGCTGTTTTTGTATTTTAATTGCTTCATCATCGCCAAACACCTCAATTAAGCAGCAGGATAAGTTAAATCCTGCATAAATAATCCCCCGTTCATTATCTATCTTGGGTTGTTTACCCTTTTGATGGTCAAACCTACTCAATGGACCATAATATCTAAACCCCGTGGCGGTAGCTCCATAACTTGTAGGGTCAAATATTCTTTGAATTGTCGTTCCAGGTTTTAATTCAAACCATTGAGGACTAATATTACGGGTTGGTGGTGGATAGCGAATCTCTACCATTACTGAGCGACACCCACTCCTCTCGCTTCGACTAGCAAATCTTCAATACCCCTATCATTACCACTTTTTAGTATCTCAAAGGGAGTACGATTTTCAAAAGCTCTTAATGGTTTACTGAACCAATTGAGTTTGGCAAAATCGCATATTTGTAAGGTTTTTATCAGTTCGGGCAAGCGATCGATTACCCCATCATCTCCTTCTGGATCGAACTGCCACAAGGGAAATCTATAAACACCATTATCCTTTAATCCCAATAGCGTACCTGCCTTACGGCGATCGTGTACGGTGGTAATTGCCTGACAGCCAATCAGTTTTGCTACTTCTGGCGTCGTAATACTTCGGGCTAGTAGTTCGCGACGACGTTGATAATACCGTTCTAAATTAGCCAACTCCAGTACAGCTAAATTACCTTCACTGTAGTCATCACCTGCAATCTTTTTCGCCAAAGCTTTTTTGGCTGGGTCGATTACTTTTGGTTTGAGGGATTCGGCTATTTGCTCCAGATGTTCTGTACTTGCTTCAGTTAAGGAAGTTGCTACATGATGCAGCAAAGTTTTTGCTACTTTATCTCTGTCTTTGGGTATCTCAATCGAGTGAATAACAGTATTTTTCATGTTTAGTTACTAAATTACCTAGCTTTATTGTAACTTACCTAAGAGATATAGTTTTATTTTATTTAATACCTAAGAGATATAGTTTTACTTCTGATAATTACTCTAATCAGAACTAGAAATTGACAATAAATTAATATAAATAATAATTCACAAGCTTTTTAAGCATTTATAAATTTTACAATTAGCATTTGATACGTAAAAGATACGCTATTATTCAAAACACTACAGAATTCGTTTTTAAAAATGTTATAATAAATTGTAATAACATTGCTAAAGTCACTTCGATCTGATGCCTAACAACTCAAACAATAATTACCCAGTTTCTCCAGCCAAGATTGGCAATCAGAATGGATATCGCTTACCTCGCGCTTTCTCCAAAGATCATCCCGAACTAGTTGATGCTAGCGGTCATCTTGAAGTTTTAGATGAAAATACGTTGTTAGTTCGTTTAGATCCTGTTGAAAAGGTCAAAGAAGATGATGACGATGTGATGATGAGTTTATTTCTAGACTTTCTAATGAAGTCTGCCGTTGAAGAACCTGAATCTCTTATTCCCTATACGAATCAAATGAGTCAGGAGGCAAACGAATTGTTAGCTGGGGTAGAAATCGATGAAGATTAATGGGTGGACTATCTTGTTTCATCCATTATTTAACGACCAATGGCAGCAATTGCTTCATCAGGTCAAGTCTTTACATTCACGCTTGCCAACTGACGACTTTGTTAAACATCCGCAAGTTGAGCTATTCAAAGCTCTTACCGTCGGGATTGAGGAAAAAATTCCGCATGATCCCTTAGCTTCATACTTTGCTCTGAGGAAGCCTTTGGATAAATACAGTCGTTTGAAAAAGATGGGGCTGCCAATCGGCTTTGCCGATTCGACAGCTTCGCTGGCGGATGCCTCCAGGCATCGCTACCGACTTTTCTTCAAAGTATTTCCACAACAAAAGGTAATTATTATTTTGTGGTTGGGTTTTCCCCGCAAAGAAGGAGACAAGAAAGACTGCTATCGTATTTTTGCCAAGATGGTTAAAAAAGGGCAGTTCCCCCTATCACTAAAAGATCTTATTGATTCGGATAATGGGCAGGAAAGCTAATCCAGTATGTCTCTATTGTGCCAAGAATTACCGCACAGAGGACGAGGCTAAAGAAAAGCATCCAGAATGTTATGTCGGGCATAATTGTCGTATCAAACGTAACCGTCTGAGAAATTCTGGTAAGGTAAACGCTAAACGTCGTCAAAATGCTGCTAAGAAAAAGGGCATCACTACGATAGAACCAATACTACCCGAAGCATATAGAGCAGAACTAGAAATTTACGGCAAAGAGAACCAATTTGTTCATGCGATCGCCCTTAAAATATACCAAGGTAATAAACTCTCCCATCAAATGCTACCGCAACATACCCAAGGACTCAGACAGCCAGAGCTTGAAGCTTACATCCGAAATCTCTTAGATCATTTGTCAACAGAGTATGGGATCGATTGTTATGGTCTAATTTACTGGCTAAATCCTGCTGACTGTCCTGAATGTAAAAGCAAAGTATTTACCGATAAAATTTTAAACTAAGAAGAATGGATTACTCCTTTAGCGCCATTATCCAACAGGTAAATAAAATTGATTCATCACACATAAAAGATGAAATTAAATTACGGCGAACGGGTGAGCTTTTTTATCTGGGAAGTGTTTGTCTTCTGGCGCAAGCAGAAGCAGCCTTAGAGAATGCTCAACAAGATAATGTAGATTTAACGGATACTCCTATAGACAATAGCTTTTGTCAATTTTTAGCTTCTCTGACTCAACAAAGTATAAGCACTTCCTTTTTACAAAAATATCTCAAACCTCAGAGTAGAGCTAAGTACCAGCGGGAAACATCAGTTAAAATTCAATCTTTAACCTCGTCTGAAGCGGTAGGTTTATTTGACCTCGATCTAATTGAACCCCAAGTCATATCTTTGGCTCATAACGAAAATATCAATGCTTGGATCGAACGAATAACCAAATGTCTTGAATCCAATATAGAAATCAACACTCTGCCTCAAATCTCCAAAGCAACTGCTTTGTCTATAGCTCAAGTATTTATTTCTTTACTTTTTGGTGATTTTGAACTGCTACAGTCAGGAGATTTTTATGAGGGATTTGCGATCGAGGTCAGATCGAGAACTAGCTGATATAACATCATATCCTCTAGATAAACGGCGTTTTTCGGCTTTGCAGTAAAGCTCTATCCCTATTTGATAATTGGGACAAACAGTAGAAATAGAGCGACCCAAATCTCTCTTCGCTGCTGAACCCCAGGTTTTTTTGAGCAGCCAATTTCCCCACAAGTCCTGGCATAGCTCAATGATGTAGAATCTTGTATCCTTTTGCCAAGAAGA